>DASPRY010000193.1:0-2773 GCA_035624215.1 Terriglobales bacterium
GCAGGCCGTGAAGGCGATGGCGCTCACAAGAAACGTGCGGTCGAAGCCTAAGACTCGTTTAGAATCAACAGGGCTTTCGAACGAAGCCAACATCTTTATGATTGCAAATCAGTGCTGTCCCATTAAAAGTCGAGCAGGCTCAATTGGATCGCGGGTTCGACCTCGGGAGATCGATCGTTGAAATTGGAAAAACCCTCTAAAATCGGGGCTTTTTCGAAAATCGTGACGCTGAGAATTTCCAGAATTTGATAGAGGCTCAGGTCCAGCCGCAGTTGCTTTTTGGCGATAGCCACCAAGACGTAAGCCGAAAGGGCGACCCACACTTGGGTCTTGACGGCGTTCTCGGAGGTGCCGTAGAAAGCCTTGATGCGCAGGTGCTGTTTGATCCAGCGAAAGAACAATTCCACCTGCCAACGGACTCGATAGAGTTGCGCGATGGTCAGAGGCAGCAGGAGAAAATTGTTGGTCAGAAAGGTTAGCCGGGACTCCTTCTCGGCGTCGAAGTACACGATACGACGCAGCGTGTCGGGATAGCGTTTCGCCGTACGGATGCCAGTGAGACGGATGGTTTGGTCGCAGCGCAAACCACTGGAGCGATCGACGGGACGGGAGGTGCGCAGATAGAACTGCAAGTTCTTTTTGGCGCGAGTCACGAAAAAAGCGCAAGCTTGGGTGAAGAGATGGAGACGAGCGAAGTCCACATAACCGCGGTCGAGCAAGTAAAAAGTTCCCGGTTCCAGCAGGAGTTCGTCGAGCAGATTGACATCGTGGACTTGGCCGCCAGTCACGTAAACATTGGTCGGAATGGTGCCGCGCACATCGAGGAGCGTATGCAACTTGACCGCACTTTTGCGACGACGAAACTTCCCCCAAGGGAAGAGCGAGAGGCACAAATCGATGGTCGTGGAGTCGAAAGCATACACCGTCTCGGACAAATCCACGCCGAAAGACTCCTGGTAGTAAAGGTCGCGCGCCCTGCGGATCAGCACTTGGGCAAAGTCGCGGTAGATCCGCCAATCGCGAACCTCGTTGGCGTGAGCCAGGGTGTTGCGGGAAACGTGTCCCCGGAAACCCATGTGATACAGCTTGGGTTGCTGAGCACGGAGACAAGCTTCGATGTCGCGCAAGCTGCGGCGATAGGTCAGTTGCGCGAACATCAAGCAAAGGAACTGATCCCAACAGGAGAAGTCTTTCACGTAACGATTGCCTTGGTAGCGATCGACGCAAAGCTGAAAGTGGTAAGTCGGGAGGAAATCCAAAAGCTGAGAGAAAACACTGCGACCCAGATTCACCTGCTGCCTCCGGCATGGACTGCAAAGCAGCAGAATGATGGCAAAAGGACCGCAGAAATTTGAAATCGAAAAATGCCATTCCGTCCACTTACTTTCGCGCCTTCAGCGAGTTAAGATCAGGCGCCGAGATTTTCTTGGGACAGCGCTGATTTCACTTCTCCTTATTGAGTTATTGAGCGGCCCGTGATGCCGCTGCACTTATTGAATGTCGCATAATATAGTGCAACAGAAGAGGCTCTGCTGGCATCTATGTCGGCATGGGAAACCCTAAGGGAGTACGTCGAGACTTTAAAGCTTTGGAGCGTCGCCGCCTGCAGGCGGTGCGTTTGCTGGATCAGGGGCTGAACGAGTCGGAAGTCGCCCGCCGGGTGGAGGTAAGTCACACCAGCGTGAACCGGTGGGCGCGGGTGCGGGCCAAGCAGGGGGCCGAGGGACTGGAGCAAGGCCTGCTGAAGGGACCGGAAGCTCTGGGCTATGAGACGCCGCTGTGGACGCTGTGGCGAGTGGGGCATCTGATCGAAAAGGAGTTTGGGGTTCGCTACCACAGCGGCCATGTGTGGAAGATTCTGCGCCAGTTGAAGTGGAGTTGCCAGCGGCCGGTGGGACGGGCGCGCGAGCGGAATGAGAAGGCCATTCAACATTGGAAGAAGGTGGAGTGGCCCCAGATTAAAAAAAAGCCCGAAAAGAGGGGCGCATGATCGTCTTCCTCGACGAGAGCGGGCTAAGCCAGCGGCCGCATCGGGTGCGGACGTGGGCCAAGCGCGGCCAAACCCCGGTGCTGGATTTCAACTTCAACTATGAAACCCTGTCGGCGGTAGCGGGCCTGACGTTCTGGAATTTCTACTTCCAGTTGTTTCCGAAGAGCATCCGCAGTCCGCAGGTGATTGAGTTCCTGGGACACCTGAAGCGCTACCTGCGGCGGCCGGTGCTGGTGATCTGGGATCGGCTGTCCGCCCATAAGAGCCGGATGACCCAGCAGTGGATTGAGGAGCACAAGCACTGGATCTGTACCGAGTATCTGCCGGCCTATGCGCCGGAGCTGAACCCGGTGGAATACCTCTGGGGCTACTGGAAGCAACACGAACTGCCCAACGTCTGCCCTCGGGACTACTGGGAGCTGGACGATCGCGCACGCCGGGCATTGAGACGCATCCGGCGGCGTCGGCGCATCCTGGCGGCGTGCTGGCAACAATCCTGCTTGGCGCTTGGCTGAACTATATTATGCGAAGATCGATAGGTAGGCGGAAGACGAGGGGCGATTTTGCGGATATCGAGATTATTTTTTAGCAAGCGTCGTCTGGGCGGCATAGAACACAAAGAGCTTGACGCAGGGAGTCGTGAGGCGGAGTTAGTCAAGGTGATTGCTAGCAAGGCTTGACGGGAAGCCAGGCTGGGCGGCGGATGTCTCCGCCGCCCGACCAGTGAGTCACTTTGGGTGGTTGTGTTGAGTGGGGATCATGGCTTCTTAGCCGAAGCCGCCC
>DASPRY010000146.1:0-4684 GCA_035624215.1 Terriglobales bacterium
GGTCAAACCAGAGATAGACCACTGGGGTGGTGTACAAAGTGAGTGTCTGGCTGAGGATCAAACCACCTACGATGGTGATTCCCAGAGGATGCCGCAACTCCGATCCCGTGCCTCTGCCCAAGGCCAGCGGCAATCCGCCGAGCAGTGCGGCCATGGTGGTCATCATGATGGGACGGAATCGGAGCAGCGCAGCCTGGAAAATTGCTTCTTCTGGAGGTTTGTGCTCGACGCGTTCGGCTTCGAGCGCGAAGTCGATCATCATGATGGCATTCTTTTTCACGATGCCGATCAGCAGGATGATGCCGATAATTGCCACCACACCCAGATCATTGCCGGTGATCAAGAGCGCCAGGATCGCGCCCACGCCGGCCGAAGGCAAGGTGGAAAGAATCGTAATGGGGTGGATGTAGCTTTCGTAAAGCACGCCCAGCACGATATAGACGGTCACGATCGCGGCCACAATCAGCCACGGTTCGCTGGAAAGCGAATTGCGGAATGCTGCTGCCGTTCCCTGGAAGGCGGTGTGCACGCTCGGCGGCATACCAATTTCTTTTTCCGCCTGGTCGATGGCCTTGGTTGCATCGCCCAGCGATTTCCCGGGAGCGAGGTTGAACGACAGCGTGACGACTGGAAACTGCCCCTGATGGTTCACGGCCAGCGAAGTGGGCGAGGTATGGATCTGGGTAAAAGCGGAAAGCGGCACCTGCATGCCGGCGTTCGATTTCACATATAGATCCTTGAACGATCCTGGGTTTTGCTGGAATTGCGGATCCACTTCCAACACCACATGATACTGATTCAGCTGGGTGAAAATGGTCGAGACCTGCCGCTGTCCGAAGGCGTCGTAAAGCGTGTTGTCAATTTGTGCCGGGAGAATACCCAGCCGTGATGCCGTGTCACGATCAATGACTACGTCCGCCTCGAGGGCGCCAGTTTGCTCGTCGCTGGCCACGTCGCGCAATTCCGGAAGGGTGCGCAGTTTGTCCACCAATTGTGCCGACAGCCTCGACAACTCGCGGGCGTCGGTATCCTCCATTGTGTACTGGAATTGGGTGCGGCTCACCCGGTCTTCCACGGTGAGGTCCTGAACCGGCTGCATAAACAGCGTGATGCCCTGAACCTGCGCCAGTTTCGGTTGCAAACGCAAAATAATCTCCGACGCGCTCGCGCTGCGCTCATCCCGAGGTTTCAAGTTGATCTGAATCCGGCCTGTGTTGGGCGTCAGGTTGATACCGTCCAGGCCAATGAAGGAAGAAAGACTGGCAACGTCGGGATCCTGCAGAATAATTCGAGCCAGTTCCTGTTGATGCTCCGCCAGCGAATTGAAGGAAACACTCTGCGGGGCCTGGGAGATGCCAAGAATTACACCCGTATCTTGAACAGGAAAGAAGCCCTTGGGCACGATCACATACAAGAACAAAGTCAGTATCAAGGTGGCAACGGTGACCAGCAATGTGGTGGTCTGATGGCGGAGAACAAACCTAAGGGTGCGGCCATAGAACTCGATTACCCGGTTGTAAAAGGTTTCTGACGCTAGGTAGAAGCGGGTTTGTTTTGCCGGGTCAGTATGCTGGAGCAGCTTGGCGCACATCATGGGTGTCAACGTCAGCGACACCACGGCGGACACCAAGATAGTCACTGCCAAAGTGACCGCGAACTCGCGAAAGAGTCGGCCGACAATATCGCCCATGAATAATAGGGGAATCAATACCGCGATGAGCGAGACCGTCAGCGAAACAATCGTGAAGCCAATCTGCCCGGCACCTTTCAAGGCTGCGTCAAGCGGCGAATCGCCTTCCTCGAGGAAGCGGGAGATGTTTTCGATCATCACGATGGCATCGTCGACCACAAAGCCGGTGGAAATGGTCAACGCCATCAGCGTGAGGTTGTTCAAGCTATAACCGAGCAAGTACATCACACCGAAGGTGCCGACAATCGAGAGCGGAACGGTGACGCTGGGTATGGTGGTGGCCGGGAGATTGCGTAGGAAAAGGAAAATCACCATGACAACCAGGACCACGGTGAGCATCAACTCGAACTGAACGTCTTTCACCGAAGCGCGAATGGTTTCAGTGCGGTCGGTAAGAATGGAGACATTAACCGCCGCGGGCAATCCAGCTTGCAGCTGTGGGAGAAGCTTCTTGATGCGGTCTACCACGCTGATGATGTTTGCGCCCGGTTGACGCTGGATGTTCATAATGACGGCGGGGTCGAGGTTCATCCACGCCGCTTGCATGGCGTTCTCGACGCCATCCGTCACGGTCGCCACATCGGACAGCCGCACCGGGGAACCATTTCGATAGGCGATAACGATCGGCCGGTACTGATCGCCGGCAAGCAGTTGATCATTCGCACCGATGGTGAATGACTGTCGCGGACCATTGAGCGTGCCTTTGGCCTGGTCGACATTGGCGGCTGCCAAAGCCGTACGCACATCTTCGAGGCTCAAACCGTACGCTGCGAGAGTCGTGGGATTTGCCTGGATTCGAACTGCCGGCTTTTGGCCGCCGCTGATTGAAACTAAGCCTACGCCAGTGACTTGCGAAATCTTCTGTGCCAGAGCGGTGTCGGCGAGATCCTCCACTTTCGAAAGAGGGAGTGATTTCGATGTAAGCGCCAAGGTCAGAATCGGGGCATCAGCGGGATTCACCTTGCTATAAATCGGCGGGTTGGGAAGGTCGGTGGGAAGATAGGTTTGAGCGGCATTGATGGCTGCCTGGACCTGCTGTTCTTCGACGTCGATGTTCTGATCGAGACCGAACTGCAGAGTAATTACCGAGCTGCCGAAGGAACTGGTCGAGGTCATCTGGGTCAGGCCGGGAACCTGACCGAATTGCCGCTCCAGGGGTGCAGTCACAGACGAGGCCATCACATCCGGGTTGGCGCCCGGATAAAAGGTCATGACCTGAATGGTGGGATAATCGACCTCCGGCAGAGCTGAGACCGGAAGCTGCCGGTAGGCCACGATGCCGACGAGCATGATGGCGACCATCAGCAGCGCAGTGGCCACTGGACGCAAAATAAAGATGCGGGACGGATTCATTTGCTCGAACTTCCTGCACTCTGCCCAGTCGGTTGCGAATTGCTCGAGGCCGGCGCACTTTGCGGCGATGCTGTGGTTTGAGGCTGGTTTGTCGGCGCAGCCGGAGTTCGAACCTGGATGGTGCTGCCTTCCTGTAACTTGTCCTGCCCGTCGGTGATCACGACATCGCCGGGTGCCACGCCGCTGGCGATGTTGGCCAGGTTCTCCTGGATGAACGCGATGGTGACCGGCTTAATCTCTGCCGTGTGATCCGGCTTGGCCACAAACACGTACGTGCCTTGCGGTCCACGTTGAATGGCTGCAGCCGGAATGACCGTGCTGTTCTTGCGCACTTCTAACAGCAAATGTACATTCACAAACTGATTCGGCCAGAGTGCATTTTCCCTGTTATCAAAAACTGCCTTTAGACGGCCGGTGCCTGTGGTCTGATCGATCTGGTTGTCGATGGTCAATAGCTTTCCTGTGGCCAGCTTGGTTTGGTCGTCACGGCTATAGGCATCGACTTGGAGCGTGTTCTTCGCCATATGCTGTGCCACCGTGGGCAGTTGATCTTCCGGAAGCGTAAACAGCACTGCGATGGGCTGTAGTTGGGTGATGATCAGCAGCGGGTTGGTGTCCGTGGCATGCACAATATTGCCCGGATCCACCAGCCGGAGGCCTACTCGCCCACTGATTGGGGAGGTGATGTGGCAGTAGACGAGGTTAAGCTTGGCATTATCGATGGCGGCCTGGTCGGTACGGACCGCCCCCTCAAGCTGGTCAACGAGGCTGCCCTGAGTGTCAACCTGCTGCTGCGACATGGCGCCCGAGTTCTGGAGCAAACCTTTGTATCGCTCGTAATTCAGCTTGGCATCGCGCAGCGAAGCCTGATCTTTGAATAGGGCAGCCTGGGCCTGTTCCAAGGCCACCTGATAAGGACGAGGATCAATCACCACCAGAAGGTCGCCTTTGTTGACGAACTGGCCTTCCTTGAAGTTGACCTCAACCAGCTCGCCATCGACGCGGGTCTTAATGCTGTCGGTGTAAAAAGCTGACACTGAGCCCAAGCCGGTGAGGTAGTAAGGCATATCCTGCCGCTCGACGGTAGAAACGGAGACGGGCACCGGTTGGGCGACATTGGCACGAGCCGCACCCGACTTGGGGTCGCCGCCTGAACAGCTAAGCAGCAGCCAACAGGACATTAAGCCAAGTGGCAGCAGAAACCTGGATGACACACCGAATTGCCTTGCCGGCCCAGTCAGAACTCCACGCTTCGTCTCCGGATGTCGGGGCGCCGGCACACCGGGTTTATCTATCATTTATGCCCTCTTCTGTGAGATGAAAGTGTGAAAACAGCCGAATCAAGTTGAACAGTTCCCAACAGTTGGACGTGCCGCTACCAGCTTGGGTTGCGGAAGGTGCCATGCTGCTGCGGAGACCGATCTGTTCAATCCCCTTCAAAATCAATCTTATTCCCAAACCCTGTATGGCCCCAAGTCTTTACAAAGATTTACCTGTATTGACTGGCTTTTAACCCGCGTGAGCGTGCAAGGGCAATCGCGAATCAGGTGCTTGTCCACGCGCACCCTCCTCAAAGGCTGACATCGGCGGGGAGTGTCGCGTATATTGCGAGTTGCCGTTAGCCATGCCAGAGCCGAAAAC
>DASPRY010000022.1:0-30395 GCA_035624215.1 Terriglobales bacterium
GACCTTGGTTTGGAAAGAACGCTCATTATTTTCCATAACCAGGATGTAGCCATTTGGTTTAAGAACACGGCAAAGATTTGTTAGAGCTGCCTTCCAATCGGGCACGTGCATAAGTACACTTCTGCAATGCACGAAATCGAAAGTGCAGTCTGCAAGGGGGAGCATCTCTAAACATCCTCGGACAAGCTGAAATTTCGACCTTTCATCGCAATGTACCGCAACAAATCTTTGCCGTGTTCTTGAACCAAATGGCTACATCCTGGTTATGGAAAATAATGAGCGTTCTTTCCAAACCAAGGTCCTACTTGCGGCGCGCGCACTGATAAAAACGAGCTCACGGATGACAAGAACGAAAGAGGGCCTGGAGTTTTGGTCGGCGATTAATGGACAACCGTTCCTGGTTCGCATGGCGAACACGGGGCATATCAAAGCCCTGATTCAGGATTGCGGCGTAAAACCCTTGTACATGCTCTCCGCAGGTTTCTTTGACATCGGCACAATACCATTTTCCTGGGCACGAAATCTCGCAATTGAGTTTAATCGCGCTTACGGGGCTGCCCATCTTCCGGCACGGCTCAGTAGCGGCGTGGCTCTTTTGGGTCGTAAAGTGGCAGCATAGAAAAGGCACTCCAGGCTGACGCACTCTTCCGTAGAGATAGAGGGATCAGGTCAAATCTGCAGCACAATCGACCGCCGGGCTGATGATGGCTTAGAGTGACCTACCGAGGGCCATGAGCCTGGGCCCGTTCGAGCCTGGGTTAGATCGCGAATGGCACGAGCGGAGAATCGAGACGGGGCGTGGCGTTGGTCTCCTCCGCCGAATCTGGTTTGGGGATGTGGTTAAGTGGAGCGCTGTCGATCTCGAAAATGGAGTCGAGATGCGTGACCCGCAAGAGCTCGAGGATCGGTTTCGCCGGGTTGGCGAGATGGAGGTAAATTCCCGCCGCCTGCAGTGAGACTAGAGCGCCGATTCCGGCGGCATCAATCGCTTCAATCTCGCTCAGATCAAGAATGACGTTGCGTCCGCTGTGGATGACGGCCGCGCACACGATAGCCGTCTCATGACCGCGAACGATCCTGCCGCGGCAGTGCAGAACAACCGAATTTCCCAGCTCTTTCTTCGTCACATGTAGCACGGTTAAGCTCTCCTCAAATCGGATTTCTTAAGTGGAACGCGACAGCAGAGCATATTTGCGCTCAAGGTTTTGGTTGGGCGGGAGCGACCCCGAACGGCCCGCATCCACGCATGGCGCCGCGGAATTTCTCGCGTTCCTCGGGCGTCATCTGCTCCCAGCGCTCCATCATTCGTTGCCGCCAATAGCGGTTGCGATGATGAAAACCTCCGCGGAAACCGCCAAAGAGGATTTTGCTGAGAACGAGGATCCCCAGGGCCTGCCAGAAAGTGATCAGATGCCAGCCGAACAGAGCCGGCATGAGCCAGTTCCACAGCTTCATGACCACAAAAGTGAAAACCGCAAAAAACAGGATGACGAAGGGCACGATCTTCAGTATTCGTGGAAACCAGTGTCTTCTCATGGTTGAGTCCTACCTTCTTGTAAATTCGTTGTAGATGGCCTGGAGCCGCTCGCGCAGGTGCTGAACCGCATAGTGCTTTCGCGACAGCAGCGTGTTCACCGAAAGGCCGGTTTCCGCGGCCAACTCCTTGAAGCTGTAGCCCAGCAGTTCGTGCGCGATAAAAACGTCGCGTTGCTCATCCGGCAATTCCTGGAGCGCGTCCTCGATTTCTTCGAGCAGCAGACTGCGAGCATAGGCAGCGTCGGGCCCGGCATCCGGGGATGGCAGCTCGTCGAGCAAAAGCGGCTCACCATCTTGCGAAACTGGCGCCGATTGGTTGCGCAAGGCGTCGCGGCCTCTTCTGCGAAACAGATCGGTGATGCGGTTGCGGGCGACCCGAAACAACCAGGCGGTGACTTGCTCCACCGGTTTCATCATGCGGTAGGCTTCGACCAATTCGTAGAAGACGTCTTGCAGGATGTCTTCGACATCGCCGGGGTCGGCGACCCGCTTGCGAATGAAGTTGCGGAGTCGCGAGTGCTCTCGCGAGACCGCTTCGGAGATCCGCTGGTCTTGCTCCACCATCGGCCACTGTTTTCTCAGCGCCTCGTCCATCTATAGGTGTAGACGCAAGAGAGAAGGAAATATTTTGGGGCGCGCGGAAAAATTAGATGTGGGCATGAGCGAGTTCTGTATCCTGCTTTGTTTTGAAGCGCATAGAAGATTGTGCGAGAAGCCGCTTTTCATTTTTCGTCGCTCGCCATGTTCGGATTGCAAGCTGAGATTGCGAGGTTTTGAGGCGCCCCAAGCCCCGATCATCGCCTCCATCGGGGTACCCGCTTCCGCTTGCTTACAACGATTACGGACTGGGATAATACGCGGATTTATCCGGGAAAATAAAATTTTGGGCGGGCAGAAATCTGTAAAATGCCACGACGTGGCAATCTAGTTGCTTGCCCGACGACGTATCTATATATGGAGACGAGCGAGAAGAGCTCGACCAAGGCTGACGATATGCGGCTGGTGGCGCGCATTCGCGCCGGTGACCAGCATGCCATGGCAGAACTCTACAATCGCTACGCCAAAGTGGTTTACGGAGTTGCCTTGCGGGTCCTGCAGAATGCGGAGGCGGCAGAAGATGTGCTGCAGGACGTGTTCCTGCAGTTGTGGAGGAATCCGGACGCATTCGATGCCAGCCGCGGCAGCATGGCGGCGTGGCTGGCGGTGATCTCACGGCACCGCTCGATTGACCGGCTACGGCAAAGGCGGCCGGAAACCGACATCGCGGAGTGCATCATCACCTGTGGGCGCGATTTGAGCGAAGAGACGGAGCGCAACCTGGTGATTGAGAAGGTGCGCCAGGCGCTGGCGGAAATGAATCCGGATCATCGCACGGTGCTGGAGTTGGCGTTCTTTCAGGGGCTGACACACACCGACATTGCCCAGAAAACAGGCGAGCCGCTGGGCACAGTCAAGACGCGGATTCGAAGCGGGCTGCAGAAACTGCGGGAGAAGTTTGCAGCATGAGAACGCACGAACAATTGGCTGACGATCTGGCGCTGTACGCGCTGGACGAACTGACCGGCAGCGAGCGCAGCGAGCTGGAGCAGCACATAGAAACCTGTGCCGCGTGCCGCCGTGAACTGCAGATGCTGCGCGGCGACCTGGGCTTACTGGCGCTGGTCAGCAGTGGGCCGCAGCCTCCGGCACGCAGCAAAGAGCGGCTGATGCGGGCGATTGCGGCCGAGCCGCGAGGCGTGGCGTCAGCCGAGTCCACTCCGGCTCGCGAGAGAAGTCTGTGGGCAGTATTGGTTCCGTCACTCGCTGCATTGGGACTGCTGCTGATCACAGTTGCGTTGCTGCGCAGCAATTCAAGGATGAAAGATCAGATCGCCGATCTCGGAAATCGCAATCGAGAGCAGAGTGGGGAACTCGGCCGGCTGGACGAAGAGCTTAAGTTGCTGTCCTCTGCCGACGCGATCCACGTCTCACTTAAACCGCAGAACACAGCGCCACAGGCAGGCGGCACGGCGATTTTCAGTCCTTCGCAAAAGCGCATGATCTTCTTGGCGAGCAATCTTGCCCCGCTGCCTACGGGCAAGGCGTACGAATTATGGATTATTCCCGCCGCGGGAGCGCCCATCCCCGCGGGAGTCTTCAAACCCGACGAGCACGGAAACGCCGCGATGGTGGGACAAAAGATGCCTGAAGGGGTGGAGGCGAAAGCCTTTGCGATTACGATTGAGAACGAAACGGGATCGGACAAGCCGACCTCTCCAATCCTGCTGACGGGAACAGTGAGTTGAGACCCAGGGCTCTCAACGGTTCATGTCCCGAGGTTCCTTGAAGCACACCTTCTCCGCGCTGAAAATTGGAGCACCCCGCAAAGCGAACCGAGCATCTGAGAGGTTGTGCGCGAAATGAAGGCGAAGACGTTTATTGTTGGCTGTGTGTTAGCGCTGGCGCTATTCCTGTTTGCTCAGCACCATCAGGCTTCCACCGAGTTTTTGAGCTTTCGCACGGTCGTAGACCTAACGCACACGATTAATGCCCAAACACCCACCTATGAAGTTTCTGCTACGCCCAGTTTCCAGGCAAAGACGGTAGCTACGCTGGACAAGGATGGGTACTTTGCACGGGAGATTTCGCTGCCCGAGCATTTCGGAACTCATCTGGATGCGCCGGCGCACTTCGCGCGCGGGCTATGGACGGTGGACCAGATTCCGGTTGAGCGATTTGTCGCGCCGCTAGTGGTTCTCGATGTTACGGCAGGCGCAAAAAACAATCCCGATTACCAAGTCACGGTCGCAGACGTGGCCAAGTACGAGGAAGCTCACGGACAAATCCCGCTGAATACGGTTGTGATGGCTTATACGGGATGGGACTTGCGCTGGAGCTCAGCCAAAGATTATCGCAACGCGGATGCGAACGGGGTCATGCATTTTCCGGGATATTCCCTAGATGCGGCGAAGTTTCTGGTCGAGGGACGAGATGCATTGGGCCTGGGGATAGATACTCTGAGTATCGATTACGGACCCTCGAAGGATTTTCCCGTGCATCACTACACGCTGGCGCACAGCCTGTATCATCTGGAAAACGTTGCGGAGCTCGGTCATGTTCCAGCCAGCGGAAGCATAGTGGTAGTTGCTCCCATCAAACTGGAAAACGGGTCCGGCGGACCGGTGCGGATCTTCGCACTGGTGCGCTAAGACTTCTGACTTCTTACTTTTCCCGGATTAAATTCCTGCTGCGGCGCGCTGGCCACTTTGCTGTTTTCTCTCCGGCCATGCTTCTACACTGAGTTCCTTTTCCAGCGAGGAGAATCGGCGCAGGATTTCGTGAATGCGCAGAGCCATGTTGCGAATGGTTTCGATTTGTGCGCGGGCGGGAGCGGAAAGCGAACCGGGTTCGAGCAGCAACAATTCGGAATTGCCGAGCGTAGCCGTCAGCATGTTGTTTAGTGAATGGCGCATTTCCAGCATGTAGCGGCCGAGGGTCGCCTCGTGTTCAAGGAGTGAACCCAGCTTCTCGGCGTGCTGGGCGCGGGCTTCGGCGTGGGCGCGGTAGAGAGCCTCGGAACCGACGAGGACCAGCGTGTCTAGCCAGTTCTCCTGTTGCCGCAGGGTGATGATATTGGGCCAGCGATCCCGCACGGTTTGCAGAGTAGTGGTGTTTTCGGAAAGGAAAACGACACGGTTGCCGACAGCGGCAAGAGCCTCAAGAACGGGGGAGAGTGCTGGTCCGCGAACTCGACCGACGATGGCCAAATGGAGGCTTTCGGGATCGAAGCCCAAGCGGATGTCGCTGGTCATCAGGGTAAATGTGGGCACGGTTCGTTCCAGTTGCCAACGGCTGGTGATGGCACGAGCGAATTCGGGGTCATCGGAAACGATCAGTGCAGCGGGCTGTTCCATAAACGGTGTGCGCAACTCTTTATGATTCGGTGGGCAGGCCCGAATCGGAACTATCTACTGTATCTTCGCCCGATTGCGAGGGCATTTTCGAAGGGCCACCCATACTGGCGGCGGCTGCATTGCGCCGGGGAGCCGAATTTGACGCTCCCTTTACGCTGCGCTGCAAAGCGCTGTCGATTACAGCGCGAAGATCAGCCAGCATGCGGAGTGGCTGCCCGGAGGAATATTCGGCATGGAACATGACCTTCCAGGATTGGCAGATCATGCGCAAACGGAGGATGGGTTCCTCGGCGGAGAACTGCGCGCGCCGGCAATCCAGGGTGGTCACGCCACGGGCTTCGAGTTCCCGGAGGCCGTCCAAAATGCCGTTCAGGTCCTGATGCATCAAGCGGAAGAAGATCCGGCGAACCAGGAAATCGAAACGGGCAAAAACTACCATGGTGGCGGGGACAAAGTAATCGTCGGCCAGTGAGGTTTTGAGTTTGCGTCCTTTCTCAAGAACCTGGCTGGAGAACAACTCGTTCAAGTCCTTGCAGGCGCCAGCTTCCTCGACGAGTTGATCGACGAGACCGAGACTATCGGGAAGAGTCAGATCCACGGCCCCGAGCACGGGTTCGAGCACCTGAGCGACGTATTGCAGGTCGACATCAGGATCCTGCAGGCCGGAAGTTGCGCAGTGCGAGAAATACTGCACCAGAAGGAAATCAATCTTGTCCCGATCGGCTTCGGTGCGTTTTTGTTTGTTGAGGAAGTGAGCCAGCAAGTTACGCAGAGCTTCCTCACTGTTCAAAGAGGTGGTCTGCAAGAATTGCCGAAGCTGGTGAACATGGATTTGTTCGTCAAGATCGAGAAACCAGCGGCGGGCCTGCTCGATGGACTCCTTTGGCGGCGCTTCAAGGCCCGACTCCAAATCGCTGCAGGGCGGCAGCTCGATAACAAATTCGCGAGCCAAGGCAACGTATAGCGGGTAAAGAAGGCGCGCGTGACGCCATTCCTCTCCAAGTTCGGATAACTGTGATGTGGAATTCATGCTTTTATGATCCAGTTAGAGACTGTACCGGTAAAGCGAGCGGCAACCGCCGTGCGCATGCCGTTGTACTGCAATGCTACTACGCAGGCTTCGGTGTCGAGACTGCCATCGGAGTTTCGCAACCTGACCGTGTCGGCAAATTCGAGCGGCAAGGTGGAAGCGAACAGCACTTCGTGGGGAGTGCCGAACTCAATCATCGTGTTCTCGCTGCAAGTGTTGCTTGCGCTCCCCAGACGCGTGAGCCGGATGGGAATCCGAACCGGAGTCGCGTCGGGAAAGAACTTCGCGAGCTTAGCGGTGGAGGTTTCGCGATTGGAGGAGGCAGTCGCAGTGCCAGTTTTGGACACGGAGCCCTCGAAATCCGGACCAATGCGGCCTGGGTTCCCCAGTCTGCCGGTTAGCATGGCTCGAGTACCCGGACCGCATCGCACAAATAAGAGAGCACGATGAGCGCCAAACCATGAATTCTGCCATCACACTTAAGGGCTTTGTTTTCAATCTGGCAACGGATGCTGTGAAGACGATTTTCGAATGTCGAACTGGCTGCGTATCAGATTGAAACACTGTCTCAGGGCGATGCGGGAATATGGCGGCTACTGTAAGGCTTGAGTGGGCGGTAGACCGGCGCGATGCTCGATGTTGTAACGCTTGAGCTTGCGGTAAAGCGTGGCTCGGCTGATCCCCAACATCCTGCCGGCCAGGGTCTTGTCACCTTTGACCTGTTCGAAAACGCGTTGAATGGTGGCCCGCTCGATATCCTCCAAGTCAGTGGAGGAAGAAACAGGAGGGGCGGCGCCGGGCTCTTGCGGGACGGACACTATGCTGGTGGGCAAATCTCCGATGTCGATGGTGCGACGGTCGCCCAAGGCGATAGCGCGCTCGATGCAATTCTCCAGCTCACGAACGTTTCCCGGCCAATCATATTGCAAAAGGCACTTCATGGCCGCACTGGTGACCTGGATCGACTTGCTAGAGGCGTAGCGTTCCAGAAACCAATGAACCAACATGGGAATGTCGGAGCGGCGCTCGCGCAATGCAGGCAGATGGACGGTCACAACATTGAGCCGGAAATACAGATCCTTGCGAAACGTCCCTTTTTGATATTCGCTTTCGAGATCGCGATTGCTGGCTGCGATGACGCGAACATCGACCTTCACTCTCTGATTGCTGCCGACGGGACGGATTTCCCTTTCCTGCAGAACCCGAAGCAGTTTCGCCTGCAGTTCAGGAGGGAGCTCTCCGATTTCATCCAAAAAGATAGTTCCCCCATTGGCAGCCTGGAAAAGTCCAGTTTTCGATTTCAGGGCCCCGGTGAAAGCTCCCTTTTCGTAGCCGAACAGTTCACTTTCGATGAGAGTCGGAACCAGCGATCCGCAATCAACGGCGACAAAAGGCTGCTTGGCAAAGGAACCGCGGAAATGAATGGCACGCGCCACCAGTTCCTTGCCAGTTCCGCTTTCGCCAGTGATCAGCACGGGCGTGCGAGTGTCCTTGAGCCGGGAGATCATGCGCAAGACATCCTGAATCTTCGTGGATGAGCCGACGATACCGTGGAGGTCGGTTTCGGTGTCAACCCGGTCGCGCAGGAACTGGTTTTCCTCAACTAAGTGGACTTTCTCAGCCATGCGCCGCAGGAAGAGGCGCAGTTCCTCGAGCGGAGAAAACGGTTTGCTGATGTAGTCGTAAGCCCCAAGTTTCATGGCCTGCACGGCGGTTTCGATGGAGCCATGACCGGTCATGACGGCGACTTCCGTGCGCGGAAAAAGCTTTTTCACTTTGCCAAGGAATTCGAGACCAGTCATGTTTGGCATCACCATGTCGGTCAGGATCATGTGCACGGGCTGCTCTTCCAGCAGGGCCAAGGCACTCTCGCCGCTGTTGGCCTCCATGCAGGTAAAGCCGAGCGACTCGCCGACGGTGATGCACAATTTGCGGATGCTCTGCTCGTCGTCCACGATCAAAAGCCGGATTCCAAGGTCTTGATTCATGGCGCTTTACCCATTGTCTTTTCGACCACGGAGATGAATTGTTGAACCCGGAAGGGCTTCTCGACACAGGGTGCGCCCGTGCGGCGGAGGGTGGCCGCGGTGTCCTCGTTGGCGATGTCGCCGGTGATAAACACGATGCGTGCGGCCAATTCGGGACGGTGATTACAGAGCCAGGCGTGCACGTCGGCGCCATCGACGCCACCGGGGGTGCGCATATCGGAAACCACGCCCAGAAAGTTGCCGGCGGCGAGAAGACGCAGGGCTTCGGCTCCGGAATCTGTACACACGACGGTGTAGCCGTGGCGCTCCAGGGCGGTGCGGACGTAGGCCATGACGGCAGACTCATCCTCGATGAGCAGCACGGGCAAGGGTGCGAGGTGGAGGGCAGGCAGGCTCATGGCGCCGCGACTCCCGCACCGGCGCCGAGCGAAGCCAATTCGAAAGCGGCAGGCAGACGCACTATAAAGGTAGCGCCTTCTCCTTCGCTGTTGTTATGGCAGAGAATTTCGCCGCCATGCTCGTGCACAATTCCGTAGCAGATGCTGAGGCCCAGACCAGTTCCCTTCCCGATCTCCTTTGTGGTGAAGAAGGGGTCGAATATGCGTTCGGGGAACTCGATGCCCTTGCCGTTGTCACGAAACATAACTTCGACCAGCTTATCGCGATTTGCGGTGCGGATGTCGATGCGAGCAGGCCGGCCGGTGTCGCGCACGGCATCATAGGCGTTGTTAAGAATGTTGAGAAAAACCTGCTGCAGCTGGTGGGAGTCTCCGATGACCTGATGCAGATCCTTGTCCAGTTGCTCGAGGACCTCCACTCCACGGCTATGTAGATCGTAAGCCCGCAACTGAATGGTGCGCCGAAGGATGGTGTTCAACTGGAGAGGGGCGCGCTGGGGCGGCGTCTGGCGAGCAAAGCTCAGCAAGTTTTGGACGATCTGCTTGGTGCGCTGAGCTTCCTGCAAGATGACCCTCAAGTCTTTGCGGGCGCTATCCGGCATTTCAGGGTTCTCCATGAGCAGATCGGCAAACCCCAAGATGGCGGTGAGTGGGTTATTCACCTCATGCGCAACTCCGGATACAAGCTGGCCGACGGCGGCCATTTTTTCGGCGTGCATCAGCTTGGATTGCAGGGTGGCGGCGTCGGTAATATCGCTCATCACCACAACAATGCTGACGACCTTGCCCTGTTCATCTCGCATGGGACTCAAATTGGCGGCAAAATGTCCCACATGGCCCTGGCCGCGCGCGATCTGCAACTCCAGATTGTCAATCTGTTGTCCGTCCAGGGTTGAAGCAAAGGCCTTGGCAAGCGCCTGGCGGCGCGGCGGCGAAATCAGTTCCGGCAGTGGCCTGCCTAAGAGTTGATGGTGCTGGTATCCCATTTGATACCAACGGCGGTTGGCATAGGTGACCAGGCCGTCGGTGTTGGCCACCAGGATCAAACTTTGGGTGTTGTCCAGAATTTTGGCGGAAAAATCGCGTTCACGGTGCAACTCGGATTGCGACACTTTCAAGCCATGGATGTCCTGGATGGCGCCACGATATTGGACGACATTCTGGCGGGAATCGCGGACTGCAAAAGCGTTGATGAGTACGTGGATGAGGGCGCCGTCGGCGCGACGCAGGGCCTGCTCGTGGTTTGCGACGGCTCCGTGCTGGCGCATCAAACCGGCGAACTCGTCATATTGTTCGGCTGACGAAAATACCTGGGTGCGGATGTCGGCTTGCAAAAGATCTTCGCGGGTGCGGTATCCCAGCATGCGAAGCAGAGCGTCGTTGACCTCGATAAAGCGGCCATCTGGAACCGCAAAAAAAATGCCCTCCTGGATATTGTCAAACAGTTCGCGGTAGCGGCGCTCAGCGTCCTGCCAGTCGGTGACGTCTTTGAGCACATGGACGGTTTGGCAGCGCGCCCTACTGCCGGGATGGACACGCGCGGTGGAGACAAGGTAGGTCCGGTCCAGAACCGGAACCAGGTGTTCCTCGGAGGAGGCAGCCGCGGCGCTGCGGCAAAACGGGCAGGAAAGTTGCGGCAAGTCGTTTCCCAGAGCAAACACCGCGGACATGGCGACACCGATAAGCTCCTGGGGGTGCACGCCGATGAACTCAGCCAGGGAACGATTCACCCGAGATACCTTGTCGCGCTCGTCGTGCGCCACGATGTAGTCAGTCAGGGCGTCGAACAGATCATCCCACTCACGGAACTGGGCGGGTGGTTCATGGCGTTCGGGATTTTGAAGAAGCTGTTGCAATTCCCTGAGTTGCCGCTGGGCCGAGCCGTACAATTCGGCATTGGCTATGGCTACCGCCAGAAAGCCGCATACGTCAGAAAGCAACGACTTTTCCTGGTTGGAAAACGGGCCTGCGGCCCGGGGGTAGACAACGATGGCTCCGTGCGCCTGTGCGGTACGGAAAGGCGCAGCCAGCAACATCCCGGGCGGAATAGCATCGTCCAATCCGTGGGTGGCGGGATCAATAGTGACCGAAACGGTTTCTCCCGCTAATGCTGCGCGCCTGACCAGGTCTACGGCAAACTGCAGGCCATGGCGGCGATAGTTAGTCCGGACGAGGGTTGCCAGTTGTGCAGATTCCGCGGCAATCGCTTCGAGCCTGACGTTCGGCGGCTCGGAAAAGAAAATGGATACGAGGTTGGCGCGGAGCAAGCGGCGGAGGTGATCTGCAAAACCTTCTGCCACGGTGGAGATGTCCGGCAGGGGACTCGGTTCCGCGAAACCGGTGGCATCGGGATCGAAGTTGGTATGCTGCGAGAGCGCCATGTGCCCGACCGGGAGGCTCACTCGCCACCGCCTCTCTTGTTCTTTCCAAGTACTTGAATGTATAGGAAGGTAGCTTGCAATCTCAATTTGAGTCAAGAGCCTAGACGGGGGCGTGTGCCAACTTCTTAACATCCAGTCTCAAGATGAGAGATAAGCGTCGGCCAGAGGTTGACACAGCGGCGGCTTGCCACGATTCGGCCTCCCACCGAACCGCTATATATCTGAAAACACTGCGCATTACTTTGGATTAAAGGACAGTTCCGCGTTGGCACTGCCTTTGCACCTTGTAGGCCGGGAATACCTGTCGGCGGAGGGGATTGTGCTTTTGCGGCTGCTTCGTAGTTGGACTGCCATTGTACTGCTCGGCATGGTGTCGTTATCAGCTTCATATCCGGTGCCTGCGGCTGCTCAAGATGAGATCAATCGCAAGATAAAGGTGAAGATCCCCCCGACGTATCCGGAGTTGGCTCGGCGGATCAACCTGCGCGGCTCGGTGAAACTGCTGGTGGTGGTTCTACCTAACGGGAACGTCAAGGACACCAAAGTAATGGGGGGTAATCCGATTTTAGTAAACGCGGCTGTCGACGCCCTGAAAAAATGGAAGTTTGAGCCAGCTCCGGACGAAAGTTCGGGAACGATTGAATTCAAGTTTGAGCCTTCAGAATAAGCCCTTCAGGGGAACAGCATGCGATGAGAATAAGCCCAAAACAGCGGGCAGCGGGAGGAGTGGCATGACGATCGGTAAGAAACTTTATGTGAACTTCGGAGCCGTCCTTGCGATGGTCGTAGTGCTGTTTCTAGTGAACCTGGTCGCGGTGCAGCGCGAGCACAGCGCGAAAGCAGCGGCTTCGCAGGCCCTGAAAATGGCCGATACCACGGACAAAGTCCGGTTCCAAATCATGCAGAACCGCTTGTATCTGAGCAACTACTTGCTCAGCGGCGACACGCGTGAAGTGGAGCGGCTCAACGATGGTGAGCGTGTTCTGCAGGATTCCCTGCAAGCCGCGCAAGGCCTGGCGAATTCGGAACAGCAGAAAGACGCGCTCGAGAAAGTACAAGTCAACGAGCAGAACTGGGCACGGGAGTTTGCCGGCCCGCTGATCGACAAGCGAAAAGATGTGGATGGGGGGAATGCGACGGTGGCGGAACTGCAGATCTTTTATCTGCAGAAGGATGCTTCCTCATGGGTGAAGAATGCGACCGAGCACCTCGACGTTGCCGACCAGGAAAACAACAAAGTTCTTGAACTGCGGCGCAAGTCAGATGAAACCGCGGCCACCGCAACCATCGTCATTGCTTTGCTGAGCACGCTGCTGGCGCTGGCCCTGGGAATCGCCATCGCATACACCACAGCGCGAAGCATTACGGAACCGCTGGGCAATCTGATGCGAGTGGCCCGGCAGATCGGGAACGCAGGGGATCTGGACCATGAGATTGATCTGAGCCGCAAGGATGAAATTGGCGAGCTGGCCAAGACCTTCGTCAGCATGGTGACTTATCTGAAAGAGATGGCCACCGTGGCTGAGGCAATCGCGGGAGGAAACCTCACCCTGGAAGTCCAGTCCCGATCGAAGAGTGACACTTTGGGCAACGGCTTCGTGCGCATGACCGGCGGTTTGCGCAATCTGGTTCGCAATGTAAGAGACGCCTCGTCCCAGGTTGCCAGCGCCTCTAACCAGGTGGCTGGAGCTTCGGATGAGTCGGCAAAGATCAGCTTGCAGACCTCCTCGGCGATTGATGAGGTAACCAGCACCATGCACGAGATGAGCGTGAACGTGCAAAACATGGTGAAGAGCACGCAAGTGCAGGCCTCCAGCGTGAGCGAGACCTCCGCCTCGATCGATGAGATGGTCGCGTCGATCCAGCGGGTGGCAGATACCGCCAAAGTGCTGTTAGACATTTCGAACCGCTCGCGGGAAGAGGTTCACAGCGGCATTACCACGATGGACAAAGCCACCGATGGACTGAACCGGATCAATAGCACCATTCATGCCTCGGGCGAAATCATCGACGTGCTGGGACAGCGGGCAGATGACATCGGGAAAATCATCGAGGTGATTGACGATCTGGCGGAACAGACCAATCTGCTGGCTCTGAATGCCGCCATTGAAGCGGCCCGTGCCGGGGAACACGGACTGGGTTTTGCCGTGGTTGCCGATGAAGTGAGGAAGCTGGCGGAGAAATCGGCGCAGTCGACCAAAGAGATTTCCGAGCTGATTCAGAGCATCCAGAAGGAAGCGCGCAAGGCGGTTGAGAACATGGACCGCAGCACCTCGATCGTCAACGAGGGGTTGGGATTGGGGTCGGAGCTGAATACGGCGCTGCGCAAAATCTCCAACGTAGTCACCGAAGTTTACAAATTCGCCCAGGAAATCGGCGCCGCCACCAATGAGCAGTCGCATGGTTCGGCGCAAATCGCACGCGCCACTACGCGATTGAATGAAATCACGCACGAGATCAACTCGGCGGTGGAGGAGCAGGCATCGGGGGCCCACGCCGTGGTCAAAGCCATGGAGCGGATGCGGGAACTGGTACAGCAGACCACGTCGGGCTCGACCGAACTGGCCGCTTCTGCCGAGCAGATGTCGAAGATGTCGCGCGACCTGCTGGAATCGATGGACCGCTTCACCTTAGAGCAGGCCGAGCGCCAGACCGCGAACCGGGAAGAAAAGCCTGCGGGAAAGATGAGCGCGCGGCAAGCCGCCGCCGGTACGCAAAAGTAAGCCGAGGGAGTGGGCATGAACAGCGACCTGCACATTGTTGGATTCAGAGTTGGGCGGGAGACCTATGGCGTACCCATCACTGCCCTGCATGAGATCGTGCGAGTGCCGGAGATTACCGCCGTCCCTGACGCTCCCGAGTACATGGAAGGCGTAATCAATTTGCGGGGGAAGATTGTTTCCATTTTGGATCTGCGGAAACGGCTGGGCGAAGCCCAGGTCACTCCCAGCAAGCGCAACCGGATCCTGGTCTTGGAACATAATGGGCGGCTTTCCGGATTGATCGTGGACTCGGCTTCCGAAGTCCTCAAGATTCCCGAATCCGAAGTCGAACCGCCTCCCACCGAGTTTCTGGAGGGAGGTCTGAACTGCGTCACGGGCCTGGGGAAACACCAAGGACGGCTGATCGTATTGCTGGACATGGCCAAGTTGCTGCAGGGATCAACCTCGAAGCAGAACAACGAAAGTGACAAGCGGCCGCCAGTTCCGCCTGCGGGAACGCGGCCGGGCGCTGTCTCATAGTGAGAAACAAGGAAGAACAGAGAAGAACGAACCATGGCTAGCCCGGGCTTGCAGCTGCAATTTTCGGAAGCGGAGATGAAGCTTTTGCAGAATCTTGTGTATCAGGAATGCGGGATGTATTTCGATTCGCGGCGCGCACATTTCCTGCAAGACCGCCTGCAGCGCCGCCTGCGGGAATGCCAACTGGATTCGTTTTACAGTTATTATCGCCTGCTGATCAGCAACGATGGAAAAGCCGAACTGGCCAGGTTGCTGGAGAACCTCACGGTCAATGAGACCAGCTTTTTCCGCAATAAGGCCCAGCTAGACCTGTTTCATAAGCACATTCTGGATCAGATCCTGAGGCAAAAGCAGGAGAAGCGGGAGTTCTCGCTGCGTTTATGGAGTGCAGGCTGCTCCACCGGCCAGGAGCCGTATACCATGGCAATGCTGGTGGCGGATGCGCTGTCGTATCACTGCCTGCGCAATCCTACCGGCTACGAATCGTCCCTGCCGAAGCCCTTAGTGCCGCCTCCGTGGAGGGTGGAAATTCTAGCCAGCGACATCAGCTACACCGCGCTGCGCGCTGCCCAGGAAGGAATTTACAACGAAGCGCAAATGGCTTCGGTGGATTACACCTATCGTCTACGGCATTTCGACAAAGTGGGCGAACGCTACGCGGTCAAAAAAGCGCTCAAGGAACTTATCCATTTCGATTTTCATAATTTGAAAACGGAATACCTGCCGCAACGCAACGACGTGATTTTCTGCCGCAACGTGATGATGTACTTCGACGAGGCGGAGCAGAAGCGGCTGGTTGAGAAATTCTCGCGCTGCCTGAATGCGGGAGGATATTTGTTAGTCGGCCACGCCGAAAGCCTGCTGGGATTAACGGAAAAATTCACCATGGTGTATCGCGACACCGGAACTGCGTATCAGCAAATTGAGGTGAAGTTGTGAGCCAGTTTTCCGATGAACGCGGCGGGGAGTTGCGGGAGCTGTTTTTCGAGACCTCGCAGGAACTGCTGCAATCGCTGAATGAAGAATCGCTCAAGCTGGAGCAGCACCCGGGCGATGGCGAACTGGTGCGCACCATTCGGCGAATTGTGCATACCCTGAAAGGCGATGCCGCGGCGGCCGGCTTTCCGGAACTAAGTGAGCTGGCGCACAAACTGGAAGACGCTCTGGCGCTGGAGTCGGCGAGCACGCATGGCTCCCTCACCGAAATTGTGTTCGGCGCGGCCGATATGTTTACGGCCATGCTGAACTCGTATCGAAACCAGACTCAGCTGCCCTCGAGTGCGGCTTTGCGCAAGAAAATCCGCGAACTTGCGGGGGGGCCGAACGCGGGGAAGTCTCGCGCCAGAAAATCCAAGTCCTCGGGAGTGCCGGAGGTTGCCTGGACCGAGTACGAAAAACTTGCCGTGCAAGAAGCCGCCGGGCAAGGCAAACAGGTGTATCACATTCAGGCGCACATTGATCCGCACTGCGCGATGCCGATTGCGGCGCGGCAACTCGTATTGAAAGCACTGAGGGAGAAGGGAGATGTTCTCGGCTGTCGTCCCGAAGCGGGATCGACGGAGACCACCGCGGTGTTTCAGTTGCTCCTGGCAAGCGACAAATCCAGCCAGGAACTAGCCGCCAAATGCAGAATTCCGACAGTAATTTCAGATACGAAAGTTGACGTTTTTGTATTGCGGGCGCCTACCGCGACCGCAGAGTCCTCGGCGGCGCCTTCGACCACTAGCATGGAGGATGAACAACAGACGCAAGCCCGTTCTGGGCCAGAATCCGCACCCGCCCCGCATGCTGCATCCCAGGAACCTGGGAATCCCAACCGGATGCCGACCGCACCTTCCATGGAAAATATTCTGCGAGTCGATGCGGAACGGATTGACACGGTTCTGAATCTGGTGGGCGAGCTGATCATCGGCAAATCCATGCTGCAGCAAGCGGTCAATGAATTTGCCAAGCGATATCCCAAGGATGCGATCCGCAGCCGTTTTGCCGATGCCATGGCGTTTCAGTCACGAGTGTTGAATGACCTTCAGCGCTCGGTGATGAAAGTCCGCATGGTGCCGGTGGAGCAGCTTTTTCGCCGCTTTCCGCGAATTGTTCGTGACATCGGGAAACACTGCGGCAAGGACGTGCAGTTAGTGCTCAGAGGGCAGGACACCGATCTCGACAAGGGTCTACTGGATGCGATTGCGGAGCCGCTTACTCACTTAGTGCGCAATGCTGTGGACCACGGCATAGAAAATTCAGAGCAGCGGTTGCGCAACGGTAAGGCGGCGCAAGGCACGATTTGCCTGGACGCGCACCATCAGGGCAATCAGGTGATTGTGGAAGTCAGTGACGATGGCCGCGGGATTGACGCTCAAAGAATAAAGGCGATTGCGATAGAACGAGGCCTCTTGACTGCGGAAAAAGCGGCAAGGTTAAGCGAAGCGGAGATACTGCAGCTGATCTTTCAGCCGGGATTCAGCACCGCAGAGAGGATCACGGAGGTCTCGGGCCGCGGCGTGGGCCTGGATGTGGTGCAGACGGTATTGCAGAGGCTTAAGGGGAGTGTGCAGATCGAGACCCGTCTCGGGCAGGGCACCAAGTTCCGGCTGCAATTGCCGTTGACCCTGGCCATCATCAAAGCATTGCTCTTCCGAGTGGAGCATCGCTTGTACGCAATACCCTTGAGCGCGGTGGGTGAAATCGCCCGGGCCGACGAATCGGATCTCCACCTGGTTGACGGCTGCGAGATGCTGCAACTTCGGAACCAGGTGCTGCCGGTGATCCGCCTCGGCAGTCTGCCGAACATGATGGCCGGCGATCGCCACGGAAAGATTTTTGTGCTGGTGATCCATCTCGGAGAGCGCAAGTTCGGGTTGCTGGTGAACCAGCTGGAAGGCGAGGAGGAGTTGGTCATCAAGGCGCTGGATGGCCAAACCGTGGAAACCGACCTGGTCAGCGGCGCGTCCATCCTGGGGGACGGCCGAGTAGTGCTGATCCTGAATCTAGCGGCACTGGTCGAGCGTTTTTCAAGCATGCGCCAGGATCCTGAAATCAGGCCGGTATTTGGGCTGCTGCTTTCCCGTGCCGAGCGGGCGCGGAGCGCACCACACGCGCCGGGAGGGCAGGCATGACCGACCCGGTGCGCGTACTGGTGGTGGACGACTCGGCGCTGATGCGCAAGCTGATCCCGCAGATCCTGGCAACCGACAGTTCGATTCAGGTTGTCGGCACGGCGATGGATGGCAGCTTCGGTTTGAAGAAAATCGAAGAACTGAGGCCGCAGGTAGTGACGCTTGATCTTGAGATGCCTGGCATGAGCGGATTGGACATGCTCAAGGAAATCATGCGCACGCACCGGGTGCCGGTGATTGTCGTAAGTTCGCACAGCACGCAAGGGGCATCGGTGACCTTGAAAGCGCTCTCCATGGGGGCATTCGACTTTGTGGCCAAACCGGCGGATGTCTCGGCGCGCATGCCGGAGATCGCGCACGAGCTGATCGCCAAAATTAAGGCGGCGGCCCAAAGCCGGGGGATTCACATCGCCGCGCCATCCTGGCGGGCTCCCAGCACACAGGAGAAGACAGCGCCCAGCAGCAATCAACGTCCGACGCGGGTAGTGGCGATCGGAGTCTCTACTGGCGGGCCACAGGCGCTGCAGTATGTCCTGCCGCAGTTGCCCCGGGATTTTCCCGGGAGCATCCTCATCGTGCAGCACATGCCTGAGGGTTTTACAGAGATGTTTTCGCGGCGTCTGGACGAAATCTGTCCCATGCGGGTGAAGGAAGCGCAATCAGGTGATTTGCTGCTGCCCGGGCGCGTGTTGGTGTGTCCGGGCAGCCGTCACATGAAAGCGAAACATTTGCCGCTGGGAGATGTCGTGGTGCTAAATGATGAGCCGCGAGTGAACGGACACCGTCCCTCGGTAGATGTTCTATTCAAAAGTGTGGCGGAGGAGTTTGGAAACCGGGCGCTGGCGATCCTAATGACTGGAATGGGGGAAGACGGGGCCGAAGGCATGGGCCTGGTGAAAGCAGCGGGAGGAATGACGATCGCCCAGAGCGAGGACTCCTGCGTGGTTTTTGGCATGCCCAAGGCGGCTATCGAACGGGGTTACGCGGTGCGCGTGGTAGGCCTGGAAGCAATCGCCAATACCTTGCTGGCGCAGTGCATGCAAGACCGCAAGTCAGCTGAGGCTGGCCCTGATGGCCGGGCCGCCAAGGCTGGAAAAAACTAAAGGTTTTCCGGCACACAAACCAGAGTGCCGGAATTTGTTGAGGAGGCAGTTATGGAGCAGTTTGCACCAATGAAACGCAGCAAAGACGGGCAGCCGGTCCGCTATTTAGTGGTGGACGACTCCGTCTTCGCCCGCAAGAATCTCGCGCGAATGATTGAAAGCTTCGGCGGGCAGCTTGCTGGTGAAGCCGGAGACGGCCTGAGCGCCCTGGCCGAATACGACCGCACCAAGCCCGATATCGTGCTCATGGACATCACCATGCCACAGATGGAGGGGATCGAGGCGGCGGAAAAAATCGTGCAGAAACATCCCGAAGCGCGTGTGGTGATGGTTTCTTCTGTGGGGTACCAGGAGAACATCGTAGCCGCACTGCAGCGGGGCGCGCGCCATTTCGTGCAGAAACCGGTCAAGCCGGAGGTGCTGTATGAAGTGATCAAGTACGTGATGGGTGAGGATGGAACTGTGGCGAATGCCACGGGCGCGGGAGCCTGAGATGAAAATGGAGTTGATCCAGCCGTTTATCAACGCGGCCGATGCCGTGTTGGCACAGAATCTGCAGTGTCCTATGTCGATTGGCAATCTGACCATGGAACAAGAGGCCTATCGACGAAAGGGAGTGGCAGCGCTGGTCTGGATTACCGGCGATATCGAAGGCAGAATCATCTTCGACCTGGATACCGAGACCGCGGTGCGAATCGCCAGTAAATTCGCTGGAGCAGAGTTGCCGGCATCCGACGAACTAGTGAAGGAAACCGTCTTCGAGCTCGCCAACCAGGTGATCGGGAACGCAGTAACCTCGCTGAACGACCAGGGATTTCACTTCCGCGTTCATCCTCCCGCGCTTCACACCTCCGAACACGGTCCCAAGAATACCGAGGACACCGAAGCCCTGGTGATCTGCTTCGAAACCTGCAGTGGCAATGTATTCGTGAATATTGCCATGCGCTATAACCCTGTCAGGCAATCAGCGGCGGCAGGCAGGTAAAACGAAACGCTGAATGCTGAGTCCTGATTGTTGGATTTCAAAACCCGACTCCTCCGTCTGTTCCTAATCTGAACTCAAAACTTAACATTCCCTCACGGTCCCGCGAACACAAATACCGGAGTCTGAGAAGGCGGGGGCACGGCACTCACAATTCCTGTGCCAGTCTGATTATTGGCAGTCACGCCGGACGGGTTGGCCACAGTAAACATTCCCGGACCGAGCGAAGTGACCGTAAATGTTCCATTGTTCCCGGCATTCGCCATTCCCGTGATGGCTATGCTCATGCCGATTTTCAGGGGCAGCCCGGAAATAAGGCTGTAGGTATAAGTCGTGTTCGAACCGCCCAGCAACGCAGCGGTTATGCTGACCGTCGGTGGTTGTCCGAATGGCGCCGCGATCTGCAGCAGCAGGGTGTCATTGGAAGTCTGGATTACGTCGGTGTTTTCGGCGTCACAGTTTCCGACGTAAACCCGCGAGCTTTCGGCAGAGGCAGCGATCGACAACTCAGACCACGTTCGGGTTGCACATAAAACCGGGACTGAGCTGAGAGCAATCGTGGTTCTAACACTGAGATCGGCGGTATTCAGCACGGTGACGCTGGAGGCGACTGTTTGGTTGGGCACGGTGCCGCTGACAGCGGTGCTGGCAATATAAGCCCTGGTGCCATCCGGCAGTGCTGCCACTGAAACAGGATTGGCAACCGAGGCAGTCAAGGCGTTGAGCGTGTCGGTTGAAGCATCCAACGCCAGGACGGTGTTGGTGGCAGGATTTGTGACATACAAACGGGTGAGGATGGGATCGTAGATCATGAAATCCGCACCCACGCCTACGGATACCGGAGTACCCACAACAGTGTCAAAATTGGTGTCGATGGCCGAGACAAAGCCGCTGCCCTTGTCCAGCACATACGCGCGTTGACTATCTGAACGGCAGACCACCCAAGCCGGCGAGACCCAGGGAGCGGTTGTGCTGGCAATGATCGGAAGATTCACACTCATATCGATGGTATTGATGCTGACCACCGAGCCGTTGCCAGTCGCAGTAGCGCTATTCGCCACGTAAACTTTTTGTCTGTTGGCAAGCTCCGCCAAGCTAACGGGCGAACCGCCGACTGGGATGGTGTTGGTGAGGACGTTGTTGGCAATGGAAATGGCGGAGACCGTACCGTTTCCGATGTTGGCGACATAAACGCTGGTGGTTTCGGTGGACGCCACGAAATTGGGAGATGAACCTGCAGGCAAATCGATGGTAGTGACGGGAGTAGCGCTTAAGGGGGCGAACTCGGAAACCGTGTCCTCCGCGCTGTTCGCCACGTAGACTCTGGTCGCATTATCCACCAGGGCTGCGTAGGTCGGCAGAAGACCGACCTGGGACTGCGAAATTGCGGTGTCTCCGGACACGTCGATGGTGGTACTGGCCCCTGCATTGTTAATCCCATTTGCGCTGATAACGAAGGCCTCGTGGGAAAAGCCCGGGTTCGGTGCGGGAGGCGCGATCGGATATGCTACTGGGCGGTAATACTCACCGCATCCAGCCCAGATCAAGAGCAGGGAACAAACTGTGGCGAGACCGGCAAGTTGCGCGCAGCGGCGCAGGTACGGGGACGATAAGAACTGCATAGAATATTAAGATGCCATTTTAAGCGTTGGCCGTGATGCGCGACAAACCGGCTGGGCAGCGTTTGGTTCGCAGCAGTTAAATTTAGGTCAAGTGAGTACTTGGTCGAGAAGCTGCCGAACTGCGCGATCTGCTTCCAGAATGGAGCAGCGATGATCCATGATTCCGGCAAGATCGGTATTGGCGAATGCGATCCGGCCAAATGGGGCTGCGCGTAGTATCTCTCTCGGAGCTGGCTTGCCTTCTCTTCCAAAAAAGAAGCCGGGCTGCGGATTCAAGTAGGCATGGCCCCAGCGGTTGAGAATGATTCCGGCAATGTCGCGGCGCGCATCGAATCCTGCCGGCGCGAACATCTCGGTCAACTGTTGGCGAATTTTTCGTTCGTAGTCGAGGAAGGAAGTGTTGAGGATTTCTTCCCGCCCTCGGCTTCCTTGCTCGGCAATCGGCAACCCGGGATAGGAATAGAGAACTTTTACCGTCAGCACCACTGGTGAATCGGGGCTGATAGTGGGGGAGGCTGCCCCGAGCAGCGCCTTCTTTTGAACACCGGTGTAGTTTCCGATTCCTTCAAACCAGCGGCAGCCGCTGATCCCCATTTTGTAAAGGAAGCGCCAGTTGTGCAGAGCGACATTAGCCATCATGCAGGGCGAGCGGTAGAACTGTTCATAGGCTTGCTGGTGCTCGGAGGGAAGATCGCGCACGATATGCCTGGTAGTCCAGCAGCCGCCTGCCATTACTACTGACCGCGCTTTCACCCGATAAGTCCTGGCCGAGCGAGTGTAGATGACCGAAACGGATTCGGCTTTGTGCGGGTCACCATCATGCTGGACCCATACCGCGGTTGAGTTCAGACGGATTCTGGTGGGGGAATCAGATCGATCCAGAGCGGTGAAATTAACTTTCCCGCTGCAAACCTCTTCCATGGTCTGCAAGCCGGAAATAGATTGGGGAATCAAGGCCTTGATCATCAAACGGGCGAATTCGGTATTGCCGCCGGGAAACATCTGGTCTTCGGTATCTGGCATGGGATGAAGCAACTCGAAAGCGTAGTTGGCGTACGCGGACAACACGTCAGGACCAAGACCCGAGCCACCGCCTTCGACCGGCGACAGAAATGTGCGGATGGTTTCGCGGCTGATGCCGTAAAGCTGCATCAGGTGTTCTTCCAGAGTAATGGCGTCCAACTGCCGGGAGATTTCGTCCCCTTCGTATTGGGGAAGTTTTTGCGGAGTCGGTGGTCCAGCGTGCCACTTCAGCAATTCCGCTCGAGCGGTCTCCGAGATGGGAGCGCCTTCGAGCTTCTTGCCCCAGGGGTCGATCAACCAGAGGCCAGGGCGCTGGCCGAACTTCGATCCGAAATAAAAGCCATATGTCGATGGCGCGCTATCCAACATTTCGTATGGGGTATGAGCCAACGGCATCTCGGGAGAAGTTCCGTGCCAGGCCTGATATTTCAGGATTGGCATGCTCATGCCGATGGATTCGTAGAAGCGCGCAATGAAACTGTTCGGGTATTGCACTTGGAAGATGGCTGAGCCTTGATGCGCCGTCAGGAGCAGTCCGTCGACAAGAAATTCGTTGCGCTTGGCCTCGCCGCCGAAGATGGGATGATTGTCGAGCACGAGGCATTTCTTGTCTTTTCCGGCTTGTCGCTGGAAGAACAGAGCTGCGGCCAGTCCACTGATGCCACCACCGACCACTACAGAGTCATAAATCTCACCAGTTTCGATCAGGTCTTGCGGAAGCTTTTCAAACTCTCCGTCGCGGATGAGATGCCCGGCTTTGAGAACCGCAAGGGTATTGCCATTAGAGCCGGCGTAGTCTCCAATGCCGCTGTAGCCTGTCCAGTCATCCTGTTGCGCCAGAAGTTGGAGAGGTGAGGCTGAGCTGGTCAGCAGCGCGCCGGAGGCAAGCAGACTGGAGTTCAGGAAGTCACGGCGCGAAATTGGCTGATCCAGGCCCAAAGCGTAATCATCCGCAGTTGGCCTATTGACCATGGTCATTCGATATTCCAGCCGCTCACTTCGACGACCGGCTTGGCGCTACCAAGGTCACTAGCGCGATAGGCTGCTGTAATCTCGCGTGTTTCACCGGGCAGGAGAGAGATGTAATTGTCTTGCCACAAGACCGGAAGGATCTCCTCACCGTCTTTGCCTTTGTTGACCTTGAGACGGACAAAGAATGCCAAATTCCTGCTTGGGTTGTGCAATCGCACGTGCATGAGTTCGTCGTCGCCCTGACGTTCGCTATGATCGTTGATGTTCAGTTTCACTTTGGGTAATTGCTTCAAAGCAGTGAAGTCCGCGTAGGTTGCCGTTGGAGTGGTATACCAGTTCGACTTTTCCCAATCCAAGGATTCCGAAGAAGTGGAGAGCCAATAGAAATTGGAGCCGACGATTTGTCCGTTCGAATCCTGGAGAGTAAGGCGCAGGAAGTAGGTCGGGGTCAAACCCGGAATATCAGGCAACGCGAAAATCTTTCTCGTGCTGTCGGAGGGTGCGTTGACCATGGCATCCTTGGCAAATTTCTCCGTCATGTCGAGGTTGTAAATCTTGGCGGTGAGCTTGACATTATTGGCGTCCTGGTACTGGCTGCTGACGAGCCACACGGAACGATCATCGTATCCGTACATGGGATTGAGCGGCTGAAGCGCGGCTTTGGCGCCGAAGTATCCGCCGCCGGGGCGGAGATAGTAGTCATAAAGATGCCAGATCATGGAAGGCCAGGCATTGTTCAACATCCATTGAATCACCCCGGTGGAAGTGTACTTGTTGCGGCTGTATGCCTCGTACATGGCACGAATGCCTTCATAGGTCATTAATTGTGACTTGAAGGCATAGTCTTCGAGGGTTTCGGCTTTGCCGTAGCGGGCATTCAATGCATCGGTGAATACGTGAATGTCTTTGAACGACCCGCCGCCGGCATGGTAGTTCCAGTAATCGTCGATGGGCCAGATGTGATCCTTGGGCAAGAATTGTTCCAGGCTCTCGATAGGGGGCACGGCCGGACCGGGACTGGTCTCGGTATTGAAGCCGTAGGCGCCGCCACATCCGCCTTCATTGCAGCGAGTCGGCGAAGGATGATCGGGAGAATCTGCCGACCAATACATGGGAGCGACATATTCATAAGGTCCGGTCATCTTGACGCCACTTACGCCGGTTAATCCGGCTGGCTTGGCAGTGGCGGAGGAAACAATCGGGTTCGGCCACTGAGCTTGCTTTTCGACCTCGAGATACATCTGCTCGACATCAGGCGGAGGCGGAAAGTCGCTGCCGTTCAACCACATTACCAGGCTGGGATGGCCACGCAGGCGATAGATCTGCGATACCAGCGATTCCCTGGCAATCTGATAATCGGCATCCGACCATTTCGACCAGTGCTCCCAGTGGTCGCAGCAGCACCATCCGGCCATCACCAGGATGCCCAGGCGGTCAGCTTTATCGAAGAAGTCGTCGGGCTCGAGTTTTCCTTCCAATCGGACGGTATTGAGGCCCATGTCGCGCACGTAGCGGAATTGATTGTCGATGTTGCCGGGATCATAACGGAGCAACATGTCGGAGGTGTAGCCGCCGCCGCGAATCAGAAGCCTTTTGCCATTGATCTTGAAAATGCGGCTATTGTTGTCTATCTCCGAGGTGATTTCGCGGATTCCAAAATGTGAGTCTGAGGCGTCGGAAACCTTGCCGTCAATGTCGAATTCCAGGTGTAAGGGATACAAGTTGGGGCTGCCCATCTGGGCGGGCCACCACAGGCGAGGATGAGAAAACAACAGCCCTGAGAAGTTGTCTGGAGAAAAGGTGACATCCCTGGTTTCCTTCGGAGCCAATTCCACTTGCTGTTCGAACTGGATGTTTTCAATTGTGCCCTTGAGGATACCTTTGACTGGCTGATCGGTTGCGTTTTTCACCTGTGTAGTGACGGTGAGCTCAGCGGTGTTGTTGCCGGTGGAATCCAGATGCGATATGACCGCGGGATAACGCAAAGCAACCGGGCCGCTGGTTTTGATGCTCACCTGCTGCCAGAGCCCCATATTCTTATCGGGCGGAGCGGGATTCCAATCGACAAAGGTGATCGCCAAGTCGTCTTTTTGAGGAGCCCATACCTGCACCGCGATCACGTTCTCGGTTTCGGGATGTGCAAGGCCAGTGATGTTGAATTCATAACTACGCCAAGCGCCAGCCACCTGCTCAAGATTGGCAATCTGCTTTCCGTTCACCCAGATATTTGCGCGGTAATTGATGCCATTGAAATGCAGCCAGATCGTCTTGCCCTGGTCCGCGGCGGGAAGGGTGAAGGCCTTGCGATACCACCATGCAACGGCAAACGAGCTGTCCTGCTGCATGGCAAAGTTTGAAAAGTTGGCGCCAATGGGATAGGTCATTCCCGGGAATAGACGCAGGTTCATGCCAAAATTCGGATCCGGATAAATCTTTTCCTTTACCAGCGCAGCTACGACAGTGGTGGGTACGGTCACGGTGTACCAACCTTTTGCTTGATAGGACGGCAGAGAGATGACGTCGCCGCTTTCGGACACTTTGCCGGAAGATTGCAGACTCCATCCATCGGCTAAAGTAAGAGTCGCCGATTTGTAACTGGCATCCTGAGCGTATAGAGCGGAGTGGACAATAAAAGTGAAAAAGAGCAGCGAAATGGAGGCAACACCTTGACTTTTCATTGCGTGAGCTCCTCCAGGAAACGGGGCGTGCGTAAATGTATAGATGCCTGGCGACCCTGACTGTCGCTCAGGATAAGACCGCCATAACAGCTCCATAGATAATCACGTTTATTAATTCGTTTCAATAGGGGATTTTCAATGCTAATCTACAGCCTAGCTTAAAGCGGAGAAAACTTGCGATGGAAAGCAAACGCATCATCGGGCTGTCTGTTTGCGCCATGGTTTTATTGTGGACATTCCCGGCCATCTCGGAGGCAAGCGACGCGGCGCACTCGAACACGGCTTCGTTGCAACAGCAATTAATTGATTTACAGAAGGCGCTGGTGAATGCGCAGGAGCGAGGCGATGCGGAGTACGTGCGAAACGCAGTCGCCGATGATTTCACGGAAATTGAAACCAATGGCAACACAACGGACAAATCAGATCTTGTGCGCGACGTTCACCCATCGGGGCAAGCAAAGCCGGCCGCGATCCTCTACGAATTCGAGGTGCTACCGCTCGATGAAAACTGCGCGGTAGTGACGTATAAGGCAGTATTTCCCGACAAACAACTGGAGAAATATCAGCACGTGAGCGATACGTGGGTGAAAGAGGACGGACGGTGGAAGCTGAAGTTCCAGCAGAGCACGTTAAATCTGTGGAGCGCACACGATCTGGATTGACAAGTCCTTACAACGGGGGCAGGACAATTTTCTGCTGGATGCCTCCGCCTTCGACAATGGTATAGATGAAATCGGCGGGAACATTGCGCAGCATTTCGATGCGGCCGTTCGGCCAGCGTATCTGAACCTCCTCCATCGAGGACGCATTGCCCAGCCCAAAATGCAGGCGAGGATCGTTTTGCGAAAGATAACTTCCTCCGGCGCGAACTTCACTCATCTGAATTAATTTTCCTGCCTTGACGGTAACGCGGGCGCCGATTGCGGAGCGGTTGCTCCGCGTGCCCACGAGTTTGAACAACACCCGATGATTCTTGCTCTCGGTTCCATTCAGCAATAACGTGGGCGGCTCGTCCATATTGACGATGACTATGTCGACCTTGCCGTCGTTATTAAGGTCACCGAAGGCGACGCCGCGTCGCGATGCCGCGGGAATTTCGGCAAGAACATTGGAGACATCTTCAAAGGTTCCGTCACGCTGATTGCGAAACAGCAGCATGGGCTGGCGATAGGGTGTGACCCCATGAACCTGATCCATCTGGGGATAGACGTGCCCGTTGACGATGAAGAGGTCGAGCCAACCATCATTGTCCATATCGAAAAATCCGGTGCCCCAGCCGACCCATTCGTAAGTCGGACGAGCCAGCCTGGCGGGATAGCTCACTTCGGAAAAGCCCTGTGGCCCCAGATTGTGGTATAGCGCGTCCGGCTGTTCGGTGAAGTTTGTCACGATCAGCGACAAGCGGCCCTCGTGCAGATAGTCCCCCCAGTCCACGCCCATCGATCCCTGCTGGAGTCCATCGCTGCTGAGGGCAACGCCAGAAAGCATGCCGACGTCTTCAAAGGTGCCATTATGTTTGTTGTGGTACAGGTAGTTGGGGCCAGAGTCATTGGCAACGTACAGATCAGGCCACCCATCGTTGTCATAATCGCCCCAAATAACCCCCAAACCGTAATATTTGTCGGGATCGTCGACCCCGGCTTTCCTGGAGACTTCCTCAAACGTGCCGTCCCCGCGATTGTGAAAGAGCAGATCGGATTCACCCAACATGCCCCAGGGGCCGCATTGCACGGGAATGCCTTTGAAGCTGCAGTTCTTCACGTTCTTGCCGAAATCGGGGAGCTTGCTGATGTCGAAATGCACGTAGCGGGAGACGAACAGGTCGACGTAACCGTCGCGATCGTAGTCGGCCCAGGCCGCGCCGGCGCTGAACCCGCCGCCCGCCACCCCGGCCTTCTCGGTTACATCTTCAAATTCACATCCGCCCAAGTTGTGGTAAAGAGCGTTGCCACCGTAACCGGTAACGTAGATGTCCGGCAAGCCATCATTATCGTAATCCGCAACTGCGACGCCCATGCCCCAGCCCTTACGGGTGAGACCGGCGGATTTTGTGATATCGGTGAATTTGAAGCCAGCGTCCTGGTGATAGAGAGTAATCATAGGATCGCCGCCCTGCATATAGCGTTCGACGGTCGATCCGTTCACGGTGATGATGTCGAGTTTGCCGTCATTGTCGCAGTCAATCAGCCCGGCGCCCCCGCTCATAGATTCCACAATGTAATGCTTCTCAACGGAGGAAATGTGAGAAACGAGGAGCCCAGCCTGTTTGGCAACATCGATGAATTTTGGGGCCGGAGCGGACGAGGGCTGGACTTGGGCAAAAGCCAGAAACACCAGAAGCAGGACAAGGCACGGGATGACACGCATGAGATAAAGAATTCTAGCGCTTAGCCGCTGCCGAAAGTGTGAGGTCACTTACAAAAATGATGGCAGTCACTTTCTTAGGGTACAGAAATCACAGCGCGATTTGCGGGAGAAGGCTATAAGGAAATCAGAGAGTTGGAGGCATTTATGATTCGCAGCGCAACCGCGATCTGGAAAGGCAGCCCGGCGGCGGGCGAAGGATCGGTTTCGACCACAAGCGGCATTATTTCCAAGGCTTTGTACTCATTTGGGTCGAGTACCGGAAATGAGCCCTGCACCAGCCCGGCGGAAATGCTGGCGGCGGCGGTCGCATCCTGCATGTCGCTGATCATCACGCAAGAGCTAGCCCGGCTTGGCGTGCGTACCCAGTTTGTGAAAACGGAATCGGAGCTGACCCTGGAAGAACACAAGGGCCGCTGGCAGATCACCGGTATTGAACTGCGCGCGACCACGTCACTTCCGGAACACGATCAGGAAAAGTTCCAACATGCGTGCAAGACAGCGAAGACCAAGTGTCCAATCTCACACGCTCTTGATGTGCCCATCAAGCTGACGGCGAAGCTGGAACCGGAGCTGCACGCAATAACAGCCTGACCGGGCGCTCGCGCATCTGGAAAAAGGACTTTCTAACCGGCATCGGAATATCGATTGTGAGGGAGTTGTGAAATCTAAAGCAGTGAAGATCAAACAGCCGGCGTCAGATGCTGACGTCAAGAGTTCCTCAGTTTGCATCATTTGTGGCAGGCCTGCCACTCGCGTGGTTGACGGCGATGCGAGCTGCGAGGAGCACGCTGAGTTGGTATACGAGGACCAACTGGAAAAGTACACTCAGCAACATTCCCGCGACCGCGACTAGGAAGTAGCGGCGCCACTTCACCAGTTAAGTTCGCTGCCACAAAATTCGTCTTTCTTCGCTTGGCCCCCGAACAGAGTCCGCCTAAGATGGTTAGTGTTTGATCTGAGTCCTGCAGTTTGAGAGGGAACTTCGATGATCAGGCTGGTTCGCGGAAATGGTTTTTTTCTAGGTGGAATTGTTTTGGCGGGAAGCTTGATTGCAATTGGGCAGAACCAGTCGATGCCTGATCCGCATGAAGTACCGGTGATGGACGGGCAGGCGGGGCCGTGCTCGGTGGCGTTCACGGTGACAGACATCAACGGGGCCCCGGTTTATGACGCAAGGATCCGCGTCCAGATCAAGTACGGATTTGCCGGCATACGGCTGCTGGATTTGGAGGCCGCGACCAACGTTGATGGAAAAACCCAATTCAAAGGACTGCCGAAAAAAGTGAAGGGCCAGTTGCTGTACTTCAATGCCAGCAAGGGCAAGGCGGAGGGCTCCGCCACCTACGATCCAGAAAAAAGCTGCGGCGGCGAGAGCGCCTCGATCGTGCTCAGCGAAAAACAAGGGTCGTCGTAAAGGATCGCGTCGCCGATTGCTCAGAGCGGACGGTTGGTTCGCCTGCAAAGTTCCGATCCGTGCGGAACCTTTTGCAACTTCCTCTACAGCTTTGCATCTAGGGAGTTAAAATCCAGCAGCGCAGCATCTCCTTGAGGTCAACAAAATGGACAAGGTCAATATCGCGCAGAAGTTTGCCCAGATCCACGAATACTGGAAGCCGTATATCGCTGCCGAACTCAACGGGCAACAGGTGAAGCTCGACAAGCTGAAGGGCGAGTTTGTCTTTCATCACCACGAGAACGAGGACGAGATGTTCCTGGTGGTGAAGGGCCGCTTCCGCATGGAGTTCCGTGACCGGCATGTGTGGATCGAGGAAGGTGAATTCATCGTGGTGCCGCGGGGAGTCGAGCACCGTCCGGTGGCGGACCGGGAATGCTGGATTTTGCTGTTCGAGCCGGTGTCCACCTTGAACACCGGAAACGTGCTGAACGAGCGCACGCTTCGCGAGCTGGAACGAGTTTAGCTCGAGGCAACGAACCTACCTGTCGACGCTTCTCGCAGAGACCCTTGAAATCATAGGTTTGGCGGCCTTTTCGCGGAGGTCTCGGTGACGGATGCCCGTGCGGACGAGGCACTTCGGTACCGTAGAAAAATTCTGGTCGGCGCGA
>DASPRY010000049.1:0-27318 GCA_035624215.1 Terriglobales bacterium
GGCCTGATAATTTTACCCTGCGGCGACAGCCGTGTACTCCGTGTTGATTGTTAATTTTTGGTTACATGCATCCATCCAGGAAATACCGCGGAGTAAGCCGGCCCAAGCTTCAAGCGCGAGGTTTCGCGGCGATAAATCGCGATCTCTAACAATGTCGGCGGTGTCAAGCACGTTTTTGAGCACACTCCTGTATGCACTCGTAGAAGAGCGCCATTTCGCTCTCGTGGATGGTTTGCGCTTTCCCACCTGGGCTCGCTCCTAATCGTTAGGGTCAAGAACTCAGTCCGACCCAGCCATCAATCATTACGTCGCGATCTGCGGCAACTGTGACCTATGATTCATGCCCTGAATCGGAGCGAGTCGCAAACTTCCAAACCTTCGCGGAGGAACGAGCCATGAAGACAACTCTATGCGGGGTAATGGCGATTGTCGCGCTGGTGCTCGCCGTCCCGGGCGGCAGGTCCATCTCCGCGCAGGACAAGCAGGACAAGTACACTCTGCAGGTGCCGGGCGGGCTTGCGTTCTCTGAAATTAGGGGATACGAACAATGGCAGGTCGTCGGCCCCAGCCTCACCGAAGCCGCAAACGTGATCCGAGTGATCCTCGCCAATCCCGTGATGATCCAAGCCTACCAGGACGGCATCCCCGGCAATGGCAAGCCCTTCCCCGACGGTTCCAAGATTGTGAAGCTTGAGTGGAGACCGAAAAAGATAACCGATGCCCCTTTTTCCGAGAAGACCCCGGACACAGTGCCCGGCGACCTGGCGGAGGTCGAGTTCATCGTGAAGGACAGCAAGAGATTCTCGGACACGCACGGCTGGGGATACGCCATGTTCGACTATGACGCGGCATCCGGGACCTTCGCGCCAGCCACGCTGGCCAGTAAGCCTCCGGTGGGGCACGACGCTAAGTGCGGCGCCGCATGCCACACGCTAGCGGCCTCTAAGGATTACATTTTCACCGCATACCCCAAAAGGTGAACCCCACTAGACGCTCTCCAAGTCTAGATTCGTCGGCTACTCGGAAGTTATCGTCAGTTGATGATAGATCCCAATGACATTCGCCGATCTTCGTTTGACCACTCGGATGAGTGCTCTTTTCACTAATCTGCCACTATTCGCAAGGCCTATGGCTGGCACTACGGGGCGTAATGGGTATAGACGAAGTCGTGATCTTTGGCTGGCTGATGGCAGGGGAAGCATGTTTTGTGCAGCGCCTCGTCACCAGGTTTGCCGTCCTTGAAGTCAGCGAACCCCCAACCGCCGGTGGCCGCGTACTTTTTCGAGTCCTTCACCATGAATTGGACGTTTATGAACGACCCCGGAATGAAGGATTTCGGGCTGTTGAGACCGGCGACCATTGGAATGAGGCTCAGTACTTTGTCGTTTTCAGGTGATGATTCCTTCGTCCAGTGCTGTGCGACGACGATAGCGCCGTCCGGGAATGGAAGCTTCCCTTCCTTGAACGACTTAATGGCGATGTCGTTACCGAATTCGGCGCGTAACTGGCTCTTGTCACCCGCTGCGATTTCACTGACGGCGATCAACTTCCAATCGCGGTACCCGGGCGGAATTGTGACGCCGTAGATCGGGGAGGCCTGTTCATCGGCATGCCCACCGGTGGGTGCCACAGATGCGACAACGCCAGCCACGGCCATCACTGCGACCAGCAGAAAAGTAATTCGTTTCATAGTTTCTCCTTTCAACTCCATGGGCCGCCGAATTAAGCCACATATTTTATATTGACGAGCGCGGACAACGGACCTCTCCCGCGCCCTTCCCTTCTCGCGAAGGCGATCTGGTCGGACTATGCTCCAGCAATCGTCTTGGCGGTGTCCACGTGCATGCGCGTCGTTATTTGCAGCGCCGACCGCAAGGTCGAGCTCAGCACCTTATTTCAGCCTCGGAACTTCGTGTCTTAAAAGTTTGGTCTTCCCTTCTGCGAGCGACTCCAACTTACTGCTTTGCTTCTGAGACGATCCCCTCTAGAATCCGGCTAAAGATAATTGAAAAGGGGATTCCATTGGCGTTGCTTGCGTTTCTGCTTGTGCTCGTACTGGTCCTGAACGGCGTGCTGATTGCCCTGGCATTAAGTTTCCAGAAGAAAATTAACAATTCTCCTCAACTACAAGAGCTCACTAAGCTTGCGTCGGGTGCTGAATCGCTTCAGCGCACTCTCTCAAGTCAGTTCAGTTCGGCGACCGCCGATATGGCCCAACGCCTGGAGCAAACCAAGGGCGATCTCCGCCAGCAGGTCGCGGATCGGTTGCTGGCTGGCTTTTCCGAGATTCGCGGCGCGGTCGAGTCGCAGCTCCAGGCCGGGCGTAACGAGCAGTCTGAAAGGTTGGCGGAGGCGCGCACCGAGCTCACCTCTTCGCTTGCGCTGACTACCGCGCAATTAAAATCCGAATTCGATTGCTTAAACCAAAAAACCGCGCAGAGCCTGGATTCGATTCGCGACCGCGTGGATGCCAAGCTCTTGGCGATCACCGACCAGGTGCAGCAAAAACTCGATCAAAATATCAAGGAGGGGTTCGCACAATTCGAGAAAGTACAGCAACACCTGAGAGCGGCCGAAGAACAGCTCCGGGAAGTAGGTGCCCTGGGCCATTCCATCAATGATTTGAATAATCTCCTCAAGCTGCCACATTTGCGCGGGCAATTCGGCGAAGCCAGCCTGGAGCGTTTGCTGGCTGATTTTCTTCCGGCGCATATGTTCGAGATGCAGGCCTCCCTGCCCGAAGGCGGCGGCCGTCCCGATGCCATCATCCACTTCCCCGATCAACGCTTGCCGATCGACGCGAAATTTCCGCGTGAGCAAGTGCTGGCGCTTTTCGAAAGCACGGACGAGAGCGAAATCGAAGAAGCCCGCGGCGAATTCGTACGCGTGATGAAGGCAGAAGCCAAGCGTATCAAGGCTTACATTCAGCCCGAGCATGGCACGACCGACATCGCGCTGATGTATCTGCCTAGCGAAACGCTCTACATGGAAGCCATCCGCAACCGCGACTTGGCCGACTGGCTCAATCAGCAGCACGTTTTTCCGGTATCGCCGAATACCCTGCTAATGACGTTGAAGACCATCGCACTGGTACACAAGTGGTACGAAATGGCCGGACGCTTTGAAAAGAGCCGGATGGAATTAGCTAAAGCCCAGAAATCGTTTGATTTCTTCCAGAGCCAGTTTGAAAACGTCGGCAGGAGTTTAACCAAGGCGCAAGAGGCTTTCGACAAAGCTTCCACGCATCTGAAATCCTACCGCGGACGCGTCTCCGCCCTCAGCGGACAGGAACAACTGGATCTGGACCCTGCGGCGAGTGCTGCCGAGCCGCTGCCGCTCACCGATAAAGCCAGCGCGTAATTCTCAACCTCCTGTTTGTCATCCCGAGCGATGCATGACGATTGGCAAAGCCAATCGCCATGCCAGTCGAGGGACCCGTCGTTCCGGCGTCTCCCACCCCTCGAAAACCGCGAAGAGCCTGCCCCGGGCAAGCCGAAGGGGCGGGCCGGCCCGCCCCCAAGTAGAATGCTTTCATGCCCATTCCGCCTGAGATTAGCGGCCAGAGATACATCAGCCTTATCACCTTCCGGAAGAGCGGCGTTGCGGTTCCCACTCCCGTTTGGTTCGGAGAAGCCGGCGGCAAGCTCTACGTGAAAACCCGCAACGATTCGGGAAAATACAAGCGAATTCGCAACAATCCTCGAGTGCGGATTGCACCTTGCACCATGCGTGGCGCAATTAGCGGCCCGCAATTCGAGGCCACGGCGCGCATCCTGCCGCCGGAAGAATGGCCTGCCGCTCGAGACGCCGTGAAGCGCAAATACTGGCTTGCCCGAGTTCCCTTTCTCTGGAGCAAGAACAACGTGTACGTGGAGATTTCAATGGCGTGACTCTCGACCACGGCAGGTCCCCTTCGACTCGCTTCGCTCGCTCAGGGCAGGCTCTCGACTGCCAAGACCGTTCGCAAGCGAACGATCTTCTCCGCTCAGGATGACAAACCTCATTTCTTCGTCCACAGATCCACCCAATCGTTCACCGTCTTGTACCAGAGCTGGCTGTTCTGTGGCTTGAGCACCCAATGGCCTTCGTCAGGGAAATAAAGCATCTTCGATGGCACGCCCAAGCGCTGCAACGTGGTAAAGAGCTGAAATCCTTCCGAGATGTCCAGCCGGTAATCGAGCTGTCCGTGAATGATTAGAGTTGGAGTCTTGAAACTGGTGGCGCTCAGGTGCGGCGACCATTTGTCATACATCGCGCGGTTGGTGTAGGGAGTGCCTTTGAACTCCCATTCGTTGAACCAGAGTTCTTCAGTGGTGCCCCAGGCGGAAGTCGAATTGAACATGCCGTCATGCGAGACGATGCATTTGAAGCGATTGGTATGGCCGAGAATCCAATTGGCCATGTATCCGCCGTAGCTCGCCCCCAGCGCGCATTCGCGGTCTTTATCGATAAACGAATAATGCTCTTGGGCGTAGTCGAGGCCTTTCATCAGGTCTTCAAATGGAGCCCCACCCCAGTCACCGTTGATCTCATCGATGAATTTCTGGCCATAGCCGGTAGAGCCGTGGAAGTTGATCATGACCACCACGTAGCCGTTGGCTGCGAACAACTCGGGATTCCAGCGATAGCTCCAGTCATCTCCCCACGCGCCCTGCGGCCCGCCGTGGACGAGGAATTTCACGGGATATTTCTTGTTGGGATCGAAATTCGGCGGCTTGACCAGAAAGCCCTGGACCTTGTCGCCATGGGCGCCGACGAACCAGAAAGATTCGAGCGGGGACATGGAAATTTGAGAGAAAAGCGCGTCATTCACGTGGGCAAGGGTCATCGACGAGCCCTCGCTCAAGGGGAAGTGGGGAAATCCCGTCCCGTCACACAGCGGTGGAGCATAAAAACAGGAATCTATAGGCAGCGAGTGAATCTCGGCGGGCCGTTGAAGAGACATACTAGTGAAAAACAGAGTTTGGCTGGTGGCAGATACTGCCAGGTCATCATTGAACCCGCGTGCCAACTCGAGAACGTCGCTGTCCGGATGGTAGCCAGGAGTTTTCTTCCAATTCGTCCCATCCAGCATCTTTTGATAAATCCAGGACTGGCCGGCATTTTCGGCAACGAAGTAGATGGAAGACGACCGAAGACCCCAAGCGAAAGATCCCGCCCAATGGTCAAAGTTTTCCGTGAGGTTCCTTTTCTCCCCTGTCTTCCGGTCGTACAGCATCAGCCGGAACCGGTCGCTCTCGTATCCAGGCCGCTGCTGCGCACGATAGGCGATGTATTTTCCATCCGGAGAATAGAGCGGCGTGGAATCACTGGCCTTGTTCTCGGCAGTAATGTCTTTCGTCTGTGACAAGACCTGAGTCGAGGTGGCGTCAACCGGAAAATTCACCGGCACGGTGAATAAGTCGTTGTTGGTGGAAATCGCCGGCTCGGGATCGTGGTTCGAGGCGTAGCAAATCTCCTGGCCATCGGGAGAAAACACATAGTCATCCTGCCCTTCGAGGCTGAACACCGGCGCGTCGTAGTCGCCGGGAGTCAGATCGCGGCTCGGACCGCCTTCCGTAGAAACGACCAGCAGATGAGTTCGCTTCCCTTCCTTGTAGGCGTCCCAATGGCGATAGAGCAGGTGGGTAAAGATCTGTGCCTTGACCTTGGAATCTCTTGCGCTTTGCAGTCTTTTTTCATTACAAGACAGCTCTGCCGCAGGTGCTCCGTCGCATTCGGGATAGACGTCCGATTTGAACAGAATCTTCTCGCCATCGGGAGACCAAAGCTCGCCCTCCGCCTCGGTGGCGATGGAAGTCAGCTTGTGAACACGGGTGACAGTGCCCGCGGCATCGTCAAAATCGGCAATCCAGATTTGCGATCCGCCTTCTTTGATTGAAACGAAGGCGAACCGTTTGCCGTCCGGTGCCCAGCGGGGACGGTCGGCGTACTGATCAGAGATGATTTCCCGCTCTTTTCCGCCCGCAGTGGGCACAACCCAAATGTGAGGTGTTTTCGAGTTGGCTGCGAGATCCACATCGACCACGCTGAAAATAACCCATTTCCCATCCGGCGACACAATCGGCTCGCCCACTCGCTTGAGAGCCATCATGTCTTCGAAAGTGAAAGGACGCCTGTTCTGAGGGAATGCTGGCGCAAGAAGCGACAAAACCACGATGAGAAACCAAAAATGACGCATGGCGTATCTCCAGATGAATGGGCAAGTGTAACTCACCGAATGCTCCTTAGATGTGCGCTATGCACCGCTGCCGGTGTGACGGAGAAGAGTGTCCGGCCCCACACAAACTCTTATCACCGGAAAGAATTTTCTGTGCTAGCATTTGGCTTCCTCATGGCCTCAAACCCCCAGCCCCCGCCCGAACCTACGCCAGAACCGCTGTATTGCCCCAAGTGCGCAGTTGAGGTAGCTGATCCCCTGATTTGTGGCGATTGCTCGGCGATCATTTGCCGGCGCTGCGGAACGCCGCTCGAATCGCCCGATGAATTGGGAATCGGATAACCGGGAAAGATGCCAACCATAGCTCAAGCTCCGGAGAGCACGAAATCTGAAGCTCAGCCCGCCCTGGTTCGCGGCTTGTCGCTGCTGGATTCGGTCCTGCTGTTGGTGAGCGGCATCATTGGCTCGTCAATTTTCCTCACGGCGAAAGACATCGCTGGCCCGCTGCCCCAGCCTGTCCTGTTTCTCGGCGTCTGGGTCCTGGGTGGGGTGATTTCGCTGTTCGGCTGCGTTGCCTTCGCCGAGCTGGGATCGATGTTCCCCGATTCCGGTGGCCAGTACGTCTATCTCCGAGAGGTCTACGGCGACCTCGTGGCATTTTTGTACGGCTGGATGCTGTTCAGCGTTGCCAATGGCGGAAGCATTGCCGCTCTGGCTGTTGCTGCGGCTGCCTATACGGGCGAGGTCGTGCCAGTGATTTCGCAACAGCACGTTGTGCTCTCGCTGCTGGGCATCACACTCACTCGCGCTCATCTGGTTGCCCTGGTTCTCATCGCGGTGCTGACCTATGTCAATGTTGTCGGGCTTCGCTGGGGAGCGCTGCTGCAGAATGTCTCCACCTGGACGAAGTTCGGGGCGATGGCGGCATTCGTCGCTCTTGGTGTGGTAATTGGCAAAGGCGACTGGGGCAACTTCAATCCGCACGGCTCCAGCATCACGGCGGGTTTGAACCCAGCGCACTTCATCTCAGCAATGGGCATCGCTCTGATCGCGGTTTTTTGGGCCTACGATGGATGGGTTTACATCACCTGGGTGGCCGGCGAAGTCAAGGAGCCGCGACGGAATGTGCCTTTGGCCATGGTGCTCGGCATCATCGCGGTGGGCGCGATCTACATCGCCATGAACGTCACCTACGTTTACGCCATGCCGCTCTCTGAAGTCGCCAAACATGAAACTATCGCGCACGCAGCCGCCGCGGCGTTGTTTTCGCCACCGGCTGCGGTCTTGCTGTCCGCCACCATCGCGATCTCCTGCTTTAGCGCAGCCGCTACCTGCACACTGGCCGGGGCGCGCGTGTATCTGGCGATGGCGCAGGACGGCGTTTTCTTCAAGCGCATGGCGGTCATCCATCCCAAGTGGCGTACTCCGGCCTTCAGCCTCATCGGACAGGGAGTCTGGGCAGCGGTTCTGACCGTAAGCGGGCGCTACGATCAGCTCTATACCTACGTGATCTATGGCATGGTGCTGTCGTACACGCTAACGGTGATTGGACTTTTTATCCTTCGCTGGAAGCGGCCTGACATACCGCGCCCCTACCGCTGCACCGGGTATCCGTGGCTGCCGGGGATTTACGTTCTGGTTGGCGCCGCCTGGACGCTAAACACGATCATCACCCGGCCCAGCGAAGCGTTCTGGGGAACGGCGATTGTGCTGCTCGGCGTGCCAGGGTATTTGTACTGGAAGCGGAGCGGCAAGGCTGTGGAGTAAAGAAGATGTTTGAACGCTACACGGAGGGAGCCCGACGAACCATCTTCTTCGCTCGTTACGAGGCAAGTCAGGTTAGCTCCTCTTATATCGAGACCGAGCACTTACTCTTGGGACTTTTGCGTGAAGACAAAGCTCTGTTCAGGCGAGTGCTGCCCGAAGTCAGCTACGAATCCATTCACCAGGAAGTAATCAAACATACAAAAACCTCTTCTTCGGCCTCAACTAGCGGGGACTTGCCGCTCAGCGACGAGGGCAAGCGAGCCCTTTCATTCGCTGCCGAAGAGGCAGACCGTCTGTCTCATCGACACATAGGCACAGAACATCTTCTGCTTGGATTACTCCGCGAAGGAAAGCATCCCGCTGCCGAGCTTTTGGCACAGCGCGGAGCCAACATCGAAAAGTTACGTGAGGAAATTTCAAAACTACCGACGCCTTGGTTCTCTGGTAAAAGCTACCCCGTTCCTGGCGCAGTTCAACCGGGCAAGACAATCGGAGCTGTTGAGATTCACGGCTACCGCTGGAATGCTGACTATGTCCACGACGCCGTCAAACAGTGTCGGGAGTACAACTGGCATTGGCACAAGAGCGCTTGGAAGCCACGCGACATTGCAGTGGACATCAGAAGCGGTTGCGTCTCCTTCGATTTGGATCTCGCCAAGGATTCCGCGAACTTCCGGTTGGTCAAAGAAGGGTGGAAGAAAGATCACTGCATCATCTGCCGTTGGGAATTGTCCGAGTCGCCAGCCGATCCCGAGCGCGGCATCGGCTACACCAACGGCCGCGACTGGCTTTGCTCCGAATGCTACGAAAAGTTCGTCGCGCCGGGTGCCCAGGGTTTGGCACCCTCAGAAAATTGACACTCGGCCGTCCACGCTACACGTTACACCGGCACTGCCGTCTTTCTCTTGGGGTTGAAAAAGGGCATGGGCACGATCTTGGCCGTGACCTTCTGACGTATGGCTTCAATCGTAATTTCCATCTGCAGTCGCGTGCCCAGCTTTGAGTGATCGCTATCAACGCTGGCGAGGGCGATCATTTTCTTCAAGACCGGCGACCAGGTGGTGGTTGTAGCCTTGCCAACCTGCTTCTCCCCACAATAGACCGGAACCGCCACACGCGAGGCCTGGGTGGGCGCGGCCGGTGTGAGACCAAATTTGTCGTAGCGCTGTTCGACTTCAGTCCAATCGACTTCCAGACCGGCATACTGTCGCGCGACGCCTTGCTTCTGGTCGCGCTCCAGCGCGCTCTTCCCCACGAAATTCTCTTTGTTGAGGTGCACCATTTTTCCGAAGCCTAACTCGTAGGGCGAATACTTCTGGGATGGAATCAGCGCCTTCTTACTACTGATGTAATCAACGTCGATCAACAATAAGCCAGCCTCAACTCGCGCGACATCCAAGGCCAGCATGCCGGCGGCGTGAATGTCGAACTCCTTGCCTTTTTCCATCAGCGCATCCCAGACTTTTACGGCATCATTCCACGGCACCCAGATTTCATAGCCAAGGTCGCCGGTATATCCGGTGCGCGAGATGTCCAGCGGCACGCCGGCGATTTTGCCGCGCGTCATACGGAAGTATTTCAGGTTGGCAATATCGGCTTCGGCTGCGGATTTCAGCAGTTTGCCCGACGTCGGGCCCTGCAAGGCCAAGGCCGCAACTTTCTCCGAAATATCTTCGATTTGGACATCCATGTTGTTGCCGTTCTGGCGAAACCAGCGCAGGCTGGGATCGGCGGCGGTCCAGCGATATTTATTTTCTTCAAGACGGGTGATGGTGCCATCGTCGATGACCTTGCCATCTTCATCGCACCAGCAGCAATAGATGACCTGGCCGACGGCAACCCTGTTGATGTCCCGTGTGATCACTCGGTTCACGAGCTTCGTGGCGTCTTTGCCTGTGACGAGATATTTGTAGAGCGGCGTAATGTCAATCAGCGCCGCGGCATTGCGAATGGCATTGTATTCGTGCTCGTGATGCACCTCGTAGACGCTGACCGTGTAATACCCGGACCATTCGCGGTAGTTGAGGCTCTGGCAAAGCGCGAAAGTTCGTTCGTGAAATGCGGTTCCGATGGGCAAGGGATGACCTCTTTTTTGCTTCCTCTGTTTCTATGCGGTTAAAGAGTTCTCAAACCACAGAGAGCACAGAGGAACAGCTCGAAGGCGGATTATATTCAGCGGCACGCATCAGGAGCAACCGGGCAGGGTAGTGAACAAGCCCGGGCCGGTCGCAAAATAGCGGTGAGATCCCTCGCCCCGCTGGTGAAAGTGCGGGGGCTTCGGGATGACGCCGAGTGAGATATTGGCTATATATGGCATTATGGGTTTTGCGTCTTGGAGGTGAGCCATGCAGTGGGCGCACTTGCTTGTGGTCTTCGTTATCGTACTCAGCGCACCAGCTTGGTGCGAGGATCTCAACGGACTGCTGGCTGGCAACGTGAGGGACTCGGAAGGAGCGGCAATAAGGGATGCCCACGTTTCCATCTACTGGAATCATGCACGTGCTGGGGACTTCTCGACACCTGAAGTGTTCGAGTTTGCTGTTAAGACGGATGCAAAAGGGGAATATTCGATGGAACTGATACCAGGCTTTTACGACGTCTGCGTGCACGCAATGGCATTTTCCCCGACGTGCCAAACGGTGGCCATTACGACCGGACAGACCGCCAAGTACGAACCCCGTCTGAACGCGAACGCCCTGATTGTACGAGAAATTGGCGAGGAGCTTATTCCCAATCCAGTTCCTACAATTCATTCAACACTTCCAAATTCGGTCGTGCCCCGTAAATCGGACAAGGACAAGTAAGGCCTGTCAGAGTACAATTACGTTTCGCTTGGATGAATATCTAACTATGCCATCACCCTGGAGCGCTATCCGCCGCTGGACCGTCCTGCCCAGCGGACTCTGATCCCTGCCTGGCGCTAGTACCTGTCGGACAAGAGTGTCCGACCCACGCAAGCATTCTCACCTACAGGCTAGGAGCTCATGGCGAATACATACGACGTGATCGTGATTGGCGGAGGCCACAACGGCCTGGTCAACGCCGCTTATCTGGCGCGCGCTGGTAAAAAAGTTCTCGTCCTCGAACGCCGTCACGTGCTGGGCGGTGCGGCTTGCACGGAAGAAGTGTTTCCCGGTTTCAAGTTTTCGGTTTGCTCGTATGTCGTATCGCTTCTTCGGCCGGAAATCATTCGCGATCTCGACCTCCCGCGCCACGGCCTCGAAATTCTTCCGCTCGACGGAACCTTCACCCCGATGCCCAACGGCGATTACTTGTGGCGAGTGAACGATCACGGCAAGACGCACCGGGAAATTGCCCGTCATTCGAAGCTGGATGCCGAAGCCTACGACGAGTTCGGCAAAGCCATGCAGGCGATGTGCCGATTTGTAAAGCCCATCCTCGGCATGGTGCCGCCTGATCCGGCCACTCTGAATCCCAGAGAGCTGATGAAGCTGCTGTTCATCGGGCGGCGCTTTCAAGGCCTGGCGAGCGATGACAAATATAACCAGGTGCAGTTGATGACCATGAGCGCCGTGGACTTTCTCGATCAATGGTTCGAGACCGACGTGCTCAAAGCCACGATGTCAGCCTCCGGGATCATCGGAACGTTTCTGGGAGTGCGCTCACCGGGCACGGCCTATGTTCTGCTGCACCACTACATGGGAGAGATCGACGGTGCATTTCGCTCCTGGGGATTTGCTCGCGGCGGGACGGGAGCGATTTCCAATGCAATCGCCGATGCGGCACGCGAGGCGGGAGTGGAAATTCGCACCCAATCCGGAATCGCGAAAATCATCGTGAAAGGCGGCCGGGCCAGAGGCGTGGTGCTGGCGAACGGCGATGAGATTCGTGCAAAGGTGATCTCCTCAAGCGTCGATCCGCGACAGACGTTTATTAATTTGATGGACAATGGGCACCTCCCGCCTGAATTTCTTGAAGAAGTGAGGCGATACAAGTTTCGCGGCTCGTCCGGAAAAGTAAATCTGGCGCTGGACGCTTTGCCCAACTTCAAGTGCATGCCGGGAGTAGGCGCTCATTTGCGCGGCGCCATTTCTATCTCGCCCAGCGTCGAGTACATGGAGCGGGCCTACGATGACGCCAAGTACGGAAACTTCTCCCGTCGCCCATATATTGACATGGTGATTCCCACATTGACTGATCCATCAGTTGCGCCACCGGGCAAGCACATTCTTTCGTGCTTCGTGCAGTACGCGCCTTATAAGTTGCGGCCCGGGCTTAACTGGGACAGTGAGAAAGAAGCGTTTGGCAACAACGTGATTAATACGATCGCGGAGTACGCGCCGAACATAAAGGACATTATTCTTCACAAACAGGTGTTGACCCCCCTGGATCTGGAGCGCGAATGGGGTTTGAGCGAGGGAAACATTTTTCAGGGTGAGCTTTCGCTCGAACAGCTTTTCTTCCTTCGGCCAGTTCCCGGATACGCGCAGTTCCGCACTCCGGTCAAGAATCTTTACCTGTGCGGCTCGGCAACGCATCCGGGCGGCGGAATTATGGGTGCGCCCGGTCGTCTGGCCGCGCTAGAGATACTGAAAGACGTTAAGGGGGCTGCGTGAGTATGGCCGTCACTCGCGACGTCGTCATCATCGGGGGCGGTCACAACGGGCTGGTTACGGCTTTCTATCTCGCGCGCGCGGGATTCAAGCCGCTGGTGCTGGAGCGGCGTCTGCAAATCGGTGGTGCCGCCATTACGGAGGAATTTCACCCCGGTTTTCGCTGCTCGATTCTGGCCCACGCTGCGGGACCGCTGAGGCCCGATGTAGTCCGCGACATGGCGCTTGAGAGCCATGGGTTGAAGCTGATCACGCCAGAAGTGGCTGTAGTTGCGTTGTCGCCGGATGGCCGGGCCCTCACCCTGTATAACGATCTGAAGAGATCCACGCAGGAGGTTGCGAAATTCTCGCAAAAGGATGCGTCCAAGTATCCCGAGTTTCAGCGATCGCTGGAAAAGATCAGCAAAGTAATCGCTGAAGCCCTGGCGATGGCCCCTCCTGATATCGATCACCCGAGCCGCAATGATCTGTGGAGCATGCTGCAGACCGGGCGCTCCATGCGCAAGCTGGGCAAGAAAGACATGTATCGCTTGCTGCGCTGGGGGCCAATGGCAGTGGCGGATCTGGTCGGCGAATATTTTGAAACTGAGTTGCTACGCGCCACGGTTGCAGCTCGCGGGATTTTCGGCACATTCCTGGGACCGTGGTCGGCGGGCAGCAGCCTGGTTCTTCTGATGCGTGCCGCCGCCGATGCGCACCCTGCCGGTGCGGCATGCTTCGCGGAAGGTGGTTTAGGTGCGGTCACGCAGGCCATGGCGTCTGCCGCCCAGCGCGCCGGGGCCGAGATTCGCAGCAATGCCGAGGTCATCGAAGTTTCTGTCTCGAATGGCGCAGCCACCGGGGTCGTGCTTTCGACAGGGGATGAGATCAAGGCCAGGACGATCATCTCCAATGCCGATCCCAAGCGCACCCTCCTGAAGCTGGTCGATCCAATTCACCTTTCACCCGACTTTGTAACCAAGCTGCAGCACTATCGCATGCCCGGCACCGTCGCCAAGGTGAATCTTGCATTGTCCGGATTGCCCCATTTCACCGGGATCAATGGCAATTCCGAGGCTTTGCGCGGGCGCATTCACATGGGCCCTGAAATCGACTACCTGGAGCGCGCTTTCGACGAATCGAAGTACGGAAATTTCTCTCGCCAACCATACCTGGAAGCGACAATTCCCTCTCTGACTGATCCGTCGCTCGCACCTCCCGGCAAGCATGTGATGTCGATTTATGCGCAGTATGCGCCTTTCCATCTGAAGAATAGTGACTGGGAAGCCGAACGCGTGCCCTTGGGAGACACCGTCGTGAAGACCTTGGCGCAATATGCGCCGAATTTGCCGGAACTGATTCTCACGCATCAGATCGTTACGCCCCAGGATTTGGAAGACACGTACGGCTTAACTGGCGGCCATATTTTCCATGGCGAGTTGGCGCTGGATCAGTTTTTCACTATGCGGCCTTTGCTCGACTGGGCGCGCTATCGTACGCCGATACAAAACCTGTTTTTGTGCGGATCCGGAACGCATCCCGGCTCGGGTTTGACTGGCGCCTCCGGTGCGAATGCCGCCCGCGAGATCCTGAAAGAATTGAAGAAGTAGAATCACTTTTCAGCAACGCCAACGGAGTCGGGCTCTGCGAAATGAAAAACTCTGCTGTATTGCTGATCTCCTGCCCCGATACCCGAGGCATCGTGGCAAGCATCGCCGATTTCATCTTGCGGCATAACGGCAATATCCTGCACGCCGATGAACACGCGGATGAAGAATCCAATCTCTTCCTCATGCGTGTGGAATTCGATGCCACCGACTTCAACTTCGATCTCTCGGATTTCTCGCGCTACTTCTCTCCGATTGCGGAAAAGTTCAGCATGCAGTGGCGCCTGGCACGTTCAAATTACCGGCCCAAGATGGTGATTCTGGTTTCCAGGTACGATCATTGCCTGGTGGATTTGCTTTATCGCCACAAAATTGGCGAACTGGCCTGCGATATTCCGCTGATCATTTCCAATCACCCCGACAACCAGCCCGTCGCAGATTTTTACGCTATTCCATTCGTCGTGGTTCCGGTTACGAAGGACAACAAGGCTGAAGCGGAGAAGAAAATTCTTGAACTGGTGACCACCCGCAGTTTTGATTTCATGGTGCTGGCGCGTTACATGCAGATTCTTTCGAATGAGTTTGTTAATCGCTTTCCGCTGCGTATCATCAATATTCATCACTCGTTTCTGCCCGCCTTTGTCGGCGCGAAGCCCTATCATCAGGCATTTAATCGAGGTGTGAAGCTGATCGGGGCGACCAGTCATTACGTGACCGAAGTGCTCGACGATGGCCCGATTATCGAGCAGGATGTCGCGCGCATCTCGCATCGCGATTCTCTGCAGGACCTGTTGCAGAAAGGCCGCGATCTGGAAAAAGTGGTGCTCTCCCGTGCTGTGCGCTGGCACATCGAGAACCGGATTTTGCCTTACGGAAATAAGACCGTAGTTTTCGATTAGACGCTTTTCTCCGATTCATCACAAGCTGGAATGACGAAGGTCACTGCAGCGCTCTATCTCCAACCTGTATGCTGTCGCAAGCGGTACGTGTATCGTGTCTGACAGTTTACTCTTCCTGATTTCCGGTACACCACACGGCCAAGAGCCGCAGTGTTGCTCCCTGTGCAGCCTCAAACCGGCATGGTTGGAATACGAAATCGACAGCGATGAACCCAGTTTCCGGCAACTTAGCGGTTCCTGTTGCCTGGGCTGTGCCGATAATTTGTTGGCTGGCTTCGAAGAACTGTCCCGGGCCCGTCATGAGAAGAACCCCTCGCAAGAAGCGAACCTTTCCACCAATTAGATTAGTTCGTCGGTTACATTGACTTGCACGGCGGGCCGTGTGAAAATCCGTGAAAATCGGTACTTCGCAACCGCAAATCCCATGAACATCGGGGTAATACGAAAGCTGTTGGGCAACGACCGCGCGTCGGAGATCGCGGAAGCCGCTTTGGTGTTGCCCATCGCGCTGATGGTCCTGTTAGGGATTTATTGGTTTGGCCGGGCGTTCAATATCTACGCGACCATCAATCACGCAGCCCGCGAAGGAGCCCGGGCTTATGTGGCACAAACTTGCGGCACTTGCGGCAACACCGCGCAGAGCAGCGCTACTGTCGCGAACGTGGTTACCCAGACTTTGCAGGCTTCCAGCGTGGATCCCGGGCAGATTAAGTCCTACACGCCGAGCCTCAATTTCTGCAGCGGGACCAGAGCATCCAATTGCAACTCAAGTAACAACATAAATATCTGCAGCAACGTGCAGCTCGCCACAGCTCCCGCCAATGGAGGCGCTGCTGCCTGCGGAGTTTCCGTCGCCTTTCAATATCCCTATCAGTTCTGGCTGCCCTTTACCTCGTTGAACAATCAGCAAATCATCCTCACTGCCGACGTGCAGATGACCGGGGAATACTGATGCGGGCGGCAATCAAATGGCCGGCCGTTCGACGCGCTCTCGCAGTAATTGAGCCTGCAAGCGGCGCCGCAATTGTAGAGTTCGCTGTGGCGCTTCCCCTGCTGATTGTGCTGGTGGTGGGCATCTTCGATTTCGGCGGCGCATTCAACCTTAAGCAGGAACTCAACAACGCAGCCCGCGAAGGCGCCCGCTTTGGCGCGGCGCAACCAACCAACGATCTCTGCACCACGTGCGGAGCTCCACCTTCGGTGGATGCAATCCGTTATCTGGTGGACTCCTATCTGCTGGCTGCAAGGATCAATGATTGCGGTTTGAACGGCGCCGCAATCCCCGGCTCGGGTCCGCCATGGTCTTACACTGCGGCAGGCAATGGCTGCGCAGGAACCCTGACGCTAACCATTGCGCGTGATGCGACCGGAGGCCTCCCGACACCATCCTGCTCATTGACCCTGAACAATTACGGCGGAATTACTCCTGTCTATGCGCCGTGCACAAGAGTTACTATTCAGTATCCCTACCAGTGGCACTTCAACAATGTGCTCCAACTGATTTCGCCAGGCAGCAGTTTTCTCTTGAGCACGATCCAGACCAATGCCACGGTTGCCAATCTCGATTAAGGGTCGCTAACTTCTGAGGATTTCTGTCAGCCTTCCACAATTCCGCTAGGGCGGCGTGATCAGGCGAACCGGAATGGGGGATGAGGCATTTCCCCCTTGGATCACTGGAGCTCCGTTGCTGGTCTGGCTGCAGCCCACCACATTCATGACCTTGATTTGGATGTCGTTGGGGTTGAACTGGGTATTTATCTGTTCGACGAATGCTTGCAGGAATCCAATGACGGTCACAGGACCTGCGGGGCTAAATGCGCCAGGTGTGGTAACGTCGATGATCGGAATCGCTACGATTGAGCTGCTTGTGGTCACCTGGTTTGCAGTGACCGAGGAGTTTACTTGCAGGGGGTTCGTGGGCCATGACCCAAAGACTATCGTGTCTTGTCCCTGACCTGTCCCTGTTCCTGTTGCATGTATGAGGCATTCCACCCCATCAGTGGTCTGCGCAGCTGAACTGGCTGGACCGTTCGGGTTAACGGGGTCCGTCATATCCCACTGCGCGTTTGGGCTACCGCCCCCGCAAGTGTAGGGATTCATATCAGAACACGCAATGCTGTTCTCATAATCGTTGCCTGACCCGCAAGAGGACTGGCAGACATTGGCTGCGTTCGCCGTAACCACCGCTGGAAGATACTGGAGCTCCTTTGGGGAACCAATCAGGCCCGGCGGGTTTGGGTTGCTTGCCAGGTGACACCTGTGATGAAAACCAACCTGACAATCCGCGGTTAACCAGAAATCTGGGTTCGCTATGACCCCCGACTCGACCGCGCCGGTGGCCGGGTTCACAAAAGGCTGCGATGTGTTCGGGTCGATATTTGCCACTAGCCATGGCTTAACGCTCTTCGGCGCCACCGGTGTGAAGCTCGATGTGTTGGCGGGGTTATAAGCCTCAGCCGTCGCACTGGCAGTTGCTGTCGCCGACCTCGTGCCGAAAATGTGAGCAAAAAACGTCGGAAGTCCGGTTTGCTGCAGCGTGACCGTCACGTGAGGGTCGTTGACGGGAGTTGAGCCGGGCGCTGTGGAGAAATTGAAGGCCGGGCTTCCGGGAGCCACGCTGAATCCCTCGACCGAATTGTTGGGGGAGGCAAGCACCGCTGTGATGGCGGCAGTTGCCATGCTCTGAGCCAGAGTCTGGACGCTCCCCGAAGTGAATGCAGGGTCTGAGGTCGGAAGGGTGGTTATCCCCGAATCAGCCATTGCTTTGGCGCCCGCCAAGGCTGCAGCATCGGCGGCGCGCTGAATCTCCGAACGGGCAACGTAGAGAGTCACCACGTCAATCGCGAGTGCGGCCATCGCCAGCAGGCTCACGATCGAGACGGCCACCAGAATGATGGTTTGGCCGCGTTCACCCCGGCGTCCAACAAAACCAGCTCTTTTCTGCATACGGGAATTCAATCTAGAAGCTTCGCTCTGGTCACTCACTGACGAAATTGGCCGTGGGCCAGTATCGGGGCTACGGCCCTGACATTGAGTGAATCTTACGTCGGAGTATTTGCGGGGTCAATGGGGACGAACGTTACAGAAGGTTCGCACAAGGGAGGTCAAGAGTGTGGCTGAACATCCGGACTGGTTGGGGCCTCATCTGATATGAGATTTAGTGCCCGTTTTATGGTTCCGCGCTCTTTCTGAATCTTCTCTTGCAGCAAGGTAATGGCGTAGATCAATTGCTCCGGGCGTGGCGGGCAACCGGGGACATAAACATCGACGGGAATAACCTGGTTCACGCTCTGTACCAGGGCATAGTTGTTGAATACGCCGCCCGAGGTTGCACAAGCCCCCATCGAGATTACCCACTTCGGCTCCGGCATCTGCTCCCACAACTGGCGGATAACCGGGGCCATCTTGTTCGAGACCCTCCCGGCGATAATGATCAGGTCGGATTGCCGTGGAGACGGACGGAAGACTTCAGCGCCGAAGCGCGCGATGTCGAAGCGCGACGCACCCATCGACATCATTTCGATGGCGCAGCAGGCCAAGCCGAAAGTCATCGGCCAGATAGAACTCTTGCGCATCCAGTTCACCGCGTTGTCCAGCGTGGTCAGCACAACACCTTCCGGCGCGGGATTGCCGTAGGTAAGCTCCTTCACCACGCGCTTGCCGTTTTCGATAGTGACGTATGGCCCGAAGCTGACGCCCTTGCCATTCATGCTGGTTCTATTCTAACGGTCGAGACCCAGGACTCTCAAATCAGCGGCAGCGCCTCTCCGCCAAACGGTGAAGGCGCTTGACAACCCACAATGTTCCGGTAAACTGTCTGCGATTTTTCCCCCCGGGTGTTTCTGGGTTCCCTTCCTAATTAGGTGCAAGCACAAAGACTGCGGCGTTAGCCCGCGAAATTTCAGTTTGAGCCGCTGGTGGGTGCCTCTGAGCATTGACACAATTCTTTCTGGCCCTGCCCGACGGCTCACAGCAAAGAAGTTCTTCCAAGGAGATTTCTATGAGTACATTGCAGGTCTTCAACACAGGGATCGGCGCCAGCCGACGGCAAAGTTACCATCCACCCATCGCACCATCAAAGTTGACGGTTCAAACGGACCAGGAGAAGTTGCCGCACTATCCGTTTCAACCGCTGCCGCCACCGAACGGCAATCCTCCTTTCCGCTTCGACTTGTCTCAACTGCTCACCGCGGCCGACGTTCAGCAGATCAAGAACGATGGCGTCCTCGTCCTGCATACGGTGGGAGACACCGGCGACTTTCGCGGCCGCCAGCAAGACTTCGTCGCGGCGATGATGACCACCGACGCCAACAACTCGCCGGACAACAAGAAACCTGCTTTCCTCTACCACCTTGGCGACGTGGTCTACTTTGCCGGCGACATCGACATGTATGGCAATAACTTTTACGAAACGTATCAAGACTATCCCTGTTTCATCGTCGCCATTCCCGGCAATCACGACTGCCAGCCTGACGATCCTCAGGATGGGCCCGTCGACCCTAACAAATATCCGTTGGACGGCTGGGTCAAGAACTTTATGTCGAAAAACCCGGCGCAACTGGGATCACTGAAGACAAATTCCGAGCGTACGCAAATGAACTTGCCCAATGTTTATTGGACCTTCACCATGCCGTTCGCCACGATTCTGGGACTGTTTTCAAATGTCGGCGAAGACCAAGGAGAATTTCATCCAGACCAAATCAACTGGTTCCAGGGTGAATTGAAGGCGGCTGATCCCAACCTTGCCTTGATCGTTACGGTTCACCACCCCGCATTTTCGGGAGATGACGAACATTCCGGCAGCACCGTGGTAGACAAGGTATTGCTGGAGAGCTTCCAGGCGACTAATCGCTATCCAAATCTGGTGCTCTCCGGGCACGTGCACAATTATCAGCGGTTCACGAAGACGCTCAAAGGCCCGAAGGGCATTCTTCAAGTCCCTTACGTTGTGGCCGGAGCCGGCGGCTACACCAATCTCGGCAAACTGCAGAAGATCAACGGCAACTACCCGAAGGCACCCCTGCCGCTCGGCAACGGCCTAACCCTGGAGCAATACGACCAGGACAACTTTGGTTTTCTGCGTCTGGAGGTGAGTAAGAACCAGATCGCGGGAACGTATTTCTCGGCTCCCTACGCTGTCAGCGGTGCGCCCGCAACCAAGCGCGTAGATGGTTTCGTAGTTGACTTGGTCAAGAATACGGTGCAGACAGTGTCATCCAAAGCAGGAGGAGGTTCGGGCAAGGGGAAAAAATAAAGGATTCCTACGGCGTGAGCACGATTTTGCCGAACATCTGGCTGGCTTCCATGTACTCATGGGCGGCGCGTGCTTCTTTGAGGGGAAATGTGCGGTCCACGACCGGCTTCAATCGGCCGGCAAAAACGTGGCCAAGAACTTCATACAGTTCCCCCATTGTCCCCATGTAAGAACCGAGAAAGGAAAGCTGACGCGAAAAAACGAAGCGCAGGTTGAACGCCGCATTCGGTCCGGTGGTCGCGCCGCAGGTCACGATGATGCCGCCGGGCTTAAGCGATTTCATGCTTTCTTCCCAGGTCGCCGCGCCGACGTGCTCCACCACGATGTCGACGCCTTCTTCGTTGGTGATCTTGCGCACTTCTTGCGAGATTTTCTGCTTGTAGTGGTCAATGCCATGGTCGGCGCCCAGCGCGCGGGCTTTCTCCAGCTTTTTTTCATCGCCGGCGGTGGTGATCACCCGGGCGTGGAAGAGCTGGGCAATCTGAATGGCGGCGATTCCGACACCGGAACCGCCTCCCAGCACCAGCACTGTTTGCCCTTGGCGAATTCCGGCGCGGCCCACCAGCATGTGCCAGGCAGTCAGGAAAACCAGCGGTACGCTCGCTGCCTGATTGAAATCGAAACCGTCGGGGATGGGAATCACATTTACCGCAGGCACGGCCATCAGCTCGCAGTTACCGCCATCAACCAGATTGCCGAGAACCGTGAATTCCCTGCACTGGTTCTGCAACCCCGCTACGCATTTGGCACAGTGATTACAGAAATGCATTGGCGCCAGTAGCACGCGTTGCCCGGATTTGAAGCCGCTTACATATTCGCCGATTTCGACGACCTCGCCAGCAACGTCGCTGCCCAGAATGTGCGGCAGCTTGACTCCGGGAAGCCCTTTACGGACCCAGAGATCGAGATGGTTCATGGCGCAGGCTCGGACGCGAACCAGAACCTGGTCTTTCCTCGGCTGCGGGTCGGGAACGTCTTCGTAACGCAGGACCTCCGGACCGCCAAACTCGTGAAGCCGAACGGCCTTCATGACATCGTCTCCAGGCGGAAGATCGACATGGTTTAACCTTTCACGTAAGCAAGCTTTGCGGCCACTTTTCCATCATGCACGGTGAAGACATCGACGCCGCGAAGGTGCCACGGCTGTCCATTGCGCACCTTGCGATAAACCCAGAGCACCACAGCCCGATTCCCACTAACGATAACGTCCTCAGCCTCAAAGCGTGCGTCGGGGTTGCGCGCGAACCATCCACGCCAAAAGTCAACGACTGCGGACTTGCCCTCGATGCGGCGGCCATCCGGGGCGGGCGACGTGTCCTCAAAAACCGTATCTTCGGTCAACAGGGTCGCCAACGCATCAGAATCGTGCCGGTTAAACACCTCATTGAACTGGTCAATCGTCTTCCGTGTCGATCGACCCTCTACATCTTGCTCGTGCCCCACGGGAACCTCTTGTGTCTCACCAGGAGACCATAAGCCGCAAAACAGGAACACAGCACAGGCTACTACGATGACGCGGCGATTTGCAGACCAGGAGCGCATTTTATCCTCCGGCAGAGATGGTACCGCTTAGCTCGCGTCAGGGACGAGAGTATATACCGGGTAGGGCTTTGCCCAAGAAGTGCTGGGCTCTCGGTCCACTCCCGGCATGTCATCCCGAAACCACGTTAGCCGGTGGGGATCCTACGGCGGCTTGCACTGTAAGTGGCGTAAACAGAACCGTCAGTCCCGCGTGCGCCTGTAATGGTTCTGCGCTTTTCGTAAGATCCCTCGCGCACGGCGCATCGGGATGACATCTTCGCCAGGGACTACTATTTACTAGGCCAAGCTACCGACTAGTATCTTTCGCAGTCGCAACCTCCAGTAACACCGGGCCGTTCCACTCCGTTGACTTGCCCCGGCGAGAACCTAATAATCTACCTAATGGATATTTACGAGGAGATCGTCAAATTACGGCTGGAAGGGCGGCGGGGCGCGGTGGCAACCATCGTCAATGTGCGCGGCTCGATCCCTTCGTTTGAGACCGCCAAGATGTTGGTGCGCGACGATGGTTCGATCGCTGGCACCATCGGCGGCGGCTGCGTCGAGGCCGAGGTGTGGCAGACTGCCCGCGAAGTGATGGAGACCGAGAAGCCTCGCAGCCTGACGTTTAATCTGAATCAAGATCCCAAGTACGATACCGGTTTGGTCTGCGGTGGAACGCTGGACATCTTTATCGAACCGGTCTTGCCTCCAGCGTTACTTTATGTTTTCGGTGCAGGTCATGTATCTGTAAACCTTTACAAGGTTGCCAGAAACGCCGGCTTCGACGTGATCGTGGTGGATGACCGCAAAGCATACGCCAATCGCGAGCGCTTTCCAGACGCGAAGGATGTGATTGCCGAGGATTTTGACCAGGCCATGGCGAAGCTGGCGCCGAACGAGTCGTCCTATATCGTGATTGTCACGCGGGGTCATCGTGATGACATGCGCGTCCTGCGTTGGGCGGTGCAAACCCAGGCCCGCTATGTGGGAATGATTGGCTCGAAACGAAAAACCATCACCATTTTTCGAGAGCTTGTCAAAGAAGGTCTGAAACCGGAATTGTTCGAGCGCGTGCACGCGCCTGTCGGTTTGGATATCGGTGCCATCACTCCGGAAGAAATCGCGGTAGCCATTACTGCTGAGTTGATTGCGGTACGCCGGCACGCGGAACGCGCCTTGCCTCACATGAGCTGGTTCAAATCACACCCGTCCACCGCCGATACTGTGCCCGGTGATCTCGAAATGCCGGAAAACCCCAAACGCTAATGGCGTAGCCAGCGTCAGGACCGCGAGCGCCGTGGAATGCGTGGCGCGATCGCGTAGTTGAGCTGCACCAGTACAATGAATGCAATGCTCCAGTAAGTGCTCACCACACACAGTAACGCCCCGAATGCGTACAAGGATTGCGCAATCACGATGCGGCGCATGACAGCACGAGGGACATCGGCCGGCATGTCCTGCTTCACCAGCCCTGTTCCGGTGGCACATACCCAACTGAAATAGAGAGCAGCGCCCAAGAGCACAATGTTGAGCCAATAAATGAGCAGCGCCACACGGTAGGCGGGAAACTCGGCCAGCAGCCGCGTGGAAAATGGTGTGAGCGTAACCGCAAACAAAAATACCAGGTGAATCCAGGACAGACTGCGGTCGGAGCGGGCAAGGTGGTTTAGTTGTGTCTGCTGGCCAACCCAGAAAATGCCCAGTGTGAGGAAGCTCATCATGTACATCAACAACTGCGGCGACATCGTGAGAAGGGCGCGCCACAAGTCGTGCTCACTGTGGACGGCTTCGGTCGCGGGAATGCGCAAATCCAGCACCAGAAGGGTGAGCGCCACGGCAAAAATACCGTCGCTCAGCGCGGCCAGCCGTTCTACGCTTCGTCCCGCAATTTGGTTGTATTCCGTGACATGGGCAGCGAGTTTATCAGCTATACCGGCGCCTCCCCTATCGCGCTCGAAGGTTGCCCCGTTAGCCCGCACTGACTTCAACTCGGGTTTCTGCTATCTTCGCTTCATGTTCGGCGTGCCCAGTATGTGTGGAGTAATTCTGGCAGCGGGAGAATCCTCACGTATGGGCAAGGACAAGGCGCTACTGCCATGGCCCCCGGGAAGCGGAACTGGAGGTTCGGGACAGACCTTTCTTTCCGCAGCCATCGAGTCTCTGAATGCTTTTTCGGAGATGGTCATCGTGGTCGCGGGCAGCAACGCGTCCAATATTGCTCCGGTGGTTTACGCACAGGGAGCAGCCGTGGCAAGAAATCCGGCGCCGGACCGTGGCCAGTTCAGTTCCCTTCAGGTCGGGTTGCAGGAAGTGCTGAATCGCGGCCGGGACGCCGCCATTATCACGCTGGTCGATCGCCCGCCAGTAAACCCGCTTACCCTGCAAACACTGTGCGACGCGTTTGCCACCAGAGCGCACGATAAGTGGTCAGTCGTGCCGGAATATCAAGGGAAACACGGACATCCATTTCTGGTGGCGCGGGAAATGATGGAAGCGTTCTTGAAAGCCGAACCCACAGCAAGCGCGCGTGACATTGAGCACCAACATCAGCAACATATTGAATACATCGTACTAAACGATCCTGCTGTTACTCTGAATGTGGACACGCCGCAGGATTATGCAGCGTTGTCATCAAACACTCCGGCACGGTGAAAAACATCGGAACGGACCGCTCGTGACCACACCAGTTTCTGTAAAAGCCAGCGACTTTATGCAATCGGTTCTGCGTCTTAAACCCAAAATTGCCGTCTTTGACTGCGACGGCACGTTATGGGCCGGCGACGCCGGCGAAGGATTTTTTGACTGGGAGTTAAAGCGCGGCCTGGTGTCACCGGAGATCGTACGCTGGGCGCGTTCGCGCTATGCGGAGTACAAGGCAGGCAAAGTGGATGAAGACACCATGTGCGCCGAGATGGTGACGCTGCATCGCGGGCTGCCGGAAGTCCAGGTACAAAGCGCTGCTACGGAATACTTCGATGAGAATTTTGTAAACCAGATTTTTTCCGAGATGCGGGAGCTGATACAGCTCCTAAAAGCCTCGGGCACAGACGTGTGGGCGGTCTCCTCGACTAACGTATGGGTGATTCGCGCTGGCATGAGGCACTGCGGAATTGCGGAAAACAAAATTCTTGCGGCGGCGGTAGAAGTTGAAAATGGCGTGGTTACGGACCATTTACTGCGCGTGCCCAGCGGAGATGGCAAGCCCAAGGCAATACGAGATGTAATTGGAAAAATTCCTGATGCGGCTTTCGGCAACTCGCGTTGGGATGTGGAAATGCTTCTCGTAGCCGGGCATGCCTTTGCTGTGAATCCGAATCCCGACCTGGAGCAGACCGCCCGCCAGCACGGCTGGACGATTTACTGGCCGGATGGGATTCGTCCCACCTGAAGATCTCGCCCGCACGCCGGGCCCACAGCTCATGCTATAGGCCGCGGTCAACGAGTGTGATGGCGATATTACGCCAAGCATCAAGGGTGCTATGATCTCGAAGCGGCTGGCGCATCTTCGTTCCAAGCCACAGCAGAAGGAGTGGGGATGCCAATGAGAACTGCTCTACTCTTGTTTCTTTTCTGTACGTCACAGGTACTCTTCGCACAACCGCCTCAACTGCCTCCTCCTTCCGACATGAAGGTACTCGGTTTGATCGGCGGAACCTCGTGGTATTCCACAGTGGAGTATTACGGGTATCTAAACCGAGCAGTCAATGAGGCCTACCGGAACAGCACGGGTCCGCCTTTAATTCTGTACAACATGAATCTACAGCAGATTCATGATCTTCAGAGGGCGAATGATTGGGAAGGCATAGCCGCGCTGTACACGCAAGCGGCAATACAGCTGCGCCGAAGTGGCGCTCAGGGGATTGTGTTCTGCGCTAATACTCCCCACAAGGTCTATGCCAAGGTCGCACGGAACGTAGACATACCCATTCTCCATATTGGCGATGCAACCGGAGCTGCGATTAAGAAAGCCGGCCTGAAGAGAGTGGGGCTCATCGGAACCCTTTATACGATGCGGGACGGCTTCATAGGTGAATGGCTGAAGGAGCACTACGCGGTCGAGACGATTGTGCCGAGTTCTCCGGTGACGCAGCGCGAACTCCAACGCATCATTCAGGAAGAGTTGGATCTGGGAATCTTCAAGCCTGAGAGCAAGACCTACGTGCTTCAACAGATTGAAGAACTACGGAAGCGCGGTGCCGAAGGCATTGTTCTGGCATGTACCGAATTTCCCCTGATCATCCGGCCAGAAGACGTGAGCATGCCGGTATTCGACACTACGTTACTGCACTCGCAAATGGCTGTGGACTGGATTTTAGGCAAACCAGGAATCGCACAAGTCCGCCGTCCCTCAACGAGATAGGTGTCGAAATCAGGCGTTATCGCTCAAAACCCCTGGCGAAAGCCATTTTGAGTGATATGGAGATTTCTCAACAGTTATCCGTGTACGGTCAGACGTTCTCTCTCGGACATCCGTGTTGCGGAACCGAACACCTTGCAAGCCAGTTCATCCTCCTAGCACCGCCATTCTCCTTTGTTATTCAGCTACTTGTGCACTCATCTTTTCGGTACACCAGCTGCATTAGGTGGGAATACGGGCCGAAGCAATTTCGCAAGAAGTTCCAAAACGGAGGACGGTATGAAACGTGAGCGCGCCTTACAGGTAGTGTTGGTGTTGGTGGGCTTGTTTTATTGTTTTTGGGGCTATCTCCTGTTCGACTCTCTGTGGCACTCTAGTTGGCTTAACGGGCATAACGACGTTATGCCGATGTTCCTGAGCCTTAACACGGCGCTTGGGGTCTGTCTGTTGGTGGCCGTTAAGCAGCCGGCCAAGCATCGCTTGATGATCGCCTATGGGGCGTGGTCAAGCCTTGCCCATGGGTTCACGATGACAATCATGTCGGCACAGGCCGTGGCGCACGGAATGCACAGGAAGGATAGCCCCCAGGACATTGTGATCTTTGGCGTGATTGGAGTCACGCTGCTTGCACTCCTCCCGGCAAGACAACCTTCGCCGGCCGGCGCGCCTATCAGTGAGCCGCGCGTTGCCGAAAGCTAGAGGACCTGGTCCACCGCCGCGCGTGTCCGAGATGCAAGAACTCCTCAGCGGAGCGCGGCGAGAAAGGCTGCCCGGCAAATCATCAAGATGCGCAAAGCAGTGCCGGGCCAAACGGCGATGGGCGCTTCACAACTATCGGCGATCTTGTTAAGCACATTTGATCGCCACTCTGCTGCGCTTGAACGGAACAGTGACAGAGGTTTCAAGATTTCCTCGGAAGTCCTGTTGTTCGGCGATCCGCTCGCGTAACTGACGCTTGGCGGAACGTCACTCTGTTGGGTTATTGCCACTGGGATCCCCAGGTCCGTGGCCAAGGCAATCCTCCCTAAAATCTGCGACTTGCTGTTAGGTGTCGAAATCAGGCGATTACACTCAATGTATGGTCCGCCGGCGAACTGCAAGAGGTTTAAAGTTGGCGAAGCTCAGTCCGCGTAAATGTATTCGGCCTCTTAGTGGAGAATCACTCTCCGGGCACTCGATGATGATTCGCACGTGTCG
>DASPRY010000070.1:0-61883 GCA_035624215.1 Terriglobales bacterium
CCTCTGTGGTTAACTGGTTTTTCGCATGGCGCAACGAAAGCTAATCTGGCTAGTAATCGTCCTTGCTGCTGCGGCGCTGTTCGCGGTCGTTGCTCAGAACTCCTCGCCGACAGACAAAAGTGTCGAAGCTGCGCGGCTGAACAATCTTGGCGCCGCTTATATGAACCAGCAGCTCTTTGAGAAGGCTCTCAAGAATTTTGAAGAAGCTGCTGCGCTTGATCCGAAGCTGCAGATCGCCAGAGTGAATCAAGGGATCGCAATCTTGAACCTGGGCCGAATCGATGCAGCCAAGCCAATCCTTGAGGAAGCGGTCAAGCGCGATCCCAGCGATGCCCACGCGTGGGATAACCTCGGTTTGCTCTACAAAAATACTGGGGATGTGCAGCCGGCAATGGATGCGTTTCGACGCGTTACGGAAATCGACTCCGATGATCCGGATGCCTGGTATTTCCTTGGCGCTTCATACACGCAAGACAAACAATTCCCCCAGGCGATCGAGTCGTTCCAACATGCGCTGAGATTGAATGCATTCCATGCTTCCGCCGAGTTCGGACTTGCTCGTGCGTACCAGCAATCTGATGATCTCACCCAGGCTCGCGAACACCTGACGCGCTTTCAGCACATCACGCAAAACAAGTTGGGGACGCCGATCAGTCTGGCTTACGGCGAGCAGGGCAAATATTCGCTGGCGGAGGAATCGCCGGTCGCCCCGCCAAAAGTGCCTGAACAGATCAAAGTGCGGTTTGCGGATGTAACGAAAGAGGCCGGTTTGGTAGTGAACGCCGGGCCCGGCGACGCACAATTTTTCCACGGCCCGGGCGCCTGTTTTCTCGATTATGACAATGATGGACGAGTCGATCTACTCGTTACGGACTATGGCGCTCAAGGGGGAATGTCGCTCTACCACAACCTCGGGCATCGCAAGTTCGAAGACGCAACCGCCAAGGCGGGACTAGATCCCAAGTCCCACGCGATCGCTTGCAGCGCTGGCGACTACGACAACGACGGGTATCCTGACTTGGCACTGAGTTTCATGGGACGGGTCGCCTTGCTACACAATGAAAAGAACGGCACGTTCAAAGATGCCAGTGAGCATTTGCCGGTGAAGCCAAACGGATCGGTACGCATCCCAGCGTGGATTGACTATGACCACGACGGAGATATCGATCTCTTTCTGGGCAGCTCCGCAAAAGGAGAATACCGCGGCTCTCCGGTCAATGATGAGCTATGGCGCAATGACGGAAACGGTACCTTCACCGACGTCAGCGAGGAGAAGGGAGTCACCGGGCAGGGACGTCACTGGACTGCATTGGGTACCGATTACAACAATGACCGCGCCGTCGACTTTTTCGTGCCCGGCCTCGACCCCGTCCTCTTCGAAAACCCAAGGGAAGGGAAATTTATCGTTCGGCAACCTTGGGACAAAAACGCGATGCAAGGTAATACCGGTGTTGCCATTGCCGATTTTGATCATGACGGATGGATGGATTTGGCGACCACACATTTCGGTGGCGTGACAGCTTTAACGCTTTGGCATAACGACCATGGAAAGAGTTTCCGTTCAGTCCCGCTGCCGAAAAATGATCTTGAGGCCGCCTTCGGCATCGCCGCCATCGACTACGACAACGACGGATGGGTCGATCTCGTGGCCGTTGGCGAGACTAAAGAAGGCAAGGGCGAAGTGCGGCTGTTTCGCAACCTTGGGCCGGACGGATTCAAAGATGTCACGACCGATGTCGGCCTCGACAAAATTAATCTCAAAGATCCGCGCGCTGTAATCGTCGGTGACTACGACAACGACGGCGCTCCCGACCTGCTCATCACTCAAAATCACGGTCCGGCGGTTTTGCTCCGCAACGACGGCGGAAATCAGAACCACTGGCTTCGCCTGAATCTAAAAGGACTCGCAGACAACAAAAGCGCGATCGGAACCAAAGTCGAGGTTTTCTCCGGAGGCAATCGCCAGAAATTTGAAATTGCCGGATCGAACGGCTACCTTGGTCAGAACTCGCCCTACCTGACTGTCGGCCTCGGTCAAGCGAAAGAAGCAGATGTCGTCCGCATGCTCTGGCCCACAGGGATTCTGCAGGATGAAGTCGAAGTTGCCGCCGACCAGGAGCACAAGTTCACGGAAATCGATCGCCGCGGCAGCTCCTGCCCCACACTGTTTGTCTGGGACGGTCATGAATACAAATTTGCCGCTGACATGCTCGGCGCAGGAGTCGTAGGGCACTGGGTTGGGCCTGGGCAGCGCAATATCCCCCGTCCCACCGAATACCTCAAAATTGGCCGCGATGTGATCCGAGAGAAAGATGGAAAGCTGAGTTTCCGGTTTATGGAGCCGCTGGAGGAGGCAGTTTATCTGGACCAGGTCAAGCTGCTGGCAGTTGATCATCCAGCTGATCTCGAGGTTTACCCCAACGAGTATTTCGCCAGTAATCCGCCGTATCCTGAATTCAAGATTGTTTTCAGCCATAATGCGCGGCCGCCTATGGGTGCCTGGGATGAAGATGGACATAACATCCTGCCTGATCTGTCGGCGCACCGTTATGTTGGGCATTTTCAGGTGCGGCCCTTTTCTGGCTTTACCGAACTGCACAGCCTGGAACTGGATCTGGGTGAGCCCTATCACGGGGGGCCTCTGTGGCTGCTGATGCACGGCGAGATTGAATACTTCAGCGCAACCGGGATGTATGCAGCCGATCAGGCTGGTCTGAAACCCATGGCTCCTTATGTCGAGGCGCGCGGAGCCGACGGAAAATGGACTCGCGTGATGGATGACCTCGGATTTCCTGCCGGCAGCCCAAAAACAATGACCGCTGACCTGACCGGCAGATTGCCTCTGGGAACGCAGCGAATCCGTATCTCGACAAATCTGCAAATTTATTGGGACAGCATACTGATTGATCGCACCGCTCAGAATCAGAAAGTTCGGGTAGCGGAAGTTCCCTTGGTTCGCGCTGAGCTTGGCTTTCATGGCTTTCCCTTGAAGATCGAAGGACAGCCTCCGGGCAATGTGAGCTATATCTACGAGAAGGCCAGCGCCTCAGGACCTTACACGCGGCCGGCAGGGGCTTACACACGATATGGCGACGTGCTCCCGCTACTGAAACAATTTGACGACAAACTTGTGATCTTTGGATCGGGAGAAGAGGTCGCCTTGGACTTCGATCCCTCGAAACTACCAGAGTTGCCCCAAGGCTGGACTCGCGACTATTTCTACGTAGCCCACGGTTATGAGAAAGATATGGACTTCTACGCATATGACTTCGACCGCATAACACCGTTGCCGTTTCGCGAAATGGGCGTCTATCCCTACCCAGGTAAGACATTCCCACTTGACGACACGCATCTGAATTATCTGCTCGAATACAACACTCGCTTCATGTCAGGAAATGAGGCGCACGGTTACGCGTTTGACTATGAATCATCCCACTGACTGAGGCTGAAGCTTGACAGGGAGCCACGTCTGAATCTTTTTAACCTGAGAAGGCAAAACCTGGGCGAGCACCCCACGAAATCGTTTCAGTATTGACACTTCCGCCACAAAAGAATCCAATACGCCCAATGGCATCGTCCATTTCGACGGGAGTTCCTACTGCTTCAACCCCGCGTCTGCGACGCACGCTCACACTTTGGGACCTGATTCTTTACGGCGTCATCGTCATCCAGCCGGTCGCGCCCATGTCGGTTTTCGGGGTATTGAGTGACCGCGGGCATGGCCATGTCGTAACCACGATTCTGGTCGCCATGGTGGCGATGCTGTTCACAGCCATCAGCTACGGCAGGATGGCGCGTGCTTATCCGAGTGCCGGTTCCGCTTTCACGTATGTTGGACAGGAGATCAATCCGGCGCTTGGCTATGTCACGGGCTGGAGCATGGTCATGGATTACATGCTGAATCCCATGATCTGTACCATCTGGATCAGTCAGCAGGCGCACGTGTTCGCTCCCGCGATCCCTTATGCGGCGTGGGCAGTTGTTTTTGCGGGGATTTTTACTTTTCTGAATGTCCAGGGAGTGAAAACCTCCGCCCGGGTGAACACTGGCTTGGCTACTGGAATGGGCATAGTGGTGGCTATCTTTTTTGTCGCGGCAGCGCGTTTCATTTTCGGAAACCCCCACGACGGAGCCGCGTTCTTCAGCCATCCTTTTTACGATCCGCAACTGTTCAACGGAAAAGCAGTACTGGGTGCAACCTCCGTTGCCGTGCTGACTTATATTGGCTTTGACGGAATTTCCACGCTCTCCGAGGAAGCTGAGAATCCCCGAAGAAATATTCTCTTGGCCACAGTGCTCACCTGTCTGGTGATCGGCATGCTTTCCGCGATGGAGGTTTATGCGGCGCAATTAGTTTGGCCGGCCTCGCAGCGGTTTCCCAATATCGATACGGCATTCACTTATGTGGCGGGGCGAGCGTGGCAGCCGTTATTCGTGATCGTTGGATTCACGCTCATGGTCGCGAATTTTGGCTCAGGCATGGGAGCGCAGCTTGGCGCGGCGCGCTTGCTTTACGGAATGGGGAGGAGCAGTGCCCTGCCTAAATCGTTTTTTGGCGCGGTGGATCCTAAGCATCATATTCCACGGAACAATGTGCTGTTCGTGGGCGTGATCGCCCTGGCAGGGGCATTTGTGCTGCCTGCAATTGCCGGGGAAGCTACCGGGTTCGAACTTGGTGCAAACCTTCTTAATTTCGGAGCGTTAATTGCCTTTATGGGTGTCAACGGTGCGGCTTTCGTTCGCTATTTTGTTCGTGCGGAGAAGAAAACGCTGGGCAATTTGCTGCCGCCGATCTTGGGTTTTGTGATCTGTCTTTTCCTCTGGTGGAATCTCAGCACCAAAGCCCGAATCTTCGGCGCAATCTGGATGGCAGTCGGTATCGCCGTCGGCGCCTGGAAGACGAACGGCTTTCGCGGAAACTTGATCGATTTCGAGTTGCCGCCGGAAGAGGCGTGAACGGCACGGACTCTTCAATTGGGGTTTATGGATTTCTTAGCCGGGGTTGCCGCGCTGTGCCTGGAAGTGTGTGGTGTCAACTTGCGCAGGAGGAATTCCTGCAACACATTGGAAATGGAACCGGCGCCAATTCCGACGGCCGCGTTTTCGAAAGTTAGCTCAGCGCCATTGCGATCCTGAGACGGATAGTAGAGGTTCGAAATACCTCCCGATGCAAGATTCCCCAGCACGTTAGAGTAATTGGGCTGCCAGCGTCGATTGTCGCCCTTGCAAATCACTGAATTGGCGACCGCGTACAAAAACCGTGAGGTTGCGCGGCCGGTTCCCTTGTAGAAATAGCGCGGATCTTGTTTCAGTAGTGATGCCAATATGGCGCTTCCGATGAAAGTGCCGCTGACTGTATCTGCATAGTTGGCTCCGAAGCGCTTTGCATAGCCCTGTGCACCTTGCCCATACCCGACGAAGTGATTTTGTGCCTGCTGCACGCCCGCCAGCCCTCCTACCACGAGGAAGGTGACGGGGTCCACAACCGTTTTCCATGCCAGCTCAAACTTTTGTTTTGTGTTCAGGGGAGCAGCATTGGGTATGTAGCTCACGTAGAAATTTGGAATCGTGCCAAGAACGCGTTGTGTCTCCTGGATCTTGATCTGCTCCTGCGCCACTTCGGTCTGAGGGACGCCGACCTGCACCTCGGTGACGTTGGTGGCAACAACCAACACGATCTGCGGGAGCGTATCGTTCTCCCCCGAATGCAGGACTCCAGACACCGTCTGCGCAGCGAAACCTGGGGATGTAATTGTGAGCTGGAAATTTCCCGGAGCGATGTTGGTGAATGAGAATTGCCCGTCGGGGCCTGACAGCACCTCCTTGTTGAGGGTTTGACTATCAGCAAGCTTAATCCGGGCCCCGGCGACCAGAGCTCCACTTTGATCAACAACCGTCCCCGTGATGATGCCCGGCAATTCCTCGACCGGCAATGGGTCAGCCTTTGAGGTAGCGCCTGCTTGTTGAGCGTCGTGTGGGGGTGCTTGCTCAGGACTCTGGGCTAGGCAGTACGACATCCAAGCCAAAATGAAAACCACCAATTCTATGAGTCCAAACTTCAATTGGAGGGTCATGAACAGCTCGAATCATCCTTTCCAGTGATTCCTATCAAAAAAGCGGGCAGGTTCACACATTATTTCTTTTTCGCCGAAACCAAAGTGCGGCTGCGGCAGGCTTGGAACTGCGGCGCCGGCTCTGATATCTCGCGCCCACTCTGTAACAATTTGTAAAGATTTAGGGGTACGGCCCAACCACTCTTTGATCAGATGCATTAGTTTATAATCGGTTTTCCCATTTAATTTCTGGAGTACAGGAAGATGATTCGTTTCTTGCAAACCCCTGGGCCGATCAAGAAGGTCATACTTGGCGGCCTGCTAACCATCATTTGCGTCTTTATGGTGATTACCCTGGTCCCCGGCTTTGGCAGCTCCAACTTCTTCGGTGCTGGTACGCCACAGCGGGGGGTCGTGGCCACGGTTGCCGGCAACGACATAACCAGCCTGGAAGTGCAAAAGCAAGCCCGACAGATGGTTAGACAGCAGTTCCCCAAAGGGGGTGCACAGGTTTCCATGCTGCTTCCCTTTTTCACCTCACAGGCGGCCGAGCAGTTGATTCAGCGCGACGCGGTACTGGCTGAGGCCAAGCGGCTTGGTTTGCACGCCACTGACGCCGACGTACGCGAGGAACTACAGCATGGACGCTATGCGGAGGTATTTTTCCCGAACGGCAACTTCGTCGGGCAAGCTGCTTACGAAGAGCGCCTGCAGCAGGCCGACCTGACAGTCCCGATGTTCGAGCAGAGTGTAAAAGATGACATCCTCATTGAAAAGCTACGCCACTTGATCGCCGACAGTGCCCTGGTCACAGATGCAGAAGTGAGGTCGAGATTCGAGAAGGACGATACGAAAGTAAAGTTCGATTACGCAGTTTTGCACAAGGACGACACACTTAAGACAATTCATCCTACGGACTCCGAGCTCAAAGCCTATTACGATCAGCACAAGACCTCGTATGCGAACTCGATTCCGGAAAAGCGGAAGATCAGCTACGTCCTGATCGATACGGAAAAACTTGAGAATGAAGCAAGAATCGCCCAGGCGGATTTGCAGTCTTACTATGATCAGCATCGCGACGAGTATCGCGTCCCAGAGCAAGTGAACCTGCGGCACATTTATTTCAAGACTCCATTGCCGGGGCCGGACGGGAAGGTGGACCAAAAGGGCATCGATGCAGCCCGAAGCAAAGCCGAGGACGTTCTCAAGCAGTTGCACGCAGGAGCCAATTTTCCGGATTTGGCCAAGAAATATTCTGAGGACACCAGCAGCGCCAAGGATGGCGGCTCGCTGGGATGGGTCAGGCGCGGTCAGTTTCCCTCCCCGGAAATGGAAAAGGCGGCATTTTCGCTCCCCAAAGGCGGGAGTAGCCAAGTGATCAGTGCCGGCGGCGGTTTTGACATCATCCACATTGACGACAAGCAGGACGCGCATTTGAAAACGCTTGATGAAGTCAAGGCGCAAATCGAACCGATCCTGAGGCAACAGAAAGCAACCCAGGCTGCGGACGCTGAGGCGGCAGCCGTTCTGAATCAGGCGCGTACTTCCGGACTGGACAAAGCTGCCGCCAACAAAGGGCTGCAAGTTGTGACCACAGATTTTGTAAGTCGTACCGATTCACTGCCCGGAATCGGCAATGCGGCCCAGTTTATGGACGCGGTTTTCAACGAGCCGGAGAAATCTCCGCCAGATGAAGTGCAATTACCCCAAGGCTATGCGATTTTCAACTTGCTGGCGGTCAAACCTCCGGCGACTCCGACATTCGAGGAGATTCGCACGCGAGTGGAAAACGAGTTCAAACAGGAACGAGCCACAGCGTTGCTGGCGCAGAAGACGCGGGAGCTTTCGGATCGAGCGAAGGCTGCTCACGATTTGAAGAAAGCGGCGAAAGAGCTGGGGGCGACCATGAAGACCAGCGATTTCGTCGCCCCGGATGGGCAAGTCCCGGATCTTGGTTCGATGTCCGGTCCCGCGGCGGTTGCGTTCACCCTGAAGCCGGGCGAGATCAGTGGTCCAATCGATACCAATACTTCCGGTGTAGTCCTGAGCATCCTTGAGAGGCAGGAGCCAAGCGAGCAGGAATTCGCGGCAAAAAGGGACCAGATTCGTGACGCGCTTTTGCAGCAAAAGCAGGCGGAATTATTCGGGATGTTTGTGACCAATTTGCGCGCGCAGATGGAAAAGTCCGGCAAGATCAAGATTAATCAGCAAGAGCTCAAGAGTCTAACCAGACAGCAGGGCGGGGAAGACGAAGGCGAGTAACGCAACCGCACCTCACAATGGAAGTTTAAGTAAATGCAATTTCCCCGCTTGACCGGAATCCTGCTTCATCCGATCTCATTTCCCTCTCGCGGCGGCATTGGCGATTTTGGCCCGGTAGCCTACCAATTTCTTGACTTTCTTACGGCTGCGCGCCAGGGATTGTGGCAAGTTCTGCCGCTTAATCCGCCGGCCAATGGAAATTCTCCCTACTCCTCAACTTCGGCGTTCGCCGGGAATCCTCTGTTGATCAGCCTGGAACGGCTGGCGGATCGAGGTTGGATCGGCCATTCTGAATTGGACAGCCTTCCCACGTCCATTGGGCGTATCGATTACGACGAGGTCCGTGCTCATAAGTTGCCCTTGTTGGAGAAAGCGGCGGCAAAGTTTGTCGAATCAGCCCCGATGGAAGCACGATCCCGTTTCGACGGTTTCTGCCGCCAGAACGCATGGTGGCTCGATGATTTCGTTCTTTATGACGTTTTGCGCGACCGCTACGGACATCGTAGCTGGAAAGAGTGGCCGCCCGAGCTGGCGCGCCGCCATGAAAGTGCGCTCGTCAGCGCTCGAACTGAACTCGCACCGGAAATCGCGATTCGACGGACAATTCAGTTCTTCTTTTGGGAGCAGTGGCGTGCTCTGCGTCAGTATTGTGCGCACAAGTCGATTCGCGTGGTCGGGGATATCGCCATTTTCGTCGACTATGACAGTGCCGATGTGTGGGCGCACCGTGAGCTGTGGCGCTTACGCGATGATCTTGAGCCGGAAGTGGTTTCTGGAGTTCCTCCCGACGCCTTCAGCGCGACCGGCCAGCGTTGGGGCAATCCACTGTACAACTGGGATGTGATGCGTTCGCGTGGATATGAATGGTGGGTCCAAAGGCTGCGCTGGGCCACGCAGACCTGCGATCTTATCCGTCTCGACCATTTCCGCGGATTCGCACAGTTCTGGGAAATTCCAGCCAGCGAACCAACTGCCATCAATGGCCGCTGGGTTGACGGGCCGCGGGATGATCTGTTCAACAAATTGAAAAAAGAGCTAGGCGGATTGCCGTTCTTTGCCGAAGATTTGGGCTACATCACGCCTGATGTTCATGCCCTACGGGAAAACCATTGCATCCCAGGCATGGCAGTTCTGCAATTCGCATTCGGAGACCCGGGCGCTCACGTATATCTGCCTCACCGTCTCACGCCCGATCGGGTCGTCTACACCGGCACTCACGACAATGACACCACCATAGGGTGGTGGAATTCCCACGCTACCGAATATGAAAAACGATCGGCTCTGGCCTACCTGGGATGCTTGGAGGAAGGAATCAATTGGGCCATGATCCGCGCAGCTCAAGCTTCGCCCGCCAGCCTGTCGGTGGTTCCGCTCCAGGATGTTCTTGGATTAGGGAGCGAGGCTCGTCTGAATACTCCCAGCACAAAGATCGGCAACTATCACTGGCGATACCAACCGGGCTCGTTTAAGGCAGAAATAGCGGGGAAGTTAGCAGCCCTGGCGGAAGTGACGGACCGCTTGCCAGAGGCGGCTGGCGCCCAATCCAGCGAAGATTTCATCGCATAAGGCCGGCACCCTGTCCTTAGTCGCTTAGCAGCACCGATAATAGGCGAGCCTTACGGTTTCTGCGGTTTCAATCCACAGGCCTGGCGGACCTGATCGAGGTTCAGGCCGGCAGGGCTGAATTCCGCAATCTGTGGGCCCTCTCTGGTATTGAACTGCACCTTAAAAATATTCGCCTGGATTAGCTGCCGAGTCGTGTCCTCATCCATGGCGAGGAAATCACCGTTTACCCAATTCCAATTGTGATTGCTGTGGGAGTTGTCCACGCGCACGGTGACGCGCATTTGAGGTCTTCCCCAAAAGCTGGCACGATTCGGCCCAGCCATTCCGTAGTTGGGGCGGAAGTCAGCTAATTTCAGCTTTCCACCAACGCAGAAGAGCATTACTTCCGGCCTGCGGTCACTGTTGGCCAAGTAATTGTCGGCGGCAAGTGAAAACTTAACCCGTTTCTGCCCGGTCATTTTTTCTTCGGTCTCGTATCTCATCCACTTGCCACCGGCGGGAGTGCCGTTGCCCTGCGCCGGGGCAAACGTGGCAAGCACAGCAATGACAGCGATGGTAAAGCGCGCTGCTTTCACTTTGCGCTCCTTAAAATGACACCTATTCAGCAGTTTCTCAGAATATATAAACCCAAACTGAGATGAAAGTTGCGGAGATTCATATGCAAATTTGGAGTATGCCATCGAAATCGCGTATAAGGGAAACTTCCGCATGAAGCGAAGCGTTGCATTCCGAGCTTTTTCTCCTCTGCGCCTGTGGTCGGTTTTGCCACGTCTTGAAAAGTCTGGCTTGCCAGACCTGCTCATGTTTGCCGCCGGCCTTGCCGTGTTTTATGGCGTGCTGGTCGTGGGTCGTACCTGGTTCGGTCCGTTCAATCCTTCGGTTGAGATCTCGCGTAGTCCGCTCGCGCTTCCCGGCTACGCGGCATTGTCGCTGCTGAGAATCACGATTGCCTATGCGCTCAGCCTTGCCTTCACTCTCGTCTACGGTTACATCGCGGCCTACAATGCAAAAGCTGAGCACTTCATGATTCCGCTGCTTGATGTTCTGCAATCGATTCCGGTATTGAGCTTCCTGCCCGGGGTCATGCTAGCCATGGTTGCCCTTTTTCCCAGCCACCAACTGGGCGTTGAGTTGGGGGCGATCTTGCTCATCTTCACAGGGCAAGTCTGGAACATGGCTTTCAGCTTCTACGCTTCGCTGAAGAGCATTCCCCACGAGATGCGGGAGGCCGCGCAGATTTACCGGTTCAGTTGGTGGCAGCGCTTGACCGAGATGGAACTGCCTTTTGCTGCCATCGGGCTGGTATGGAATTCCATGATGTCAGTAGCAGGCGGATGGTTTTTCCTGATGGCCTGCGAAATGTTTGTACTCGGCTCCCGCGATTTTCGGTTGCCAGGCCTGGGATCGTACCTGCAAACGGCCGCCAGCGCTGGCGACACACGATCGATCCTGTGGGGGGTAGCAACCATGATTACCGTGATTGTGCTGCTTGACCAGATTGTGTGGCGCCCAGTCATTGCTTGGGCGGAAAAATTCAAAGTCGAGCAAGTGGAAAGCACGAATGTCGCCCATTCGTGGGTGCTCAATCTTTTCCGGCATTCCCACATGCTGAGCCAAGTGCGCAAACAGGCGTTCATTCCGATACGCGAATCGTTGATGGCACACTTTGCCCGTAGCAGCGAACGAGAGCCGGGTTCACAAGCTCCATGGAGGATTTGGGTCCTTCGGATTATCGGTCTTGCCGCTCTGGGATTGATTGCCTACGCCGTCGTGCGCGTGGTAATTCTGCTGACGGGTCTCACTCGCCCCGAGGTAAACGAGTTGGGCGTTGGGCTCGGCGCGACTTTTTTGCGTGTTCAGTTCTCACTAGTGCTCGGTGCAGCGTGGACGATTCCTGTCGGCGTGTGGATCGGATTCAATCCCAAACTGGCGCGAATTGCCCAGCCTCTGGCGCAGATTGCTGCCTCGGTGCCGGCGACGGCGCTTTTTCCAGTCGTTCTACTTATTCTCATTCGCCTGGGTGGAGGGCTGGGCATCGGCTCAATCGTGCTGCTGCTGCTGGGTACGCAATGGTACATTCTGTTCAACGTGATTGCGGGAGCGATGGCTATTCCGACTGATTTGAAAGAAGTTTGCTCGGTGAACCGCATCCTGGGTTTTGAACGCTGGCGAAAATTGATTCTGCCAGGAATTTTTCCTTATCTTGTTACCGGGCTGGTGACTGCCTCGGGTGGCGCATGGAACGCCAGCATCATTGCCGAGTACTTTCACTTCAAAGGACAAATTTTTTCTACGACGGGTCTCGGGGCGACCATCAGCCAGGCTTCTGACAGCGGCAATTTCGACCTGCTGATCGCCTCGACGATCATGATGGCCGCAACCGTGGTGACCGTGAATCGTCTGCTCTGGAGACGCTTGTATTACCTTGCGGAGACCAGATTCAGGCTCGAGACTTGAACATCTGCACAACTGCCGCTTGGCCGTCGGAACAGAGGCAAATGACCCATTACTGCGGGCTTCATAGCATGGCAAAACGTGAGACATTCGTGGTACTGTCGTGCGAGGAGCATCTGTAAGTGAATCTTGAGAAGGCTATCGCGGATATCGAGTGGCTAGAGCGGCTGTACTTACTTCTGGACACCAGGCCGCTGCAGCTATCCGATCTCTACGCCGCGAACCAGCGGCACGATGAGATGTACGCAAACAATCCCTGGTTCCGACTGTGGAAACGCTACGGGATTTGATCCTTCCACCCTGCTTTGCGCAAGCTCGATCACTACTTCTAAAATCCTGCCTCTACCAGCCTCTCCAGCGTGAGGGAGCTGTTGGCCGAGTCGCCTTTCATCATCTTTTCCACGTATTTTGCAATCATATCCACCTCAAGGTTAACGGGATCGCCCCGCTTGAGTGATTTCAAGTTAGTCATCTCAACCGTGTGTGGAATAATTGCGACGGTGACCTTCGTATCTTCGATGCCGGCAACGGTCAGGCTGATGCCTTCAATCGAAAGTGATCCCTTGAAGACCACGTAGCGCGCCAGGTCTGGCGGAATCTCGATCCGCAGCCAGTAATTGTCCGTATCGGGGATGGGTTCGAGAGCGATGAATGTTCCCCTACCATCGACGTGACCTTGAACGATATGTCCGTCAAAGCGTCCATCCGCGCGCATCGGAAGCTCGAGATTTACCAGCGCGCCTTCTTTTATCCGTGAGAAAGAGGTGCGATTCCAGGTCTCCTCGGCCAGATCGAAAGCAACCGAGTTGGCCGTGATATCGATGGCTGTCAGGCACACTCCGCTTACCGCGATGCTGCCGCCTTTCTTGAGCTCTCTTAAGAGATGCGAGGAAGACACGGTAAAGCGGCGATTGCCGCCCTTGTGGGTGATCTTGTTGACCTGTCCAACTTCTTCGATTATGCCGGTAAACATGGGAGAACCTCAGTGGTTAGCACTTGGCAATTTAGCACTTGGCATTCAACTATGTATGTGAACTACCGCTTACTCTCAATCGACATACGGATCCCGCAAATATCCCTCTACTGCAAAATCTTCACCAAATCGATGCAAACGCATGGCGCGCACGGGTGCCGCATCACTAATGTGAGCAAACCCGGGTCCGGCAGCGAAAGGTACGGAGCCAGTGCCACCCAGGATCTTGGGCGCGTAGTAGAAAAAAACCTTATCGACGATGCCCGCCGCCAAAGCCGCCCAGTTCACCATGGCTCCGCCCTCGATCATAGCGCTGATGATCTGCATCTCGCCAAGATACCGGGTGACGGCCGCGAGGTCGGGATGGCCCTCCACGGTCGGCCGCGGAATCTGCTCCACTCGAACCCCGCGCTTGGTGAGCTGCCTTTTCTTTTTCTCCTCGGCAAATGAGCACAGGACCAGCACATCATCCTGTGCGGTAGTCACGATCCGTGATTCCAACGACAGCCGAAGCCGGGAGTCGAGGATGACTCGCAGCAGCGGCCGGCGTCGCGCTCGTCCGGTGCGATCGGTGAGCAGCGGATCGTCCGCTATTACTGTGCCCACGCCGACCAGGATTGCGTCATGTTGATGGCGAAGTTCCTGCACGTGGTCCCGCGCGATTGCGCTGGTAATCCACCCCCGGTGCGCGCCCGTTGCCCCAAGCGCCGAAGGAGACTGTGATTCGCTCGGGGCCGCTATCTTGCCGTCGAGAGTCATCGCAGCTTTCAACGTAATCAATGGAACATGGTGGCGGATATACTTCGCGAATGCTTCGTTCAGCGCTCTGGCTTCTTGCTCCAGCACGCCGCATGTCACCGCGATTCTGGCGACACGCAATTTTTCAAACCCTTGCCCATTGACCATTGGATTTGGATCTTTCATGCTGGCGACTACACGGCTAATTCTTGCTGCAATAAGCGCGTTTGCACAGGGCTGGGTGCGGCCTTCATGCGAGCACGGTTCGAGATTAATGTACAGTGTCGCGCCTCGCGCTTTTTCACCAGCCTCCTCGAGTGCCAGAACCTCGGCGTGCTTGACGCCGTCATATGTGTAACTGCCGGTTCCGACGATTGTGCCCGCCGAGTCGACAATCACCGCTCCAACACACGGATTGGGAGAAGTCACGCTGATGCCCTTGCGCGCCAACTCAAGGGCGCGGCAAAGAAAGTGTTCGTCAGATTCGTGAGAAGTAGTCACGCAAGTTTATTATTTCACTAGCGAAACGGAGGCACAGAGGAAAATGGCGCAAAGTATTGCTATTGCGTTCGCGGCCGATAGCTTTGATAGGAATCTTCATCCGGTTCGGCAACTGCTGCGCCACTACGGCCCATCGGACCGCGCCGGACCGGAACTAATCTCTCAGCGTAGGGATCGCCCGGAGGCGGAGTTTTGCGGCGCAGGCGCTGGAGCACACTCTTTAATTTCTGTAAAAGGGTACGGCGGCTTGCGGGCTTCTCCATAAAACTACCAGCCTCCGCGTTTTGGGTTTCTGTTGGGACGTTACGCAAACAGTGAATCTACAAATTCCTTCGGATCGAATGGTAGCAAGTCTCCGGCCTTTTCGCCTACCCCGACGTAACGCACCGGCAATCCCAACTCCCGACAGATGGCGACCACCACTCCGCCCTTGGCCGTCCCATCCAGTTTGGTGAGCACGATTCCGGTCACGCCGGCTGAGCCGGTAAACTGGCGTGCCTGCTGCAAACCATTCTGCCCTGTGGTTGCATCCATCACCAGCAGAGTTTCATGCGGAGCGCCAGGGATCAGCCGCTGCGCTGTGCGGCGCATCTTTTCCAGTTCTGCCATGAGATTCGTTTTCGTGTGGAGTCTGCCGGCGGTATCCACGACTACATAATCGACGTGACGCGCCGAGGCAGCTTGCAGAGCGTCATAGAGCACCGCTGCTGGATCGCCTCCGGGCTTGGTGCGAATGACCTCGGTTCCCGTTCGTTCTCCCCAGATTTCCAGTTGTTCAATCGCAGCCGCCCGGAAAGTGTCGGCAGCGCACAGCAACACGGTTTTGCCTTGAGACCGAAACACCTGGGCCAGCTTTCCAATCGTGGTGGTTTTTCCGGTGCCATTCACCCCCACAACCAGAATCACCTCAGGTGGGCCATCGACCCGCCGCACTGGAGCGGTGTTGGCAGCATTCAGGATGGCAAGCAGTTCCTCTTTCAGGAGCCGCTTCAGTTCTTCGACGTTCTTGATCTGTTTCCGGTCCGCCTTGTCGCGTAGCTTAGCCAGCACCTCGGCGGTGGTCGTGGTCCCCAGGTCTGCCCCAATCAGTGTCGCTTCCAAGTCGTCCAGGGTGCGGCGGTCAATTTCCTTTCCGAAAGAGACCACCTCTTCGATGCGCTCGCTCAAATTCTCCCGGGTGCGCGTGACTGCTTCCTTCATGCGCTCCAGAAAACTGGGCTTCTGTTGCTCGTCAAGGCTGCCAAAAAGGGTCTGAATCATAAATCTCGAAGTCAGGAAGGCTAGCTTTGATTATAGCGGCACGCGGATGGACGGAACTGCGCCCATGCCGCAGTTCTCCACTCAGAAAAACGACGTCGGTTGGTTCCGTCGATTGCAATTCTTACGCGCAGCTCAGGAGCGGTACAATCTGTTTTTGTATCGAAAGGAGCACGAGATGGCGCAAAAGGTGATTGAGATCGTTGGAACATCCAAGGAAAGCTTTGCCAAAGCTGCTGAAAATGCCGTTACCGAAGCGGCCAAAACCGTTCGCGGCATTAAATGGGCGCGAGTCGCGGAATTTGAGATGGAACTGGACGGCAAAAAGATCACGCAGTATCGCGCCACAGCCAGAATTTATTTTGATATCGAGCGATAGCCGTTGTGATGCGATCGCGAACGGCAGCGGTTATGCGGAGGGCTGTGACGGTTTGACAGCAGGATTTGAGAATGAGCCAGGAGATGTGGAAGAACCAGGAGGCCAGCCATTGTCAGCCAACTTGCCAGTGATGTGCTCGCTTTCCGATGCGGAAAAACGGGAACGTGAGGCGACGCTCATAGCGCGGTTCAGGTCCGGCGTCCTGGCTGCGGAGGAGCTCGATGATGGCTACTCCTTTCGCCTTCCAGGCGAACGGATTGGCTGGCTCTGGTAGCAGATCTGATGATCGCTGAACGCGACTGCTGTCCATTTCTGACGTTGCAATTGACCGCCGAGCCTCAAATGGGAGCGATCACCGTCCGCATCACCGGCCCGAACGGCACCAAGGAATTTCTGAAATCTACCTTCGCCATTTAACGTCGGGTTGCCTTCGGCGGTTGCCCACCTCCGGACCGAGCGATTCGAGTTACTGTCGTCTTGACCCCTTGCGTGCCACCTTGCCAGCTCCCACTTCCGCAGGATCGTGGTCGTAATATTCGTAGGCTGACATGGGCTTTTCGTAGTTGAGGGCCCATGGCCGCTGCTCGGCGGGCAGCTTGCCCAGTACGCGCGCCATTTCCCGAATGTGCGTCGCGACCGCTCCACAGCAGGCTCCGATGTAGTTGACACCGATGTCCCTGGCCCGTTGCGCGTAGGCAGCCATCTCCTTGCGGCTGAGTTGTAGCGGGTCGAGCTCGAACGGAAACTGCGGCAGGCTGGTGAAATCCGGTTTATCTGCGGGCGTGTGATACGCGACCGGTTGAGCAGCCAAGTACGCGTTGGGTACGGCCTTGCGCATTTCTTCAAGAGGACGCAGCATGTGCTCCGGCGGACGCAGGCAATTCATGCCGACGATATCGGCCCCGGCATCGACCAGCGCTTTCGCGGTTTCTGCCGCAGTCTTGCCTTCGGCAGTCTTGTTCTCATTCTCGAAACAAATCGTGACCATCACCGGCAGTCCGGTTTTCTTGGCGCACTCTACAGCGATGAGTGCTTCGCCGAGCCAGGAAAAAGTCTCGCCGATGATGAAGTCGACACCTTCGGCGGTTTGCACGGCAAGTTGCTCATCGAAGGTGGCATGAACCTCATCTTTCGCTGCGGGGCTGTTTGGCTCGTACATCCAAGTCAGGCTGAGATTGCCGGCTACAAGGCAACGATCACCGGCAACGTCCTTGGCGATGCGAACGGCAGCGCGGTTCAGATCTTCCAGGCGATCCTGGAGTCCAACTGTGGCGAGCTTGTCGCGGCTGGCGTAGAAAGTGAGCGCCTGCAGGACTTCGGCTCCGGCTTCACGAAACTCAATGTGGAGCTGCCGTAAAGCTTCAGGATTGGTCAGAGCGACCTCGGGAGTGAAAGGGCCAGCACGAACCCAGCCTCGTTTTTCCAGTTCCAGCAAATACCCTCCGTCGCCGAGGACGGGCTCGTATTTCAGTTTTTGCAGGATGTTCTTTTTCACTGGCTTCCCCTGGTGCATTTAGATCCTAATTCGCAAAGCTCTCACCCTACATCAAGCAGCTCCGGACCTTACGACAACCGCAACTGTGTGCCGCTTCAAAAACGCCAACGTCTTCGCATTGAACTCCTCAACCTGCTCATAGATCGGAGCATGAGACGATCCTTCAAAGATCAGCAACTCCGAGTTGCGAATTTTTGAGGTCATCTGATCCGCGTAGCGAGTGGAGGTCGCGAGGTCATGACGACCGAAGGTGATCAACGTTGGAGCCGTGATGCGGCTAAGCTGGGCTTCGGCGTCGTGGCCGATCACGGCATTCGACTGCTGCATGAAGCTGTCTAACGACTGGGCCGGCCGGCTCCTCACAAATGCCGCCAACGACTCGATGTACTCCGGCTTGGCCGCATACAGTTCCGGCGTAAAGCACCAGGGAAAGAGCCCATGAATGACCATCTCCTGAACACTTCCCATGCCCTTGGCCATGAGCTGAAAACTTCCGGTGACAGCTCTCGAGTAAGGATCGGTTTTCGGCCACGCACTGTGCAACGACAAAGATGCAACTTTGTCTGGGTATTTTGCCGCCAACCACATCCCGATTGCTCCGCCGAGCGATAAGCCACTGATGTGCGACTTGGGAATCTTCAAGGCCTGCATGAAAGCGGCAACATCATCGGCGAGATCCTCAGTGGAATATGGTCCCTCAGTTTTGTCCGTTTCACCCGTTCCGCGGAGGTCGAGCGAGATACACGTAAAATGTTTGGCATACTCCGCCACCTGGAAGGCGTAGCAGGCATGATCCGCCGCCAAGTAGGGAATGAGAATGAGTGGCTCGCCGCTTCCTTGCTGCTCATAGTTCATCGTGATGCTGTTCGCTTTGATTTTCGGCACGAAATCCTCCTTATATCTCAGCTCTGCTATTTGGATGTCGCAGGTCCCGCAGCACCTGAAACGCCGCATTATGTCCGGGCGCGCCGGTCACGCCACCTCCGGGATGCGCGCCCGCGCCGCACAAGTATAACCCCGCAATCGGAGTGCGATATTGCGACCAGCCTGGCACCGGACGCATGAAGAAAAGCTGCTTGAGTGTGAGATCACCGTGAAAAATGTTTCCTTCGGTCAGCCCGTAAATGCGCTCGAGATCGAGCGGCGTAAGCACTTGCCTCGAAATAACCGCTCCCGGCACATTGGGAGCATATTCGGCAATCTTTTTGATTACGCGGTCACCAAGCAGTTCGCGATTTTCGTCCCACGTGCCGCTTCCCAAAAAATATGGAACGTATTGTACAAAGCAGGTCATGATGTGGCGACCTTTTGGAGCGAGCGTGTCGTCGATATTGGAAGCGACGACGCAGTCCACCCACAATTCCTCAGGGATTTCGCCGAATTTGGCAATATCGTAGCAGCGCTCAGCGAATTCCAGCGACGGAACCAGCGTGAACAGAGTTCGCTGCGCCGGACTTGCATCCGGAGGCATGCCGTTCACCTTCGGCTCCTCGGCCAGCACCAGATTGACCTTGGCGCACGGCCCGTTCATTTTGATTCCGGCAACGGCACGGCGAAAATCTTCCGGCAGGTCATTCCTCTCCACCAAGCCAAGAAATGTCCGTTTGGGATCCGCATTCGAGAGCACGAGGCGCGCTGGAATCTCCGTTCCATCTTCCAGCACAACGCCGCGCACTCGACCATTGCGAGTCTCGATACGCGCAACCGGAGCGGAAGTACGGATTTCAACTCCGCGCGTGCGGGCAGCCCCGGCGAGCGCCTGCGTGATGGCGCCCATGCCGCCGATGACGTGTCCGTAAAACCCTTGCAGTTCGTGTTCGCCGCCGCTGAGCAAGTGAAACAGCAACCCCAGCGCCGTGCCCGGATCATATGGGCCACCGTGTTTTCCATAAACATTGTTGGCTAGAAAAAGAGTCTTGATTTTGTCCGACTCGTAATTGCGATCAAGAAAGTCTCCCAGGCTGCCGGTCAGAAATGAAATCAGCTGGGAAATTTCCGTCGACGTGATTCCGCGAAAGCGCTTGCCCACACGCAACAGCTTCCACCAACTCTGAATGCCATCCATCTCAATTTCCGGTGGCGGCTCAAGAAAAAAAGGCTGCAGATAGCGAGCCAGCTTCTTTAATTCATCGTCCACGCGCACAAACGTCTCCGCGTCCTTCACTGAAAGCTTGCGTAACTCGGCCACAGTACGGTCCCGGTCGGCCCACCATGGAATGACCTGACCGTCGGGAAAGGGCACCTGGAGCGCTGGATCACATGGAATCATTCGCAATCCGTGCGAGGCCAGTTCCAGATCGCGGATCACCTCCGGCCGCAGCATGCTGGCAATGTAGGACGTAGTTGAGGCACGGCATCCCGGCGCGATTTCCTCTGTCACGCAACATCCGCCCACGATTTCACGCCGCTCTAGAACGAGTGTAAACAAGCCCGCGCCCGCGAGGTAGGCAGCGGCCGTGAGCCCGTTATGACCGGCTCCAATCACAATCACATCGTATTGGGAAGAGCGGGACATGATCAGTTGGTTCTTCTTCTTCCCCACACATACAGCAGCGTCCCCGCCGCCACCAATATCACAGTTCCGCCGACGACCTTCGCGCTGGCGAGAACTGGGTTCGCGTCCTCTGGACTGGGCACAAAAGAGAGTGCGATGGTCAGCAGAGCGGTAGAAAATCCCACACAAGAGATTAACCAGGCTACGGGTTTGCCGCCCGGAACACGGATCACGTCCGGCCCGGCTGGTTCACGCTGCAGCCGGATCATGGCTCCGAACAAAAACAAATAGGGAAGAAAGTAGGTAATAATCCCCACGCTCACCAGGACGTCGTAGGCGCCTTTCACCGTGGTGCCAGCCTGTCCCAGAAACACAAATATCACACCGCAAATCGCCTGCAGAATCAGGGCGACATAAGGGGTTCCCCACCGCGGATGCAGCCTGCCGAACACCGGCGGAAGAAGACGGTCGATTCCCGCCACAAAGGGCAAGCGGGCCACTGCGGCGAGGTAGGCACTGGCCGCTCCCAGATTGCTGAGCGCGATCAAAGCAGCAGTGACCGGAATGACCCAGAAGATTCCGATGCGCTCCCCAGTTCGCGTGACCGCCTGCATGAGCCCTTGCAGGTTGTTGACCTGATCGTGCGGCAGCGCGAGCAGCACGCCGACCGTTCCCCCGACGTAACAAAACGTGACAACCAATCCGCCCGTAAACAGAGCCCAAGGGATTGTGCGGCGCGGGTTCTTAATCTCCTCGCCCATGAAAGAACCGGTTTCACAACCACCGACCGCAAAAATAAGGGTCGACCAAAAAATCATGTCTTTCAAATGCGCACTGGGAATCATGCTCTTCGCGTCAAAGGAAGTTGCTGACCCGAACCTGTGCCATGCCAGCACTCCCATCGCGATGATGATGACAATTGGCAGCCACATGGCCAGCGCTCCTATGTTATGCAGCCACTTGCCCACGTCCAGTCCCAAAACATTCATGACCGTAATAACCGCCAGCACAACGATAGAAAAGAGGATGAAGAAACGCGCGTCGTTCGCTAAAAAATTCCAACGGTTACCACCTATGTACAAGGTATTGCTGGCGGCAAAATAGAGAACAGCGGGAAAATACGGCAGGTTGCTGGTCCAATAGATCCAGGCGCAAAGAAAACCGCCGAATTCACCGAATGCAAGCTTGCTCCAGACGTAAAGCCCGCCTTCCTGCGGATAACGCGAAGAGAGTTCAATCACCGAGAGTGCCAGGGGAGTGTAAAACGTGAGCCAAGCGCCAAACCAGATGATCACCGCGCTGGGGCCCGCGCTCGCGGCAGTTGCGGCCCAGCGCAAACTAACGCCGGTGACCACATAGAACAACACGAGGTCCAGGAACCCCATGGCGCGTTTCGGCTGGATCAGTTCGGCAGCGGAGCCATGCGGCAGGGGAATGAGCCTGCTTTCCACCGAGGCGCTAACGCCGCTGGGAGGGTTGGTGGAACTCATCGGAGCGTCTATGGTGCCTCAAAAGCAGCAGGGCCGCCAGAAGAAACCGAGTCACTGGTGGTCGCGAGGGATGGCTTCCTGCCATTTCTTCTGGCGAATCACACGGCCATTTTCGAGCAGTTCCCGGTGATATGTGTAGTAGAACGTCTTCAGGTCACTGCGCATTTCAAGGTGTCCGCGATAGAGCATGGTTCGGTCCTTTAACCGGTAGGTGGTGTCCGAATCGCCGCGCACGGTGTTGACCTCCGGGTGCGCGTCTTCAATGTCGTAAGTCAGTTGCTCATGGTGCACCTGGTTGCCCCAGGGGTACTGGGTTTTGTCTGAACCGCGCCAAACCACGTGGGTGGCCTGACGAACCTCATCCCGAGTGACGCTGTATTCGCCGGGCCACGGATATCCCTCGGAGTGAACATCAGAAAGGTGATCCGAAGGTTCGGGCTTGTGAAAGTTTGGCCGGGATGACGCTTGCACAGGAACCACGGGCAACATGAGCCGCGAGCCATCAGCGCCGCCAAGGTAAAGCGAAGTTGTCATCGCATAGGGTGTTGACCAGATCGTAGGCCACCACGAATTCGACACCGCCAGCCGGATGCGATGTCCTTTTGGAAAAACCCATGACGTCAGATGCAGTTTAATTTTCAACGAGTAGATATGTCCCGGTTCCAAGTCTGTGGGGTTACTTTGCGAATCCCGCTGTGTGCCGTTTATTCCGGCCCCTGTAACGAGCGTGACGGTGCCATCCGGCGCAACATCAGACAAACGAGCAAACCAATCCGCCTGCGGAGCCGACGCTGAAACCTTGACGACGGCATCCGGCCGTCCCAGTATTGCGTAGTCTTCCGAAAGCGGTGCGGAATCATAGACCAGGCTGAAAGCGTCTGTGGGACGCTGGTCGACTGTCAGGTCACCCCACCAGAATCCCGCTTCCACTCCGGTGGATGGGACATAGCGAAGAACATCGACCGAAGATTCCGGACCTAAATTCCCCAATGTATGCCCGGAGTTCAAGTACAGGGTTTGCGCCGTAGCTTCCGGAGGCGGCCAACGCTCCTCGTTGCGCCAATCCCCGGGAATCGTCGTCAGATTCAAGTCAGGAGGATGCCAGTGCTGCATGTAAACCGCAATGCTCGGCTCCTGCATGATTCCGGTTTCTCTCCCCTTCAGCCATTGGTCCCACCAGCGCACAGCTTCGCCCCGCCACTCAATCTCCGGACCGGGTGTCGCGTCATCGGGAAAGGTGTGGTTCCATGGGCCGATGATCGCCTTCATCGGGACCTTCATGTGCTCGAGCATGCGAGGGATGCTGTCGCGATATCCATCCAGCATGCCGCCGATCATGAAAACAGGAATCTGGATGGCATCGAGTCCTCGTACCGGCTCCTGCCAGAAGCCGCTCTGGCGTTGGTGCCGCATATAGCTGAGAGACCAGGGCTGCTTGTCAAAGCGGGCCTGCATTGTTTTTTCATCGACGGGGAAATCGGGCGCCCGACTTAATGTTTGATCGAGATCCATGGCGACTTCAAATTCATCGACGTGAATCATGCCATCGAAGTAGTGCACATCTTCGTTATAGAGGTCCTCGGTCGCGCAAACGGCGATAATCGCCTTCAACGCCGGTGGGCGTCGCATGGCCATTTGGATCGAGTTGAACCCGCCCCACGAAATGCCGAACATGCCGACGTTCCCGTTCGACCACGGCTGCCGCGCCAGCCACGCAATTACCTGCTCACCGTCGTCCTGCTCCCGTTGTGAATACTCTCGCTCAGGAGTTTCGCCTTCGCTTGCGCCGGTTCCGCGGATATCAACGCGGGCCGTGACATAGCCGCGATGCGCAAAGTAAGTGTGCAAGGGATAATCGCGCTCGATTGTGCCGTCATCTTTCCTATAAGGGAGATATTCGAGAAGGGCAGGGAATTTCTCGCCAGCAGTCCCTCCGGTGGGCACATAGAGAGATGCCGCCAGACGCTCGCCGTCCTTCATGGCGATCCATGTCTTTTCAACTTTGACACCGTAGACCGGGGCGGATGGCGGCTGTAGTTCGCTATGCTCGCCGAACAGCGGCAGTATGATGCAAACCGGCAGACACACTTTCCAGAGATATCTGCTGATCACAAGAATGCCTCTTAAATCGCGAAATCCACGCGAAATCTGCCGCAACACTATACCTCAGCCGAACGGTTCCGAAAGGTTCAGACTGCAGTGTGCTAGTCTCAATTGCATTTGCCACCAAGCACGTTGACTTGCACGTTGCGAGAGAAGGAGATCTCTTGAAAACGCCAAAGTGGATACCCGCCGTGCTGTTTTTCTGCTCCGTGCTTGTAAACGCACAAGTCGTCGCGGTGAAGGCTGGCGAGGTGATCGATCCGGACTCCGCCGCGGTACTCAGGAATCAGATCGTCTTGATCCGCGATGGCAAAGTTGCGAACATCGCCGAGAATCTACCCATCCCCGTTGGGGCTCAGGTGATCGACTTGTCATCGAAAACCGTCCTGCCCGGCCTCATTGATTGCCACACTCACCTGGCTGACGGCGCGCATGACGGTGATGACCCGGTCGGTGTCTTTCGCAAAACTGCACAGCAGTTGGTGCTCGAATCGATTCCGAATGCCAAGGTGACGCTCGAGTCTGGATTCACCACGGTCCGCGACGTGGGCACATATCGCGCGCTTGGAGACGTTGCGCTCCGCGATGCCATCAATCATGGCTACATCGTGGGGCCTCGTATGTTCGTTGCAGGCGCCTATGTAACTATCACCGGCGGCGCTGGCTCCGACAGCAGCCTGGCCCCGGACATCCAGTTGCCCTGGGATATGCATTACGGGGAAGCCAACAGTCCATGGGAGGTGAGGCAAGTCATCCGCAAGTTAGCGCATGACGGCGTGGATCACATCAAAATTCTATCGAGCGGAGCGGTGCTGACCCACGGCAGCAATCCCAAATCGCAGGAATTTACCCTCGAAGAGCTCGAAGCCGCGGTCGATGAAGCCAGCCATTTCGGTCTTCGCGTGGAATCTCACGCGCACTCGCCCCAGGGTATTAAGAATGCAATCCGCGCCGGCGTCGCCTCCGTCGAACACGCCACCATGATTGATGAAGAGGGTATCGTGCTGGCAAAAGAACGCGGCACTTATCTCGATATGGATATCTACGACGAAGAATGTATTGAGGAGGCAGGACGCGCTGGCCATATGCCGAAGGATTTTCTGGAGCATGATGCGCAACTGGGGCAGATTCAGCGCGACAATTTCCGCAAGGCTGTGCAAGCCGGAGTGAAGATGTCTTTCGGCACTGATGCGGGTGTTTGTCCGTACGGCATCGCCGCCAAGCAATTCGCCATGATGGTGAAGTACGGAATGACGCCCATGCAGGCGATTCAATCCGCCACGATCAACGCCGCAGACCTGTTGGGCAAGCGCGAATTGCTGGGATCTTTCAAGCCCGGGAAGTACGCCGACCTCATTGCGGTGAGCGGAGATCCCCTAGCAGACGTTTCAGTTCTCGAAAATGTTGAATTTGTGATGAAGGATGGCAAAGTTTACAAGCAGAAATAGGTGGCCTAAGCAGGGCTGCGAACTGAGCAGCGCGTCCGGTCAGATACTTACCGGGATTGCGGAATGCTACGGCGCCGCTGTGATCGAGTACTTGAAGCCGATCTGCCTCCTTGCTTTGATTGCCGGCCATTTGTTGTCTGGCGCCATCTCTTTCGGACAGTACATTCGTACGGGACATAATGAGGACGCACCCACAACTCCAATTGCCGGCTTTGCCCTGATGGGCGGAGGGTCGGATCTGGAGCCGGCTTTCAAATGGCTATGCGACCGTGCCAGGGGCGGAGATTTTCTTATTCTGCGCGCGCGCGGCGATGACGCCTACAATTCGTATATCAACGGGCTCTGCCACGCGAATTCAGTTGCCACTCTGATTATTCCCGACGCGACCGCTGCGCGTGATCCAAGGGTTGCGGAAATCATTCGTAACGCCGAAGCCATCTTCATTTCCGGGGGAGATCAGGCCCGCTACATCAAAGGCTGGATGGATAGCCCGGTTCAACGTGAACTGAATGATGCTATCGCACGCGGTGTGCCGATCGGCGGGACCAGCGCTGGTCTGGCTGTGCTAGGCGATTACGTGTACTCGGCTGAAAATGACAAGCCGAACGAGCCCAACCTCAGTTCCAACCAAGCTTTGGCTGACCCTTTCAATAATCGGGTAAAAGTTCGGAGAGAATTCCTTCAAATTCCGCTCTTCCGGCATGTCCTTACGGACACTCACTTTAAAGCCCGGGATCGAATGGGTCGGACCATAACATTCCTGGCGCGTATTGTCGAGGACGGCTGGTCTCGCAACCCGCATGCCATTGCGGTCGATGAGAAAACCACAGTGCTGGTGGACGGAAATGGCAAAGCATCTGTCGTGGGCTCGAGCAGCGCTTATTTTTTGAGCGTGAATGAACTACCGAAAGTGTGCGTCTCCGGAATGCCTTTAACCTTCAACAACATTTCAGTGTACCGGCTTAAGGCCGGTGGCCGGTTCGATGTCTCCAACTGGAGAGGGGATGGGGGCGTTGCATATTCAGTTTCCGCCGAGCAGGGAGTGATCCACTCGAGTCAACCGGGCGGCGCGATCTACTAATCGGCTTTGGTTGAGATTGTGGTTGACTTCGGATATTCAAGTCTGACAGCATTTGGCGCATCGTTGCCGCAACTGACAGGGAATGCTTCGATGACTCACAACACTGAAATCCTTGCGTTCCAGGTTGAGCCTCTCGCTCACCTTATTGATCCCGGGAAACTCGAAGCCGGTTTGTAAGACTGCAGAGCTACTGCGCCGTTTCAGGATAATTCGAGCTTTGAGAGTCCCAGGAGATTTCAATGAAATCCTCGCGCGCTTTGGTACTGTCGATCGTTATGTTGCTTGGGCCGGCTTCCAGTTGGCCGCAGGAGGCGACGGGAAGAATTGTTGGAACAATTACCGATCCGACCGGGGCAGTCATCCCAGGGGTGCAGATTACGGTCACCAACACGGCCACGCAGGTGAGCCGCACAGCGAATACCAACCAGGACGGATACTTTCAGGTTCTGGCGCTGCCGATTGGCAATTACACCATCGTAGCGGAGCACGAGGGGTTTCGAACGGTCGTCATTGGTCAATACAAGCTGCTTATTAATCAAGTGCTGCGCGTCGATATCCAGCTACGGGTCGGCGCGACGGCGCAAACGGTCGAAGTGGGAGCGCAGGCGTCGACGGTAGAGACGGTGAACTCAACCCTTGGTCAATCTGTGACAGGGCGGACGCTGGCCAATATGCCGCTCAATGGCCGGGACACGCTTGACCTGGCGTTGCTGCAACCTGGCATCACTGAAAGTAACGATGACAACGGAGGCGCAGGCAATTACAGCATTGCGGGCGGCCGCACGGACTCGGTGACGTTTCTGCTCGACGGCGGGAACAATAACGACCTATTGGACAACAGCAACCTGCTTGATCCGAATCCCGATGCAGTTGCGGAATTTCGCCTCCTCACCAGCAATTACACAGCAGAGTACGGGAGGAATGGCGGCGGCATTATTAGCATCGTGACCAAATCGGGCACCAATCATCTGCACGGCAGTCTGTTCGAGTTCTTCCGGAACAGGGTGCTGGATGCGAACGACTTCTTCAATATTCAACAAGGAATTCCGCGCCTGGATCTAAAACGGAATCAGTACGGCGCGACGCTGGGCGGGCCGGTTGTTAAGGACAAGGTTTTCTTTTTTCTCGCCTACCAGGGACAACGGCAGGTAAAGGCTATTCCGGATGTCGACAGCCCGGTTTTCACACCGCTGGAAGTGCAGGGAAACTTTTCCCAATCCGCGAGCGGAGGCCCCGATCCGGGCGTGGCGGCTTTTCTGCAGGCGAATCCGTTTTTTCAGCCAAACCCCGCATTAGCAGCCCAGGCGATCATCGATCCCAGTCGAATCAACAGCGTCGCCCAGAACTACATCAAGGCGGGTTTTATCCCCAGCGCTTCCGGGGTTTGCTTTCAACGACTCTGGACGCGGTGGACAATCGCGACGAACTGACATCAAAGTTTGATTTCAACCTGTCGGCCAAGGACAAGGTTTCTGCCACGGTCGGACTTAACCGCCAGGGCAATCCCTACACGGGCACGGTGAATCCGTTTCCATTTGCTACCGTACCGGGATTTGCGAGCCGCACGGAAGCGAATTATTACTTCACAAATCTGGCATACACGCGTGTCTTTTCGCCGACTTTACTGAACGAATTCCATTTTGTGACTCACCGCAGTGACTATCTGGCTGACACTCCGGCAAACCACCTGCCGACGCCAGCGTCGCTGGGCATTGGTGTGACCCCGGATGTACCAACCGGCCCTACGAATCTGCTTTTCGATACCGGCTTGCAAATCGGAAACAGCGAGAACGGTCCCACGCGGTACGTGGAAAACACGTTCTCATGGACGGACGCGGTTACGTGGACACATGGCAAGCACAACTGGAAATTTGGCGGTGGGTTCACGCCTTATGAGGAGAACCTGGTTTACGATTTCATCATCAACGGCGAATTCGATTTCTACACTGGCACCAGTGTGGCGAGCGGAAATCCCTATGCTGACTTTATGCTTGGAATCCCGGATGCGTATTTTCAGGGGGCCAGGGCGCCTTCGAACATCCGGCAGAAAAATACCTATGTGTTTGGACAAGACGAGTGGCACGCGAGCAGGAATCTGGTTTTGACACTCGGCCTGCGCTACGAGTACAGCACTCCTAAGGCTGATACCGAGGGCCGCACGTTCTCTGTGATTCCCGGCGACCAGTCTCGCCGCTTCGTGAATGCGCCGACGGGTTTGGTGTTCCCAGGCGATCCGGGTGCGCCGAGGGGAACAAACTTTCCTGACAAGAATAACTTCGCTCCCCGTTTCGGTTTTGCCTGGGACCCACAGGGAAATGGCAAGACCAGCCTGCGTGGCGGTTTTGGGATGTTCTACGACATTCTCAAAGGGGAAGATAATCTCCAGTACAACGGCCAGCCACCCTTCGTTGGAAGCGCCGGCTTGTTCTTCAACCCGGCTGGGCCCGGCGCCGGAGCCTCAAACTACATGAGCCAGCCGTTTGTAGCTGCCGGTGTGCCCAATTCGTTTCCATCAAAACCGCCCGGCCCGGATGTTTCGTTCGTGCCTTTCGTGCCGATCGGCAGCAATGGATTCTTGTATGTTGACGACCCGCATCTGCGCACCCCATACGTCTACCAGTACAACCTAAGCGTGCAGCGAAACCTGATTGCTGACATGGTCTTCGAAGCGAATTACGTGGGAAGCTCATCGCACGGGTTGACATCGCTGAAAGACATCGACCCCATGATCCTTGGAACCACTACACGAGTGCTGGACCAGGCGCCAGGAAACAGCACCTGCGGAACCATGGTGGGAATAGATTGCTTCGGCCAGATTCCAGAATTTCAGAACGTGGCGAACGCAAACTACAACGCGTTAGAAGCCAGCCTCACGCGGCAGCCGAAGAGTTCGAAGCTGGGTACGGTCTATTACACCTTCGCATACACATATGGCCATAACCTGGACAACGCCTCTGGTTTTGAGCAGCGCAATTCCACGGTTCCAGCTTACGATCCGAGTTTTTTCTACGCATCGAGCGACAGCGACGTTCGCCAGCGCATCAGTCTGAGCGGCGGCTGGGACCTGCCTTTCGATCAGGCCTGGAGTGATGGGCCGAGGCGCCTGACGAAGGGGTGGAGCCTTTATCCAATTTTCACCTGGCGCACGGGATTCCCCTTTGATATCGGAGCGGGGTTGCCTAGCGCGATCGACCCCGCGAACCCGGGACCATCGGGTGCAGGGGATCCGTATTTGAGCAACGCAGCGGTCGTCAGCCCGATTCAGATTTTCGATCCGCGGCACCAGCGCACGATTAACGAGATTACCTACGGCAGCGGCCCGACAGGCGGTTGTCAGATCACAACGACGCCGGTTACCGGGAATTTCTATTTCAATCCCAACAGCTTCTCGAACGTCCCTCTTGAGAACAATGATTACTATGATGGAGGAACGCCAAACCCCTGTTTCCCGCAGCTGGACCCGGTGCACAATCCCGCCGACCGTACGTATGGGCTGCATCGAAACACGCTGCGCGGGCCGGGATTGACGAATCTAGATCTCGCACTCGCCAAGACGACAGCGATTACGGAGCGCGTGAGCTTGGAATTGAGGTTGGAATACTTTAATGCGCTGAACCATCCAGAATTTGCCCAGCCGACTCACGCCGACAACGCGACGAATATAACCAGCCCGCTTTTCGGGCAAATCACTACAACCGGGACATTCCGCGGGCCCGCGCCGCGCATCGGGCAGATTGCAGCACGCCTGACGTTTTGATCTCGGCGGGGATTGGCGCGAGTGAACGAAGGCCGCGGAAGGACCCCCCGAGTCCGAACCGCGTTTGCGCTTACGAGCAGGATGCTCCCACAGCGCACATCGTGGGGAAACAGCAGTCACATCAGGATACTAGCTGGTTACCAAGGTTCCTTCCCTGTGGTTCCGAATGCCGCATATAATTTTAGGATTCCCGCGTTCCGCCTGGGGTTGATGTTCATGACCAAGGTCATTGAGGCTGACCGTAATCGTCACAACCAGGAATTGGCCATTTTCCACGATGTGGCCAAGGCCCTGACGTCTTCATTGGACCTGGATTGCATCTTGCAGACCGTCATGGAAAAAATGGCGGAATACTTCCGTCCGGACACCTGGTCATTGCTCATGGTCGATGAGGAGCGGCATGATCTTTATTTTGCCATTGCTGTGGGGAATGCCTCTGAAGCGCTGAAGAATGTGCGGCTTAAGGTGGGGGAAGGCATTGCTGGCCACGTAGCAAAACACGGTGAACGCTTGATTGTGCCGGATGTCTACACGGATCCGCGGTTTGCCAGGCGCATCGATGAAATGACCCGTTGGGAAACGCGTTCCATCATCTGCTTCCCATTGCGTTCTCGCCTGCGCGTGCTCGGGGTCATTCAGTTAGTGAATGTGGACATGCAGCATTTCGGGGATCAGGAGATCTACTTTCTGCAGTCCTTGTGCGATTACGCGGCCATTGCCATTGAGAACGCGCGCGCGGTTGAGAGGATTCAGGAACTCACCATTACTGACGATTGCACCGGCCTTTTCAACGCACGCCATTTATACAAAACTTTGGAGACCGAGGTGTATCGCTCGGCCAGATTTGGATACGAGTTCACCGTCCTATTCATTGACCTTGACCACTTCAAGAACGTTAATGACACGCACGGGCACTTAATCGGGAGCAAGCTGCTGGCGGAAGTGGGATATTTGATCAAAGGGCAGCTTCGACTGATCGACTACGCCTTCCGTTATGGCGGGGACGAATTCGTCGTCTCATTGCCCCAGACCTCGAAGGACGCTGCATTGGTGGTCGCAAAACGCCTGCAGGATAGCCTGAGGGCAAGCTGTTTTTGCCGCGATGAAGGATTAAATCTCAATGTCCGCGCTTCCATCGGGGTGGCGACCTATCCGCACGACGCCAAGACTCCCCACGACATCATTCGCCAAGCCGACGAAATGATGTATCTGGTCAAAAATACTACGCGAGACAATATTGGCATCGCGCAGCGCGGAGTAATGAAGTAGGGTTGCGTGATGTCCGCGCCTTCAACTAGTTCCTCACGACGATGACTGGCGAGGGGGGCGTGCTAAGCTAACTGCAACGTGAGGGAGCGGCTGCTGCAGATTTTTCAGGACGCCTATCGCGAGCTGCGTCCGCGTATGCCCAGTCCCCACTTGAGCATCGAATTCTTCGCTTTTGCCAACGTCAACAACACGATCCGCCTGCGCGAAGGCTGCCTGTTGGTGCGGCTTTCTGACCTGCTGGAAGGAGCTCCGGAACCGGTATTGCGGGCAATTGCCCACATCCTGCTGGCTAAGATGTACCGCAAACCGATAGAGCGGGAACATGCCGCAAGATATCGCCGCTATGTCAGCAGGGAGAGCATTCGCACGAAAGCCCACCTGCTGCGGCAGATGCGCGGGCGGAAGCGGATCGGGACGCCGCAAGGGCGGACATACGACCTGGAAGCGATTTTTGAAGATTTGAATTCACGCTTCTTTCACGGCTTGCTGGCGCGTCCACAGATGAGCTGGAGCCGCGATCACGCCCGCAACAGCCTCGGCCATTATGATCCCGCACACAACGCAATTGTCGTAAGCCGGGTGTTCGATCACCCTCTCGTGCCACGCTATGCGGTTGAGTACATCGTGTATCACGAAATGTTGCATCTGAAGCATCCAGTCAAGCTGCGCGGCGCCCGACGATGCGTGCATTCGGCTGAATTTCAGGCGGAAGAAAGGCTGTTTCCCCGGTTGGAGCAGGCGAAGAGGTTTCTCAGTGACATGTGAGGCTTTGCATTCAGAGTGGCAATGAGTGCTAACGCCTGATTCCGACGGTTATGATCAGAGGGGATCACAAGGGGGCTGGCCTTTGCTGCTCAGCATTGTTCGCGATATGCTGACAATCGGTCCATTTGCCCCCGAGAGTTTGCAAATCCTCGGCGGTTCTACGGCGAAATTTGCGCCACGTGGCAACGGATGTCAAATGTACGATATGGGCGGTCGGCCAGAGGGAACCAATGAAGTCCGCTGCTTTTCCAGATACTTCCTTGGCGCTGACTCTAAGCCGCTTTGCTGCGGCTGCTCTTTTCCTGATGGCAGCTTTGACAACTGGCTGCGGTTCGGGGGGAAACTCGGCCGGGACACCGACATTCAGCGGCACCACCTCAATGACCGTTGTGCTGTCGAGCACGGCGAACGATCAGTTGGAGGAATTTGGCTTGGTGCTTCAGGCGATCGACTTGACCAGCCAGTCGGGGACGAGCGTGCATCTGCTTTCGACGCCGCAAGGAGCGGAGTTCATGACCGTGAACGGAGGCGGCATTCCGCTCGCTACGGTGAGCATTCCGCAGGGCATCTACACCAGCGCTTCGGTTACGGTGGGCAGCGCCCAGTTTACCTGTATCACCCTGGATTCCTCCGGCGGGATTGACAACAGTACATATGCTTACGGGCAGACGCCCGCCTCGAACGTCTCGGTAAACTTTTCGTCGCCGATCACCGTCACCGGTTCCGTGATGGGTCTTTCCGTCGACCTGCAGGTTTTGCAGTCCGCGAGCTATCCCAGTACGTGTTACACCAGCGGTACAGCGTCATATTCGATCACGCCCACCTTCACCGTGACGCCGCTTACGTTCTCGGCTGTGCCAACGAATTCCTCGAATGGCAAGATCACCGGACTTCGCGGACAGATCGGCTCGAAGGGTACGTCGGGCAACAGCTTTGCGCTATCGCTGCCGATCGTAAACCTCACTTGTCCCTGCATTCAACCTTCGCCTTTGACGATTCTGACCAACAGCAACACTGTCTACCAGGATATGGACGGGTTTTCAGCTCTGAGCGTGGGCTCGCTGCTAGACCTGGATGGAATCATTCAGGCGGATGGTTCCGTGCTGGCGACGCGTGTCGCGGCTTACGACGCGGCCGCGACCGATGTGATGGCCGGTCCACTATTGTTCTTGGATACCACGGTACCGGTGTTCTATACGCTAGGACGCCAACAGAATGGGCAGACGCTTTCCGTTCAACCCCAGAGTGTCGGTTTCTACTCGCTTACAGGCAGCACCTCATTTCAGATTTCGGGGCAGTTTAGCAATGTGAGCAGTCTTCCGTTCGCGGCCAGCTTCAACGGTGCGAACATGGTCGCAGGGCAGAACATTGCCGTATTCTCCCAAGCGATTACCGACTATTACGGCGGCGACCACACGGCAGCAACCACGGTAACGCTGATGCCGCAAACGATTGATGGAACGATTACGGGGTCAGCGACGATCGGCGGCTTTACCGTTTATACCGTGTCGCTTGCGCCCTACGACTTGTTTCCCACACTGGCTACCCAACCGGGGCAGACTACTCTGCTCACCAATCCGAGCGAGGTGCAGGTTTACGTTGATGGCAACACGCAACTGATGAATACGCAGGCGCTGGCTATGGGCAAAACGCTGCGCTTCCAGGGACTCGTCTTCAACGACAGCGGCACACTGCGGATGGATTGCGCACAGGTGAATGACGGCGTGACCTTCTCGACATCTTCGAACCCCAGCAGTCAAGCTGAAATCGATGCGACATGGACCCTCCGCCGCACAGGCATCGGCACCCTGCCACAAGTGACATCTTCGTTGACGCGTTCACACTAGGTTCAACAGTTAAAGGTGGAACCAAAGGGAAGGTACCTACCGCGGGTGTGATGCAAATCACAACAGGTCGTGATTGGTCGCGTTGACCGGTTCTTCCGCTCCGACTATCCTAAGTAGTTGAAATTGAAATTCATTTTCAAAATTACTGGGGCCCGAATCTGACATGTTACAGGCATTCATGATTACCTTGCGGGAGGGGGTGGAAGCCGCTCTGATTGTCGGCATCACCCTGGCGTATCTGGCAAAAATTGGCCGTCCTGAGCTGCGCAAGGCCGTGTATGCGGCCTTGGGAGCGGCTTTTCTGGGCAGCCTCGCAGGCGCTGTGCTGCTTTCGCGGCTGCGCTGGAATGAGGACGTCTTCGAAGGCTGGATCATGCTGCTGGCCGCTTTCTTCGTCATCACCATGATCATTTTTATGATGAAGACCGGTCGCAAGCTGAAGGGTCAGATCGAAGGCAAGGTGGGCTTGCTGGCCGGCGAAGATGCCTGGTTCGGGCTGTTTCTGTTTGTCTTCCTGATGGTGCTGCGAGAAGGCGCGGAAACGGTGCTCGCCCTAGCTGCCGTCTCGCTCAACTCAACGGCCTTATTGAGTTTCCTGGGCACGGCCCTGGGCATACTGGTCGCGATTCTGTTTGGTGTGACGTTCGTGAAGGGCAGTATCCGCGTCAATCTGCAAAAATTCTTCCGCGTGACCACGGTGATTTTGTTCTTTGTGGCTGCCCAACTCGTGATTAGCGGGCTACATGAGCTCTCTGAAAACGGTGTTCTGCCGTCTTCCAAGCAAGAGATGGCGATCATAGGCCCGATCGTGCGCAACGATCTGTTCTTCTTCATTACAATCCTGGCGCTGGCGGCGCTGATGGTGTTGTTTGAAGTGAAGCGGCGCCAGCCGGTTGCGATTCCTGCGTCCACGGCGGAAAAGCGAAAAGCTCTTTGGAGTGCGCGGCGTGAGCGGTTGTGGATGGGCTCGGTTTACATCAGTGCATTTGTATTCATTTTGTTGGCTACGGCGGAGTTCATTTATGCCAAAAGTGTGAGTGCGCTGTCACCGGCTACCGAAGTCACTTTCGTAAACGGCCAGGTCAGCATTCCTCTGAAAGAAATCTATGATGGCGACCTGCATCGCTATCAGGCCAAGGAGAACGGGGTGGAAGTGCGTTTCTGGCTCTACCAGAAACCGGATGGCAAAATTGCGACCGTTCTGGATGCGTGCGAAATCTGCGGCGCAGTGGGATTTTATAAGCGGCAAAACAGCGTGATCTGCAAGAACTGCGCGGCCCCGATCAATCCTCAGTCGGTAGGAATGCCGGGAGGCTGCAATCCGATTCCGTTGGCCGCGGAAGTGACGGCAGATTCTGTAATCATCCGGGAGGCGGATCTCGCAGCACGCAGCCGACTGTTTCAAAAATAGCCATGTTCCTTCGCCTAGTCTACGAGTCGTTCCGGCGGCAGAAACGGCGAAAGGCGCTGGCCGGAGTTGCCATCACCTTAGGGGTGGGCGTGGCTACGGCGATGATTGCCGTGGCCACTGACGTCGGGGACAAAATCAGCCGCGAACTGCGCAGCTACGGTGCGAACCTGCTGGTCACTCCACAGGAGGACACGCTCGAATTGCAGATCGGTGGAGTGGACCTTAAACCACCAAGCGATGGCGCCTACCTGAACGAAGCTGACCTGCCCAAAATCCGAGGTACATTCTGGCATCACAACATCGTGGGGTTCGCACCGATGCTGCCGGTGAATGTGGATGCGCAAGGCAGCAGTCTTACCCTGCTGGGAACGTACTTCTCAAAGAAACTCACTTTCGGTAGAGAAGATTTCGTCACCGGAGTGCGAAGTACCCATCCTTGGTGGAAGGTACAGGGCACCTGGCCTGACGATGACTCGCAGGACGTGCTGCTGGGCGAGAGCTTGGCCGCAAAGCTCGGTTTGAAGCCCGGAGATCAGATTCGAGTCAACGGGCGGGTTCATGGGGTCTCAGGAATTCTTTCCAGCGGAGGAGCCGAAGATAATCAAATCGTGGCGCCGCTCGCGCTGGCCCAGCAGATTCTGGGAAAACCAGGCGCTGTCCGGAGACTCTATGTCAGCGCATTGACTAAGCCAGAGGACGCGTTGGCGCGGCGCGATCCGAAGACCATGAATCAGGAGTTGTTTGACCGTTGGTATTGCTCGCCCTATGTGCAGTCGATTGCCTATCAGTTGCAGGAAGCGATTCCGCATTCGCATGCCGAGCAGATTCGACAGGTCGCGCAAAACGAAGGGACGGTACTTTCGCGAATCAAAGGGCTCATGCTGCTGGTCACGCTAGCGGCATTGTTGGCGTCGGCCCTGGCGGTTTCGGCAGCTATGGCAACCGCAATCTTTGAGCGTCGCGGCGAGGTTGGTTTGATGAAGGCGCTCGGCGCGGGCGATACCTCGGTCGCGGCACTGTTCTTTGTGGAAGCAATGCTGCTGGCGCTCATCGGCGGTGCACTCGGATTTGCAGGGGGAGCACTGTTGGCACGGCAGATCGGGCAGTCGATTTTCGATTCGAAGATAACGATTGATCCGGTACTACTTCCGGTGATTCTGGCGCTGGCGGTGATGGTCACCTTTGCCGGGAGTGCTTTGGCAATTCGGCGTGCGGTGAAATTTGATCCGGTTTATGCGCTGCGAGGTGAGGGATGAGTGCAACTCTTCGCGCGCGACATGCTGAGAGGAAGCATACTTCGATGTTTCTGCGCATGCTGATGCGAGCTGCGATTCTGCGGCGAGGCCGTGCGGCTTCTGCGCTGCTGGCCATGGTGGTCGCGGCAGCAGTGGCCACGGCTATGCTCAACCTTTATGTGGATGTGCAAGGCAAGCTGCTCAAGGAGTTCCGCAATTACGGTGCGAATGTTTTAGTTGTCGCGAAAGATGGCTCGATCCTTCCCGGGGACAGTTTGAAGAATGTCGAGTCGGTTCTTGGCGGACGTGGGTTGGCAGTGCCGTTCGCGTACGTTGTGGCGCGCACCTCGGCGGGACAATCTGTCGTCGTATCCGGAACTGACTTCGAGCGGGTTCGTAAGCTGGATAGCTGGTGGTCGGTGAGCGGCTGGCCGCGAAAAACGGGCGATGCATTGGTCGGCGCCCGTGCCGCCGCAGTCGTGAGCCCGCAAGGAAAAATGCTTGATCTTAGCTTTCAAGGACGCACGATTCATCTGGCTCCAGCGGGAAGCTTAAGCACGGGCGCTGCGGAAGATAGTCGGGTTTATATTTCGCTCGCCGATTTTGAAGACTGGGCGCGAGTGCCGCCTTCGACCATCGAGATAGCGGTTTCAGGATCATCCAAAGAGGTGGAAGCCACTATAGCCAAACTCCGCGAGGCGTTGCCGGCTGCGGATGTTCGCCCGGTACGGCAGATTATGGAAGGTGAAGCGCGAGTTCTCGGAAAAACCCGCGCAATGTTGCTGGCATCGGCTAGTCTTATCATCCTGACTGCGGCGCTATGCGTGCTTTCTACCTTAATGGGCTGGGTATTTGATCGCCGGCGGGATTTTGCCATCATGAAGGCGCTGGGAGCGTCGGAGCGTTTGATCAGCAGTTTTTTTGCAGCGGAGGCCGGGACGCTGGGGGCGATCGGGGCTGTAGTAGGATTCGTGATTGGCATTGGGGTTGCCGCCTGGATTGGGCGGGTGAATTTTCATGCGCCGGTGGTGCCGCGGCTGAATGTACTGCCGTGGATCCTTGTCGGCAGCATAGCCGTGGCGCTGATTTCAGCGGCTTTGCCGATGTCGCTGCTGCGGCGCGTGCAACCGGCGGTCATCTTGAGGGGAGAATGAAATGATCAAGCTAAAGGATGTCAGCCGAGTGTACCCGGCCAAGGCCGAGGCCAACGGCGGCATAATCCGTGCGCTCGATAATTTCTCCCTCGACGTTGATCCTGGCGAGTGGATCGCCATCATGGGCCCATCTGGTTCGGGCAAATCCACTTTGGTGAATCTGATCGGCTGCCTCGACCGCCCGACCTCGGGCGAGATCTGGCTGGATGGACAGAATGTCGCAAACATGTCAGCGTCAGAACTGAACCGCATACGGGCGGAGAAGATTGGATTTGTTTTCCAGCAGTTTCACTTGATTCCGTATCTCACAGCGCTGGAGAACGTGATGCTGGCCCAATATTTCCACAGTATGACGGACGAGCATGAGGCGCAGGAAGCTCTCGAACGCGTGGGTTTGAAAGGGCGCACGCATCACCTTCCGTCGCAGCTCTCCGGCGGGGAGCAGCAAAGGGTGTGTATCGCGCGAGCTTTGATTAACGATCCCAGGATTGTCCTGGCTGATGAACCCACGGGCAACCTCGACGCTGCCAATGAGGAAATTGTTCTTCGCCTGTTGCGCGAACTACATCAACAAGGCCGAACGATCGTTATGGTTACCCATGACCCGGTAGTTGCGCGGCTTGCGGACCGCCGCATCGAACTGCACCACGGGAAAATCGCGGCTCAAGTTGTGTTTTCGATGGCTGACGAAGAGCAGTTCGATGAGGTTCTGGAGGAACTTTGGGTTCTATCAGAGCATGGCGAAATTGCCGAGTTGGGTCGCATGGAGGTGCACGGCGCGCTGCCCGTGAGTATTGCCGTGGAGAAGATGACTGAACTTGGCCTGGTCGCGACCGCACCGCATCCGCCGGAGCAGCACGAACACAAGCCGTTTGTAAATCCATGCCACGACGCGCTCAAGCCGGACGGGGTTTCGACTGGCGATGGCAGCATGGTCGTTGAGCTCACTTCGCGCGGGAGGCAGCGAGCAGCCGATATTATTCGCCGCCATCGCCTGGCGGAGCGTTTGTTTACGGATAGTCTTGCGCTCGACAGCGAAACCGAGATCGAACAGCAAGCTTGCAAGTTCGAGCACATCCTCTCACCCGAAGCCACGGACAAAATCTGCAGTTTCTTAGGCCATCCAAGCACCTGCCCTCATGGCGCACCCATTCCGCCAGGTTCCTGCTGCGGAAAAGGCGCCGGCAGCGGGGAGCATGCTTTTCATAGCTCGGAGCGGCGTGGCTAGCTTCTCTCCAAGTCCGCGCAGAACCTGTATCGGTGTATTTGACTCGGGCGTAGGCGGCCTGACCGTTCTCAAGGCTTTACTTGAAGTTGTTCCCCACGCCGACTACCTGTATTTCGGTGATACCGCCCGGCTACCCTACGGATCAAAATCAGTCGAGACGGTCTCGAAGTATGCGATTGAGGCCTCACGTTACCTGGAGCAGCACGGCGCGCAGATGTTGGTCATTGCGTGTAACACGGCGACTGCACTGGCGCTCGATCAAATAACCAAAGCTGTGGGCGTCCCGATCATCGGTGTGGTCGAACCGGGCGCGGAGCAGGCCGCGGCGCACACCGGCAATCGCAAGGTAGTGGTAATCGGCACGCAGGCTACAGTCAGCAGCCATGCGTATCTGAGAGCTCTGGAAAGCCGGGGCGTGCAGGCGAGAGAAAAGGCTTGTCCGCTTTTCGTTCCACTGGTTGAGGAGGGATGGACGGAACACCCGGTAACCGAACAGGTAGCGCGCATTTATTTGGCTGAGGCGTTCGCGGACGGATTTCAATCAGCCGATGTTCTAGTGCTAGGCTGCACCCATTATCCATTGCTGAAGGCCTTGTTGCGGCGGGTTGCTCCTGAGCACGTCGCCATTATCGATTCGGCGGAGTCCACCGCCCAGGCGGTGGCTAAGCTACTTCGCAGAGTTCCTCTGATCGATCCTGTGCAACCGGAGCGACGGCGCCTGCCGCGCTTGAGGTTCTTCGCCACCGATTCAGTGGAGAAGTTTCGCTGCCTTGGGTCCCGTTTTCTGGGGCATTCGGTTGAGGACGTGCGGCACGTGGACTTGAAAGAGTAGGTTTGCCGTGCTGAGAGATTGCTAGTCGTAATACTCCAGCCCCAGGTGCGTGATTAGTTCTTCACCGCGTACATGGCGCAAAGTGTTCTTCAGCTTCATCAACTGGATGAACAAATCATGCTCGGGATAGAGGCCCGGGGCGGTCATTGGGGACTTGAAGTAGAAGCTGAGCCATTCCTGGATGCCGAGGCCACGCAGTTCCACACTGCGCTGCGCCAGATCGCTGAAAAGCACCAGATCGAGGACAATCGGCGCGGCCAAAATGGAATCACGGCACAGAAAATCGACTTTGATTTGCATGGGATAGCCGAGCCAGCCAAAGATATCGATATTGTCCCAACCCTCCTTGTTATCGCCGCGGGGAGGGTAATAATTGATGCGAACCTTATGGGTGAAGTGGCCGTAGAGGTCGGGATAAAGCTCGGGTTGCAGAATGTGCTCGAGAACCGAGAGTTTCGACTCTTCCTTCGTCTTGAATGATCCGGGATCGTCAAGCACTTCGCCGTCCCGATTGCCCAAAATATTGGTTGAGAACCAGCCGCTCAGACCCAGCAAGCGCGCCTTGAATCCCGGGGCGAGAATGGTTTTCATCAGCGTCTGCCCGGTTTTGAAATCCTTGCCGCAGATCGGAGCATCGTTCCGCCGCGCTAGTTCGTGCATAGCTGGAATATCGACGGTAAGGTTTGGGGCCCCATTGGCGAAAGGCACACCTTCGCTCAGGGAGGCATAGGCGTAAATCATCGAAGGGGCGATATTCTCATCGTTCTGGGTTAGCGCCTTCTCGAAGGCTTTGATGGATTGGTGGGCTGCGCTCGGCTCGATAAATGTCTCGGTCGAGCCGCACCAGATAGTAATCAGCCGCGCCACACCGGACTTTTTCTTGAACTCGCGAATGTCGGCGCGCACCTGCTCGGCTAGATCCATCTTGTTCTTGCCCTTTTTCACGTTTGGGCCATCGAGATTCTTTACGTAATTGTGGTCGAATACGGCTTTGCGTGGCTGGATGGAACTGAGCAGGGGCTTCACCTGATCGATCAGATCGCGCTCCAGGACGCCAGCTTTGGCGGCCGCGGTGAACATGTCGTCTTCAAAAATGTCCCAGCCGGTGAATACGAGATCATCGAGCGAGGCCAGAGGAACAAATTCCTTAATCTTTGGAGACCGCGCGTCGGTGCGCTTGCCCAGTCGGATCGTGCCCATTTGGGTGAGCGATCCGAAAGGCTTGGCGATGCCTTTTCGAACCGCTTCCACGCCGGCAACGAAAGTCGTAGCCACTGCACCCATGCCGGGAATCATGACTCCCAGCTTCCCTTTGGGGACTTGAATTTCACTGCCGTTGTGCTTGCCGGTTTCGATTCTTGCCTGCTTGCGCTGTGTTGCCATTGGGTGGCCGCTTCCTGATAAGAATTCTGGGATCAGGGCAAACAGATATGTTCTCGTATCCCAAAGGAAATTTGCAACCGGAGCGCATCAAGTACCATAGAAAGGCAGGTAAGCAGCACGCTTAGGCATTGATTGGAGTAGCAAGGCTCCTGGCCAGATTTTCGCCGTACAAGCACGACCGAAGACGGCCAGGAAACAAACGCGCAGATTCTTGTTACGATTCGATGTAACTCGCGCGGCTAAAGGCTTTACTTTTCTAAATCCACAGGTTTTATCGGTAAATCCCAGTGCGCGTCGAGAATCTCGAAGCGGCGTTGCTCCTCGCGAGTGTAGGTCTCCTGGTCGGGGAAAAGCTGCTTCTTTAAGGCATCTTCGTCAAACGGTTCGTTGGCCACAGTGGCATTTTTGAAGACAATCGTCACACGATAATCCCAGCGCCCGTCTTCAGTGGTGTGGTAGCGCGGCTGGTCCATCCAGACTTTGACCATGCGTCCCATCTCGACTTCTTTTTGCAGCAGGGGGTAATGGTTCTTCTTGAACAGGCGCAGGAATTCGTCGGCGTGGCCCCATTTGGTTTTGTAGTAGTACTCGACAACAAAGGGATGGCCGACGGTGGCGGTCTGGGCGCGGCTGAAAGTTGTGATGAGAGACAGAAACAGTATCGCAAGAAAAAGACGCTTCATACGAATCTCCTGCCGAGCTGCGCTCGGCCGGACAGCCGGAAGCGGCTGTCCCGACGTGGTCTGTGCCGACGATCAACGGCGTGCTGCCAACGACGAACTCATTCTGCTGCCCGGATTCTATTCTGCCAATGCGACCAGGCAAACCAAATGATTCCAGCCGCCAGGATCAGACCGATCACTTCATCGAACTGGTGGAAATACTTTCCCAGTTCGCGCCAGTTCTCGCCGAGCTTCATGCCCAGCCATGCCAGCCCGAAGCACCACGGCCATGATCCAAGAAAAGTGTAGATATGAAAACGCGCGCGCGGCATGCGGGCGATTCCCGCCGGCAAGGCGATGAAGGTGCGGATGACCGGAAGTAAGCGAGCAATGAAAACCGCCACATATCCCCAGCGCGCGAAAAACCAATCGGCCCAATCCAGCTCCCGATGGCTCAGGAGGATCCAGCGGCCATATTTTTCTACCATAGGCCGCCCGCCATAGCAGCCGATCTCGTAGGCGACCAGCGACCCCAGATTGCAGCCTAGAGCCCCGGCCGTCGCCACCCACAGCAGTTTCAGGGTTCCCTCGTACACAAGGTAACCGGCGAAGGGCATGATCAGCTCGGAGGGGAGGGGAATGCAGGCGGATTCAACCGCCATCAACAATACGAGGCCACCATAGCCGGTTACAGCCATCACCGACTTGATGAATACAAAAAGGACAGCGAGAATCTTCTCAGTCATACAGCAGTTTGGTAGTGTGAACGGCGGGCTTGCCCTCGAGACGGCACATTCCCTGAGCCGCTAAAACGATCCTTCCTGGGTAAAGGTGAATCCGGGCAGCGAAATCCCGTCCGCTCCCTTGGCAACCTTCACTCGCACCGTAGGAGCGTCCGGCGCGGTTACCGCGGCTGGGCGTAACACGGCATACTGGGTGAAGACTTCGCTGTAAACCTTGGTGACCAGATAGTCTTTGCCATCTTCGTCTTTCCGCCAGACCTGCCCAAGTTTTATGGACTTCACTGCCAAGTTAATTCCTTGTGAACCACTCTCAGAGTACCTAGCGGATTGAGGACTCGTCAATGACACCGGCAAAAACACCTGATTACGAAAGGATAGCCTTCATTGCCGACTGTGCGGACCGCAAAGTGAGCGGAGCTTCGGCTTCTGATACCATTGAAGTTCATTCCGGAAGAAGCCTGATGCCACGCGGCGTAGTTCCTCGCCAACCAGCCAAGACCGGACGTCATGAGGGCGCGCGAGCCGCCCGGCGGGCCGGGATGTACTCCAAGCTTTCGCCCCAGCCAGTGCGCGCTCGGGCGCCCGCGCCTAAACGATCGAGGTACGATCCCCTGGCGCCGGAGCGTGTTTCCGAGATTCTAGAGCGGCTGGATCAGCTCTATCCGGACGTTACCTGCGCGCTTACGCACCGAAACGCATGGGAGCTTCTGGTAGCAACCATCCTTTCCGCACAATCCACCGATGCAAACGTGAACCGCGTGACGCCCGAACTATTTCGCAAGTATCCCACGGTTCAGGATTTTGCGGCGCTGCAGCCGGAGCAACTGGAGCCGGATATCCGCTCCACTGGGTTTTTCCGCAATAAGTCGAAGTCTGTGGTTGGTGCCGCGAAGAAGATTGTGAGCGAGTTCGGCGGCGAAGTGCCGGCGGAGATGGATCAACTGCTCACTCTGCCCGGAGTGGCTCGGAAGACTGCGAACGTCGTTTTGGGCACATGGTTCAAAAAAGCGGTGGGCATTGTTGTCGATACTCACGTGACCCGAGTCAGCCGTCGGCTGGAGCTGACGAAAAATACTGATGCTCCAAAGATCGAGCAGGATCTAATGAAAGTCGTTCCGCAGGCTAAGTGGATCCTGTTTGCTCACCAGCTCATCTGGCACGGCCGAAAGCTTTGCGTGGCGCGCCGGCCCAAATGCGCAGACTGCCTGCTGGAGAATATCTGCCACGCTGCCGATAAAACCTGGAGCACGGTAGAGATTCACAAAGACGCAAAGCCATAGCGTCCGGCGACAATCCTTGTCTGCTAAACTCTTCTCTTTAATCCCAGCGAATTTATGCGTCTTTCCATCGTGTTTGTTATCGTCACAGTTATGAGTACCGTTGTTGCAGCGCAGACTGCATCTGTACCTCAGGCCATCACCGATCCCAAGCAGATCACCGCCAAGGCGAATGCAAACGTCGAGCAGAACCAGCAGAGCCTCTCTATCGAACGGCTCTACATGACGCGGCAGATAGGCGGGGCCTCGTGGTCTCCCGATGGCAAGACCATCGTATTCGTCAGCAACATCAGTGGACGAAACAATCTCTGGCTTGTGCCATCAGCAGGCGGTTGGCCGACGCAGCTTACGGTAAGTGATCAGCGGCAGGCCGCTCCCACCTGGTCACCGGACGGCAAATGGATCGCCTATATGTCGGATTACGACGGAGACGAGCAATGGGACATCTTTATGGTCTCGCCCAAGACCGGTCAGGTCGTAAATCTGACCCACACCCGCGAAATCGCCGAATTGAATCCCCGTTGGTCGCCGGACAGCCGGTATCTGGCGTATATGGTCAAGCCGAAGACCTCATCGGTATTCGAGATTGATGTTTTCGATATGCTGGTGCGAGAAGTGAAGCATGTGACCACCGGCACGCCCGCTGACAAGCTAAATGAAAATCCAATCTGGTCGCATGACGGGAAGTGGATCGCATACACGCAGAATCAGGCGAAGGGAACGGATTCGAATATCTTCATCGCTGAAGTGGCCGCTGGACAGAGCACGTTGCTCACTCCGCACGAGGGCGAGTTTATATATTCTGCCAACGACATTTCGCCGGATGGGAAGAAGCTGCTGATCACTTCGAATGCCGAAAACGGCTACGAGAACGTCGGGCTGCTCGATATCGCTAGCAAGAAGATTTCCTGGCTGACCAAAGATAAATGGGAAATCAGCGGCGTTGGCTTCTCGCCCGATGGCCGGTATGTTACCTGGACGGCAAACATCGATGGGAACATTGCTATCTACCTGCACAACCTGGCGACCGACACCACTAAGCAGTTGCAATTGCCGCAGGGTGTTAACCAGCCGCTCGGCCAGCATTCCGCTTTCAGTGCGGATGGTACGCGGCTGCTTTACAACCATAACGGCCCGAATGCGCCGGGAGATCTGTGGGTCTATCACCTGGCCGCAGGCAAATCAGAACAGATTACGCACTCGCTGGTCGCCGGGGTAGGTTCGGAAGACATGGTTGAGCCCTTTCTGGTGCACTATCCCAGCCGCGATGCCAAGTGGACGATTTCCGGGTTTGTGTACGTGCCGTACAACATGGTGCGCAACGGCCAGAATGCAGCAATCGTGTACGTGCACGGGGGGCCGACTTCGCAGACTGTCAATTCTTTCAACCGCTTTATTCAGCACATGGTCAACCAGGGATATATGGTGATCGCGCCGAACTATCGCGGATCAACAGGCTATGGCAAGGACTTCCAGCAAGCCAATCTATTCGATATGGGTGGCGGCGATCTGCAGGACGTGCTGGCGGCGGCGGATTTCATCAAGCAAACCGGCTATCTGGATCCCAAGAAAATCGTTCTCGTGGGCGGCAGCTATGGCGGCTACATGACGATGATGGGCGTCGCCAAAGCGCCGGATGTTTGGGCGGCGGGCGTACCCATCGTGCCCTTCGTCAACTGGTTCACAGAAATTCAGAACGAAGATCCTGTGCTGCAGCAATCGGACATGGCAACCATGGGCGATCTGGAGAAAAACAAGGATCTGTATCACGACCGCTCACCGATCTTCTTTGTCGATCAGATCAAAGCGCCCTTGCTGTTGCTGGCGGGTGGGCACGATCCGCGCTGTCCGTATGAAGAATCGCAGCAGGTTGTGGACGCGATCAGAAAGCAGGGCGGGACTGTGGAATTGAAGATATACGAAAACGAGGGCCACGGCTTCGCACGCGTAGAGAACCAGATCGATGCGTACAAGCGGGCGGCAGATTTCATCAAAGCCCACGTGCCTCCCGCCGAGTGTGGCTGCGAACTAAAGGAGTAGTTTGCCGAGCCCTATGTAAAAAGGCCGGGATCTTTCGATCCCGGCTTGCTGTTGGCTGGTTTGCCCGGATAAACTCGGATGCTCGTTTCGCGCATCATTGTTTCAGCGCGGTGCGCTGAAACGTGCGGGAACTCGCCCAGATTGCCTCGACTTCGCTCGGGACAAGCGCTTCGTGAGGCAAAAAGCGCCTGCCTCAGGATGACAACCCATGGGTTTACGCGCTTCTCCTCGGTCGCATCGTCAGATCGCGCACTTGGGTCAGGATGCTGGACATTTGCATGCCGTTCAGTTGCGAGACAAACGGCAGGATCTCCGCGATAAACTGGTCCTGGATAAGCTCGCGGATCTCTTCCTGGCGGTTGCGTTCGCCGCCGCTCAACAGATCGGGCACGGTAACCTCCAATGCTTTTGCCAGACGCTCCAGCGAAGAAAGCGTAGGCGTAGCTTTTTCGTTCTCGATCTTGGAAACGTAGGTCCGCGGTACTGACATGCGTGCTGCCAGTTGCCGCTGGCTGAGCCCATTGCGCAGGCGCATGGAGCGAATCGAGGCAGCCAGGTTCAGATGCCCGCGCCCATGATGCATGGGTATCATCTGCGGAGCCGGCGGGGTTGCAACCACCTCGGGCTCCTCCTCGTCTAATGGCGCATGGCAGCGCCGGCAAAGGTCATTACTTGTTCGGAATTGAACCAGCAGGCAGTGATCACAACGAACAACTTCCCTGGAATCAACCGGGGCAAGCGTAGTGGCCATCAGGCGTTGGGAGTAGCCAGAGCGGGCTTCCCTGAAACCGGAATCGAACCAAACTAGATACTTGGTTTCAAACCTGGTGCGTAATCTGCGGGAGAAAGCCTGTGGAAGTCAAGCAAAATCTGGAAGCAACCGGCACAAACATTCCAGAAAAAGCAAAGTTAGCCAGCGAAACACAGGAGAAAACAGGCAAAAAACTATGACTGATCGCGAGTCGGCGTGGTGTTTACTAACTAAGTTCACCCAATCGGAGAGTCTGCGCAAACATGCTTTAGCGGTTGAGGCCTGCATGCGCGCTTACGCCAGAAAGCTGGGCGGCAACGAGGAAATGTGGGGCGTGGTCGCGCTCTTGCATGACTTCGACTACGAGAAGTATCCCAGCCTGGATGATCACCCCTATAAGGGAAACGAGATTCTGAAAGAGCGGGGTTGGCCCGAGGAAATTCGTCGCGCCATCATGTCACATGCCGAATACACGGGCCTGACTCGCGATACCCCGATGGAAAAGGCCCTGTTCGCGTGTGATGAGTTAGCCGGATTTATTACCGCGGTTGCGTTGGTGAAACCGGGGAAGTCGCTGGCCGAGGTGGATGCCAAATCCGTGCGAAAAAAGATGAAAGACAAAGCTTTTGCCCGCAGTGTAAACCGCGCAGACATTGTGACCGGCGCTGCCCAATTAGGCGTGGACCTGGAAGCCCACATTGCTTTCTGTATTGAGGCGATGAAGGGAGTCGCGGACAAGCTGGGCTTGGACGGAAGCGCCGCAAAAAGTGCCTGACGCCGTAAGCCGACCTCACGCATTTATCGCTAATCCGTAGACGCTGTTTGACGCATCCAGCATGGCTTCGGCCAAAGTGGGATGTGCATGGATCGTCCACATCAGTTCTTCAACCGTAGCCTCAAGCTGTATAGCAGCTACTGCCTCGGCGATGAGTTCTGTCGCCTGAGGGCCGATGATGTGTACTCCGAGAATCTCACCGTAGTCCGCATCTGACACGATTTTGATGAATCCTTCGTGCTGCCCGACAATGGAAGCGCGCGAATTGGCAGTGAAGGGAAATTTTCCCACACTGACGTTATACCCTGCCTCTTTGGCGCGCGCTTCGGTCAAGCCAACACTTCCGATCTCCGGATGGCAATAGGTCGCGTTGGGGATGTGCTCAGGGTTGATTGGCTTCGCTGGCTTACCAGCGATTTTCGTCACCGCGACAATGCCCTCCATCGCACCCACGTGTGCCAATTGGGGCGTTCCCAGCACGATGTCGCCGATTGCGTAGACGCCCGGCTCGGAGGTTTCCATCCAACTGTCGGTTGTGATGAAACCGCGATCAGGTTTGATCCGTGTTCTCTCCAGCCCAATGTTTTCGGTTCGCGGTTTGCGGCCCACCGCGATCAGAATCTTCTCCGCATCAATTTTCTGCTGCTTGCCTTCCGCGCTGAATGTCACAGAAATCCCAGACTTGCTTTTCTCGATCTTTTCCACCTTGGCACTGGTATGGAAAACAATTTCGCGCTTGCGGTATACGCGCGCCAGCTCTTTTGAAATGTCCTCATCTTCAATCGGAACCAAGCGCGGCAGCATTTCGAGAATAGTCACTTCGGTGCCGAAGGAGCGGAAGATCGAAGCGAACTCCACGCCCACGGCGCCCGCGCCCACGATCACCAGCGACTTGGGAATCTCTTTCAATGCGAGTATTTCAATGTTGGTGAGCACTCGTGAGTCCGGTTCCAGGCCGGGGAGCATGCGAGCCTCAGATCCGGTGGCCAGAATTACGTGCTTGGCCTTTAGGTGGCTGCTTTTTCCGTCGCCGCTGACCTCAATCGTGAGCACGCCGTTTTGTGCAGGTCCGGTTAGCTTGCCATATCCCTTGATTGTCTCCACCTTGTTCTTACGCATCAGGAACTCAAGTCCTTTGGCGTGCTTGGTCACGATTTTTGATTTTCGTTCCTGGATCGCAGCCCAATTCAGCTTGCGCGAATCAACCCCCTCGATGCCAAATTCCTTTGCCTCTTTTAAGTAGTCCCAAATCTCGGCGTTGAAAAGCAGCGCTTTGGTGGGAATGCAACCTACGTGCAGACAAGTTCCACCAAGCGAGGCGTCTTTTTCGATCAGGCAGGTTTTTAACCCGAGCTGTCCGGCGCGGATAGCAGCAGTGTATCCGGCGGGGCCGCTTCCTATGATGGCTATGTCATGAGTCGTCTCAGGCAAAGAAGTGCTCCTGGAGAGAATGAGATCCAGCTACTTGATTCTATGACGCGAGCTGAGGATTCGTGAACCTGATGACACTCGCCTGCGTATCATTGTGTGGCCCTGCTAAAATGCGGTGCAGCAGGAGGTAAACGCCATGCACCTCTTCGCCTTGTTCTTTTTGCCGATTTTCGGCTTCGGCTTCGTAATCTATTTTCTTCCAACGATCGTGGCTGTCGCACGAAGCAAACGTGACACTATGTCCATCTTCGTCCTAAATCTTTTTCTTGGCTGGACGGCGATTGGCTGGGTGATCGCGCTGGTCTGGGCGCTAAAGCAGGACGTTCAAGCGCTGGTTCGCTGATTGCTGCGACCGAGCTAATCCACTGTGTGTTTGGCGGTGTAGCCCTCACGGGCAATGACTTGATATTTGACGTCTTTGCCTTTCTGGTCGCGCACTTTGAGTGGGCCCCCGTCCGGCGCTACTACTTCTACTTTCAGTTTGCGGTAAGTGCCATCCAGCTTCTGATTGGAGGGATGGTAAGCAATTTGATATTGGTTGCGGATGTCGCCGGCAATGTCGTGGAAAATCTCCGGATATTCTGCCTGGAAGCGCGGCTGGTAGAAACGGCCGCCGGTCAGGCGCGCGAAACTTTGCATCTCGTTGTCCGCCTGTAAGTAATCCATCTGAGTGACGGGAATGCCCATGCCACGGGTCATGCCCGTGCAATGGTGAACTTCACACCATTCGCGCAGCGTCCAGCCAATACTGATGGGGAAGATCGTCACATCCTTTGTCACTTTGATCTTTTTCGTAATCTGGTCCAGATTCAGTTTGCTGAAGCTATCGAAGCCAGTGCTGATGAGAATGACGTACTTGTGTCCTTCGACTCGATCCAGTCGGTCGAGGGTGTCGTAGAGCGCATCGAATAAATTGGTCTCTGCAAAGCCCGGGATGCGCAACTGGTTCAGCGCTCCCAGCAGTGCGCCCTTGTCCTGGGTGAAGTCGACCAGTATCTGCGGCTTCATATCATAGTATTCGACCGCGACCCAATCGTCTTTCTTCAGGCTCTGCACGAAACTATATGAAGCCTGCAATGCGTCGATCATGAACGAGTAATTCGTCGCCGCGTATTCGACCAGCAACACCGCTGTAATCGGGGCTTCTGAAATGTTGAAATTGCTAATCGTCTGCTGCACGCCATCTTCGAAGACGCGGAAATTGTCTTTCTTCAGCTGTGAGATGAACTGCCCGTCCTTGGTTGTCACCATCACTGGCACCTGTACCAGAGGCACAGTTACCTGGATCGAATAATCCGGCATGCCCTCGATCTTCTTAGGTTTTTCGGGCGGAGGGGGCGGCGGTTCTTCTTTCTTCTTAGGAACGGCATATGGCCCAACATCAGTAGTCGGACCGCCGGCTTCGGGCGGAGGCGCCTGCTGGTTTACGTTGGCCGAATTGGTTTGGTCCTGCGCTAGGGCCGGAAGACTCTGTCCGATCACGGCCATTAGACACAGACAGCCCAATAGAAGTCCAAATCCAGCCTGGATCGGGCATTGCGATAGAACCGATCGAAAAGAAAACTCCGAGGTCATTAAAACACCCTATGTTAGTATATGACGCAGAGCTTCGCGGTGGGGATGTTTCGCCGGGTGTCGCCCCCGTCCTCTACGCCCGGCCAATAAACATAAGGCGAAGCGGGATTTGCGTGTTGAGGATCCTGGCATCCTCCTGGGGAAATGGTAATGGGACGAGATCTTCTCGCCGCTCTTCTGTTTTTTTCTCTGCCGTTTGCGACTGCCCAACCGAACAAATCAGTTGACACTATCCCGGTCAACCAGATCCACGCCGGCATGCACGGTGTCGCCTACACGGTTTTTCAGGGCACCAAACCTGAAGCCATGGACGTCGAGGTGCTTGGTGTGCTGAAAAACGCGAACGGCCCTAAGGGCGACGTCATTCTGGTTCGACTGGGCGGCGCAAAGGCGGAATATACAGGGGTGGTTGCCGGCATGAGTGGTAGCCCGGTTTACCTGGAAGGCAAACTCGCGGGTGCGGTGGCGTTCCGCATCGGCGAATTCTCGAAAGAACCAATCGCTGGTGTCACTCCCATTTCTGAGATGCTCGAGATCAGCGTCATCGATCGCACTCCTGTCTCGGGTTCTATCGAAGCAAAGGCAGCGGCCAGCTTATCGAGCAAAACCGCAAGTCCAGGAGTTGCTGCCTCATCTGCCCACGATTTTGCGAATTATTTGAAGCCCATCGAAACTCCTTTGGTCTTCAATGGGTTTTCCGAGGACACGGTGCAGCGTTTCGCGTCCCAGTTCGCCGCGTCCGGGATTGTGCCGGTGATGGGCACGGGTTCGGTGAGTGATGCCAAGCAGCCCGAACCTATGGAACCGGGTTCTGCCGTAAGCGCCATCCTGGTGCGCGGAGATATGGACATCGCTGCCACGTGCACAGTTACGTACATGGATAGCGATCATCTGCTGGCTTGCGGTCATCCGCTAATGCAGTTTGGGATGATCGATATCCCGATGACGAAGGCCCAGGTGCTGGCCACGTTGCCGTCGCCGCTGAATGCTTTCAAAATTGTGAATGCCACGGAGCCTGTTGGGGCCTTCGTTCAGGACCGTCACAACGGCATTCTCGGGGAATTCGGTAAAAAGCCGGATATGATTCCGGTAACCCTGACCATTCACGCCGACTCGGGCGACAAGCAAATTCAGTACGAGATTCTCAATAATGCTCGTCTCAGCCCCGTCGCAATGATGGCCACGGTGTTCAACGCTTTGCACGGTGTGAATGAATACGGCGAGGAAATTACCTATCGCATGCAAGGGCGCATCGGTGTAGAAAACTACCCCGATGTTTCCTTGCGGGATATGTTTGCTACGGTGGATGGCGGACAGCCGGCTGCGATGGTCGCTGCAACGTCGTTGGGGGAGCGCTTCAGCCGGATCTACGACAATCCGTATACCATGCCCGCGATCCGCGGCGTACAACTTGAGTTCGATGTTGTGCACGAACGACGTTTTGCACGCCTGGAAAATGCCCGTACTGATATCACAGAAGCGCGTCCCGGGGACGACATCGCCATTGAAGCTTTGCTGCGTCCATACCGAGGGGAGCCTATCCTGCAGCACATCCCCATTCACATCCCTACCTCCGCTTCCAAAGGACCTCTGCGAATTCTGGTGAGCGATGGCGATACGCTCGATCATCTCCGGCACGGCCCGTCGCTAATGGCGCACAAGCTGGACTTGGCGTCCACGATTGCTTTTTTGAACAAAGAGCACGTGAATAATCGTGTGTATGTTTCTTTGCTCGAGGCCAACCCGGAAGCCATGATCGCAGACAAGATCATGCCCTCGCTGCCGCCCTCGATCATGAATGTGATGGACGGGATGCGCGGTACTCAGGATATGGTGGTGTCGAATGAATCTTCGGTCAACGAAACTGCGACTGCACCGTTAGACTACGTTGTCGCGGGTGCACAGGTCCTGACGATCAATATCAAATGATGCGGCCGGAATCCGACCTCTGATCACTAACCGCTGTCCTCAGCTTTCCGTGCTAATCTAGGCTTTCCTCCTTATTCTTTCAATGAGGCCCCAAATTGCGAATCCGTTTCTGTAGTTTTCTTGCGGTGCTGAGTCTATTTGTTCCCGCTCTGATATTCGCCGACGGCACTCGTACCTGGGAACAGTCCAAGTTCGAAGAACTCATCAAGGGGACATCCGAAGCTGTGGCCATTAGCAGCACCGGGGGTCTGGAACTCGCTCCCGCCTTCAAATTGCTTTCTACTACACCGTCAACTTATTTGTGGTCGATTGCCGCAGACCAGCGCGGAATCCTCTATGCGGCGGCAGGGTCCCCTGCCCGTGTCTACCGCATCACGCCCGACGGCAAATCGAGCGTGATTTTTGAGCCGCAAGAATTGCAGGTGCAGGCCTTATTAGTTGAGAAAAGCGGCACGATTTTTGCCGCCACCAATCCCGACGGCAAAATTTACAAACTCGAGCATCACGAAGGGGCAGCGGAAAAGACCGCGGCAGAGAAGACCTCCGCTGATGCGAGTTGGAGCGCATCGGTTTTTTTCGATCCGAGCAGTAAATACATCTGGGACCTTGCATTCGACCGGGAACAGAACCTTTATGTGGCAACGGGAGATCCGGGACAAATTTTGCGCATCACTCCGGAGGGTAAACAGTCGGTTTTTTTTAACAGTGATGAAGCAAACATCCGGGTGCTCGCTTTTGATAGGAAAGGCGACCTCATTGCCGGTTCGGACGGCAGCGGACTGATATACCGGATCACCCCTCGAGGCGACGCGTTTGTTCTTTATAGCGCGCCCAAGAAAGAGATTACTGCGCTCGCCATCGACAGGGAGGGCACTATTTATGCCGCCGGGGCGGGCGAAAAGCACGCCGGCGGTGCCCCAGGCAGCGTCGCCGTTCCAGTGTCTATTCCGCCATCCGCTCCCAATCCGGTACCGCAAACGTCTGGCTCAGCTGCGACTTCCAGCGTGACCGCGGTGCTCAGCATCACTCCGGGTGCGGCCGGAGGCTCGGAGATTTATCGCATTGCTCCGGATCGGTCCCCGGCGCGCATCTGGAGCTCTCATGAAGATCTGGTTTACGCGCTGGCGTTTGATCATCAAGGCCGACTTCTCGCGGGCACCGGCAATCGCGGACACATTTTCGCCATCAGCAGCGCCGATCAATTTTCTGATCTACTCAAAGCCACGGCTAACCAGGCTACCGCCTTCAGCTCTGCTCCCGGAGGCGGCCTTTACGTTTCCACCAGCAATCTGGGCAAGGTATTTCTCTTGAGCGCCGAACCGGCCGAAGAAGGAACTTACCAGAGCGACGTCTTTGATGCACACATATTCTCGCGTTGGGGCCGGGCGGAATATCGCGGTGTCGGCAACGTTGAACTCTTCGCTCGCAGCGGCAACGTGGACAATCCCGACCGCAATTGGAGTGTATGGAAGAAGATCGACTTGCAAAAAGACTCGCTGGTTAACGCGCCCGCCGCGCGCTTTGTGCAATGGAAAGCCGTTTTGCATTCTGGCGCTCAGGCCCCGCAGGTGGAAAGTGTGAGTCTCAATTACCTGCCGGAAAACGTTGCGCCAGAATTTGACGAAGTAACGGTGCAGGTGGGCTTGCGCTATCAGCCGCTGCCCAAAGTCACGACGACCGACGCAACACAACAGCACTTTGACGTGGCTCCTCCGTCTACGCGTGACAGGGATTCCGTTGGTGTGAGATGGATGGTTCACGATGACAACGACGACCAGATGGTTTACTCGGTCTACTATCGTGGTGATGGGCAAAACCGCTGGTTGCTGCTGAAGGACAATCTTACGGACAAGTTCTATTCCTTTGATGCTTCCTTGTTGCCCGATGGCGGATACACCATCAAGGTAGTCGCATCGGATGCTCCATCGCACTCTCCGGGTCAGGCCCTGACCGCGGAGCGGGAAAGCGCGCGCTTCGAGGTTGACACCACTCCGCCACAAATAGAGAAGCTTGCGGCTTCTGCTGAGGGCGCACAGCTTCACGTCAGCTTTCGTGCCGTGGACAGCTTTTCGCCGATCAAACGCGCCGAATATTCCGTCGATGCCGGAGATTGGCAGTATGTCGAACCCGTAGGCCAGATCTCCGATTCGAAGACTGAGAATTACGACTTTGAAGCCGCCATCCCAGCGGACTCAGGGCCAACTGTTAAGCCTGCTGAGAAAACGAACTCCGCCAACCAAATTGAGCACGTGGTGGTGGTGCGCGTGTACGACCGCTATGACAACATGAGCTCTGCGAAAGTGATCATCCGAGGAAAGTAGTCTCGCATCGTCAGCGCACGGTTGTGGTCTGTTCGGCCCTTCGCAGCTCGGGAAACTTCCACGCCCAGATCGCAATCACCAGCAGAGTTCCGACTCCTCCCAGGACAACTGCCGGGACCGTCCCGAACCAATGCGCCGTCAGGCCAGACTCGAATTCTCCTAGCTGATTGGAGGCTCCAATGAACAGCATATCCACGGCGTTTACTCGCCCGCGCATTTCGTCCGGCGTACCGAGTTGCACCAGAATTGCGCGAATCACCACGCTGACCATGTCGCTCGCTCCCACGAGTAGAAGCGAAACGAGCGACAACACCAGATTGCGCGAGATTCCGAAAACGACAGTAAAGACCCCAAACCCAGCCACACACCACAGCATGGTTGGCCCGGCTCTGCCTTTGAGAGGACGATGCGCAATCAGGATTGCCATCATCCCTGCACCGACTCCGGGAGCGCTGCGCAGCAAACCAAGACCCCACGGGCCGGTATGCAGAATCTCCCGCGCATAGACGGGAAGCAGCGCCACCGCGCCTCCCAGCAACACCGCAAAAAGATCGAGCGAAATTGAACCAAGAATCAGTTTGTGCTCCCAAATGTAGCGGAAACCGGCGAGAAAGGAAGCGAGGGAGATGGGTTCTCGGGGGCGTGGCTCGCCTTGCGCTTTGATTTGCTGCGTAGCCACCGATGCAACTAATCCAACCCCCATTGCCACCGCATATACTCCCGCAGCGCCGTGGAGAAATGCATACAGCAGACCTCCGCACGCCGGCCCCAGGATCGTCCCAGCCTGGAAGAAAGTTGAATGCCAGGCGACTGCATTCGAGAAATGCTCCTGCGGCACTAATTGCGGCAGTAATGCCCGGCTGGCGGGAAAACTAAACGCGCGGACAGCCCCCAGCAAAACCACGACGATGTATATCGGAAACACCAATCCGGTCCGATACAGCGCTATCGCCACCAGCAGTCCCGAACAAGCGGCAGCTCCGGCGTAACAGGAGATAAGTAACTTGCGCCTGTCGTAACGATCCACTATGTGTCCTGCGGGCAGGAACAGAGCGAACCCGGGAAGAAACTGTGCCAGGCCGATCAGGCCGAGGTCCAAAGGACGTCGGGTAATCTCATAGACCTGCCAACCCACAGCGACCGACTGCATTTCTAAGGCGATCACGATGCAGAACCGTGCTGCGACATATGCTCTGAAATCCGCGTAGCTCAACGCAGCTCGCCCGGCAGCCTTCACATCCACTGCAGTCGCCATAGTTGATTTACTTTACAATGAACGTATCCCTCAATGGCTCAATTCCTCGATCTGGCAGGATGGATCGCCTGCGTCGTCTATTCCACCATTCCCTCTTTCTGGTTGATGATCCATCCGCGAGCAGAATACTGGCGCTCGCGCAAACGCTCGCCTTATTTCGTTCTGCTACCCGCCTGGATGCTCATGTGGATTATCGTTGCGGTGTTGACGGCGCGGTGGCGTCATGCCGTGTTGTATTCGACTCGATGGTCGTGGATTCCAGCAGTTTTTCTATTCGCCGCGGGATTCCGGCTTTACGCGCAATCCAGCAAGAATTTCAGCGCGAAGCAGCTTGGCGGACTGCCGGAGCTAATTTCCCGACATAACGAGCAACAGCTGGTTACTGCTGGCATTCGCGCTCACGTCCGCCATCCGGTTTATCTGGCGCATCTTTGCGAAATGTTGGCTTGGGCCCTCGGGACAGGCCTGGCAGTCTGCTATGGATTGATTGGCTTGGCCGCGATCACCGGCGCAATTATGATTCGAATGGAAGATGCCGAACTAGAGAAACGGTTCGGGAAGGCTTACGCGGTCTATCGAGAACGTGTGCCAGCACTCTTACCCAGGCTGGGCAGACAGTCGTCAAGTTGATGGGCGATTGGAGGCCATCAGAACAATATCGATTACAAGACGGGGGAAGATTCAACGAACACGCGTTCGCCCCCCGACCTGGCGCCAGCGCGTTTGACATCCACCAATTGCAGCGCCTTCTTGGCAATATGCTCGGCGCTGACTTCGAACTCTTTAATCAGTTCCCAGGGTGCGCCCGAATCCCCGAAGCGATCCTTCACACCGATTGCACCTGTAATCACCGGAACGCCATACAGAAGCGGAGTTTCAGTAATTACGGCGCTGACGCGCCACGCCAATGCCCCGATCTGGTGCTCTTCCGCAGTGACGATCGCTCCGGTTTCACGGGCTGCCCGCACAATAGCGGTTTCGTCGATGGGTTTGAGCGTGTGCATATTCACGACGCGAGTCTCAAGTCCGAACTCGCTTTTTAGGATCCAGGCCGCGCGCATCGCTTCAGGCACCATCGGCCCGCAGGCAATGATGGTCAGGTCTTCCTCCTCGTTCTCATGATCGGTGGCAAAGATGGTCTCGAACGCATCGGCAAAATTCGCGTCCTCGCCACGCAGCCGGATCACATTTGCCTGCCCGAACTGGAACGGGGTGTACTGGTCCGTGATAACCGGCGTTGCCTCGCGGGCAAAGCGAATGTATTTCGGCCCACAATGCTTGAGCAGGAGATAGTCCGTCGCCTTCCTGGTTTCATTGACATCGCAGGGAACCACAACCGACATGTTGGGCAGTCCACACATGGCAAAGAGGTCTTCCAGCGCCTGGTGCGTGGCCCCATCGGGTCCGACCGACACGCCACCGTGTGCCCCCGCGATCAGCACGTTGAAATTTCCGTAGCAAATCGAGGTTCGAATCTGATCCAGATTGCGCGCGGCGGCAAAAGTGGCATACGTGCCCAGTACCGGGAGCTTACCTTCTTTTGCCAGACCCGCCGCCGCTGCCGTCGCCGATTGCTCGGCGATTCCCATGCTGATCCAGCGTCTCTTGCGTTCCGGATTGCTCGTGTAAAACTCGCTGATGGTGATTGAACCGGAAATATCGAGTCCAAGGCACACGACCCGCTCGTCGTTTCCGTTTTCCGCTAGCGATTGGCCAAAACCCATACGGGTCGGCTTCATTTGCACTTTCATGTTTTCCGCCGCATTCCACCAATAGTTGCGGCTGAATTTCGGCAGCTTCGCATCGAGCTTGCGGTCAACCTCAGCCTGGTACTGCTTTGCCTTATCGAGCAGATGCTGTACCGGAATGCGCTCGGTCAAACCCAGCTCTGCCAGTCCCTTCATCATTTCTTCGTAGTTGGGCGCTTTTCCGTGCCAGCCGGCAACATCCTGCATAAAGCTGACACCTTTGCCCTTAATCGTATTCGCCACAATCAGGGTCGGCTTGTGGACCGCCGTCGCCTTTGCCTCCTCCAGCGCCTCCACGACCTGCTTCATGTCGTGACCATCGATGTGCATCACTTCCCATCCGAAGCTGCGGTATTTTTCTTCCAGCGGATCGATGTTCATCACTTCGCAAACCAAGCCATCAATCTGCAAGCGGTTCTTGTCAACAATGCCAATCAGGTTGTCCAGCTTATAGTGACCAGCCTCCATGGCCGCTTCCCAGATCTGGCCCTCTTGTTGCTCTCCATCGCCCATGATGCAGAAAGTCTTGTAGTTTTTCCCATTCAACTTGCCCGCCAATGCGATGCCCACGGCAACACTCAGGCCCTGGCCGAGCGATCCTGTGGAGACCTCCACGCCCGGCAGCTTCAGCCAATGGGGATGCCCCTGATACGGCGAACCCAATTTTCGCAGCAGCACGACATCATCGATCGGGCAAAAGCCGGCAAACGCCAGTCCGAGGTACAAGCTGGGAGCCTTGTGCCCAGTGGACCAGATGATGCGATCGCGATCGGGCCAGGATGGGTCCCACGGATCATGATCGGCCACCCGAAGGTAAAGGGCTGCGGCGATATCCATGATCGAGAGCGTGCCCCCCGCGTGCCCTGAACCGGCCGCGCACAACGCCACCAGGTCGTAGCCACGCATAAGCCTGGCGGCATCTTCCAACTCTGCAATCGAGTATTGTCGGATCGCTTCGCCTGACCCCGAATTCTTGATGGACATGGGCTAATCCCCTCCAGCGGCAGGAAGAGACGGTGCCGCCGTACTTCGCTGGATTTCCACGAAGGTGAGTCTAGGGGAGAATGTCTCTCGCCTCAGTGCGTCTTATCACAAGACGATGTGACGGCGTGTACGGGCGAGGGCGGCATCTAGAATCGCCATCGCGTGGCGAAGTTCAACGACTTGTTTTCATCCAGGCCAAAGGCGACGGTGGGACGAACCACGTACACAGGTTGTTTCAAACTCAGGATAGGTTCCTCGAAGGAGGACATGTCCCATCTGTACTTCTTTTCATAACGGCGCAGAAAACTTCTTCGCACCTCGACATCCCCAACTTCCTCCGCAATTCCCTCTACGATCACCGCCTGATCCGCCTTCTCGGTCGCTATCACGGAATGCTTATTCGACACCAGGTTTTTCGCCTTACGCGACTCGCGCCCGGTGCTGAAATAGAATCCGCCATCGACCCACAATCCCCACACGATCATCAAATGAGGCCTACCATCCGGCCGGGTGGTTACAATCCAGTAGTTGTGGTTCTTTTTCAGGCGATCTTCTGCCCACTTCCAGGGCAGCAGGCCTTTGGTGCCTTTGGGCAGGCCATAACCCGGCATGTAAGGACGGCTGGCTTTTGGCCTTCTTACCCTAGAAGCGCGCATGCTTTTTTAGGAGCTTATTCGTGACGACTGCCCGAGTTGCGCGGTGTTTCCTACAAATTCTTCCTGGTCCACTGATCGATTCGCTCCAGCGCTTTGTTCAGGTTCTCCAACGAATTTGCCACGCTGAAACGCAAATATCCTTCCCCGTACTCGCCGAATGCCGTGCCTGAGAGGCAAGCCACCCCCGCCTGTTCCAGCAGCGCATCGGCTAGTTTTTTCGACTTCCATTTGGTTTGAGTGATATTGGGAAAAACGTAGAAAGCGCCTTTCGGCATACGACAAGAGAAGCCATTAATCCGATTGAGTCCGGCGACAAATGCATCACGTCTCCGTTGAAACTCAGAACGCATATGTTCTACGGAGGACTGATCTCCGCGAATCGCCTCGATTCCCGCCATCTGGGTGAAGCTCGCCGTACAAGAATTGGAATTCGTCATCAGCCGCGTGATATGCGTGGCCAGATCCGGCCGCATCACGCCGTAACCCATCCGCCATCCGGTCATGGCGTAGGTTTTCGAAAAACCATCCAGCAGAATTGTTCGGTCCTGGAATCCTGGTACTGACATGATCGAATAGTGCTCGCCCTCAAAAATCAGGCGGCTATAGATCTCATCCGAGAGAACCATGATGTTACGATCGCCAATCGCCTCCGCAATGTCCCGAATGTCTTGCCGGCTCAGTACTCCGCCGGTCGGGTTCTGCGGCGAATTCAGAATAATCAGCTTCGTCCGCTCCGTGATCAGGGCCGCCAGTTCATCCACGTCGAGACTAAAATCTTTTTCCTCGTGCAGTCGGATCGGAACCGCCCGGGCCCCAAGATAGTTGATCATCGATTCATAAATCGGGAAGCCGGGGTTGGGATAGATCACTTCGTCACCCTCGTCGGCGAGCGCCAGTAAGCTGAAAAAGATAATTGGCTTGCCTCCTGGAACCACCACCACCTCATCACTGCTGACGCTCACCCTGCGCGTGCGGCTAACCTCATCGGCGATGGCCTGGCGCAGATCGGGCAGACCCGCCGACGGCCCGTAATGTGTCCAGCCATTGCGCAACGCCCCGACAGCCGCTTCGACAACATTTTTCGGGGTATCGAAATCGGGCTCGCCGATTTCCAAATGGATAATGTTCTTGCCCTGACGCTCCAGTGCGCGCGCCTTGTTCAACACTTCGAAAGCAGTCTCAGTGCCGAGCCGAGACATCCGCTCGGCTAATCTCAGTTCGTATTGCGTAGCTTTTGCCATAGTGAGGGTAGTCATTATATCGCTCCAGAGTCCAGGTTAATTGCTGTACTGAGCCGCCAGAATTCACGCGATTTTAAACTGCATTCCTCTTCCGACCATATTATTATCCAATCCCAATCGAGCGCCCGTCAGCCACCATCGTCACGGTCGGGAGTGATTTCCACCGGGTCGCCGCGACCTCCTCGGGAGCGCTATCACCTTCGATCGCGCGCCATATCTGGCAAAGTCAGCTTATGCGCCGCTTCCGTTTGGGAGGCGTCCATGTTGGGGAATCAGGGCTACGGAAGCCGTAACCCTACGGCGAGAGAGTATCGTGTGATCGAGCTGGTTGCGCAGGGGCTTAAGAACGGCGAGGTGGCGCAGGAAATCGGAACTACCGAATACGTCATCAAGAATTATCTGCGCGCCATTTACGACAAACTTGGGCTCTGGAATCGTGTGGAACTTGCGCTTTGGTACGAGGCGCGCAAAGTAGAGAGAGATTTTTCACCCATCGTCCCGCCTGACACAGACCACTGTGATGACTGACCTTGACGTGCCATATCGCGCGCCTTCCATTTTGTGGTAGGGTCGCCACCCGGGGCGGGATTCTCTTTGACTGCTACCCGTCAGGCTTTCCACGTTCCCGCACTCCGAACACCGGCCACAAATGGAGGCGGGTATGATGTCGCGCCAATTCGTCTGGCTACTTAGCTTGTCACTTATGTTGGTTGGGACGCCCACGGTGTCAGCCGCGACGTGGACGCTGAAGAATTCTTCGCAGATCACGGAATACTCCTCGGCTAGTTCGCACTCCTGCGCAGCCATGAACGTGACTGGGGGCGATCTGTTGTTGACCTACAACGTCGTCTACAACGGTTCGACCAGCGGCATTACCCTGACCAACTCCGACAGCCAGGGCAACACCTGGGCTGTGATTCAGACCGTCGCCATTTCCAACGTTTCTATTCTGCAGATTCAATACGCGCGTGCGAAGACCAGCAGCAGCGACACCATCCAAGTGTTGAGTTCGGCCAAGGTCAACAACATCGGCAACGGCTGCGAGGAATGGAGCGGAGGAGCGACCAGCGGTGCGATTTTGGATGGCTCCGCCGGTGTCAACAGTTCCGTCAACGGAACGACCGCCAACGCGTCAGCAACGACGATCGGTTCCAGTGATCTGGTGGTCGGGTTCTGCGTGTTATGCACATCGCATCCATCGGCATCGATCTGGGGAAAACCACATTTCACCTGGTTGCATTGGGAGAACGCAGCAAGGTTCTCGTTCGCAAGAAGTTTTCACGCACGCAACTGCTGGCCCATACGGCGAATCTGCCGCCC
>DASPRY010000071.1:0-3932 GCA_035624215.1 Terriglobales bacterium
GCCGGCGCTTTTCGAATCGTTCGCAACCGCAGCGGTGATTGAAACCGTTTGCGCCTGATCGATGCCCTTTGTGCCGTTGGGCGTTAGCGCAACACCGATGGACGGCGGGGCCGAAGATGAATTGCCGCAACCTGACAAACCAAGAGTAAGAAGAGCGAACAATCCCGACAACAACACCGCCGCCGTTGCACGTTTCACAATTCCCCCTGATATTCGGGAGTTAGGATTTCTCCCGATCACACTGGGGCATCATGCTTTAGCAAAAGCGTGACTTCAAGTTACTCAAGTACTCCCTTTTTGGAACAATCCTTTTTTGGCATTGTCATTCTGCGCAACCTGGCGGATAAAACCCAGTCACCTCGGGAGCTTCGGAGCTGCCCGAATCGCCCACAGGGCGCGGGATTAACTTATGCTAAAAGCAACGAATATTTTATGAGGGGGACGTTCAGGTGATTCCCGATGAACCGTAAGGCGTGTGTCATTGGTGCTGGCGCAAATGGATTGGCAGCGGCCATCGTTCTTGCCCAGGCCGGACTGCACGTGGACGTATTCGAAGCGGAGTCGACGCCGGGCGGAGCTGCGCGCACGTTAGAGTTAACTTTGCCGGGCTTTCGACACGATTTCGGATCCGCAGTCTATCCGCTCGGCGCGGGGTCGCCATTCTTCTCGTCGCTGCCCCTCATCAACCACGGCTTGGAGTGGATTCACTCGCCCGCTGCTTTGGCGCATCCGCTCGATGACGGCACGGCGGTGATGTTGGAACGCGACCTCGATGTAACCAGAGCTTCGCTTGGAATCGATGGACCGGCATGGGACAATCTCATGCGTCCGTTTGCCGAGAGGTGGACTGAATTTGCTTCGGAAGTACTGCGCCCCGTTCCCTTCATTCCCACGCATCCTGGGCTGATGGCGCGCTTTGCGGTGGTCGCGCTACGTTCTGCTCGGGCTGTTGCGAGCCGGTTTCGTAACGACCGAACCCGGGCACTGTTCGCGGGTTTGGCCGCGCACTCTTTCCTCAGCCTGGACGAGCCGCTGAGCGCCGCGTTTGCGATCCTCATGGCAGCGCCAGCTCATGCTGTCGGCTGGCCTATCCCTCGCGGCGGCGCGCAGTCACTCACCAACGCACTATGCAGCTTTCTCTCGACGTTTGGCGGTAAGCTGCGCACTTCGTCGCCGGTCGGAAGCTTGGCGGCATTGGCGAACGCATCTCCCGGCTATGACCTGACTTTCTGTGACCTGACTCCGCGGCAGCTATCCAACGCCGGCGGCCAAAGATTATCGGAAAGCTACAAGCGGCAGCTCAGAAAATACCGCCATGGAGCTGGCGTTTTCAAAGTAGATTACGCGCTGAGCACAGCCATTCCCTGGAAAGCTCCCGATTGCTTGCGGGCAGCGACCGTGCATCTCGGCGGAAGCTTCGATGAGATTGCTGCGTCGGAAAAAGCTGTACGCATGGGCGAGAACGCCGACCGTCCCTTCGTCCTGCTGGCCCAGCCCAGTCTTTTCGATAGCTCCCGGGCTCCAGCCGGCAAACACACGGCGTGGGCTTATTGCCATGTGCCGCATGGATCGAAAGTAAACATGCTTGAGAAGCTGGAGAATCAGATCGATCGTTTCGCTCCCGGCTTCCGCGACTGCATTTTGGCGCGGCGTGTTTTTTCTCCCGCAGATCTTGAAAGCATGGACGCGAACCTCGTAGGCGGCGACATCGCAGGCGGGGCCATGGACATTGGTCAGTTGGTGTTTCGACCGACATGGCGACACTACGCCACGTCGGCTCGCGACATTTACATTTGCTCCGCTTCCACTCCGCCCGGCGGGGGAGTGCATGGCATGTGCGGCTATCATGCGGCGAAGATGGCGTTGTCGAGGTTGGGCGGCGGTTAGAACCATCTCGGGCAGCCCGCTGACCGGAAGTTAACCGAAAAAGAGAGGCTTGCCAATGAGGTCCACGGGTAACTGTGATCAGAGATTACACGAACCGTCAAAAGCTCGACGACCATTCACTCGCGCGGGCCAACCGTAGGCCACTCGACGGCGCGGATCGAGCCATCGGGTTCGCGCTCGATCGTCGGCGCAGGCGACCTTCAAATTCGTGGAGGACTTTGCTCGCGGAGCAGATCTAGCTTTATACTTCCCGAAATGAAGGCGAAGGGGGTCGCACTTGACTAACTTTCGGGAACGTTTAGATAAAGTCGGCGCTTTTGGCCGGGGGATTTGGCGATACTGGCGTCTTGGCGAGCCGGCGCCAGAGAGCAACTTCATCGTCCAAAAGCTTTTTGCTCTTACCGATGGGAGATCTAACGACCTTCTGTTTCGGATTCTTGAATCAAAGCGAAAAGAGGCGGACTTAAGATTGGGCTGGGATGGGGCGTCTCTCGTAAGTGATGCTGGCATTCTTGACCCGACTATTGAGGGAGTCGTTCGTACCCTCAGAGAAGATGGCGTTGTTGTCATTCCGTCGCGACTCCAAAAGGAAACAGTTCAAAATCTATATGAACTGGCCTTGTCAGGCCCACTAGACACGGCGAATTACGGCCCTGTCGCGACTGGTCATGTCCCTGGCCAAACGGCAATTCTCCATTGCGGTACGAGTAACGGAATCGACCCATCCCAGCCTCGCTATTCAGTTTATACGGTCCCTCGATCAGTATTGTTAGAAAACCATAACGTTCAATGTCTCTTGTGCGATCCCTATCTTCTGGCGGTCGCAACGCGTTATCTCGGCGTCTTCCCCGTAGTCACAAGACCTGACATGTGGTGGGACACTGATTTCCTGCCACGGGGGCATCGGCCCCGATCCTTTCACGTGGATTCAGGGTGCTTGCGGTGGATCAAGGTCGGTGTGAATCTGACAGATACAACATTTGAAACCCCGCATTTCGTCTATGTTAAAGGCTCACATAAGCCAAATAGTAGGACTCGACCTCTGACCAGACGACTGATGAGTCGAATGGATCTAAGCGACAAAGAAGTTAGAGATCTTTGCCCCGAGAAGATTGTTCATGTTACGGCGCCAGCCGGAACGATAGTGTTGGCCGATACCCGAGGTATTCACAAGGGGGAGCTTTCCATGCGAGGGCACAGATTGGTCCTATATTTTGGCCTTGAGGGAAGTGCGTTCAATTATCACCAGAAGCCCCTGCCGCTAAGTAAAGCCGGAAGTGAACTCGAGAAGGCGATGAGTGCAAGACCTTTTAGCTATCAATTCTTCCGTCCTGCGCGTTGAAGAAAATTTTGAGGCGAACAACCAGCGGATGGCGGCCGGAACCCAGTCCATGAGCCTCCGTAGTTTACCGCCGCGTGGGAATTTTGCAGCTGAGACATCACTTCCGCAGCCGCGCGCACCGCGCCTTTCTGGAACCTCTGCACGAAGCCCAGAAGCGGCGCGCTCCGCTTCTTCAGCCTGCGGGAAAGGCGCTCCGGCCAGTTACCGGGAGTTGCTATCAATCGCCCGCCGGGACAAAGGCGCTGCCCTTCAAGTCCCCGGGAGAAACGAGGTCCACAAAGCACCAGACCCACGCCTCTCCCGGCTCAATCGAGCGCATGAGCGGGTGTTTCGTATGCTGAAAGTGCCTAGTTGCGTGCTTGTTCTTCGACGAGTCGCAGCAGCCGACATTCCCACATTCAAGGCAGAGTCGCAAATGGACCCACTTGTCAGCGGTTTTCACGCATTCTTCACAAACACGCTTTTCCGCGCTGGTGATCCTGATCCGATCGAGATGTTTGCATTGCGGCATCTTGCTTCTCCCGTCCCTTGCTGACTTCCTGCCGGACTCGCAGCCGAGCCTCTAGACCTTGAGCCTCTAGACCTCGATCCTCTAGATCTCGGCGAGAGCGCGGTGCACCAGGTGCACAGAAATTGCCCCTTCGCCCACCGCCGAGGCCACACGCTTCACGTTGCCCGATCGAACATCACCGACCGCAAATAC
>DASPRY010000076.1:0-70860 GCA_035624215.1 Terriglobales bacterium
CATTCTCAAAGTTCGGGGTTGCCGTGTTTCCCTGGCTGTTCAGCGCGAAGCTGCCCAGGCTGTTGGCGCCATCCATGAACGTGACATTCCCCGTAGCAACTCCCTGTCCCGATTGGCCTGCGACCTGTGCCTTAAGATAAACAAAGCTGCCGTACGGGCCACTGGTGAACGGCAAGAAGTCGAAGCTTTGGTTCAAAGTCTGGGCTGAAAGTTGGGTAGCAGACGCCTCCGGGTTCACTGTGATTGTCGCGGAAGGCGCTGATGTGCTCGGCGCAAACGTTCCGTCGCCCGAATATTGAGCGGTTAACGTATAACTGCCACCAGGCAACGAGCTCACATTTTGGTCAACGGAGCCGCTGGCAAGAGTAAAGGAACCCACGCCGATCTGCTTGGGAGACGGTCCGGTGTTAGCCAGCATGGAGACGTCCCCTGTTGGGGTACCGCTGCCGCCATTTGCTGCAACAGTCAAATCTACGGTCACTGGCTGGCCATGAGTAATAGTAGTCGGGCTCACGCTCACGATGGCGGTGGTCGTGGGATTAAATGCGGCCGAGCTCCATCCGTTCACCAAGTTTGCCGCATTCACCGAACCCAGCCCCGTCGCCTGATCGTAGCCAACCGTCGCTGCATACTGCGGGTTAGATGTCCCGTAGCTCGTTTCTCCAGGAACTGCATTGTTGCCGACCGTAACGTCGTTGAACACACACGTGCTGGCTGGCAGGCCCGAGGTGTTGGAGGCATTGCAGCTCGAGAGCTTCTCGGACGCCGCCAGCTTGTACAGTACATAATTCGCCAGGCCCTGACGGCCATTCGTCTTCTGATCGACCAGCGCCATAATTCCCGCAAATGACGGGGTGGAAGCCGAGGTACCGCCGACTGGAAGGAAGGCGATTTCATTTTGCGAATTCGGAATGCAGGAACCCTCAATGCACAACAAATACGGATCATGCCCGCCGGCCGCGGTTAGAGCAACATCGGGCACATCGCGATGCCCGTCGCTCGGAATGCCGCTGACGCCCGATTGCCAGTTGGGCTTGGTGAAGAAAATGCTTGCGCCTCCCCCTCCTGCGAAAATATTGGCGTTCGCGCCGCCGCATTGAGCGGTGGTGCAGCTCTCGTTCCACACGTCCTCGGGAATGTAGGAGAGCGCAGACTCAAAGTTAGTGTCGCTGCTGGTAGAACTCCAGTACTTGCTGTCATCTCCGTTTTCGTTGAACATCGTGCCGCCAACCGCAACGTCGAATGGCGTGGCCGCAAGAACGCTGACCGCTAATGGCCCGGTTGCGCTGGTCTCGGTGTCGGGGTTATCGCATCCCTCGGAACCCGAATCTCCCGCCGCTACAAAATACGTGATACCCTGCGCGGCTGCCTGTTCCGCCAGACTTGCATAGCCTTGGGCTTGGGTCGAGCTAAAGAATTGCTCGCACGAGCCGAAGCTTTCGGTCATGATGTCTGCAAGGTTGTTGTCAATGATGTAGACCTCGGAAAGGTCCACGCCGTCGGTCGTATCAGTGGTCGCGGAAACTACCAAGTCTACCGCCGCTCCGGGCGCGAGTGCCGACGACCAGCTTACGTCCAGGGTCGCTTCTGCTTCCTGTCCGGACCCTATATCCCCAGGATCCGGCCCATCCAGAATCGTAGTCACCGAGCCTATGAGCTGAATCCCGAACACATTGTCGAAGTTGCTTATGTCGGCACCCGAGTTAAACAGATCACTGCGCCCCACCACCGCGATCGTTCTTCCCGAACCATTGATTGCCGGCTTCGCGTTGTAAAGCGGATTGATGTTGTAAATCGTCGCGTAATCCGCCGGCCCAAGCGCGTAAAAAGCAGGAGTACCAGGAAATGTGACTTTAGGGGTCTTGCCTTCCCCTTCCGAAACCAGCTTTGCCGGAATCCTCTGCTCCCCAATGTGAATCATCGGCTTCTTGATGAAGTTATGCAGGGTGAGAACTCCGGCAACCACCGGAGTCAGCGCGGTGGGTATGGCCGGGTCGCTTGCGTTGGCCCAGTGCTCTTCTCCTTTCACCACGTACTTGCGAATGGAAGTATGAAATGCCTCCTGCACCTGGCCCGCGGTACCTGAAAACTCAATGATGTTGCGTCCCCTGGCGAGTTTGCCGATCTGAAATCCGTGCGACTGCAGCCACGAGCTCACTGCCTGCACGTCATGATCGTTGGGACCAAATTGCAACCCGAACTGTTCCGGCATAAGCCATTTGTGATAGCTGGGTGACGCTTTATCCTGCTGATTGTCGAGCAACGTCTGGAGAGAACTTTCTTGCTCTGCACTGCGCTTGAGCACCAGCAGCATGCGGCTCAGCGGCAGATCGGAAGGAGCCGGTCCACGATCGAATTGAGCCCGCGCGAAGGGATGAGTGTTGCCCTTTAGTATCGTCAGCTTTGACTCATCTACCGGGTCAACAACGCGAGATGGGACAGCCGGTTCCTCCGCAATAGCGAACGCGGCCAAAAAGACAAAAACAGCCAGCACTGCCCTGGACAGGCGCGAAATCCGCGGTTGCATTCCAACTTCCCCCAAATCCGATTTTGTGGTGCAACAAACCGCCGCCCCCACAGCAGCGAAGATGCCGGTAAGCCCGCCATTAGATGCCTTGCGGATCCACCCGATCAACTGCAGGACTCGCCTGGCGTGAAGGGAATCATATCTCAAAATAGCGGGAAGTAAAGCGTCTGGATGAGGCTGCGGATGCTCAAATGGCGGATGCTTCTGGGATCCCCCCAGCACCCGGTTACTCCGGTAATCAGCCGCAAGGCGGATGTAATTGACCATTCGTCATGCCGCCCGTAAATTCGCTGCAGGGGGTTGTATGAAAGATATTCATGAGGTACTGCGCCGCAAGCAGGCCAAGTACGCCCAGCTGGGCAAGCAGATCGAAATGTTACAGCAGGCAGCAGAAAAGTTGCGGGAAGTGGCCCCTTTGCTCGCCGATACGGAAGAGGACGACGCAGCCGTTCTGTCTGACGTGGATGAGCCACAGGTGGCCAAAGCTGCCTCCGCCGCTGCCGGAACTCCAGCTGCACCCGGCAAGCCTCGCGGCAGTGCTCCGCGCTGGCCCTAAAGCTCTCATTGGATGGCGGCACTACGGGTAGCCTATGACGTTTCACGCACTGTTGGTTTCGAAAGACGACGAAGCTGCCGCTGTGCTCAACGCCGTACTTTCCGGCTTCGGGATTTCGACTGCCGGCTGCGGCTATCCTGAAGCCCTCTGTCAATTAGGCGAGCAAAAGTTCGATGCGGTTGTAGTCGATTTTGATGACCCACACAGCGGGGCCCTCGTACTTCAGAAGGTCCGGGAGTCTGGCTCCGCAAACCATGCGGTTACCGTCGCCCTGCTGAGCGATAAAGCAAAACTTCATAGTGTGCTTTCCCAAGGAGCCCACTTCATACTCTACAAACCGCTTAACTTGCTGCAAGCGGAAGCCAGCCTGCGCCCGGCCAGCGCCTTGATTAAACGTGAGCGTCGCGCCTCTTGCCGTGTGCCGCTGCAGCTTCCCATTCGGCTCAAGCCGCAGGATCTCCCGGATATTGAAGGTATCCTCTTAGACCTCAGCGAAACCGGGATGGACGTGCTAGCCGCGCAGTCGCTGTGCCCTTCGGGACAAATCGGCGCGCGTTTTACTCTGCCCGATGGCAAAACCGAATTGGAGGTGCGCGGCGAAATTACTCGGGCCAATCCCAATGGCGAATCAGGCGTGCGTTTTATCGATCTCTCCGACAACACCCGCGCAGTCCTCAAATCGTGGATCGCCGCCAACGCGCCGGAGACCCCTCCGCCCGACATCGAGCCCGTAATGCAATGCAAGCTGACTGATCTCAGCTTAAGCGCCTGCTACGTAGAAACCGAGTCTCCCTTTCCCGAGCATGCCGCAATTCAACTCTGCCTTAAGATCGAACAGGTTGAGGTACAGGTGGAAGGCACGGTGCGGGTGATGCATCCGGGATTTGGCATGGGAATCGAATTCGCGTCGCGAACCGCCGACGACCGCGCTCAGGTCGAGCAGTTCATCGCTCTGCTCACAAGCCGGCCAGGAACTCTTCCGGATTTGCAAATTGTGCCGCTCGCTCTGGTGTCCCAGAGTATTTCCGCGAACCCCTCTGAGCCCGCACAAGATGATTTGCTGGAACTGCTGCACCGGCATGATTCGCTGAACCAGGAAGAATTCCTCCAGGAACTCCGCAGCCAGCGAAGCGCGGCGGCGTCGGCTTAACACAATTGCGCCAAAAAACGCTAAGAGGCCTGCACGCCGTCTCTCGTGCAGACCCCTTTTGCGCCGGGTTTCTCCACCTCGAATGCCGCAAGCCTACTCCGCCCCTGAGACACAGACGTTTCAGGCAGGTTAATTTCAAGTAAAATCCCGACGAATTTGTCCACAATGGTCGCGCTTGTCGCAATGCGGAATGGAATCAACTCGCGAGAACAACATCACAACCCGGGCCAAGCCCTCGCTTGTTCTCCGCTGCTTTTCATCATGGCCGCCGCGTTTGCGGTGGTGGCTCCGTTTTTCTTTCTTGGGATTGCTTCCGGCCATGACTTCGAGTTCCATTTGCACTCCTGGATGGAAGTGCTCACCCAGTGGCGCCAGGGGACTTTCTATCCGCGCTGGGCCGCGTTGGCGCATTACGGCTACGGAGAAGCTCGCTTCATCTTCTATCCACCAGCTTCCTGGATTTTGGGAGCGGCATTGGGAGCAGTCTTGCCCTGGAAGATTGTTCCGGGAGTCTACGTCGGGCTCTCACTCACGCTTTCCGGATGGTCAATGTTCAGGGTGGCGCAACGCTGGTTCAATCGCAATGATGCCCTGCTCATGGCCGTCATCTACGCCGCCAATCCGTATTACGTCGTGATCGTCTATTGGCGCAGCGCCTATGCAGAGCTACTCGCCGGAGCGCTCCTGCCTCTTCTGCTGCTTTGCATCGTGGAAATCGATGTACGCGGTCGGGAGTTAATTGTTCCCATGTCCCTGATCGTCGCGGCTGCAGCTTTGACTAACGTTCCAGCCTCGATCATCGTGAACTATTCGCTATTGTTGCTGGCCTGCACCCTTGCCATTCGCCAACGCTCACCAAAGATCTTGCTGCACGCGGCTGCTGCGGGGCTGCTGGGCACAGCGATCGCTGCGTTCTACATTGTGCCTGCTTTCTATGAGCAGAAGTGGATCGACATCGCGCAAGTTCTCTCTCCCGGAGTACGTCCCGAGGACAATTTTCTGTTTACAACCACTGCCGATCCCGATCACAACCACTTTAACCGGCTAATCTCCCTGCTGGTGGCAGCGGAGCTGGCGGTGCTCGCGGTCACCCTGTTTATCTCGCGTGTGCGGCGACAAGAACAGCAACCCTGGTGGATCCTTCTCGTTTGGACATGTGCGAGCGCCTTGCTGATGTTTTCTGTTTCCGCGGTGATTTGGCTCTATCTGCCTTGGCTGTGTTTTGTACAGTTGCCTTGGCGATGGCTGCTCTGCCTGAATCTGAGTCTCGCCCTGCTTGTGCCCGCAGCCTGGAGGAATTGGCTGCCGCGTGCCTCAGCATTTCTGCTTCTGTTTGGCGTCGTGGCCTGGACCGGTTTGCGGATCCAGCCACCCTGGTGGGACCATGCTGGAGATGTCTCAGATATGGTGACGGCCCACCTCTCGGGCGCAGGCTATGAGGGAACGGATGAGTACGTGCCCGCCGGCGTCGATCCATATGACATAAACCTGGACGCTCCGCTCGTTGCCTTGCATCCGGATGGGCCGCTCCGAGTTCAAGTGCAGCGCTGGAATGCAGCAACAAAACTCTTCACCGCGGAGGTCGACCGTCCCGGCAAACTGGTTCTGCGGCTGTTCAACTATCCAGCCTGGCAAGTCGAGGTCAATGACCGCAAAGTTGAGACCGGAAGCAGAGACCACACCGGAGAGCTGCTCATCCCCGTCGCGGCGGGAGAAAACCGCGTCCGCATCAGCTTCGTCCGCACCTGGGATCGGACCGCAGGGGACATTGTTTCGCTGGTGAGCATCGCCGGCCTGCTGTTGTGGTTCCTAAGAGAACGAGAACGTGCAAAATGAAATGCGTTCTGATTGCGACCTCGAATCCAGGCAAATTGCGGGACTTTGCCGGAGCAGCTCGTGCGTTCGAAGTTGAGGTTGCCTCCATGCCGAACTTTGCTTCCCTTCCCACGGTGGTGGAGGATGGGGCAACCTTCGAAGCCAATGCCCGCAAAAAAGCGCTGGCCTACAGTCATTACGCGCCCGGCGAAATCGTCCTGGCTGACGATTCCGGACTTGAAGTCGATGCCTTGAATGGCGCGCCGGGTGTGCATTCTGCGCGTTATGCCGCGGATGAACCTCATCCGGCAGGCAGCAATGCCGACGACGAAGCGAATAATACGCGTCTGCTGCGAGAACTGCAAAATATTCCCTACGCCAAGCGTACAGCCCGCTTCGTTTGCGTAATTGCCGCCGCTCGGGATGAAAAAATTTTGGGCGTGTTCCGCGGCCAGGCTCTGGGCATCATTCTCGATGCTCCGCGTGGACATAACGGCTTCGGCTACGATCCCCTGTTTTATTTTCCTGTAATCGGAAAGACATTCGCCGAATTGAGCGCCGAAGAGAAAGCCAACTACAGCCACCGCGGAGCGGCCTTCCGGGAATTTTTGCAGTGGTATAGCTCAATCTCTAGGTAGAATTCAGGCGAACCCCTATGGCCATTCGTATTCGACCAGCCTCGCCCGCGGACATCCCCGTCCTGCGCAAGCTGATTGAGGCGTCCGTGCGCGGCCTGCAAGCCGAGGACTACACGCCCGCTCAAATCGAAGCGGCACTGAAGACGGTCTACGGCGTAGATAGCCAGCTCATCGCAGATGGAACCTACTTCGCGGCCGAAGCCGAATCCTTCGAAGCGGCGGATACAGAAATCGTAGGCTGCGGCGGATGGAGTAAACGAAAAACACTGTTCGGCGGCGATCACTGGAGTGGCCGGCAAGACGCATTGCTTGATCCCAACCACGACGCCGCAAAGATTCGCGCCTTCTTCGTCCATCCGGCGTGGGCGCGCCGCGGAATCGGCGGCATGATTCTGACGGCCTGCGAGACTGCGGCCATCGCAGCAGGATTCACGCGGCTCGAAATGGGCGCGACCCTGAGTGGCATACCATTTTACAAAGCAAAAGGCTACCAGGCGCTGGAGAATATCGAGATCCCTCTGGGTGATGGCCAATCCATGATCGTGGTGCGCATGGCGAAGCACGTGGGCCCGATTCAGCCACCCGCAATTTGATTATGGCTACCTGCCAGCCACTCGCTGCTACCGTGTTTGACGCCCCTATGCTGCTTTGTTAGCTTGGAAAGTTTGCCCTGCGTTCCCGCGTTGATTGCCTGTATGAGGCAGAAAGGAGACTTCCATGGCCCTTAAATTCCGCGGCGTTGACTTCATTGAGTTCGACAACCTGCTCAGCGACGATGAACGGCTCGTGCGCGACACCAGCCGCAAGTTCATCGAAGACAACCTCATCCCCATCATTGAAGAATGCAATCGCGCCGGCCGATTTCCCCGCGAATTGGTCAAGCCCATGGCCGAGCTTGGCTTCTTTGGCGCCAGCCTGAAGGGCTATGGGTGCGCCGGCATGTCCAACGTCGAATACGGTCTGGTCATGCAGGAACTGGAACGCGGAGACTCCGGCGTACGTTCTTTCGTCAGCGTGCAGTCCGCGCTGGTTATGTATCCCATCTACGCCTTTGGCAGCGATGAGCAGAAGAAAACCTGGCTTCCTCTTTTGCAAGGCGGCGAAAAGCTTGGCTGCTTCGGCCTTACCGAACCCGACTTCGGGTCCAATCCCGGCGGCATGCGCACCCGCGCCCGCAAAACCGGAAGGGAGTACGTTCTCGACGGCGAGAAGATGTGGATCACTTCCGGTTCCATCGCCGACATCGCCGTGATCTGGGCCAAGGTCGAAAACGAAGACAATCGCATTCGCGGTTTCCTCGTTGAAACCGACCGCCCCGGATTCAAAGCCCAGGACATTCACGGCAAGTGGTCGCTGCGTGCTTCCGTCACTTCGGGTTTGTCGATGCAGGACGTCCGCATTCCCGAATGCAATCTGCTTCCTGAGAGCGGCGGGCTGAAATCGCCGCTTATGTGTCTGAATCAGGCGCGGTACGGCATCGCCTGGGGAGCGGTTGGTGCTGCCATGGCCTGCTATGACTGCGCTCTGCAGTATTCCCTGCTGCGCAAGCAGTTCCGCGATCAGCCTATCGCTTCACACCAGCTCGTCCAGGAAAAACTCACCTGGATGATCAGCGAGATCACCAAAGCTCAATTGCTGGTGCTCCAGGTGGGACGGCTCAAAGATAGAGACAAGGCCGGCTTTCAGCACATCTCGATGGCCAAACGGAACAACGTGTGGATGGCGCTGGAGTGTGCCCGTATGTCGCGCGACATCCTCGGCGCTAACGGCGTGGCCGACGAATATCCGCTCATGCGCCACATGATGAACCTCGAATCAGTGAAGACCTACGAGGGCACACACGATATCCACACCTTGATCATTGGCCAGAGCGTGACCGGCGTGGATGCGTTTTAGGTATTTTCCTGTGGTCAAATCTGAGGCCATGCAGTAACCTGAGCGGCTGGTCATGCGCCGTTTCTGTACCGCCGTCGCGTTCTCTTCTCTGATTGTTGTCCTGCTGTCATCCTTGTGTCAAGCCAAACCACCGAACTGGCTTGAGGTGCGCAGCCCAAACTTCATCGTGGTCAGCAATGCCGGAGAAAAACAAGCGCGCAAAGCGGCTGTCCAATTCGAACAGATTCGTGCCGTTTTCCGCCAGGCGATCGCCATAGCCAGTGCTGGTCCCAGCCCGGTAATCACAGTTCTCGCGGTCAAGGACGAAACTTCAATGCGCGAGTTGCTTCCGGAATATTGGGCAAAAGGTCACTCGCATCCGTCGGGTTTTTTTGCTTCTTTACAGAACCAGTTTTATGCCGCCGTACAGCTCGATGCTCAAGGCACAAATCCCTATGAGAACTTCTACCATGAGTACTATCACACCATCAGTGTCCCTTATGTTCCCAACCTCCCGCTCTGGCTAGCAGAGGGCCTCGCGGAGTTCTTCGGGCACACCAACATCGAAGAGAAATCCGTCATTATCGGGAATGACGATCCAATCCTGTTGGCAGAATTGCGCAACAGTTCGCTCATTCCTCTAACTACGCTTTTTCAAGTGGACCGGACTTCGCCTTATTACAACGAGGCCAACAAGACTTCCATCTTCTACGCCGAATCTTGGGTGCTGACACATTACCTGATAATCGGGGATCGGGTGACGCATAAACCTATGCCTATGCTCCTCGCCTACCTCGATGCGCTTAATTACGGAAAGAACGCGAACGAGGCCGCCACTACAGCTTTTGGCGACTTCAAGAAGCTTCAGTCGGACTTGCAAAACTATATTCATAACTCGAATTACTACCATTTCACTCTTCCGACTCCGCAATTCGGCCAACAGCAGCTTCAGCTTCGCAATCTGTCGGAAGCCGAGACCGAAGCATATCGTGGCGGGTTCGCAGTGGTTCGCGGCCGATCTCAAGAAGCGACCGCAATTCTCGACCAAGCCCTCAGGATGGACCCCAATGTCGCACTGGCCCACCAGAACCTGGCGTTCGCGGACTTTCTCCAGGGCCAGCGAGGTAAAGCTTTGGAGTCGGTGTCAAAGGCCATTGCCCTCGATCCCAGGAATTCTTTCACGCGCTACCTGCGGGCCTTCCTCGAAACCAGCGGATCGGGGTTGGGATCCGATGCTCCGCAAATTGAAGATGATCTGCGGCAGGCGATTGCAATTAGCCCTGATTTCGCGCCTCCCTATGGGCTCCTCGCCGTCCATCTCGCGGCTGAGAACCAAAAGCTCGATGAGGCACTGGCGTTTGCGCAGAAGGCAATTTCATTCGAACCCGCCAACTCCAATTACCAGCTCGCTTTGGCACAGGTACTCATCAGGCAGAACAAGTTCAACGAAGCAGGCCTCGCGGCTCGACGTGCCAGCGCATGGGCGCGAGACCCAGCCGAGAAGGCTACTGCCGATAACTTTAGGCAATTCCTGGCCCGCTTTCGGCAGCTCCAGACTGAATTGGCCTCAGCCGACGGCGCACAGCCACAGACCCTCTCGCCCCAGAACGATGCAGTTAATTCGCCCCCGGATGACGATGACCCGGGCATGCCGAAGCTCCGAGTTCGGGGAAACGCTCCGCCCGATGCGGCTTCGCCTAATCCATTTACCGCGACGATTCTCCGCGTGCAATCAAGCTTGACCCTCATTGGTGATCCGATGGGAGTTGACTTCAGTCCTTATCTCAAAGATCTGATGGAGGCAATTCGTAAGAACCTGATGTCATCAGTCAGTAAACTGCGCGTGAGCCAGCCCAAGGACGTCACCGTGGAGCTTGCTGTCTCGAAAGACGGAACCATCTCCGGGATGAAAATCGCATCGAGTTCTGGAAACGAAGCGCTCGACCGGGCTACCCAGGATGGAATTACCTCTTCTGCCCCATTGCCCACCTTGCCTGCCGCCTTCAAGGGACAATCTCTTAAATTGCGCTTGCGATTTTCCTACAGCGAGCAGAGCAACTGACGCTTGTTTCAAGCTACAACCGGGCAAACCTGCGCCTGTCGTGGTTTTCTACGATCACTTTGGGACCTCCCTCGCTGTCGGGCGTAATCTGGCGCATATATTCCACGTCCCATACGATCTCCTCCAACGAAGCACCGAGAATCGGTGTCAATTCAGGGGAGGAGTCAGTTTCTATGAAGTTCTGCAAGATGAGTTTATTCGTGGCGATATTTGCTATCGCTTGCCTTCCAGCAGTTGCACAAACTGGAATTCGCGTGGACATTCCGTTCGATTTCGTGGCAGGCGGTAAAGCGATGCCAGCCGGTCACTACACTGTGGCGCCAGTCTTTGGCAGCAACGATGTCGCTTGGGCCATCAACGGCGATGACAGTTCTGCCATGTTCCTGACCAACGCAACTCAATCCGTAGGTGCCGCGCACCGGCGAAGCTTGATTTTCCAGCAGCAGGGTGGACAGCTTACCCTTGTCCAAATTTGGACTCTGGAACATGCCGGGCGGGAAGTGTCGTTACCGCGGGCAAAACAGACCGTGGTCGCGGAAAGCCCCACCTTTGTCGAGGTCCGCGCCGAGTAAAGGAACAAGCCACAATCCAAGGGGTCTGCGCCTGGATGGACAGACCCTTTCTCCTAAACCATCCTTCCCCAGTATCTACGGACACTCGTCGACACCAGGAGACCCTTAATGAAATCCGCGCGCATCGCCGCATTCGCCGTTCTGAGCTGGTTTTTGCTGGCATCAGCCGTCGCACAGATGAAACAGCCACTTGCAGCAAAACTCATGGTCGATGTGCCATTTGATTTCATGGTTGACCAGGCGATGTTCCCTGCTGGCAGTTATGTCGTCACCCAAGCCGGAGATCAAAGCTTCCATCTAAAAGCACAAGGCGGGTTGGAATCGGTCACTTTCGCGACGCAATCGATTTTGACGCAGTCCTATGCGCCTCGCCTCATCTTTGCCGAAGAAAACGGCCATCTTCAACTGCGTCAGCTTTGGATGAACTCGAAAATTGGCGGCGAGGTGCCCACGCCGGCGATGCAACAATTGCGCGCGGTTCGCGCGTCGCATGTCCAAGTGGATGCCACCTGCATCAACTGCGAGTAGGTTAGAGAGCACCTTTTCATCCCGTCGCCCGACAGATTCTCACGGCGTCCTGGCTGTCTCTTGTGGTAGACTGCTCGGTTTCCATCCGTACATATGTCTATAAAGTTGTTGCTTGCCTCGGACTACGCCATGGTCCGAGAGGGATTACGTCTTCTGCTCCGGCCTGCTCATGAAATCAAACTGATCGGTGAAGTGGAACGCTTGCCGGAAGCACCCCAAAAATTTCGCGACTTGAAGCCAGACGTGGTGTTGCTCGATGTACCCACCGCGGATAGCGCCGGCGGTCTCCGGACGGTCCGGCATCTCGTTCACGCGTCGCCAGACGCGCGAGCAGTTGTGCTCACCCACAACCGCGATGTCTCATTCGCGAGATCAATCCTGGCAGCCGGAGCCAGCGGATACGTGCTGAAACACTCGCCTTCCCCGGAGCTGATTGCAGCCGTTCGCACCACCGCGGCAGGAAAAAGCTTCATTGATGCGCGGCTGAGCGCTTCGCTCACAACAACCACTCATGGCAGAGCCACACCGAAGCAGCCACGCCTGACACACCGAGAAATCGAAGTTCTGCGCGATTTGGCTCATGGCTACACCAATTCGCAAACGGCCTCGCATTTGAGCCTTACGCTTCGAACCATCGAGACCTACCGGGCGCGCATTTGCCGCAAGCTCCACCTCCGCAATCGCGCAGAGCTAGTGCAGTATGCCATCGCGCAGGGACTTCTGGCTTAGCTGGAGAGCGGCTACAGCTACGTAGGACAACGCCAACTCAGGCGCCATTCGGGCGCTGGCGGATCAGCGAAAGAAACTCCGTCCGCGTTTCCTGCTCGTCGCGGAAGCAGCCCAGCATGGAGGACGTCACTGCGGCCGAATGCTGCTTTTCGACGCCTCGCATCATCATGCAAAGATGGCGTGCCTCAATAACGACTCCCACACCTTGCGGCTCAATGGTGTTCTGGATCGTCTCCGCAATTTGCGTGGTGAGCCGCTCCTGGATCTGCAAGCGGCGGGAAAAAATCTCGATCAGCCGTGGAATTTTGCTCAGGCCGATTACTTTGCCGTTAGGAATATACGCCACGTGAACTTTCCCGAAGAACGGCAGCATGTGATGTTCGCACAAGCTGAACATCTCCACATCCTTCACAATCACCATTTCGTCGTAGGTGCACGTAAACAGCGCCTTCCGCACCAGCGCCTCGGGATCTTCCTTATACCCCTTCAGCAGAAATTCGAAGGCGCGGTGCACGCGCCCGGGGGTGCTGATCAAACCTTCCCGCGACGGGTCTTCACCCAGGCGAACAATCATCTCGCGGATCAGCTCTTCAAAGCTGGCGCCGGTCAGGGTCGAAGCTTCGGTTGAGGACTTAGTAGCCATAAAAAATTTGTAATTGACTAATTTGTAATTTAGTAATTCGCCTATGAATCAGATCTTTAACTCCTTTCCTCCCGCGTACTCAAACGCATTCATCATAGTCTCTTCGAAGCGCACCTTTTCCAGATGAGCGAAGCTGAACCCGCGCTGCAAAATATCGTAAATGGCAATGCACAAATTCTCGGTGGTCGGCACGCCTTTCGCGAACTGCGGCAGCATGTTCAGGTTTTGATGGTCAAAGCGATCAAGGATTTCATGCCGCACAAAACCATCGAGATCCACCAGGTTGCAGACCATGCCGGTGCGTTCATCCACGGTACCGCTGACCGTGACCTCCAGCGTGTAATTGTGTCCGTGCCCATGCGGGTTGTTGCACTTGCCATAAGTGGCCGTATTCTCGGCAGCGGACATCGCATCGCTGTGCAGTCGATGAGAAGCTGAAAACAAGTATCGCCGTGTCAAGTACGCTTTCACGCTTCTCCGTAAAAATCGGCAAACAAATCTGGCGTTTCGTATACGCGAACTCGATGCAACCGCGCCTGCTTGAGCTTGGGCTCCAGCCGCTGCCAAATCGCGATGGCAATATTTTCGGTGGTGGGAATACGCGTCAAAAACTCCGGCACCTCCTTGTTGAGAAAGCGATGGTCCATCGCTTCCAGCACCTCGCGATTGAGCACGTCCTTTAGCTGCTTTAAATCAACCACGAACCCCGAACGCGGATCCACATTACCCTTGACTGTGACTTCCAGCGTGTAATTATGCCCGTGGCCGTTGGGGTTGTTGCATTTGCCAAACAGGCGCTGGTTCTCCTCCGCGCTCAATGCCGGATTGTTGTAGTAGTGCGAAGCAGAAAACTCCGCTTTACGAGTCAAATAGACCATGATGTCGCGCCTGCGTCTGGGCGGTCGCCTAGCGGCTTCGGCGACTGCTGTTGGCTGACGCCTTCCTTGTACCGTCTTCCTTTCCACGTCACGTGTCCTTTCTTGTGAAAGAGACACGATCTTAAGAGAAGATAAGAAAACAGCGGCAGGCCCAGCAACGCGAGTGCATTTGCGTCCCAGCAAAAATGCGCTCTGCGGATTCGTTTCCAGAAAACACCACCCAGGATAAGGGCTACAACAGCGCTGGCAACTGCCACCTGCGTGCGACCATGCAAGACCGCATTGATCAGCTCGGCCATACTGCCTGTTATCAGTACAAATTCGAGAAACCTCAGCACTGCCAGCCGCAGCGGCGAGGAAAACAGCAAAACCAGATTCTTCGTCCAGCCCTCTGTCAATTCGGTAAAGCTGCGGTACATTCGCGTGCGCACTACGTCGCCACCAAAACGAAAAAAGATTTTTCTTCCGGAGGCTTTCACCGCGCGCGCGAGCGCTACATCCTCGAGCAGACTGTTGGCGATCGCTGTGTGTCCACCTACCGCGTCGTACGCTTCCCGGGTAAGCATCAAGTACTGTCCATTCGCGGCTGCAACCGCAGACGCGGGATTGCTTACTTCCGAAGGCCGATAGCTCGCCGCCAGTTCCGCAAAAATCGCCGGCATAACTGCTTTCTGCCAAAATCCGTGGACTTCCTGCGCGGGCGAGTAAGACAGCAATGTAGCGCAGTTCTGTTTGGCTTCGGCTATAGCTCGAGCCAATGATCCGGGAAAGTGCACCGTATCCGCATCGGTGAACAGCAACCATGCGCCTCGCGCCACCCGCGCCCCGCTCGCCATGGCATTCGTTTTGCCGCTCCATCCCACCGGCAGCGCCTCTGCCTCGATAACCTTCACGCCCGCAAAAGACTCGGCAATTTCACGCGTGCGGTCGCTCGACTCGTCATCGACCACGATGATTTCGAAGCTGACGCCATCTTGCCGCCGCAGTGACTCCAGGCAGCGCCCGAGGCACGTTTCTTCATTCCGGGCAGGCACGATCACTGACACCAGAGGGCGCTTTGCATGTGAATCCACCATTTCGGTCGACCTGAATCAATTATTATATCTGTGTGCGACGCGTCCCCGTTTTTCCGCTGCTGGTGAGTCTTGCGATACTTAGCGGTTGTTATGGCGGTACCCGTCCACCCCGAATTGGCACTGCCGCTCCCGACTTCATCGTGCAGGACGCTGACCATAAGGTGGAATTGCGGGACTTCCGCGGCAAAATTGTAGTGCTGAATTTCTGGGCGACCTGGTGTGCGCCTTGCGTGGAAGAAATGCCTTCCCTGACCCAGCTGCAACAGCGCTTCAAGGACAAAGGAATAACGGTCGTCGGAGTCAGTGTAGACGTCGATAACGACGGGTACCACCGCTTCTTGAAAGACCATAAGATCGACTTTCTCACCGTGCGCGATCCCGACCAGAAAGCCAGCGACCTTTACGGCACCTTCAAGTTTCCTGAGACTTATATCATCGACCGAAACGGCGTCGTTCGCCGCAAGTTCATTGGGGCAGTGGACTGGAGCCAGCCGGAAATCACCGATTTTCTCACTAAGCTGTAGGCCCCGGTGCGTTTCCCGGCGAGGCAAGTCGCGGATCAACCACACCACGGTTGGGCCGAATCCCACTTAACCCCCGCCTCACTTATCCACAGGCAACGGTTTGTCATGGAAAGGTTGTGAGGATAGCCTATCCAGAGGAGTAATCCATGAGCACTACGGAAGCCCTTCCAGCCGAAATCCTCGAACTCACTCCATACGCTCCCACGCGATCCACCATTTCCGGCACACCGTTGAATGGCGAAGAACTGCGCAAAACGGTTGATTACTGGCGGGCCTGTAACTACCTCAGCCTGGGAATGATTTACTTGCAGGACAATCCGCTACTCACCGAGACGTTGCGCCCAGAGCACATCAAGAACCGCTTGCTGGGCCATTGGGGATCGAGTCCGGGATTATCGTTCATCTACGTCCACCTCAACCGGCTGATCAGGAAATACGATCTCGATATGATATTTATCGCCGGTCCGGGCCACGGAGCGCCCGGCGTTCTTGGCCCCGCGTACCTTGAAGGCACCTACTCCGAGATTTATCCGGAAAAAAGTCAGGATGTTCAAGGTTTGCGTGAGTTTTTCAAGCAATTTTCTTTTCCTGGCGGGATTGGCAGTCACTGCACTCCGGAGACACCGGGCTCGATCCACGAAGGTGGAGAGCTCGGATACTCGGTCTCGCACGCTTGCGGCGCGGCTTTCGACAATCCCAATCTGATCGTGGCGGTTGCTGTGGGCGACGGCGAATCTGAAACTGGGCCGCTCGCTACCTCGTGGCACGTAAACAAATTTCTGGGCCCGGCGCGCGATGGTGCAGTTCTGCCAATCCTGCACCTGAACGGATATAAGATCAACAATCCGACCTTGCCGGCGCGTATCTCCCATGAGGAACTCGCCAACCTGCTGCGCGGTTATGGATGGACACCGTACTTCGTGGAGGGTTCCGAGATCGATAGCATGCATCAGGCTATGGCCGCAACCACTGAACATTGTATTCAAGAAATTCGCGAACATCAGCAGGCCGCGCGCAAGAACGGCGACACCAGTCGCCCTCGCTGGCCCATGATCGTGTTGCGCTCACCAAAGGGCTGGACGGCTCCGCGTGAGGTCGAAGGCCATTATCTTGAGGGCTTTTGGCGCGCTCATCAAGTGCCGTTGCCCGCTGTGAAGAACGACACCAAGCAGCTTCGAGTTCTCGAGCGCTGGATGCGCTCGCTTAAGCCCGAGCCTTTCTTCGATGAAGGCGGCAAACTGGCCACCTGGTTCAGTGACCTGGCACCATCTGGAGACCGCCGTATGAGCGCGAACCTACATGCGAATGGCGGGCGTTTGAAAAAAGCGCTGCGCATGCCCGATTTTCGCAACTACGCTCATAGCGTTGAAAAGCCCGGAAAAGCTGAAGCCGGAAATACCGCCCCGCTCGGTGTGTTTCTGGGCGATGTGATGAAACTGAACATGAGCAACTTCCGGGTCTTCGGCCCGGACGAGACTGCTTCCAACCGGCTCGACGCGATCTATAAAACCACCAAGAAATTCTGGATCGAAGATTTTTTCCCCGAGGACAGGGACGGCAGTGAGCTCGCCACCGACGGTCGGGTCATCGAAATGCTGAGCGAGCACACCCTCGAGGGAATGCTGGAAGGTTACCTTCTAACCGGGCGGCACGGATTTTTCTCCTCCTACGAAGCCTTTGTTCACATCATCGACTCGATGTTCAACCAGCATGCCAAATGGTTGGAGATTAGCAGTCATTTGTCATGGCGCCAGGCCATCGCTTCATTGAATCTTTTGATCACTTCCACAGTTTGGCGGCAGGACCACAACGGCTTCACGCATCAGGATCCCGGATTTCTCGATGTAGTTGTCAATAAGAGCGCCAGTGTAACGCGCATTTACCTGCCGCCTGATGTGAACTGCTTACTCTCGGTGTCCGATCATTGTCTGCGCAGCGAAAATTATGTCAATGTAATTGTTTGTGACAAGCAAAAGCACCTGCAGTATCTGAGTATGGATAAAGCCATCATCCATTGCACAAAAGGAATTGGCATTTGGGATTGGGCCAGCAACGATGAGGGCGGTGAACCGGATGTGGTGATGGCTTCTGCCGGCGACATCCCCACTCAGGAGGCGCTGGCCGCGACCGCGCTCCTGCGCAAGGAATTCCCCGACCTCAAGATCCGCTTCCTCAATGTCGTCGATCTTTTTAAACTGCAACCCCATACTGAGCATCCCCACGGCTTGTCGGACTGGGACTTTGATTCTCTTTTCACCATTGACAAGCCCGTAATCTTCAACTTTCACGGTTACCCGCAACTTATTCATCGGTTGGCATATCGGCGCAGAAACCACGACAACATTCATGTCCGTGGCTACAAGGAACGCGGCAGCATCAACACTCCCCTGGAGCTGGCCATCGAAAACAATATTGACCGCTTCTCTCTCGCCATGGATGTCGTGAATCGGGTGCCGCGATTGCTGAGAATTGGCGGCCATGCGAAGGAAAGATTCCTAAATCAGCAGATCGAGTGCCTCGATTACGCCCATCAGTACGGGATCGACAAACCCGAAGCCGCCGAATGGACGTGGCCGTTCTAGCGTTGGTGTCCGGGACGAGCTCAAGAACAGAATTGTCATTCCGAGCGCAGTCGAGGGATCCGCTTCCTGAAAACCACGTCCTGTATTCCGCAGGATCGTTGATCGACCGTGAACCGGAGCAGGCCCCTCTATGACGGATGCGGCACTCCCAAAATCACCCGCACCGTGTCCCGCGCGATCAGCAGTTCCTCGTCGGTAGGAATCGCGAAGGCGAGCAATTTGGAGTCGCTGGTCGAAATCATTCCTTCGCGCCCGACTGTTTCCTGGTTCTTCCCTGCATCCAGGCGCAGACCGGCCCATTCCATACCCTCGCAAATCCGGGCGCGAACCTCGGGCGAATTTTCACCAATCCCGCCGGTAAAGACGACCGCGTCGGCTCCGCCCATCGCAGCCAGATATGCGCCAATGTATTTCCGCGCTCGATAACAGAAAACTTCGAGGGCCAGCCGGACGCGGCGGTCATCATGCTCTTTCAGCTCGGCCTGCAATTCCCGCATATCGTTTGTAAGCCCGGAAATGCCCAGTAAGCCGGACTGGGTATTAAGGAGCGTGTCCACTTCGGAGCCCGACATTCCCTCCTTTCGCGCAATGAATCCAACGATCGCGGGATCAAGATCACCCGAGCGCGACCCCATCACCAGGCCCTCAAGGGGCGTCATGCCCATCGACGTATCGACGGAAGATCCTGCCTTGATTGCGGCGGCGGAACAGCCATTTCCCAGGTGCAGGGTGATAATGTTGGTCTGCTCGCGGGTCAGTCCGCGCATGGCGCGATAGCGGAACGCAACATAGCGATGCGAGGTTCCGTGAAACCCATAGCGTCGGATGCGGTGCCGCCGGTACAGATGGTAGGGAATGGCATACAAGTAAGCATGTTCCGGAAGCGAGTGATGAAATGACGTATCGAACACGGCGACCTGCGGCACAGCTTTCCCAAAGATGTCGCGGGCTGCAGTAATGCCTTTGAGGTTGTTGGCATTGTGCAGCGGTGCGAGATCGATGCAGTCTTCGATTCCCTTCAGCACGTTGTCATCAATGAGAGCCGACTGCTGGAATAGCTCGCCGCCATGCACCACGCGATGGCCCACCGCCTGCACGTCGGCTGTGCTCTTGATTTCTGAAATTTCCGACTGGTCGGATGCAATATGGCGGACCAGATAGTTCAATGCCGCTGCAATGTCTTGCAACGGCGCTGTGAGGATCTTGGCCGGCTGGTTACGATGCTGGATCCGGATGATCGCTTCACCACCAATTCCTTCGACTTCACCCCGGCAGATTCGATCATCCTGATGTTGTTTGATTCGCTCCAGGTCGGTTGCAATCACCTGAAACTTCAGGCTGGAGCTTCCCGAGTTCAGAACCAGAACGTTCATGACGCGCCTATCACTAGGATTCACCCCTCAGGATCACACCTAAGATAAGCGGAAGCTCTGCCTGCACGGCTCGTGGCGCGATAACCGGGAAACTTCCAAAGATTAAATGTTGTAATTAGCGCGCCGCAGTTCGTCCTTATACTTCTCGCGGGCCTGTGTGGCTTTCTCTTGCGCATCCTGTTCCCTGAAGTGGGCCGTATCCCACTCCTCCATTGCGGTCATCGAATGATCGGCGGTGGCCAGGGCCTCTTCATCGCGAATGGCATCCACCCATTCATCAACTGCCTTCTTGTACATGAAGCGCGCATGGTCCAGGGTTTCCTTGTTCATGGCAGTTCACCTTAGCGCAGCCGGGTCGATTGGTCAACAATCTCGCAGCGGCAAACCGTCCGCCAATCAGCGTTTGCTCACTTTTAGGAACGTTCCTTCTTGAAGTTCAGTGAACGCCTGCCGTAATTGCTCCTGCGTGTTCATCACAATCGGACCATACCAGGCGACCGGCTCCTCAAGCGGCTTCCCTGACACCAGCAAGAATCGGATTCCATCATCGCCGGCCTGCACGCTGACTTCGTCGCCGCGATCAAAAAGAATCAGCGAACGATTATCCGCTTCCACCGGAGGAGCGGTGTCCAGCCATTTGATCGCCTCTGTCGGCACCGCCAGCGGACCTGAGGCATTGCAGAATTTTCCGCTGCCGGCAAAAACGTAAGCGAAAGCATGACGCGTCGTCTCGACTGGAAGCGTCTTCCTCTTGCCCGGGGCAACTGACACATCGAGATAGATCGGTTCGGCCGCGACTCCCACCACCGGGCCGGTTTTGCCCCAGAAATCGCCGCAGACCACACGCACGTGGGCGCCATCATCGTCGGTGATTTCCGGTATCTCGGCGGCCTTCACTTCCTGGTAGCGTGGCGAGGTCATCTTGAGCGATGACGGCAGATTACCCCACAACTGAAATCCATGCATCCGCCCGGCATGATCGCCTTTCGGCATCTCCTGATGAATGATGCCGCTCCCTGCCGTCATCCACTGCACATCCCCGGCGCCGATCACGCCACTATTGCCTATACTGTCTCCGTGCGCCACTGTTCCGGCCAGCACGTAGGTTATGGTTTCGATCCCGCGGTGCGGATGCCACGGAAATCCCGCCAGATAATCCTCCGGAACGTCGTTGCGAAAGTCATCCAGCAACAGGAATGGATCGAACTCTTTTGTGTTGCCAAAGCCGAATGCCCGGCGCAGGTGCACGCCCGCGCCTTCGAGGGTCGGCTTCGACTTAATCAGCCGCTTAACTGGTCGTATCGACATAGTGCCCCCACACACAGTGCCTGTTTAGAAAAGTGAAGTAATAGATGATGTTCGAGACCTTCCGGGTTCAAGGGCGAACCGGGCGCCGCGGTCAGCCCAAAATATCTGCGCCGCAGCTTATGAAATTCTCCTGCTCTCAGAAACTGGGCTGCTGAGCCACCCTCCACGACCACATTAGGAATGAAGTTGCTGTGAGGTCAATCGCTGGCTCGGTTGTGCTGAACGACTGCATGTTGTCGCGATAAACTGCTACCTGCGACTCATCGAACGCACCGTCGTTGCCGTTGAATTTCTTAAACGTATCCACCCCGTTCGCGGGGCATAGAATCATGCCATCCACGATTCCCGAAGTAGCATAACCAGCCGGCCCCTCGGAAGCCGCGCCCCAAAGTATCGGTGTTCCGCCGGACGTTCCATCCAGCGCCCCAGCCAGGTTCGCCACCTGGTGCTGAATGCAGTTTGGAAATGTGCTCCCATCGCCCACAATAAACGACGAACCCCAGGCGTTGGCGCCAAGAATGTTGCCCAGCCACCTTTGCGAATAGGTCTTGTAGTTCGCCGATCCGGTCAGGTAATACGCTTCGCTGGCCATGACCGACAAACCCGCGCCGTGGGAAGTAGTATCACCATAACTCCACTGATATCCAAAACCCCAGGCATCGCTCTTGCCTTGGCTAATCGCGTCATTAACCTGGCGTAACAGTTGTTGGCGAATCCCAGCTTCCGAAATCGCCAAGCCCCCCGGATTCCCTGCCATTGCCAGTGCCCGGTACAGTTCAAAATGGGCGAGGCCGCTTACGTCGTAAAGATTCAGCGTGTCCGTATTGCCCGTGTTGTAAATGTTCGTGATGTAACCACTGGCAAACTCGGCGGCGCGCTCCAGGTAATACATGGCATCTCGGCATTGCAGCCCCCCAAGCAGGCTTTCATCACCTTCTGCAGACCGCAAGGCGAAATACAGTTCGGCTGCGCCCAGTTCCATGTCGTCTTCCCATACGTCCTCGGGATAGCCGTCGAACGGAGAAACCGTCAGCAAACAATTATTGCAACTCCCCGAGCCAACGCTCGGCGCAGGATCCGGATACGAAGTGTCTCCCAGGACAAAAATATCCTCCGCATTCTTCAGGCACTGTGCTGCCAGAGCAGGATTGGAATCACGATTAAGCTGGTAACAGAGCGCGAAATCCGCCGCCAAACGCCCGGCCAGATTCGGACTGATCTGCGACCCGGCGGGCCCAGCCAAAAACACAGGTCGATAGCAGATGAAGAATGTGGTGTACGGGTCGCAAGGTTCAGGATCTCCGGCTTGCTGATAATTGTCGGCTGCCTGAGGTAGCGTCCAGATGTCGTACTCAGTGATCAGACAGAAAGGCGTGACATAGGTTCCGTCGCAGTTGCCCGTCGCCGAACTGGGATCGCCCTCGCCGTAATAATCCCAATCCTGTGTATTGTCGGCCTGGTAGTACAGCGTTTTCGTCTTGTCATTCCACATCGCCATCAGCCACTTAACACCGAACTCGACTTCGTTGCTGAAGTCGGATGAGATCGGCGCCCCCAGCCCACTGTCGGCGGCATAGGAGACTGAGCCCGGCGGAGTCGGAGGGTTAAACGGAGCGCCAGGTCCCATTTGATTCGGAAAATCACGAATGCCAATTTGCATCAACGCTGCCGTGTAGCTGACAGTCTCGACGTACTTCTCGTAATCGCCGGCGTCCCACCAGCCACCGGCAGCATCGATGTTGGGCAGCTTCGCAGAAACTAAAGGCGGCGTCGGTGGCACGTTGTCGATAAAGTCATTGCTGTCGAGCGGCGGCGTCTGGTAAATATGCGCATTTTCGTCTTTCAGATGTCCCGGAGCCGTGCGCAGCGCGTTGCGGATGAAGTCGGCTCCGTCGCGTTCCGTTTCATAGAAAAACAAGGTATTCAACAGCAAACCGGAATAGAGAACCTCGGGCGTATCCACCGCAAAAGGCGGCGAAGTTGCCGCCGCGGCACCTGACACTGAAATCGTGTACAGATCCCCGCCAGGAGCGCTGAAGTCGAGTGCATACACGTTGTAGGTCACGCTCTTGCTGTGGCTCCAGGTGCCCAGTAAAGCCCCGGCATACCCCGAATACACGGTCGCTCCTTTTGAGTTGACCACTTTGAAGCTTGCTGCATCTTCCGCCGTCGTCGACATCAGATACGCGCGAAATGGCGTCTGGCCACTTTCATATCCAACTTGATCGACGCGCACGTAGGTAGATTCCGCCCGCGACGGCTGAATATAAGCAGACACCAGGAACAAGATGCTGGCCACTGGAAGAAATCGGAAGGAGATTACAGGTCGGAAAAACATAGCGGCTCCTTGCCGCGTGGGAGAGACGCGGTATTAAATGCATTTAATACTGGCAAATATTGCTCTACTGGCGTTCGACTGTCAAGAGAAGTTTGGCCCACCCGAATCGGGCTGCAGAAAGCGCAGAACGTCTCGGTTTTTCTTGACTTTGCGGCCTTTACTGCGATGGCCCTTGCGCGGAAAGATGGACCTTCGAGCGATCGCCGAGCGTTTTGAGCTGCTGATCTGAGATCCGTATGGTCCCGTCCAGCACCAGATGTAATCCGCCCGCTTCGTAGAATTCTGTTTTGTTGATCGTCGTGGAGTCTTGCGCCAACTCCGGAAGTGTCGCCTTAAAATCGGTAGCAGCTCGTACCGCAGCCAGAACCGGCTGGGCGATTTCATCACGCAGCTTCGTTCCCTGCTCTTGCGAGCGAAGCAGTTCGCCCGCCCAGCCATCGGCATCGATGCGGCTGACCTCAGGCATGAGTTGCACAGCACCATTTTGCGCAAGCCTGGGCGTTAGTTTGACGGTAAGGGTGCCGTCGCCCTCGGCTAGTTCGCTGGGTGTCTCTTCGCCTTGCAGCCCAAAGCATCCCCAGCGCTCAAAATGCAACTGGGTGACCACGATGCTCGCTGGGGCGCTGCCAGTCAACGTCGCCCAGCGAACTAGATGTCGTACTCCACAACGTGGCTGTCTATACATTCTGGAGCGCAGGATTTCTGCAATATTCTGCTGCAGGTCCGCAAGATCTGTTGTCAGCTGCAGCTTGAACACACTTTGATCGCCTTCGCTGGCAGATTTTGTAATCACCCCGGAAACGATCACCGAAATCGGGTCGTTCTCCACCGTGATAGACCTGCTGGTTGGAGAGAGATTAAAGCTGACGTCTTCCGAGATCCCCATTTCTTTTCCCAGGTTGAGTTGTTGCTCATGGAAATTCGCCAGCGCTTGCTCAAGGCCTTTTGCGCAACTGGAAATCTCCCCAACCTCTCGGTTCACTTCTACGGTTTTCTGGTCCAGCCGATTCGCCTGTTGCACAACTTCCGAATCCGCCTTCGTCACTCTCAAAGTGATTTCTCTTAAGCCCGATTGCTGCGTTTTGGAAAATGCCTCTATGAATTGCTTGGTGTCGGTACGCGCCTCCTCTACGGCTTGGTCAAGAGAGTGACCGGCACGGGACACATCGGCCGTATTCGGATTCTTCTGCAGCTGCTCCACGAACGCTTGCAGGTCCTGGCTGGCAGTCTCACTGCTTTTCACCATTGAGTTGTATGCGTTGACCTGTTCACTGGTCGCCTGCACAGCCAGGGCGTGATTGAAGTCCTTCAAATCGTCGGTTTCTATTCCACCCTCCATTCTGTTCGGACCTCCGATGACCACCCAGGGTCGCCGGCTGTGCAGCGGGGTGCTTGTAGGCGCCGGAGCCGAGGTACCGGTGTTTTGCGCAACCGCCGATTCGATGATTGCCAGCAGGCTGGCCAGTATGCATCCGAGCAGAAAGGTTTTTCCCATGGGCAACTGCTATCTGAAACCGGTGGACGTAGTCTCGACGCCGCGTGATTGTACCCCGAAAATTGTGCGAGCAAAACATCAGGCACAATTCTTTGCATAGATTTACCAAGGTTTACTTGATTCTCAGTTCCGCACCAACGCGGTCGGAACCTCGCTCACCTTTGCTCTATTCACCCCGTGCTATAATTTAATTTCGCGTGCAGTGTTTTCGAGGCATTCCTGTGATCTCCTCTGGGCGAATCCAGCGCGCGACCATCGGCGTACGAGATCAGCGTAATCAAATTTCATTCAAATGAGGTTAATCCATGTCTGGCCACTCAAAATGGGCCACAATCAAGCACAAAAAGGGTGCGCTTGACGCCAAGCGGGGCAAGATTTTCACCCGTCTTATCAAGGAAATCACCATCGCCGCCAAGAACGGAGGCGATCCTGACTCCAACCCGCGCCTGCGTACCGCCATTGTTGCCGCCAAGGCAGAAAACATGCCTGCCGACAACATCAAACGCGCCATCCAGCGCGGAACTGGCGAATTGCCCGGAGCAACTTACGAAGAATTTTCCCTGGAGGGATACGGCCCGGGCGGCGTCGCACTGTTGATCGACATCAACACCGATAACCGCAACCGCACCGTCAGCGAAATTCGCCACGTCTTTCAGAAAAACGGCGGCAACATGGCCGAGGCCGGCGCCGTAAGCTGGATGTTCCACAAGAAGGGCGACATCGTGGTTCCCAAGTCGGCTGCCAAAGAGGATGACTTGATGGGGATCGTGCTCGATGCCGGCGCCGAGGACCTGCGCGATGACGGCGAGAATTGGGAGGTGCTGACCGATCCTTCCGCCTACGAAGCCGTTCTCGAAGCGGTCAAGAAGGCGGGCATCACACCCGCTTCCTCCAACGTGGCCATGATTCCACAGAATTACATCAAGTTGGAGGGTGCGGCGGCCAACACTATGATTCGCTTAATGGAGGCCTTGGAAGAGCACGACGACGTCCAGAACGTGCACTCCAACTTCGACATCGATCAGAAGCTGCTCGAGGAAGTAGCCGGATAATCGCCTTCTTTCTCGATCCAAGCCGTCCGATAGAGGGCGGCTTTTTTATTATTTGGAACCATGAAGCTGCGGCTCGACAAGTTGCTTGTGGAACGCGGTTTCGCGGCATCGCGCGAACGCGCGCAGGCGCTGATTCTGGCCGGTAAAGTTTTAGTAAATGGTCAGAAAATCGAAAAGGCCGGTTCCGCGATAGAAGCCGGCGCCGAGATCCGCTTGCTCGCCCAGGACCTAAGATACGTCAGCCGCGGCGGTCTCAAGCTGGAGAAAGCTCTCGAGCACTGGCGCGTTGACATAAGTGGTCAGGTTTGCCTCGATATCGGTGCTTCAACCGGAGGTTTTACCGACTGCCTTCTGCAGCACGGAGCAGCACGCGTCATTGCCATTGATACCGGCCAGGGCCAGATCGACTTCCGACTTCGGCAAGAGCCTCGCGTTCGACTCCTGGAAAATACCAACGCTCGTTATCTCACTCATGAACAAATCGGCGAATTTGTGAATTTCATCGCCATTGATGTCTCTTTCATTTCTGCAGCCCTCATCGTTCCCGCCGCGGTTTCAGCGGGCTTCCCCAACGAACGCCGAGGCCGCAGAATGGTGGTTCTGGTAAAGCCGCAGTTTGAAGCCGGTCGCGAACACGTTGGCAAAGGCGGTATTGTGCGCGATCCGGCAGTTCAGCTTGCCGCCGTCGAAAAAGTTCGCCAGTCACTCCTCGCAGAAGGCTGCGCCACAACCGACGTGACCGACTCGCCAATTCTGGGCGCAGAAGGCAATCGCGAATTTCTGCTGCTCGGGACGTTTTAGACTTTGCTTCCTGGAATTTCGGTACAATTCAAGGTTCAATGGCCAGCCGCAAATCCTCATCTGCCAAAGTACCCAAGTCTGTCGGGATCGTCTCCAAACCCGGCCAGCCGGAACTGAAGAAGATCGTCCCCGAACTGCTCCAATGGCTTCACGAGCGCAAGTATCAGATTGTGGTGGACCGGGAAACTGCGCCCGATGCTCACGGCATCGAGGCAGTTGACCGCGAGCAGATGGCTTCTCGATCCCTAAACTTTGTGATCGTGCTGGGTGGCGATGGCACGCTGCTGGCCGCCGCTCGCTCTGTAGCCAGGAAGGGGATTCCGGTGGTGGGCGTGAACCTGGGCTCACTCGGATTTCTCACCGAGGTGCCGCTCGAAGAACTGTTTCCCACCCTCGACGGCATTGATGCCGGCCGTTACACCGTGGAAACCCGTTCGATGGTGCATTGTGAGTTGATGCGCCGAGGTTCCCGCGTCGCCGCTTACGATGCCCTCAACGATGTGGTCATGGGCAAAGCCAGCATTGCCCGCCTTAACCATTGCGACGTGTACATCGATGGAGAGTTTGTGTCCGCTTACAAGACGGATAGTCTTATCGTATCCACGCCGACCGGCTCGACGGCTTACTCGCTGGCCGCCGGCGGCCCAATCGTTATGCCGACCGTCGCTGCCTTGATCGTCACTCCGGTTGCCGCGCACTCGCTGACGCATCGACCCTTGGTAGTTCCCAATACCGCGAGAATCGAGATCGCGATTAGCACCGGTGAAGAGCAGGGCTACCTCAGCGTCGATGGCCAGGTCGGAGTGCCCATGCATGACGGAGACCGGGTCGTCTGCACCAATTCGCCATACCAGGTGAAGTTGCTGCGCATCCGCAGAACGTTCTTCGATGTTTTGCGCACCAAGTTGAAGTGGGGACAAAGATAGGAATGAAATTCGCCGTTCTCTTACTGAGCATTGCCGTCTCCATGTCAGCGCAAACCAAACCCGCCGCTGATCTGATCATCACCAACGCCAACGTCTGGACTGGAGATGAGGCCCATCCAACAGCTCAGGCCGTCGCGGTGCTTGGCGATCGCATTGTCGCAGTCGGCTCCAATGCCGAGATTCTGCTTTGGCGCGGCACAGAGACCAAGAAAATCGACGCCGGCGGCAAGCTCCTGCTGCCTGGCTTCAACGATGCGCACGTTCATTTCATCGACGGTGGCCGACAGCTTGACAGCGTCCAACTGAACGATGCCACCAGCACGGATCAGTTTGTTCGTCGCATTGCAGAGCAGGTAAAAAAGACACCAAAGGGTGAATGGATCTTGGGTGGCGATTGGGACGAAACCAAGTGGAATCCGCCTGATCTCCCAACCAGGGAAATGATCGATCCGCTCACGCCGGATAATCCTGTGCTTCTCAGCCGCTACGATGGCCATTCCGCATTGGCGAACTCGCTGGCGCTGCGCCTCGCCGGCATCACCGCACAAACGCCCGATCCTCCCGGCGGCAGCATCGTCCGTGATGCTCAAGGCAATCCCACCGGCGATTTGAAAGACGCCGCCGTCGAACTGGCCGACAAAGTCGTCCCGCCGCTGACTCATGACCAGCGCATGCAGGCTGCAAAGCGTGCCCTCGAGTACGCGGCTTCGCTGGGAGTCACCAGCGTGCAAACCATGAATCCCGAGTACGCCGACATCGCAGTTTTTTCTGAACTCTTACAGACCGGCGGACTCACCACCCGCATCTATGCCGCGCCGCTGATTACGGGTGTCGATGATCAGGCAAAGATCGGAATTCGCCATGCCTTCGGTGGCCCCCACCTGCGGATCGGCGCGGTTAAAGCTTTTGCCGACGGCTCGCTGGGCTCGCGCACTGCCTACTTTTTTGAGCCATTTTCCGATGAGCCCAACAACCACGGCTTGCTTACGGCTGAAATGCAGCCGCTTTCTCTCATGCGCAATCGCATGATGACAGCCGATGCCGCCGGATTGCAGATTTGTACCCACGCGATTGGCGATCAGGCGATCTCCATGGTTCTTGATCTCTACACGGATGTGGTCAAGGCGCATCGCGGTGCGGAGCGTCGCTTACGCATCGAGCACGCGCAACATATGGCGGAAAAGGATTTTTCCCGCTTCGCGCAGTTGGACGTGATCGCCTCTGTACAGCCGTATCACGCCATTGACGATGGTCGCTGGGCGGAAGCGCGCATTGGCCATGACCGCGCCAGCCGCACCTACGCGTTTCGCACATTTTTGAACCACGGCGTGCATCTCGCCTTCGGCACTGATTGGGATGTCGCGCCGCTGAATCCCTTGCTGACGGTTTACGCGGTGGTCACTCGCGCAACTCTGGATGGCAAGAACCCCAATGGATGGTTCCCTGAGCAGAAACTTACCGTGGCTGAAGCGGTCCACGCCTACACCATGGGATCGGCGTACGCGGAATTTCAGGAGAGGGAAAAAGGCTCGATCACTCCCGGCAAGCTGGCCGATATGGTTCTGCTCAGCGACGACATTTTTGCTATCGATCCCTCCAAAATTCGCGATGTGAAAGTCTTGAAGACCATCGTCGGTGGAAAAGTCATTTGGGATCCAACCCGCAAGGTTCCATACTCGACTGCGTACTAGAGGCAGGGTAGCCTCTGGAGGCCCAGCGTCCCCCATCTTCTGCGGTCATCCCGACACTCGGCGCACTTCAGCCGGGTGAGGGATCTCGCGCGGAGTGTAGGTGACCAACCGGCCCCTCTGCTCCATGCCAGATCCCTCGCCCAGCTGGAAAAAGCGCGGGGCGTCGGAATGACGCCATCTTGGTGTGGCCAAAGCTCGAACCCTATGCTACCCGCCCGACTCCCAATTGCTCCCACCCACTCACCTCATTTAGAGTTTCATCGATGCCCACCACCGGAGAACGTTTTGAACGTGCGGTTTCCATCATGGCCCGCCTGCGCGCACCCGGCGGCTGCCCCTGGGATCGCGAGCAGACTTTTGACTCCATCAAGCCTTACACGCTTGAGGAGACGTACGAAGTGCTGGAAGCCATCGATAATCGCGACTGGCACGAACTGACCGGAGAACTTGGCGACCTTCTCTTGCAAGTCCTCTTTTATGCGGAGATGGCCCAAGAGCAGGGCTCGTTCTCGATTGATGACGTTCTCGACCGGCTTTCAAATAAGCTTGTCGACCGCCATCCTCACGTGTTCGGAGACGTTAAAGCCGAAACATCCTCCGATGTCTTGCGCAACTGGGAGGCCTTGAAAGCCGAAGAGAAAAAAAAGCGCCTCGAAGCCGGAGGCGGCAAGAGCGCGAAGGCCGCAGACCAACCGCAATCCGTGCTGGCCGGAATTTCCACCGCCATGCCCGCACTGCTGGAAGCACATAAACTCAGCTCACGGGCGGCTCACGTCGGCTTCGACTGGCCGAATATCGAGGGTCTATTCGAAAAACTTCAAGAGGAAACGCAGGAGCTTCAGGAATGTCTCAAGAATTTTCCTGCGCGTGGTCCGCAGCCGGCGGGCCGCGGCGTCGCAGGCTCGGGACGCCGCCAAATCAGCCCAGAATTACGCGATCGCCTGGAAGATGAACTTGGCGACTTGTTCTTCGTCCTGGTGAACATCGCACGTTATCTCTCGCTCGATCCTGAATCTGCGCTGAAGAAAACCAACCGCAAATTCAAGCGCCGCTTTCAATGGATGGAAGAGCAATTGCGTGCCTCCGGACGCACCGCCCACGACGCTTCGATGGAGGAACTGGAATCTTTGTGGAAACAAGCCAAGCGGCAGGAACTGGCAACCCCTTGAGCCGCCGCCCAGCAATTCTCGTCCGCAAATGCCAAACCCTCGATGAGATACGCGCCTGCGTCGCTCTGCAAAAAGAAGTCTGGGCTTTTGCCGACATCGAGCTGGTTCCGCTGCGCATTTTCGTGGTCGCCCAGAAAATCGGCGGGCAGGTAATCGGGGCCTTCATTAACAACGAGCTGGTAGGCTTCGCCATGGCCATTCCTGCGGTTCGTAACCGGCATTCATTTTTGTATTCGCACATGCTCGCCGTTCGCAAGCAGTACCGGAATTTCGGCGTGGGGCGCAGCCTCAAGCTTTTTCAGCGTGATGAGGCTCTGGGCCGAGGTTTTGAGCTCATGGAGTGGACCTTTGATCCGCTGGAAATCAAGAATGCCTATCTCAACATCGAGAAACTGGGCGCCATCGTGCGCCGCTACAATGTTAATCAATACGGCATCACCTCATCTCCGCTGCAAGGTGGCTTGCCTACGGACCGGCTGGTCGCCGAATGGTGGTTGAAATCAAAACGGGTGGAAAACGTGCTTAAAGAGCGCGCAAGAGCGCCTTTCACGCCAGAAGCAACCATCTCCGTCCCAGCCCAGATCTACGACTGGAAGTCGAAACCGGAAACGCGCAATCGCGCCCTACAACTGCAGGATCACAATCGTGCGGAGTTTCTCGAAGCTTTCGCTAAAGGTCTCGCAGTCCTCGGTTATGAAGGCGACCAGCAAGGGAACGGCACATTTCTGTTGGGACGCTGGGATGAAAAATGGAATTACCCTTTTTCTTAGATTAGTCTGTGTTCACTGTCTGTGTTTCTTGCGGCCGTCATCTTCATGAAGATTGAAGCCATCACGCTTTATGAAATCCGCATGCCGCTGGTGCATTTCTTTGAGACCAGCTTTGGCCGCACCTATGACCGCCGCATTCTACTGGTAAGGGTCGATTGCGACGGAGTTACCGGATGGGGCGAGTGCGTTGCCGGAGAAAATCCCTATTACAGCTCGGAGTGGCTGGACTCGGCCTGGCCCACCATCTCCCATTTCCTCGGGCCCGCAGTGCTTGGACGAACTTTGTCCACCGCTGGCGAGAGTGTGTCGTTGATGGCTCAAACTCGCGGCCACCGAATGGCCAAAGCCGCAATCGAAAATGCGCTCTGGGAGGCTGAAGCCAGACAGAAGCAGCAACCCTTATGGAAACTTCTCGATGGCAAGCAGCGCCAGATTGCTTGCGGTGTTTCCATCGGCATTCAGGATTCTATCGAGCAACTGCTCGACAAGATTGAAACCGAGCTCGCCGCCGGCTATCGCCGGATCAAAGTGAAAGTCAAACCAGGCTGGGATGTGAACGTGCTCGAACGCATTCGATCGCGGTGGCCTGAGATCCTGCTCAGCTGCGATGCCAACTCCGCCTATACCCTGGACCAGGTCGAACACCTGCGCGAGTTCGACCAGTTCAACCTGCTGATGATCGAGCAGCCGCTCTGGGACGATGATATTTACAACCACGCCCGCCTGCAGCAGAGGTTGCGCACCGCAATTTGTCTCGATGAAGCGATCCATCATGCCCGCGATGCCGCGCAGGCCATCGAAATTGGGGCTTGCCGCATCATCAACATTAAAGTCGGCAGGGTCGGCGGCTTTTCCGAAGCCTGCAAGGTGCACGACGTCTGCGCCAGCCACAACGTTTCTGTCTGGTGCGGAGGCATGCTCGAATCCGGCGTGGGCCGCGCTCATAATATCGCTTTGTCCACGCTGCAAAATTTTCGTCTTCCCGGAGACGTCTCCGCCTCCAGGCGCTACTGGAAGGAAGACATCATCGAGCCCGAAGTCGAAGTCACCCCGCAGGGAACGATCGTCGTGCGCGATCAGCCCGGCACCGGCTATCACGTGCGCGAAGACTTGATCGAGAAACTCGCCGTTCGCAAGGAATCCATTCGTGCCAAACGCGCCGGCGCGGTACTGTCCTAATACTGCAGTTTTAGGACACTACCGCCGGCGCCAATTGACAAACTTTTCACCTGTCTCTGCTAACATGCCGCCCATGAATCCTTACGCGTCCTTTCTCGGAACTCGAGACCCGCTCCAGGTCGCGGCTGAAACTCCCGGCCGATTGAGTGATCTCGCAAAGAAATTAGGGTCGAGCGGCATGGAGCGCAGTTACGCTGCCGGCAAGTGGCCGGCTCGGGCTATCCTTTGTCACTTGGCGGATTGCGAAGTGGTGTTCGCATTCCGCTTTCGTCAAGCTTTGGCTGAGCCCCGCCATGTGATTCAGCCTTTTGATCAGGATGCCTGGGCCCGCGTATATTCCTCGCCTGATTTGTCGGGTGTGGCCGCCATAGACGCCTTTTCCGCAGTGCGACACTGGAACCTTGCTCTGCTGAAGGACCTTCCCCCCGCCGTTTTGTCAAAACCTGTGACCCATCCGGAGCGTGGCTCGATGACTTTCAAGGTTTTGCTGGAGACTATGGCCGGGCACGATTTGAATCATCTTCGCCAGCTCGACGCAATTGCTGCGGCAGCCGCGTAGTTGCGGCGAGCCGCTGGCCGATCAAGCTCTGGTCGCAAATTATCGTGGATCGTGGCTCTCTGATCCGTTCTGCTGATGATTTTCTGCTATCTCTGCTCCTTGCTTCTTCAGCAACTCAACCGCTTGCGCAAATGTCAGGTTGGACGGCGCGGGACGAAAATCGGTGAAGAACTCATCGGATTTGATGAACAGCTTCTTGAACAACAGCTCTCTGCCGGTAAACGACAAGTCCATGCGTGTGACTTCCCAGTCGTTATCTTTTACAGTTCCCTGCTGCACTAGGAATCTGCCTCCTCTATCCAGTCGTCCCAGGATTCCCCAGCCAAAACCCACCTCTCTGAAGAGCGTGCCATCAATCTTGGCAATACGTTTTCGATTAGCGTCAATCAAAATGTAGCCGCTCATTCCGGTCAGCACTTGCTCGGTATGACTGGGGGGACTGTAGCTGGGGTTGGGATGGAACTTGAGCCGCACTAGCTCGTCGCCCGGATTGCCCGTTCCTTCGCTTCCCGTTTCTGTTCCATCAGGTTCGAAAATGAAGGCGTCAGGCAACGCTTTTATAATCCTGTTGGTTCGGTCGGAGTCTTCACGTTCCGATTTTTGCTTCTTCCGCAGCTCCGCCGGATTGTGCACCAGCCCATCCAACCGCGCCTCTTCGGCTCGCCGCTCCCCCGGCGTGAGTGGCCTCCCATTCTCTGTCACGAGCATGCCGGCGGTGCCCTGCATGGTCTCCACGATCAATTTCACTTGAGAACCGCGAGGAGTTTCCTTGTGGTCCGTGAAAATGAATTTCGCATTGCCGTTATCGGACCGGATCTCGTTCTGAACCGTTTCCCGCACCAGTTCCACAACCGGAACAGATTTTGCCGGCTCATCGGCGGCCACGACAAACCCAGCCGTGAGTGCCAACAGCGCTGTCAAAATGGCGTTTCTCGATGGCATTCAATTAAATTCCCACCTCGGGCTATCAGACCGGGCGCCCCAGAGAACTGTTGTATAGCCGCTTTGCCAGAGCGAGCACCTCCGGCCGAGGCTATCTGGTTAGATTCTACCCTGCCTGTCGGACGTTTTACGTTTTCTCGGCGGGAATCCGCCGAATGATTTAGAATCCACTGTCCTACTCATAATTTTCGCAGACGAGGGGGAAACTCGTTTATGGACGCGCCCAAAAACGCAGAGTTTGCACATATCGGTAAGTCAGTCATTATTAAGGGAGAATTGTCGGGTAGCGAAGACCTATACGTGGACGGCGTGGTCGAGGGCAGCATCGAACTGTCGGGCAATAATCTGACCATCGGTCCCAATGGCCAGGTCCGCGCCGATGTTAATGCCAAAGGAGTGGTTATCCAGGGCAAACTGGAAGGCAACATTCGGGCCAGCGAACGGGCTGAGTTGCGCAGCTCGGCGGTTGCTGTGGGCGATATTTTCACCCAGCGAGTGGCCATTGAAGATGGCGCTTACTTCAAGGGCAAAGTGGACATTCAAAGAGAGGCGGCCAAACCGGCTTCTTCCGTAGTCAGTAAGCCGGTCGAGCACAAGCCAGAGGCCAAAGGCGCAGCGGCTTCTGCGGGCGTGGCCGCAAAGACGGCCGGTGGCGCGGCACCGTCCACACTTTCCAGCACCACGGTAACCAAGCCATAGATGTTTTCCCCGCTTCTACTTCAGCGCCACGCTATGATTAAGTAGGTATTGTGTGCTTATTAGGCAGTACTGATGTCACCGGTAACCAATCGCTTCATGAAACTATTTCGTGGCTCAACTGGGTCCCCTTCTCGCGACAACTCCGCCCAGGCCCCCCAGCGACCCACTCGCCGTTCCAGTGGGTTGGCCGAACTGGCGCGTCTGCTGAAGTCGGAAGAGCCGCTCTGTGTTTTGGATATCGGCGCTACTTCCGCCGCTAATATCCGCTACCTCACCGAGCGTGGCCATAAGATTTACAGCGAAGATCTCCTGGACGCATCCACCGACTCATCCCTGATCACCAAGAACGAGCAAGGAGAGCGAGTCCTGGATCACAAGAAGTTTCTGGCCGACAACCTCCTTTATTCAACCGCCCAGTTCGATATCGTGTTTTGCTGGAACTTGGCCGATTATCTCGATGAAAGCCTGGTAAAACCAGTGGTCGGACGCTTGTGGACCATGACCAAGCCCGGGGGCGTCCTACTGGCGTTCTTTCACACTCGCGAGGCTGGACCGGACGCGCCTTGTTATCGCTACCACATCGTCGGCCACGATGTGCTCGAGGCACAGCCCATCGAGGCGCGCCGCGATCTTCGCAAAGGGCCGACCGGCGCAGTCCATACTGCCATTCAAAAGAGCTTTCGCCTGCAACGCGTTTTCAATAACCGCCACATCGAGAACCTGTTCCGCGACTTCTCTTCGATCAAGTTCTTCCTCACCCGCGATAACGTCCGCGAAGTCCTTGTGGTGCGCTAGTCTTCCGGGCAAAACCCTACCCTTTTACTCCAAGCGCAGCCATGTCAGACCTCGGCTAGCTCTTCTTCCAGTAATTGCTTGTTGTACAGGTCGGTGTAGTAGCCGTTTCTTGCCAGCAATTCCTCATGCGTGCCCAGCTCAACGATCCGGCCGCTGTGCAGGACAGCAATCATATCGGCGTTGCGCACAGTTGAAACGCGATGGGAGATGAAAATCGTCGTCCGCCCCGCCATAATGTCGCGCAAATGATTCAGGATCTTGTCTTCGGTGTGCGTGTCCACGCTGGAGAGCGCGTCATCAAGAATCAGAATGCGTGGATTGCGAATCAGGGCACGCGCAATGGCCGTGCGCTGCTTCTGTCCCCCAGATAGCGTGATGCCACGTTCCCCGACCAGCGTCTGGTACTGCTCAGAAAAAGTCTCGATGTCCTCAGCAATGCTGGCTCCCTGCGCCGCCGCCTGCACTTCGGAATCCGTCGCGCCTTGTACTCCGAACGCGATATTCTCTCGAACGCTTTCGCTGAACAGGAAGGTTTCCTGTGGCACAAAACCGATGTTCTTCCGCAGAAACTCAAGCGGGTATCCCCGGATCGGCTTGCCGTCAATGAGCACCGTCCCTGGCTCGGCATCGTAAATTCTGGGAATCAAGCTGACCAGCGTAGTCTTCCCTGAACCCGTCGGACCCACAATCGCCAGGCTGCTGCCAGCCGGAATGCGCAGGTTTATGTCCTGTAAAACCTCGACGCCGTTGTAAGCAAAATTCAGATTGCAAAATTCAATCTCACCCTCTATTTGTGCGGCGCGGGCGCCCTCGCCCGCGAAGTGCGCCCCGTCTGCAATCTCAGGTTTCTCGACCAGAATCTCGTTGATCCGCCTCATCGACGCGGTCCCGCGCTGGAAAATATTGATCACCCACCCCAGCGCAATCACGGGCCACGTGAGCTGCACCATGTACGTGTTGAACGCAACAAAATCGCCTACCGTGATGCGTCCCTGCAGCACCTCGCGCCCGCCCAGCCAAAGCACCAACACGATGGCGAACCCCAGCATGATTTCGAGCGTTGGCCAGAGCATCCCCATCAGCCGTACGAGCTTCAGGCTGCGTCCAATGTACTCGCGATTGGCGGCTTCAAACGCCGCAATTTCCGCCTCCTCCTGCACATAAGCGCGAATCACCCGCGCACCGGAAAAATTCTCCTGCGCCCGGGCGGAGATTTCAGAAAACATCGCCTGAATTTTCTCGAACCGCTCATGAATCTGCCGCCCGAAGTACTGAATGGTGATGCTCACAATAGGCAGCGGCAGAAAGGCGTACATTGTCAGCTTCGGGCTGATCGACAGCATGAACGCCAGGGCCCCGGCGGTGAACACGATGGTGTTCGCCGAATACATGATCGCCGGCCCCAGCAGCATGCGGACCGCGTTCAGATCGTTGGTCGCCCGAGCCATGATGTCGCCCGTGCGCGTGCGCTGGTAGTACGAATAAGAAAGCTTCTCCAGGTGCCGGAAAAGATCGTTGCGCAGATCGAACTCGATCTCGCGGGAAACCCCAATCATGATCCAACGTGTCAGAAACTGAAAAATACCCTTTGCGACAGCCACCGCCAGCAGGAGTAGGGCATAAGTCAGTAATTTGTGCCGGGTGACCCCCAGATGGAGGTCATCGACAGCGCGCCGAATCACCAGAGGAAATAAAATCCAGATTCCGTTATGCAGGAAAATGCACAGCGTCCCGATCGCATAACTCAAACGATATTTCTTCAGATAGGGGAGTAGTGGGCGCAGGCTTCTGGGCAGCATGTGGTACTAGATGCGATTCTATCAGCACTAGCTTCACTTCTCGGGCTCAGAGGCAGTGGGGAAGGACAGCAGCAGACTGATCGCCACATGCGCTAAATTGCTCGTGCTACTTGAGATTTCTTGTGGTTCTTTGCAGCCAGTCGCCATTAAATGCGACCAGGCAGGCAGCCGCCAGCAAGACCACCCAACTTGAAAGAAAGAACCACGTCAGATCGATCAAATATGAGTAAAGTACGTCAGAACTCATAACGCTTCCATGCCGTTCTTACGCGGTTCGCCCCTTCAACTGGGTCTTGCCCGTCAGATTCTTGTATTTCTCTACGATCTGCCGCACCGCTTGCAGTCTGCCCAGCGAAGTCAGGTGAACGTCGCTCAACGCCTCGTCGACTTGTGACATCCAGCATTCCACAGCGCGGTCCACCCCTGAAGCAATTTCTGCTGCGATCATGTCAACCAGGTTTCCTGCTACCGTTGCGCTTGCCAAGCTATGACCTCCTTTTGTAGCGTCGGATGCCGGCAGCTGCCTGACCTCTTACTTACTGAAGCTCGGCAACTGCTGGCGCGATGACGCGCACTATTGTGGCGCTAACTGCGAATGTTGCTGCATGCGCTCCTGCATCTGCAGTTGGTGCTTTGCAATCACCTGAGCCAGCTTGGTCTTCTGGTCCGCCGTCAATACCTCATACGCCCGTGCCGACAATGCCGCGTGCTGCACTTCGATCTGGGCGTGAATTAGCGCTTCCTGATTCGCGATGTTCTGCGCCGTGGCTTGATCAAATTTGCCGCTGGTAATGAGCTGCCTCATCGCCTCATGGCTCTGGCGTTCCTGCTCCCACAGCGGTTTCATCGTCGACTTGCCGTTCTGGAAAATTTGCTTAATCTGTGCCTGTTGCGCATCTGTCAGATCAAGTACATCGCTCATTCTTCCCAACATAGGTCCAAAAAAATCTCCACCGCGGCCACGCGGGCCTTGCGCCGCTGCCACTCCCGTCAGCAGTGCTAACGTCAGCACTGCCGAAGTTACGTTAATAGGTCCCAATTTCATATACTCCATCCTCCTGACTCGTCTCCCTTGAATGACCATCGTGTCTACCAGATATGAACACTTTTTGTGCGCGGTAGTAGTAAAGTGTCGGTCAACCGGAGTAAAGTTTTGTAAAAGGGGTTGGACCACCTTTTGACACTTCTTTACCGGCACTTCCGCGCGCTTGTTGTAGAACTGATATGAGTCAAGTGGATCGCATCCTGGTCATTGACGACGACGTGGAACTGTGCTCACTGGTAGGCGAGTATCTCGAACCAGAAGGTTTCCAAATCGAGGCGGCTTATGACGGCAATCACGGTCTCGAGCGCGCCCTCACCGGCAACCACCGGCTGATTGTGTTGGACGTGATGCTGCCCGGCATGAACGGTTTCGATGTGCTTCGTAAAATTCGTACCACCTCGCGCATTCCCGTGCTGCTGCTGACGGCTCGAGGTGAGGATGTTGATCGCATTGTCGGATTAGAAATCGGTGCCGACGATTATTTGCCGAAACCATTCAACCCACGGGAACTCGTGGCCCGCATTCGCGCCATTCTGCGCCGTACCCAGGCAGGGGAGAAAACTGCCGACTCCGGGATACCGGACGCCTTACACGTCGGCGATATCGATCTCGATCCAGCAACCCGGATCGTGTTGCACAGGGGCCAACCCGTCGATCTGACTTCGGTAGAATTCAACCTGCTGCACGTCTTGTTGCGCGAGGCCGGCCGCGTGGTTACTCGCGAGCGCCTCGTCGATGAGGTCCTGAGCCGCAAATTCTCTCCCTTTGACCGCAGTATCGACATGCATGTCAGCAAGGTTCGCAAGAAGTTGGGCGACTCCGATGACGCCACCGATCACATCAAGACCGTTCGCGGTGTAGGATACATCTTTGCTCATCCTCGCGAAGCGGTCAGGAGCGAAGAGTGAAAACTCTGTTCCTCAAAATTTTCGTCTCCTATTGGATCGCGCAGGCTTTGTTTTTCGTGCTCGCGATTCTGGTTGCCTCGGCCCTGCGCCCGTCGCGTGAGCTGTCGGAACTGCAGACTCAGCAGCCGAAAATCCTCAGTGAAGCCGTTCAGACCTATCAGACCGCCGGAGAAACCGCCGCCTGGAAGTATCTGCGAAGTGCCCACGATACCCACCACGTCCGCTTTTTCGTTCTTGACGAACAAGGCAGGGACATTCTTGGACGAAAGCCCCCCGATTGGGTGGAACGTGCCCGCCGCGGCGGTATGACTACCGCTGATAGTTTTTGGGGAAGGCTGAGGCCCACGCAATTCCTGCGAGCTTCCATGACCACGGCCGATGGCCATCATTACACCTTAATCAGTGAGTTTCCCCCGGAACCGCACGCTCCCTTCGGCATTCATGGGGTCCCGGGACTGGGCATCCTTATCGGCATCATCTCCTCCGGCTTGGTTTGTTACATCCTGGCCAGATACCTCACCGCTCCCATCGTGCGCCTACGTGCTGCCACTCAAAAGCTGGCAGCCGGTGATTTAACTGCCCGCGCCGGAATGCCAGGGTCAAGGCGTCACGACGAAACTGCCGAGTTGGTTCGAGACTTTGATCGCATGGCTGAGCGCCTGCAAGGCCTGGTTAGCGCACATCGGCGTCTGCTGACTGATATATCCCACGAATTGCGATCTCCTCTGGCACGCCTAAGCGTAGCTCTGGAGCTGGCCCGCCAGCGAAGCAGCGCCGATGCCCGCAGTGCTCTCGATCGCATCGACCGTGAGACCAAGCGCCTCAATGAAATGATTCAGCGGCTGTTGACGCTGGTTCGGCTCGAAGGCGCTGATGAGTCCCTTGAGAAGTCGCCGGTTCAGTTGCAGCAGCTCATTGAGGAAATTGCTAGAGACGCCGCTTTCGAAGCGCAAAGCCGTCGTTGCCAGGTGGATGTCGAAATCATGGCCGAATGCGTGGTCAGTGGCAACGCCAGCCTGCTGCACAGCGCCATCGAGAATGTGGTGCGCAACGCAATCCGCTACACCGAGGAAGGCACCGCCGTTCGCATTCGCTTGCGGCCGGAAGAAAGCCAGTCTGGCTCGCAAGCGGTTGTGCAGGTCTCTGACTCCGGGCCGGGTGTGCCCGAAAACGCCCTCGATAAGCTTTTTCGGCCTTTTTATCGAATCGATGACGCCCGTGGCCGCCAAACCGGAGGCGTGGGATTAGGCCTTGCCATTACCGCCAGGGCGGTCTCGCTTCACGGCGGCAGAGTGCGGGCTTTCAACCAGCCGCAAGGTGGATTGATGGTGGAAATTCGTCTGCCGCTCGCCTTAGAACCCCAGCCCCAGCGTGTCGAGTCTCCCGCCGCGTTGGTTTGAAATCCTGGGCGCAACACCCGCCACCCGTTCACTCGATTTCAATGTTTCCCGAACCCGTCTTCACTTCAACCGGAACGCCGCCGCCATGGACCTTTCCTCGCAGCTCCTTTCGCCCGATCGTGCCCTGCACCGTAACCGGCTGGCTCACTGAAATCGACCCTGAGCTGGTATGTGCATCGAGATCAAAAGCCGCGCTGGACGCCAGCTTCAGACACACGCTGCCCGAACCGGTACGAACGCTCCATGCTCCCGCGGGATTGCCATCCGCCGATATCTCGCCACTGCCGGCGGAGGCTTCCAATGAGCCATCGATCCTGCGCAGTTCCATCCCACCCGATCCGGTTTCAGCACGAACCGCACCTGGCGCGGACTGATCGAACTCGATATGGCCGCTGCCGGTATGCCCTTCAAATCCGCCGGCAATTTCCTCCGCGTGAATCGATCCACTCCCGGCTTTCGCACGAACGTTGCCCTTCACCTGCTGAATGAAAACGTCACCCGATCCGGTTTCAGCTCGAACTGTATTGCCGACTTGTGAAATCTTCAGCTTTCCCGAGCCGGAATCGGCCTCCACCACCCCGTTAAGGCCTTCTATGTCCTGATTTCCCGAACCGGTATGCGAGTGCAGGCGAGTGTCCGCCGGAACCACCAGGTCGTAGCTGATGGAAATGTTGTGAAACATATCTGAATCGCCGCTGTTGCCGATGCGAATATCATTTCCGCTCTGCTGGATGGGAGGATTATCCGTGATCTTCTTGAGCTGTTCTTCGGAGCCGCTTCCAAACCAGTTGGTGACTTTAACGTGTCCCGTCACCCGCACCTGACCAGAACCGCCCGTGCGGACATTTACATTGCCGGAGCCGGTGGTGAGATCCAGGCTCACCGGCCCTGTGACCTGAAGGGTCCGCTGGAATGTTCCCTCGGCTGAGCCGAGAGCAGGCAAGGCTTGCAGGCAAACCGCAATGAAGCAGGCGGCTAGGGCCAGCGCGCCATTTTTCTTGATTCGCATATCGTTCCTCGCCTCTTTATTGCAACACCACCTCGTCGCCTTCCTTCAAGCCGCTCAGAACTTCAGTCTTCGCTCCGTTGGAGATTCCGATGTTCACCGCAATCTTCTTCATGCCGTCCTTGGCCCTCGGGTCCGGTATATCCACCGACGCGTTCTTGTCTTTGTCGTAAATGATCGCCCCTTCCGGGATCTGCAATACGTTTTTGTGCTCCTCGAGGATGATTTCCGCATTCGCGGTCATCTCGGCCTTGAGCTCCCCGCCGGGATTGTTGATCGAGACGCGAACCTCAAACGTGGTCACATTGTCTTTCTCCACGCCCATCGGTGAAATCTTGGTCACCTTGCCATTGAAAGTCTTGTCCTTGAATGACTCGACCTTAATTCGAGCCGGCTGTCCGAGATAAACCTTGCCTATGTCGCTCTCGTCAACCTTTCCTTTGACATAAACCTCGCTGGTGTCGCCCAGAGTCATCACCAGAGTGGCGGAAGAACCGAGAACGAGAATGGAGCTGACCGCGTCCCCGATTTCGACATCCCGTGACAGCACGATCCCATCGATCGGTGAAACGATGTCCGTGTAGCTGAGCTGCTCTTCCAATTGCTTCAGATTGGCCTGATCGTGCACTACTTCCGCCTGCGACTGGGCAATTTTGGCTTTCAGCACCGTCACCTGCGCTTTGGCAACGTTCTGCTTGTTCAGCGCCATCTGGTAGTTCTTATCCGCATCGTCCAGGGAGGATGCCGATACAACTCCGTCCTTGGCCATCCCTACCGCGCGGTCGTATTGCCGTTTGAGCAGCGGCACGTCGGGACCCTCGGCGTCGACTTTGGCCCGTTCGTAATCAGCTTGTGAGCTTGCCAGATTCGCTTCTGCCGCCTGCAGGGCTGCACGCGACTGGTCCACCTGCGCCTGGATTTCATCCTTGTCTAATTGCGCCAGCAGTTGGCCTTTCTTCACCGTGTCGCCATATTCCACGTACAGCTTTTTCACGATGCCGCTGGCCTTGGACTTTATCTCAACTTTCGTGATCGGAGTCACCTTGCCGGTGGCAACCACGCTTTTGGCCAAGTCGCCCCGTTCCACTTTCGCCAGCTTGCTGGGATCAATCTTGGTGCCGCCCCGGCTGAAGGCGATCAGCGCTCCTGCGAAGATGAGTACCACCACGGCGACGACGCTAATAATGATGATCCGTTTGCGCCGCTTCCTCTTACTATTGCCATTACCGTTCACTTCCGCCTCCCTGCTGCGGCTGTCTTCCGCCCTCGGTTGTTGGTACGCAGCTCGCCCACCATTGGTTCCTGAATTCGGTGTTATGCCTTTGTCTTAGCCTTAGACCGGGCAAATCTGCAAATGGAAGCAACCCCTCCTTTGGAACTTCTGGACAGACTCAAGGCAACATCCAGAGAAACTCGCGGGAACAAGGTTCCAGATTGAAAACTATCTTACCAATCTTCTATCCCCTTACAGAATGTGATACTCCCTTTGGAATGTTAGAATTAGCTATTCATGATTGGCTATGTGCTGCTGCGGGTGTTTCTTATCCTGCTCCTGGTGGCAGCTAACGCTTTCTTCGCCGCCGCCGAATTCGCCCTGGTCAGCGTCCGTGATACTCGCATCCAGCAACTGATTGAAGCCCACCGCATCGGCGCTCGTATCGTCCAGAGATTACACCGCAACCTCGACGAGGTCGTGAACGGTGTCCAGTTGGGAATCACCATAGTTAGCCTTACCCTTGGCTGGGTAGGCGAACCGGTGCTGGCCAGAATGGTCGAACAGTTCCTTGGCCAGGTCCCCCACGCCCACCTTTATGCGCATGGTATTGCCATCACCCTCGCCTTCATTCTGATTACTTGCCTGCACGTCATCCTGGGCGAACTCGTGCCCAAATCCTTAGCTTTACAGCGGGGCGAACAGATTGCCCTGGCCGTTGCTGGGCCCATGGATGTCTTTCTCACCCTTACCCGGCCATTCATCTTTGTCATGAACACCGCTGCCGGTTCCGTTCTGCGTCTGTTTGGCTCACGCAAGCTGCGGCAAGGCCCAGTACATTCGCCGGACGAACTCAAGCTCATTGTTACTGCCAGCCGTCAATTCGGCCAAATCCCCCAGTTTCAGGAGGAGATGATTCATCACGCCCTGGAGCTGGAAAGCATTACCGTTCGCGAGGTCATGGTACCCCGGCCCGACATTTTCTCATTGTCCGGCGACCTCACTCTCGATGAGGCTTTGTCGCGCGTAGTCGAGGCAAAACACTCTCGCGTCCCGATCTACGACCCACAAAGCGGCCCAGAGCACATTATCGGGGTGCTTTATTCCAAGGACCTGATGCGCTGGACACGCCTGCGCCTGACCTCTACTCCAGTCCAGCCCATCGCCGGCCGGATTTCGTCGATGAAGATCAGCCAGATTATGCGCGACGTCCTGGTCGTCCCCGAAACCAAGGTCTTGACTGAGCTTTTGGAGGAGTTCAAAGACCGCAAGCGTCATCTCGCCGTGGTGGTGGACGAATTCGGCTCTACCGCCGGTGTCATCACGGTCGAAGACATAGTTGAACAACTGGTAGGCGAGATTCAGGATGAATTCGACACTTCCCCCCCCGAGCAGGCGCCTTTGGAAGGCGATCTCGCCTTGGTCCTGGATGGTTCCTTGAGCATTCGCGACCTGGAATCGCAATATCAGCTTGAACTGCCCCGCGACGCGGGCTTCGAGACCTTGGCCGGATTTGTGCTCGCCCGTCTGCAACGCATCCCTAAGACCGGCGACGCTTTCGAGTACGAGGGCCATCGCTTCACCGTCGAAGACATGGAAGCCCACCGCATTGCCAAGGTAAGGATTGAGAAGCTGCAGCCCGCAACCGTCGGCAAAGCAGGCTGAAATGGTGGCCAATTATTTTCTTGTCATCCTGAGCATGGCGACGCAATAAACGCGCGTCTGGACCGCCTCCTTGCGGAGGATGACGACCACAGATCGGAGAATCGTGTTTCGCTATCTCGCTCTTCGCCTGCTTTACATGCTTCCGGTAGTCTGGCTCATCGTCTCCGTCGTTTTCCTTCTCATTCACCTGGTTCCCGGCGATCCCATTCTGCAGATGCTTGGGGAAGGCGCTCCCGCCGGCGATGTGCAAGCCGCCCGCCATGCTTACGGCCTCGATGTTCCGCTCTCTCAGCAATATCTTCATTATTGGAAAGGTGTGCTGCACGGCGATCTCGGCCCCTCCCTGCGCTTCAACCAGAATGTCGCGCGCCTCATTGCCCAGCGTTATCCTTACACCCTGCAATTGACGCTTGCGTCACTATTTGTTGCCATCGCGCTCTCCATTCCTGCGGGCGTACGCTCGGCGCAAAGACGCAACCGCTGGGATGACCGCCTGCTCAGCGTAGTTAGCTTATTCGGCCTGTCGTTTCCGAACTTTGCCCTCGGCCCCATCCTGATCTTGTTTTTTGCTATCAAGCTAGGATGGCTGCCGGTCTCTGGCTCCGGGACCCTGGCCCACGTGGTTCTTCCCGCCGTCACCATGGGTAGTGCATTGGCTGCAATACTCACCCGCATGGTGCGCACGTCCATGCTCGAAGAACTTGGCCAGGATTACATTCGCACCGCCCGCGCCAAAGGATTGCCCGAGCACACTGTCGTTTATCGCCACGCCCTGCGCAACGCCATGATCCCGGTCATCACCGTGCTCGGATTACAGTTCGGGGCGCTGCTCGCCGGTGCCATCGTGACCGAAACCATTTTTTCCTGGCCCGGCATCGGCCGCTTGACCATCCAGGCCATCGGCAATCGCGATTACTATCTTGTCCAGGGATGCATTCTCGCCATCGGCTTAACTTATGTGGCTGTTAATTTTCTGACGGATTTGCTGTACTCGGTGGTGAATCCAAGGATACGTCAATAAGAAAAATGACACTTTGCTATATGTCGTCCCGAGCGCAGTCGAGGGACCTGCTGTTCGGCTTACTCTGAAGATCCATGGCCACAACCACCGTCTCGCTCCCACGCGTTGCCCGCCACAATCCCCTGGCCGCCATCGGCGTCGTGCTGGTCATCATTTTTGTGATCTTCGCCATCTTCGCACCCTGGATTGCGCCTTACGACCCCGCATCGATCGACTTGCCCGCACGTCTCTCGCCGCCATCTTCTGCCCACTGGTGCGGCACCGATGAACTCGGACGTGACATTCTCTCCCGCCTCATCTACGGTTCCCGCATTTCTATGCTCGTGGGAAGCTGCGTAGTTGCCTGCTCTCTAGCCCTGGGTCTCATTGTCGGCTCCATCGCCGGATACTACGGCGGTCGCGTCGATCGCTTCGTCAACGTGGTCGTGATGAACGCGTTTCTCTCGTTTCCCGGCATCCTGCTGGCCATCGCCTTTGTGGCTTTTCGCGGGCCGGGAATCTTCAATCTGGTGCTCGCGCTTTCACTCGGCGGATGGGTCGGCTACGCGAGGCTGGTACGGGCCCAGGTTTTGGCGGTGCGCGAACGCGAATTTGTTGAAGCCGCCCGCGCTCTCGGAGCCAGCGACCTGCGCATCATCACGCGCCACATTTTACCGAACATCATCCAGCCGGTGATCGTACAGGCTGCCATCGGCATGGCCGGTGCCATCCTCGCTGAAGCCACCATGAGTTTTCTCGGTCTGGGCGTCGCCCCTCCCACCGCCAGCTGGGGCACCATGCTCAACGACGGCCGCGCCCATCTCTTCGACGCTCCCCATCTCGTCTTATTTCCCGCCGCCGCCGTGATGCTCGCCGTGCTCGCCTTCAATTTCATCGGCGATGCTCTGCGCGATTTTCTCGATCCCCGTTCCCGCATCGAAGTAGGGCTGTAATCCAAGAGTCTTCAACCGGTGCGCGCAGCCGCTACTGTTCTCTCGATTGGTTCCATCGATAAATTCGCTCCGCTGCTACGTCAGCTGATTGGCATAATGGGAAAATGGATATTGTTTTCGCTGACGAACGTTGGCTTCCGAAGTCTGTCCTCTGTTTGCGGGACTACAACCTCAACAAACTCTTTCACGACCTCGTTGCCGGCATCACCGTCGGCCTGGTTGCCCTGCCCCTGGCGATGGCGTTCTCCATTGCCTCCGGCCTTACTCCGCAGGCCGGCATTTATTGTGCAATCGTCACCGGCTTTTTGATTTCACTGCTGGGAGGCTCCAAGACACAGATTGGCGGACCTACCGGAGCTTTCGTCGTCGTAGTAGCGGGCATTGTTGCCACGCACGGCGTTGACGGTCTGTTTATGTGCACGGTGATGGCTGGCGTACTGCTCGTGATCATGGGCCTCACCGGCATGGGCACTGCGGTCAAGTTCATCCCGCGACCAATCGTGATTGGCTTCACCAACGGCGTTGCAATCCTGATCGCCAGCACACAAATTAAAGATGCTTTGGGCCTGCAGGTCGACAAGCTTCCCGGCGTCTTCTGGCTGCGCATGGAAACCCTGGCCCGCCACTTCGCAACGCTGAATTACTCCGCCACCGCTCTCGCTTTAGGCACCATCACTATCTTGATTTCCTGCCGCCTGGTTTCCAACCGCATTCCCGGGCCAATCGTTGCTTTGCTGGTCGGAACCGGAGCTGTGGTGATCTTCAAGCTGCCGGTCGAGACCATTGGCAGCCGCTTCGGCGGAATTCCAGGTGGATTGCCGCATTTCGCGGTGCCGAAGTTCCGGCCGGACCTGATTCATGGCCTGCTCGGACCGGCCGTCACCGTAGCCATGCTGGGTGCGATTGAATCTCTGATGTCGGCGGTGGTTTCTGACCGCATGAGCAACGATCGACACAACCCGAACGTGGAGTTATTCGCTCAAGGCTTTGCCAACATTTTTTCTCCGCTCTTTGGAGGCCTGCCTGCTACCGGCGCAATCGCACGCACCGCCACCAGCATCCGCTCCGGAGCGCAATCGCCAGTGGCGGGAATGATCCATTCACTTACGCTGCTTTGCATCCTCCTGTTTGCTTCACCGCTGGTGCGATTCGTCCCGATGGCGGTACTGGCGGGCATCTTGCTCGTGGTGTCGTACAACATGGGGGAATGGCGGGAGATACCGCAGCTGCTCAAGCTCACAAAAACCGACATCAGCGTATGGCTGTTAACTTTTGCTCTGACTGTATTCGCAGATCTTACGGTCGCGGTGGAAGCGGGAATGATTCTTGCCGCGTTGCTCTTCATCAGCCGTGTCGCCGCGACGACTACCGTCTCTCAGGTAACCGATGACTACATCGAAGATGGGCGGGTTCACATTCTTCAGGATAAGGATATTCCCTATTACGCAACCATTTTCCGCATCCATGGCCCGTTTTTGTTTGGCGCCACCGACAAGATTTCGGTCGTGACCGAGAAAATCCACCAGCTACCACCTGTGGTCATTCTGCGCCTGCGCAACATGACCGCACTGGATGCCACCGGCTTGTTTGCGATGGAAGAAGTAGCCAAACAGCTGCACGCAACCGGTCGAACCCTGATTGTATGTGGCGCGCGAGAGCAGCCGGGGAAAGTGATTCATCAGGCCGAGTTCGAAGAAATTATCGGCCGCAACAACATTTGCTCGAATGTGCAGGAGGCGCTGGTGCGCGCAGAAGAGGTGTTTGAGAAGGTGCAGCCTAAAGGTGTAGGCGCCAGCTAGGGAAACCGATCGCTGCCTTCCGCTCTGTACCGGTGTCCGTGTCGCACCGGCCCCCTTGGTACGCCTCTTGGTGCATGCCATTGCCCCTGGGCCTGTGGGTGTGTTACAAGCCAGATAATGCGCAAATGGATGCGTGAGCGGCTCCAGCGCCGCAAGAAAGAGCCGGAAAAGCCTGCACCGGAGAGCGCACCGGCGCCCTTGCAGCCGGCCTTCTACGATATCGCGCCAAAGACCGAGCCGGAGCCGGCCGCTGAACCCGAAACACCTCGGCCAATCCCTGAGACAACCTCAGCGGAAATCCAGTCCCCGGCTCCAGGTGCACAACCCGGCGGCGATCAGCGCAAACGGCGGCGCCGCCGTGGCCGCGGAGGCCGTGGCCGCATCTCTCAGTCGCCTCCACGAACCACTCCCGGCTCGCCAGCTCCGCCGACCAGCGCGCCCGAGCCTGCGATCTCAGCCGAACCCGCCGTCGCCGCCCCTGCGCCGCCTCCGCCTGCTCCGCGCCCTTCGCGCGGAACGGTCGTTTTAGCCATTGGTCTGCCCGGATCCGGCAAAAGCTCCTGGTTTAAGCGTCACAACATTACGCCGCTCTCCAGCGATCTGCTGCGGTCGCTGTTGTTCGACGATCCCACCGAGCAACGCTTTCAGGATCTGATTTTTTCCAATCTGCGCTCCATGCTCAAGGCGCGGCTCATTGCCCGCCGCCCCATGAACTACGTGGACGCGACCAATCTCACCTCACACGATCGTCATGGTTGGATCAAGCTGGCCAAAGACTACGGTTACGATGTGCAGGCAGTATTTTTCGATGTGCCGCTCGAGGTTTGCCTGCTCCGCAACCAGCGGCGCGAGCGCGTTGTCGGCGAGGACGTAATGCGCCGAATGGCCGCCAAACTCAAGCCTCCTACGTTTGCCGAAGGCTTCTCCAAAATCACCGTAGTAAAGGTCAAGCACAAGGAAGCGTGAAACCTGAAGTGCTGATCGGCGATTGCCAATTGGAAATTGGCAATCGAAAATCCTTAAAATCCTACTCCTTCAAATACGGCAACAGCTCCTTGAACGCCGGCGCGCCTGAAGAGCGCAACAACTCATAAATAATCATCTCCGTCGAAGAGATCACCGCTCCCGCCGCCCGCATCCTCTCCAGTCCAATATGCCAGTTCCACTCCGTGCGCGAGCTCACGGCGTCTGACGCAACGTGAACAATGTAGCCCTCCCTCAGCGCGCCGAGTGCCGTCTGCATGACACAGATATGGCTCTCCATGCCGCAAAGCAGAACCGTGTTGCGGTTGCCGGGCAGGCGTTTCAAAGCCGAGCAGAAAACCTCGCTGCCGAAGCAGGAAAACATCTGCTTGTCGATCCCTTCGATCCCGGGCAGCAGCGACGCGATCTCCGGAATCGTCTTCCCCAGCCCTTTCGCATACTGCACACTCATCAGTGTCGGAATTTTCAGAATCCCCGCCAGGCGGATCAAGAGCTGCGAATTCTTCACCAGACGTTCTTTTTCAAAGATCGGGGGCAGCAGCTTCTCCTGAATATCGATCACAATCAGCGCGCACTGTTCTGCTTCCAGTGCGCGGCGGGCAATTTCCGCATAATCGTTGCTTAATTGATTGACGCTCCCGACGGCCGTAACCATGACTTTGCTCCTTTCCAAGGATCTTAAACTGTCGCCACAAACTGCGGGAGGCCTGCACCGTTCCGCCGCCTCGCCGCAAAGTTGACCACGGTCCAGCAGCCCCATAGAATCGAAATTGCGGATCCCATTTTGCAGCCGCCCGCTGCCCCCTCGTTCAACGGCAGGACAGCTGACTCTGGATCAGCATATCGGGGTTCGAATCCCTGGGGGGCAGCCAATCCATCGCCCGTTTCTGTCGGTTGCCGAATCAAGTCCGACCAAGAACCCGTTCCAAATCGGGAATTTCTCCCCTCCGATTCCCTCCAATCGCGTAGGCGACAGCCTCGGCCGCTTCGTCTTCGGTAACTCCACTAACCCCTAAGGACGGTCATCCCGAAGCCTCGCGCTTTCGCCAGCGAAGCGAGGGATCTCGCGTGTAGCGGCACGGCAGTGTTCAGTCGTCACATACGATTTCAAGAACGACAGTCAAGATAGGACCCACGCAAGATCCGTCGCTCCGCCTGAAGAACGGCTGCGCTCGGGATGACCTTATATGCGCGCAAAGTCCTTTTACGTCTACATCATGACCAATCGCCCACGTTCTCATATGTTGTACACGGGAGTGACCAGCAATCTGCTCCGGAGAGTCTTCGAGCACAAGAACAAACTTCTTCCAGGCTTTACCAGCCGCTACAACCTGACGCGTGTGGTTTACTACGAATGTTTCGCCTTCCCTGACGCCGCGATCGACCGGGAGAAGGAGATCAAGGGTTGGCGACGAAGCAAGAAGATTCGTCTGATCGAGTCTACAAACCCACATTGGTACGATTTGGCTGAGAAATGGGGCGACGTGTACAAGCCCGGTGGTGGCGATCCGCGCGAGATCCCTCGCTTCGCTGGCGAAAGCGCGAGGCTTCGGGATGACCCTGTGCAAAAGGAGCATGAAACCGACTGCTGAAACTCTGTCTCCTGGCCCTGGCTACTTGCCGCCCCCTCTTCCCACCTGTTACCATCATTTCGTTACTAAAATCGAATAAAACAGACAGGAGTGCACCAGAGTAGTGCTAGCCAGAGAGCATAAGAGGTCCGTCATCGATCAGCACCGCACGCATCCTACCGACACGGGCAGTCCCGAAGTCCAAATCGCGCTGTTAAGCGAGCGCATTGGTCAGTTGACGGAACACTTCAAAACGCACCTCAAAGATCACGGCTCGCGCCGCGGTCTGCTCATGTTGGTCAGCAAGCGGCGTCGTTTGCTCGACTACCTGAAAACCTACGATTCCGAGCGCTACAAAAATGTCGTTGCCAAGCTCGGCCTGCGCAAGTAGTTGCTCCGCGTCGGGTGCCCCATTTTTGCGCGTTCTTTGCGCGAAAGTGGGAAATCCAAGGTGAAACAAAGCAGTGCGTTTGCAGGACATCCCAACTCCACACTGGCATCCATTCCCACTATTCCGGGTGGCCCACGTTTCGCGGTTCTCGAAACGTGGGGTCAAAATCAACTCCTGTAGAAGGAAACAAACATGAAACAAGAAGTATCTGTTGACCTTGCCGGCGGCAAACGCCTCAACTTTGAAACCGGACATTTAGCCAAGCAAGCCCACGGTTCAGTCGTGGTCCGCATAGGCGATAACGTGATTCTCGCCACTGCGGTCGCTAATCCCGAGCCGCGCGAAGGCGTTGATTTTTTCCCGCTCACCGTCGACTACCGTGAATACACTTACGCTGGCGGCCGCATTCCCGGCGGCTTCATCAAGCGTGAAGGCCGGCCCAGCGAACGCGAGATTCTCACCAGCCGCCAGATTGATCGCCCCATTCGTCCGCTTTTCCCTGAGGGATTCCGCAATGAAACTCAGGTAATCGCGTTTGTGCTTTCCGCCGACACGGAAAATGATCCCGATGTCGCTGCCATCAACGGCGCCTCCGCTGCGCTTACCATCTCCGATATTCCGTTTCTCGGCCCAGTCGGAGCCGTGCGCGTGGGTCTCGTTAATGGGCAGTTCATCGTCAATCCCACCTACAGCGAGATGCGCGACAGCCTGCTGAACATCATGGTGGTCGGCACTTTGGATGGCATCGTGATGATCGAGTCCAGCGCCCGCGAAGTCAAAGAAGAAACCGTCGTCGACGCAATCGAATTCGCCCACACCGAGATCAAGAAGATTTGCGCCACCATCAACGACCTCAAACAGAAGGCCGGCAAGCCCAAGCGGGAAGTCAAGCCGCCGGAGTTTGATCAGGCTTACTACGATGATCTGAAATCGAGAATCGGCGCGGATTTAGCCGAACGCCTCGACACCGAGAAGCACCCGAAGTCGGAAAGCTATACCCTGGTAAAAGAGCTTCAGAAGGATCTGCTCGCCGCTCTTCCGGCGGAAGACGAAGCCGCGCAAACCAAATTAAAGAGCTACTACGAGATTCTGCGTGAACGGATTTTCCGCGACCAGGTGATCAAGCAGCATCGCCGTCCCGATGGCCGCGCCTTCGACCAGATTCGCCCCATCTCGATCGAAGTCGGCGCCCTCCCTCGTACTCACGGCTCCGCGATTTTCACTCGCGGCGAAACTCAGGCTCTCGTTACCACCACCCTCGGCACCAGCGACGATATGCAGCGCCTCGAGGTCTTCGAAGGCGAAGCCAAAAAACGCTTCATGCTCCATTACAATTTTCCGCCGTTCAGCGTTGGGGAAGTGGCGTTTCTACGCGGAGCGGGGCGCCGAGAGATTGGACACGGGGCGCTGGCAGAGCGCGCCGTGTCAGCGGTGTTGCCGCAGGAAGAAAATTGGCCATACGCGATGCGCGTGGTGTCGGACATTTTGGAATCGAATGGCTCGTCGTCAATGGCGACGGTCTGTGGAGCGTCGCTGTCGCTGATGGATGCAGGCGTGCCGCTGAAGTCGCCTGTCGCGGGAGTGGCGATGGGGCTTGTAAAGGAAGGTGACAGCTACGCGATCCTAACCGACATCGCGGGCGCTGAGGACCACTACGGCGACATGGACTTCAAAGTCGCCGGCACCAGAGACGGAATTACCGCTCTGCAGATGGACATCAAAGTGGCCGGCATCACGGCGCAGATCATGCGCGAGGCCCTGGCCCAGGCACAGCGCGGGCGTCTGTTCATTTTGGAGAAGATGACCGAGGCCCTTTCCGCGCCGCGGGAGAAAGTATCCGCCTATGCGCCGCGGATCTACACGCTGCAGATTCCGGTGGACAAGATTCGCGACGTGATTGGCCCCGGCGGCAAGATGATTCGCAGCATCATCGAGCAAACCGGAGTCAAAATCGATGTGGAAGACACCGGCAAAGTGAATGTGGCGTCGAATGACGAAGTATCCGCCAACAAGGCATTGCAGATCATTCGCGATTTGACTGCGACTGCGGAGGTGGGGAAGACGTACCTGGGGAAAGTCACGCGGCTGGCGGATTTCGGGGCATTCGTCGAAATTCTCCCTGGTACCGATGGCTTGCTGCACATCAGCGAGGTCGCCGAACATCGCATACGTGATGTGCGCGATGAACTGAAGGAAGGCGACCAGGTGCTGGTGAAAGTGCTGGCGGTTGAGGGCAACCGGATTCGTCTTTCGCGGAAGGCAATTCTGAAAGAACAGCGCGCCAAAATGGGCGGAGGTGGGGCGGTCGCGGAGGACCACGGAACCGCGCCTGCGCCCGTAACCATCGAGGGCGGAGGAGATTTCGGAGACGAACCCGAACCTAACTTCAACCGCGATGAGGTGCAACACGTGGGCGGAGACCGAGGGGACCGAGGCGACCGGGGCGACCGCGGTGGACGTCCGGGCGGAGGTGGGCGCCGACGGCATCGCGGAGGTCGCGGCGGTGGAGGCCACGGAGGCAGGCACTAACCCCGTCTGCACTCATCTCAGCTTTGCGTCAAACGATGCGTGGCCTGGATTCTTTTCCTGAAGGGTGAGAATCTGACAATTACTGTTTGCGCAGTTCTTCCAGCAGAGCAGCTTTTAGCGTTTTCTGACGCTCGCGAGTAAGCTTGGCCCGCGCGGAAGTGAGATAAAAAACGTCGATTGCCATCTGTCCTTCGGTGTCAATCAGGGCAATTTCGATGTTGCATTTCTGATTGGCAAGCTGCGAGCTGATTCGGTGCAAAAGCCCCGGACGATCCTGCGCGATCACCTGCAGCAGGGTGCTGTGGGACGAACACTCATCGTCGAAATCGATGCGGGTTTCTACTTTCACCTTCGGGACTCCATTTTTCTCAGCGCGAACGCGGTCATGCAGCATGCGATCGAGATCCGCTCTCCCCAAAAGCACATCAGCAACGCTGCGCTGGAAGCGCTCCCACTCGGGTAGATTTAACTCGAGCGTGCGGAAGCGGTCGGTGAAATAGAACGTATCAACTACCACTCCAGCTTGGTCGGAGAAAGCATTGGCTTTCACGATGTTCATGCCCCACGCAGCCAGTACGCCGGCGATCGTGGCGAAGAGAAAAGGACGGTCGGCGGTGACAATCGTGACCTCATACCAGTGACGCCCGCGTTTCAAGGTGGATTGCACCGGATCGTTTTCCAGACGCTGCGCCATATCGAAGTGACGCAGGATCTCCTCCGCCGGATAGCTGCGGACGTAACGTAGCGGGAAACCTTCAAGAAAAGCTTTAACTTTCTTGCCGGCCACCGGGGCCAGGGTGTGCAGGCGATCAAGATTTTCCTCATCGGCATCCGCGCGCAAGGGCTGATCGGCGCTGCGATTCAGATAGTTGGCCGCCGCGATATAGACCTGCCAAATACTCTCTGCCTTCCACGGAGTTAAAGCTTCAGGATTCACCGATTTGATGTCGGCGTAGGTCATCAGGCAAAGCATCTTTAGCAATTCCGGCGTGCCCACTTTCTCAGCGAAGCCATGAATAGTGACGGGGTCGAAGATGTCCCGGCGCAAAACTGCAGAGAGATCGAGGTGGCTGGCGATGAGGAACAGAACGGTGTCACGATCGGGAGGATCGAGGTCGAGACGCTCCAACGCCTGGGAAGCAATCTGCAAACTGTTTTGCACATGATCTTCCCCGGCAACGCTCTTGCCCGTGTCGTGCAGCAACAGCGAGAGAAAAAGCAGTTCCGGCCGCTCCAACTCGTTGAAAAGCTCGCCGTAGCGCTGGTCCCATTCCGACTGCGATTGGCTCAGGTGGTGCAAGGATTCAATCGCCCGGAATGAATGCTCGTCAACCGTATAACGGTGGTAGAAATCCCGAACCACCAGAGCATCAATCGACCGCAACTCGGGCAACAGCAGGTTCAGAAGACGAAGGGAGTGCATGGCGCGCAGGGCTTCGGCTGCGTGCGGTTCGAGCAGGATCACTTGCAGATGTTGCCAAAGCTCCGCTCCTCGCGGAGGCATCGCCGCCAGCGACGGTAGCACCTGTTCCACGCGATACTCAGTCGTCGTGCTCAGCTTGAGGCCATGGTGAGCCATGAAGTCGAACATTTGCAGCAGGAGCTGCGGATCCTCGATTGAGGTCGGCTGTTGCAGAAACACCAGGCCATCAACCACAGAGAACTCGGAATTAGAAATGCGCGATCGCCAATTCTGAAATTGACGATACAAGGAAGACCACGCGGCGGGAATCTCTTCCAGCAGGCGAGTGGACACGCGGTGCACAGAACGGGCGTGGGCAAAGTAGATTCGCATCCAATCGGCGGCGCTCATTACCTCCGAAGCGCCGATCTTGCGCGCAGCGGCTTCGTCCTGATCGGCCCAGGCAAGCGAGTTGTCGTCGCGCCCGTGGCGAAAATGCAGAAAGCATCTCACTGACATGAGGAACTCGAGTGCGGGTTCGAGCTGGCGGCGGGCTGAAGCGGGCAGCAGGGTCTTTGCGTCCGGCCAGTCGTGCAACTTGTCGATGGCGGAGATTAGCGAGAGCCAGCAGGCGACGTTGTAATCGCGCAGGCCGCCCGGGGCGTCTTTAATATTCGGCTCAAGATGAAAGACTGTGTCGCCGTACTTGGCATGCCGCTCCCGCGTAATCTCCGCCAGACGCTGCACCAGCGATTGCGATTCCCGCATGATCAGGCCAGGAAGCAGTTTGTCATGCAGGCGAGAAAATACCTCTTTGTTCCCTGCGAGAAAACGGCAATCCAGAAGTGCCAGCGTGAATTCAACATTGTTGGGATCGAGCCGGTCGCATTCCGCCAACGTGCGCGTGGCAGGACTCAACTTCAGGCGCAGGTCCCAGAGCTCCTGCGAGAAGCGCCGCACCGCATCCTTGAAGGCGGCCTCGCTTTCGCGATTTTCGTGGAGGAAAAGCAGGTCAATGTCGGAGTACGGAAACAGCCAACCGCGGCCAAAACCGCCTAAGGCAACCAGCGCGAATTCCGGTGCAGCAGTTCCCTGCCCTTCAATGTGCTCCTGCCACAATGAGCGGACGAGGTTCTCGATGAGCACCGTGCGTTTGGCCAGCACGGCGCGGCCATCGCCATCTTTCTCGAATTCCTGTTGGATGCGTCCGGACTCGTCGGCATAAAGGCTCCGTAGCTCGCTGCTCAAGGAAGACGCGCTCATAAATCATCGCTCGGCCCTTATAACGCTCCCTCGCCGCGTTCATCATTACGGATGCGAATGGCCTCATCGACTCGTGAGAGGAAAATTTTGCCGTCGCCAATCTTGCCGGTTCGCGCAGCGCTGGTGATCGCCTCAACTACTTTTTCCACCATTTTGTCGGGCAGCACGAGCTCCAGCTTAATCTTGGGTATCAAATCTACGGTGTACTCTCGCCCGCGATAGAACTCGGTGTGACCCTTTTGCCGCCCGTGACCACGGACTTCCAGTACGGTCATGCCTTCGACGCCGATTTCGTGCAGCGCGTCTTTGACCGCATCCAACTTGGAATTTTGAATAATCGCCTCGATCTTAGTCATGTTGTGATTCGCGTAGCGATCGCTCGGCTGATATAGCGCATGCAGGCGTTACGCCGGAACCTCCCAGTAATAGCCTTCTTCGCCGTGCTGTGACAGGTCGAGTCCCTGGATCTCCTGCTCCTCGCTCACGCGCAGCCCGACGGTCGCATCCACGATCTTGAGGATGATGAGAGTGCCCACGATCGCGAGACCCCAAGCGATCAGCACGCCTACTAACTGATTCAGAAGTTGGTGCGCGTTGCCTTCGATCACACCCGAAGGCAATGGGTTGCCTTGCGCGTCTTTGAAGATCGGATTGACCGTGCTGGCCGCGAAAATACCGGTAAGCAGAGCCCCGAGTGTTCCACCGGCGCCGTGCACACCGAAGGCGTCAAGAGAATCGTCATAGCCGAACAGCGCCTTCACTTTCACCACCATGAGGTAGCAGACAATCCCGGCGACCAAGCCGATCGCCAGCGCGGACATCGGACTCACGAAACCGGCGGCGGGAGTGATCGCCACCAGGCCTGCGACCGATCCCGAAATTGCACCTAAGGCACTCGGTTTACCGTTACGCAGCCATTCGGCGCCGCTCCATCCGACCACGGCCGCCGCCGCCCCGAAATGGGTGGCGACAAAAGCGCTGGTCGCGAGACCTCCCGCGGCCAGCGCGCTGCCGGCATTGAAGCCGAACCAACCTACCCACAAAAGACAGGCTCCGATGAAACTCAGGACCACGCTGTGCGGCGGCATGGGCTGCCTCGGATAGCCGATGCGGTGTCCAAGATACAAAGCGCAGACCAGCGCCGACACACCTGAGGTGATGTGCACAACCGTTCCGCCGGCGAAATCCAATGTCGGGAAACGACCGCCCAGAGCCGCATTCAGGAATCCGCCCTTCCCCCACACCATGTGGGCCATCGGGTCATATACCAGCACCGACCACAGAATCATAAACAGAACCATGGCGCTGAACTTCATGCGCTCCGCGAAGGCACCGGTAATCAAAGCCGGTGTGATTATGGCAAACATGAGCTGGTAAATCATGAAAGTCTGTTGCGGTATGGTCGCGGCATAATCTGCATCAGGCTGCGCACCGACGCCGTGCAGAAAAAGATGATGAAACCCGCCGATGAAGCTGTTTCCCGAGCCAAAACACAGGCTGTAACCAAATAACGCCCAAAGCACGGTGATAATGGTCATCAAGGCAAAGCTTTGCATCATGGTGGCCAGCACATTCTTCTTGCGAACCAGGCCGCCATAAAACAAGGCAAGCCCGGGACCGGTCATCATCAGAACCAGCGCCGCGCTGGTCAGCATCCACGCGTTATCGCCCGAACTTTTGGCTTCTGCGATCTGCTGTTGAAGTTGCGCGACCTGGGCTGACTGGCCAGTGGCATCGCTTGGCGTGTTTTGCCCTGCCAGGGGAGGTATGAAAGCAAGAAATAAGAGAAGGAGGAAAACGAATCTGGCGACGCAAGCCTTTCCCATGAACTTCTGTCCGCTCCCTAAGCAAGATCCAACCAAGTCAATCACTTTACCTGCGGGACCGGAGTCACGGAAATCGAAAGTATTTATGGGAGGTATTGGGATTGGTTATGGCCAAGAATGGCCGTGGATGCCAAAAGCTTACCGTCAATCGCCAGTTATGCGTGAATGTTCTGACCCGCAAGGAACAAGTGGTCAACTTGAAGAAATGCACCTGAAATTTGCCAACTGACAAAATGGACCGGTGCCCCTACAATGAGGGCTTTATCGCCCGAATTGTGGGGAAAAAATCCTTTTGCAGCGGAGCTTGTGAGACTGCCGAACGGTCGAACGTAGTATGTTGCGAGGTTTTAGGAACCCGGCAAGAAAGGAGTTGAATTTGAACACTCTAATCACAAAGGTGCAAGGCATCACGGTCAGCGCAATGATGGTGTTACTGGTCATCGTTGTTGTACTTTCCACCGTGCATCTGGGAGTGCTCGTTTTCGAGGTGATATGGAAGACGCCAAAATTTCTTATTCCGGTGGAGGGCTTGTTAGACATTTTTGGGTATTTTCTGTTGGTCTTAATTGGAGTGGAGCTTTTGGAAACTCTGAAAGGGTATGTCAAGCGAGAAGCCGGCCACGTGCGTGTGGTCCTCGAAGCCGCACTGATCGCATTGGCCCGCAAGGTCATCACCACGGAGCTTAACACCGTCTCCGCCCTGACCATGTTTGGAGTAGCGGCTTTGATTCTGGCACTGGGGGTTAGCTTCTACTTCGAGCGCGCATCACGCACCAACGCCGCTGAGTCGTGAGTGGCAAACCTCCTCCTAAGTTTTCTTCTCGGCTACTTCCAGGCGAGTCTCGGCGCGCTGCAGATCACCGGAAACCTTCTTAAACTCCTCTTCGGTGGCGCATTTGCCAAGGTTGGTTTCGGCGCGCTGTTTGGCGGCCTGCGCCCGCTTCACATCGACTTCGTCGGCCCGTTCGGCAGTCTCGGCCAGGATGGTTACTTTGTCGGGAAGTACTTCGGCAAATCCCCAGGCAACAGAGAGATGATGGGTGATGTTTGCGTTGCGGTAGGTGATCTCACCCACTGAAAGTTCCGTGATCAGCGGCGCGTGACCGGGCAAAACGCCGAGATATCCGTTTTTTCCGGGGATTTGCATCTCCTCGGCCACATCGCGCACCACCATCTTCTCCGGGGTGACGATTTCGAGTTTGAAGGTTTCGGGCATGTTGATCAGATTGACGTGGACGCGCTGCTACCTGGAACTCAGAATTTTAGCAGTCAGCACTTGGCCGGGAAAGGCGGTGCTGGTACCGGGCAAGACACCATCATGCTAAATGCCATGTCCTAAGCGCTGAGTGCCACTATGCCACTGCTTTCAACTTCTCTGCTGCTTCGATAACTTCCTTGATCGTGCCCTTCATGTAAAAGGCCTGTTCGGGAATGTCGTCGTGCTTGCCTTCGGCAATCTCTTTGAAGCCCTTGACGGTGTCACCAATCTTTACATAACGCCCCTGCGCTCCGGTAAATTGCTCGGCCACATGGAACGGTTGCGACAGGAATCGTTGCATTTTGCGCGCCCGGGCCACCGTCAATTTCTGATCTTCGCTGAGTTCATCAACGCCCAGAATCGCGATGATGTCCTGGAGATCCTTGTAGCTCTGCAGCGTTTTCTTTACCGATTGCGCTACATCGTAATGTTCCTGACCCACAATGCGCGGATCGAGAATGCGCGAGGTCGAAGCCAGTGGATCGACGGCCGGATAAATGCCGATCTCGGTCAGCGCCCGGGAAAGTACGGTGGTGGCGTCGAGGTGCGCAAACGTAGTGGCCGGTGCGGGATCGGTGAGGTCGTCGGCGGGGACATAAATAGCCTGCACCGACGTTACCGATCCTTTCTTGGTGGACGTAATGCGCTCCTGCAATTCCCCCATTTCAGTGGCAAGATTGGGCTGGTAACCGACAGCACTGGGCATCCGGCCGAGCAGCGCCGAAACCTCCGATCCCGCTTGCGTGAAACGAAAAATGTTGTCGATGAAAAGCAAGGTGTCGGCGCCCTCTTCGTCACGGAAATATTCGGCGACGGTCAGACCCGTGAGCGCGACCCGCAGACGCGCGCCCGGCGGCTCAGTCATCTGACCATAGATCAACGCTGCCTTGGAGTGCTCAGGATCGCCCGGCTTGATGACGCCCGACTCAGTCATCTCCAGCCAGAGGTCGTTGCCTTCGCGCGTTCGCTCACCCACGCCCGCAAACACGGAAAATCCGCCGTGCTGCTTGGCGACGTTGTTGATCAACTCCATGATGATGACGGTTTTCCCGACACCTGCGCCGCCAAACAAGCCAATCTTGCCGCCCTTTAAGAAAGGCTGGATGAGGTCGATGACTTTGACGCCGGTTTCGAACATCTCGGCTGTGGTCGCCTGCTCGTCAAAAAGCGGCGCGGGGCGGTGGATGGGCTTGGTTTCGGTGTGCTGAATCGGGCCAAGATTGTCGACGGGCTGGCCGATCACGTTCATGACTCGCCCTAACGTGCCTCGACCAACGGGCACAGAAATTGGCCCGCCCAGATCAATGGCCTTCATGCCGCGCACCATGCCATCAGTAGGTTCCATGGCCACGCAGCGGACGCGGCCCTCGCCAAGGTGCTGCTGCACTTCGAGGATGACTTTGATGGGCACGGGAACATCGAAGCCGTCACTAACCACGCGCAATGCCTCATAGATTGGCGGCATCTTGGCTTCTTCGAACTGCACATCCACGGCGGGACCCGCGATTTGGATTACGTGACCGATGTTGTCTGGCATAAATTTAAGCTCTCAGCGGCTCGTTACCCTGCTGCTGCCGCTCCACTGACAATTTCGATAATTTCCTTCGTGATCTTGGCCTGGCGCACGCGGTTCATGGCCAAAGTCAAGGAATCGATCATCTCCGTGGCATTGCTGGTCGCCGAATCCATGGCGGTCATGCGGGCGGCGTGCTCGGCAGCTACAGATTCCAGCAAGGCGCGAAAAACCTGGATGCTTACATATTTCGGCAGCAGCGAAGCAAACAGTTCTTCGGCAGCCTGCTCATAGATGTAGTCGACGGGCGCGGCAGCAAACCTGGCAGCTGCGGCATCGATGGCGCGAGTATCGGCGGGCCTCAGACCCACCCCGGTTCCTTTGGCCGCTTCCAGGGCACGCTTGCGCTCTTCTTCGCCCATCCGCTCCGCTTGAGCCACGCTGATTTCACCGACATGCTCTGCTTCGATCGGGAGTACTTTCTCCACGACGAGCCGCTGTGAGATTACAGACTTGAATTCGTTGTAAACAACATAAACGGCGTCAATTTCGGCGTTGGAGTAACGATCGATGACTCTTCCGGCAATTTCTGCCGCCATAGGATAGTCAACCCGGTTCAGCACTCCCACATGCTCCCCTACAAGCGTGATTCGAGGAGAGTCGCTCGACTCGGTGCTGCGAGGTTTTGCCACCGGATAGCGGCGCCGCAGAAAATCGCGCCCCTTGCGCCCCACCGCTTCGATTTCAATGTTCTTTCCTGCTTTGGACTCCAGAAACCGGGTTGCCGCTTTGAGAATATTGGTGTTGAATGCGCCCGCGAGTCCTTTATCGCCGGTCACCACGATGAGCAAGATGTTGTTCTCAGGTCGCTGCGCCAGCAGAGGATGTTTTGGCTCCCCGGTTTCCGGATCGTAGAGTTCGGCGCGAGAGACTAGGGACTTCAATACGTTGGTCAGCATCTGCGCGTAGGGACGCGCCGCCAAGGCGCGCTCCTGGGCCCGCCGCAATTTGGCCGCCGAGACCATCTTCATGGCCTTGGTAATCTGCCGCGTGTTGGTCACGCTGCGAATACGGCGGCGAATATCAAGAATGTTGGGCATGGTTGGAATCGAGCCATCAGCACTTAGCCATTAGCATTTAGCCACATGGAGTTCCTGTACACCGTCGACTGTCCAAATGCCAAGTGCAAATTGCTAACCGCTTATTTCGCCACTTCCTGGCGCTGGGAGGCGAAAGTTTCCTTGCACTCCTTGATGATGCGCGTCATCTCGGCCTTCAGCTTGTCATCCAGAATTTTCCTCTCCATGATGGTCCGCAACAATCCAGGATTGGTGGTGTCGGCAAACTTGTATAGCTCTTCTTCGAAGTCACGAATTTGATCCACTTGCAGGTCGTCCAACATGCCGCTGGTACCCGCGTAGATGATCAGAATCTGCTTGGAGAAGGGCAGCGGCGAGAACTGTTTCTGCTTCAAGACTTCGACCAGGCGCTGGCCGCGGTTGAGCTGGGCTTGCGTGGCTTTATCCAGGTCGCTGCCGAACTGGGCAAAGGCGGCCATGTCGCGGTATTGCGCTAGATCGAGCTTCAGGCTGCCGGCGACCTGGCGCATGGCTTTGATCTGCGCACTGCCCCCGACACGGCTTACCGATATGCCCACGTTGACCGCCGGTCGCACACCTTGATTGAACAAGTCAGTCTCCAAATAGATCTGACCGTCAGTGATCGAGATGACGTTGGTTGGAATGTAGGCGGAAACGTCACCCGCCTGGGTCTCAATCACCGGCAACGCGGTGAGTGAGCCGCCACCGTTTTTATCGCTCAACTTCGCGGCACGTTCCAGCAGGCGGGAGTGAAGATAGAAAACGTCTCCCGGGTAAGCTTCGCGCCCCGGTGGGCGGCGCAGCAGCAATGAAATCTCCCGATACGAGGCTGCGTGTTTGGAAAGATCGTCATAGATCACCAAGGCATGCCGCTTGCTGTCGCGGAAATATTCGCCCATGGCGCAGGCCGCATAGGGCGCGATGTACTGCATGGGAGCCGGTTCGGAGGCAGAAGCGGCGACCACAATGGTGTAATCCATGGCGCCATAGTCGCTCAGGATTTTGACCACTTGCGCAATCGAAGACCGCTTCTGTCCGACCGCGCAATAGATGCAGATGAGATCGCCACCTTTGTTGTTGATGATGGTGTCGAGGGCAACGGCAGTTTTTCCGGTTTGTCGGTCGCCGATGATCAGCTCGCGCTGCCCACGGCCAATCGGAATCATGCTATCGATGGCTTTAAGACCAGTGGCCATTGGTTCGCGCACCGGCTGACGATCAATTACGCCGGGCGCCAGGCGTTCCAGAGCGATGAACTTTTCGCTGGAGATTGGACCTTTGTCGTCGATGGGCTGGCCCAGCGAATTGACAACCCGTCCAACCAAAGCCTCACCTACCGGCACGCTCATAATGCGGCCGGTCCGCTTGACTTCGTCGCCTTCGCGGATTTCCGTGTAGTCGCCGAGAAGCACGACGCCAACCTGGTCTTCTTCCAGGTTCATGGCGATGCCGGCCACATCATGGGGAAAAGACAGAAGCTCTCCGGCCATGACTTTGTCGAGGCCGTAAACCCGGGCAATGCCGTCTCCCAATGTGACCACGGTGCCCACTTCGTCGACGGCAATTTTCGATTCGTAGTTCTCGATCTGTTGCCGGATTAACTGGGTAATCTCGTCTGCTTTGATTTGGGCCATAGAATCAGTTTGGAGTTTCTGGTTTCAGGTTTCGAGTAAGCATTCAGCACTCAGCCGTCAGCATTCAGCCATTGGAGTCCGCCAACATTGCTCAAAATGTTTCATGGCTGAATGCAGAGTGCTGATTGCTATGTGCCACTTAGCTGTTCTCTAATCCTTTCCAGCTGCCCGCTCACCGACCCGTCATAAATCGTGCTTCCGAGCCGTACCACGGCGCCTCCCAAAAGGGAGGAATCCCGGGAATAGCGGGCGCGTACTTTCTTGCCAGTCAGCCTTCGTATTTGAGCTTCGAGGGCGCGGCGCTCCGGATCGCTTAGGTCACGGGCGGTAGCGATCTCCGCTTCCGCGAAACCCAGCCGCTGATCGAGCTCCAGCTCAAGCTGTTTCACGATGTCGTGCAAAAACTTTGTTCTGCGATGGTCGATCAGCACCGCGACAAAATTGCGCACGGCGCGGGAAATGTTTTCGCGGGCAGCGATCGCATCCAATACGGCGCGCTTTTGCTCCGGGGTGATGGAGGGTGTCTCCCAAACCTCGCGAAGTTCCTTGCTCTCCCCGACCAAGTGCGCCAGAGCCTTGGCTTCGTGCAGTGTTTTGGCCGGATCGAGACGCAGATCAAAAATGGCGTCGGCGAAGGCGTGAGCGTAGGTAGTGGTCACGGAAGCCATGTTCTATGCGCCCTTCTTGGGCTCACCGCCGTTGGAAAGCTGCCGGGCAAAATGTTGCACCATGTTTTGATCAGTCGCCGCGTCGACGTGGATCTGCTTTCTTGCCAAACTCACCGCCAGATCCGCCGCGTAGGCGGTCAACTCTCGACGCGCAGTTCGGACCGCCGCCGTGATCTCCTGCCCCACCGAATCCACAATCTTACGCGCATCTTCTTCGGCTGCCACTTTAATCCTCTGCTCTTCGGCTGCCACCTCTTTCTCGGCATTTGCCCGCAGTTCTCCAATTTCCACGTCCAGTTTGGCAAGCCGCCCCTCAATCGCCGCCAGACGCCGGTTGGCCTCGGCGCTGGCCTGGCGCGCCTCCTCCATGGCCTTCTGAATCGCGGCTGTGCGGGCGCGGAACATGGCTGGCAGGTACTTCTTCGAAGCCCAGATAATCAAAATCGCGACGGCGAGGAAATTAATCCCCATCGCCAGCAGGTAGGAATTTTCAAGATCAAGCCCCGTCATGCGTGAGATCCACTGCACTGGCGGAGAGTGCTTAAATTGCCCAGCTCCATCTTCGCCCGCTGCTTCGCGCGATTCTTTGACCAGCTCCTGACCGGGAGAGAGCGCAGTGCCGGAAGGCTCCTGCGTGAGCGCGCGGGCGGGCGGCGAACCGATCACAGCGAGCATGGCCCAGCCCAGACAAACAGCGGCGATGCTGCGCCAGATTGAGTTCATCACGCACCACCTGCCGGAGTCGATGCGCTTCCCGGCTGCAGGACTACGCGAATTATTTCGGTCGCCAGCTTGCCAGTTTCTGCCTGCAATCTCTCCTGAGCGGCGACTTTGTCCTGTTCGATGGCGGCGCGGGCTTTCTCAATCTCAGCGTAGGCCCGGTTGCGTGCATCGTCCAGAACAACCGCGCGCCTGTCCATGGCCCGCTGACGACGATCTTCCTGGCTCCTGAAAATGGCTACCCGGGCTTCGCGCAGACGCTGCTCGTATTCGGCCGTTCGAGCCTCCGCGGCCGCGATATCCGCCCGCGCTTTCTCCACTGCGCCTTCGGTTTTGAGGCGACGCTCCGCCAGAACCCGGGTCAGAGGCTTGTGGACCAGCACCGTATAACAGCCCCAGAGCAAGAGCAGAAAAATAATGGTAGGGATGGAACCGAGCAGTAATTCCCCTACTTGTCGCAGCGTCTGTTCCATAATGTGGAGCTGATAAAAATCTCGAGCAAAAGAGGGCTATAAACCATTAAACCTAACATCCTGCAGAGCTTAGTGTCAACGCGCAGGGATGGAATTGGAGCCATGGGTCTTGCTGTTGAATGTACTCTCGGACGAGGTCGGAGCGCCGATTTTCCGGTGAAAGTCCTTGACAACTGGGCTCAGGAGTCTAGCATAGAGGTATCACCTCCGATCCAATTCAGGATCGAATGGGCTGGTGGCCAAGGAATGTCACCGCTTCTTGGCCGCTGGCCTATTTAATTTTCCTCCCCCACAAGCCGACGCTGGTCGGACTCGCCTAAACAAGCGGCAAAACCCAATGTGGAGTTGATTTTAGGGATTCTTGGCGCTGGGATGGGAGTAGCGGTCCATTTCGGCGGTCCATTGTAGGAATCGCCACAGGTTATGCCGTTCCCGCCAGAGAAATTCACAAAATTCCAGCAGGCCGATCTGGTGCATCTTCACGCCGGTATAGGTTTCGATTCGCCACAATAGATAGGGGCTGCGCCAGGGCGCGAGATGATGTCCCCGTGTCGCGTTCCACAGAAAGTGCAGCATGTAGCGCATGAAAACATAATACGAGTAGCCTGAGGCTGGTAGCTAGTAGCTCCCAGCTACTCGCTACTCAATTCATATTTTTTCATCAAATGCCGGAATGAGCGGTAGGAAATCTTGAGCAGATCTGCAGCGCGGGTTTGCACCCCATTGGATTGCGCCAGAGCGGACTTCAGCAAAGAAATTTCGACGTTGGCCACATACTGTCCCATATCCAGTCCGTCGGCCAAGGCTGTACCGATGTCGGCGGTCCCAGTCCCTCCGATTCCCGCAGCGGCGGCCCTGGCTTTCGGTTTCTCGGCTGGAATTTCGATGCGCAGCTCTTCTCCGGTTTCCAACGCGACGGCGCGTTCGATTGCATTCTCCAGTTGTCGCACATTGCCCGGCCAGGCATAGGCGCACAGGGCCTGCAACGAGGCCTCATTCACCCGAACAATGCTCTTCCCTGACGCCGGAACATACTTTTTCAGAAAATGATTTACCAGCACCGCAATGTCCTCGCGGCGATCCCGCAACGGCGGCACGGTAATGGGAATCACATTCAAGCGGTAGTAAAGGTCTTCGCGGAAGGCCTGTTCGGCCACCAGCTTGTCGAGATCGCGATTGGTAGCGGCAATCACGCGCACGTCGATGGCAATTTCATCAGTTCCGCCAACCGGCCGCACGCAGCGCTCCTGCAAGACGCGCAATAGTTTTACCTGCATGGTCAAGGCCATTTCGGCGATCTCGTCGAGAAAAATGGTTCCTTCATGCGCGACCTCGAACAACCCGCGTTTGTTCTGATTCGCCCCGGTGAAAGCGCCCTTCACGTAGCCGAACAGCTCGCTTTCCAGCAGGGTTTCGGGAAAAGCTCCACAATTGATCGAGACGAAGGGTTCGCTGGCGCGGGGAGAGCAGGCATGCACCGCGCGGGCTACCAGTTCCTTGCCAGTGCCGCTTTCGCCATAAATAAGCACCGTGCTCTGGGTGGAAGCGACGGTACGCACAGTCTGCTTCAGGCCCTCCATGGCTGGGCTGACACCGACGATATGGTCCAAGGAGTTGCGGCTGGCGGCATCGCGCCGGAAGGCAAAATTCTGGCGATGCAGCGCAATTTTTTCCAGCGCCCGCTTGATGGCCAGTTTGATCTCGTCCACCAGGCCGGGAGATTTGCGGATGTAGTCGGTGGCCCCACCCGCCTTGACTGCTTCCACGGCGGCTTCGTAATCGTCGACGGCGGTGATCAGAATAACTGCCGAATCAGGCGAAACTTTGTGGGCATGCCGCAGTACCTCAATGCCATCGGTGCGCGGCATCTTGATGTCAGTGACAATCACGTCATATAGAGCGCCGTCGAGTTTGCGCTTGGCCACGTCACCGGAATTTACCGTTTCGACTTTGTGGCCATCGCGGCGCAGCGCAATATCCAGCATTTCACAGATGGAGCGCTCGTCGTCGCAGATCAGAATGTTAGCGATGCGCTCCACCTCCGGAGGACGAGGCCGCGCTGGCTTGCAGCAATACCGTCTGCCGGGAATCGGGCACACCCGCGGATCCCTCCGCCGCTCCCAAGCGCGCTAATCGCAGCACAAACACGCAGCCCTGGCCGGACTTGGAACGGGCCCACACCTTGCCTTCGTGCGCCTGCACAATCTGGTATACGATCGCCAATCCAAGGCCTGTCCCGCCTTCGAATTGCGACTGGAACGGCTCGAACACTTTTTCGATCAACTGCGGGCTCATGCCCGCACCGGTATCCGCAAAACTCATTTCCCAGGTGTTTCCGCTGGCTTCGACGGAAATGGTGAGAGTGCCGCCTTGGGGCATCGCCCGAAGCGCGTTTTCACAGAAATTCCAGAAAACCTGCTTGATCTTGTCGCCGTCTGCCAGAGTCCAGGCTTCGCTGACCCTATATTTTCGCGCCACGCGGACATCGCGCTTTTCAGCCGCAACCCGGTGTTCCAGAAGCGTGAGTGTGTCCTCAAGCAGAGGCAACAAATCGACTTTCTTGAACTGGTACTGGCGGCTGCGGGAATAGGCCAGGAAATCCGTGATAATGCCGTTCAGCCGTTCCGATTCGCGGGTAACGATCTGCAAAAGCTGGCGATGTTCCTCGCTCAGGTCGGGAATGCCGGAAAGAAGATGCACCGCTCCTGCGATCGAGGTGAGAGGATTGCGGATTTCATGGGCAATGGCCGCTGCCAGCCTCCCGACGGCTGCCAAGCGGTCCTGCATGCGGATTTCGCGCTCCAATCGCCGGATCTCGGTCAGGTCGTCAAAGGTATAGACATATCCGAAGGTGCCGCGTTCCGGCGTAACCAGTGTTGAGACCAGGACCCGAAAAGTCTTGCGAAAACCATTGGGCATGACTAAGCGGACCTCGGCGTGGGCCAGCTCGGAGTCCACTCGCGGCAACGGGTCAAGAAACAGGCGATGAATTGGTTTGCCAATGAGATCGTGCGGGGAGCGTTCCAGCAGCTTCTGCGCCGCCGAGTTGACAAAACTGATGTGTCCATCGAGCCCCGTGGTAATCAGCCCTTCGGTGATGGATTGAATGATGTTTTCGTGCAGCGCTTGCAAATTCTCCAGCGCGCCGCTCGTATCCTTCAACTCCACATGTACCTGGCGGAGCTTGCTCACCAGAAGTCCGGCCAGGTAAGCGACCGTCAGATAGCCGAACAGGTTGACCAGGATGATAGCTTGCAAGGCCTTCAATTCCGGGTGGGTGGTCGAATATGACGGAATGACTTCAAAATAAGTCAGCTCCAGCACAGCGCCGTACAGAATGAACGCAAAAGCCGCAGTAAGGTAGGCCCAGACCTTGGGCAGCAAGATGCAAGCCACAATGACCACGAGGGGGTAAAGGCAATTGAATGAACTATCGATGCCCCCAGTGACATAAGTGACCAAGCTCACCATCACCATATCGCTGAGCACCTGGAGCAGCGACTGAACGCGGTACTCCTGCCAAAAAGACAGCAGTAAAACGTAGAAAACGGAAATCGTGTACCAGAGCAGGATTACGGTGACAAACAAACGCAATGGAAAGGAAACCGGGGTCAGTTGCGCGATGGCCAACTGCAAGCCGAGCAGGACTGTCAGAATAAGGATGCGGACCTTAACCAACCACGCCAGCCACTGCCGCTCATCGAACATGGATTGCATTGTTTTCCAGGAACTGGCAGCTAGTAGCAGGGCTGGTAGCGAACTCGCGGAGCTACGAGCCCCGGCTACTAGCTACTCTTTTCTTAGCCGGCCAGCTTGGCAATCATGGAGAACAACGGCATATACAGCGAGATCACGATGCCGCCGATCATGATTCCCAACAAACCGATGATGATCGGCTCCAGCATGGCCAGCATGTCTTTGGTGGCCGAGTCGACTTCATCCTCGTAGAAATCGGCAATCTTCTGCAGCATGGAATCCATTGCGCCCGTGGCCTCGCCGACGCCGATCATCTGCGTCACCATGTTGGGAAAAACGCCGCTCTCGCGCAGTGGATCGACGATGGTTCGGCCTTCTTCAATCGCTTTCCGGACTTTCATCAAGGCTTCTTCCAATACTTTGTTGCCGCTGGTCCGGGCGGTAATCGCCAAGCCTTCCAGGATTGGAACGCCGGAGGTGATCAGCGTACCCAGCGTTCGGGTGAAGCGGGCCACGGCAATCTTGCGCAAGAGAATGCCGATGATCGGCATCGTCAAAAGCGCATAGTCCATGTAGTAGGCAGCCTGGGGATTCTTGCGCATCTGCCTCAGCCCGAATATCAGCGCACCAATTCCGATGATGAAAAACCACCAAAACTGCCCAATGAAGGCGCTCAGCCCAATCACTATGCGGGTGGGCAAGGGCAGGGAGACATTCAAACCGGCAAACAGATTGGCGAAGATTGGCACCACCCATTTGAGCAGCGCTCCCACAATCAGGAATGCGAGCGTAACCACGGAAACGGGGTAGATCAGCGCCGATTTCACCGCCGCTTTCAACTTGACTGCCTTTTCGACGTAAAGTGCCAGGCGCTGCAGAATGATGTCGAGAATACCGCCCGTCTCGCCCGCTTCGATCATGTTCGTGGTGAGGTCGTCGAAAACTTTCGGATACTGCCGCATAGCGTTGGCCAGAGTGGACCCCCCTTCTACGGTGGTCCGCACGCCAGTAAGAGTTTTCTGGAACGATTGGTTTTCCTGGTTGGCGGCCAGAATCTCCAGACATTGCACCAGCGGCAGGCCGGCGTCGATCATCACCGAGAACTGGCGGAAGAAGACGGCAATTTCCTTGACTTTGACTTTGCCCGAGCCGAAGGTCGGCATGGCAAATTCTTTGCCCTTTTCCCGGATGGCCCCGGGGGTGATGCGCTCGCGCCGCAACTGCATCGCCAACGCTTGTTTGTTTACGGCAGCCCGCTCACCACTGACCTTCTCGCCGCTCTCGCTTTTGCCCGAAAATGTGAAAACTGGCATGTTACCCTCTCTTTTACTTCGTTACGTTGCTGATCGCGCTTTACCCGCGCGCTCCTGTTTCTAAATTCACCCCGCTTGCCATGCGATCCCAGGGCTCAACGCTTTCCCGGCGCCGCGCCTTTGGCCATAGTGGCCGAGGGCGTGCGCCCTAATAAGCTCGCTCCGCGGTTGATCATCTCGGTCAACTCATCCTGATTGCTCGAGCGCGACAAGGCCATTTCCAAAGTTATCTGCTTTTGGAAATAGGCGGTCGCCAGAGATTGATTAAACGTCTGCATTCCGAACTTGTCCTGGCCTGACTGCATCGACGAATAAATCTGGTGGATCTTGTCTTCGCGGATCAGGTTGCGGACCGCGGCATTGGGTACCAGAACTTCCATGCACATGACGCGTCCCTTGCCATCGGCTCGGGGCAGCAAGCTTTGACACATAATGCCCTCCAACACCAGCGACAACTGCGCCCGAATCTGCGGTTGCTG
>DASPRY010000078.1:0-11354 GCA_035624215.1 Terriglobales bacterium
GCTTCGGAAGCATTATGCAATGTGAGCCGGAAACTTTCTTCCTTAGCTTACGTTGCCGACAGCCTGTATATCGCGGCCGCATTCCGAAGGTGAAACACGTTGAACTGCTGGAACGCGCGCCAGTTCCGTAGCCAGGGCGAGCAATTCGTTAACGTGCCTGATCCAGGAAAAATCGAGCGAGCGGTTTCGACCCAACGTGGATAGCTCCTGCCGCAAGTCCGGCGATTTTGCGGCGCGAAGAACCTGGGTACACACATCTTCTGGTGAAAAACGCTCAAAATAGAGAGCTGCTCGCCCGCATATCTCGCGATGAACCGGCAAATCCGAAGCGACCACGGGTAGTCCGCATGCCATGGCCTCCACCAGAGGATGGGCAAATGTTTCGGTGTAGGCAGGAGTCACATAAAGATCGCAAGCCTTGTAAAGATGGTGAAGCTGGCGGTATGGAATGGCACCCAATTCCACAACCTCTTCGGATATCCCCAGCTGGCGCACCATGTCAGCCGCACCTTCAGCGCGGTACGAGCCTGGGTTGACCTGGGAACACAGCTTGCACGTCAGAAATAAACGGATCTTTCGCTCTAGCCGGGCCCGAAGAATAGGTATCGCGGCAAGCAGCGTTTCGAAATTTCGGTAGTAGTTGTAATGGCTGACGAGAAGAAGGCGGAGAGCGTCTTGGGCAGAATCGATCTTGTGCTGGACGTCTGGAGGAAGCGCGGTGCCACCAGCAAAGAAAATATTCTTGTCGAATCCGTGATAGATGGCGACGACTCGCTTTCCCGTCCAAAGTTGAAGTTCATCGGCGAAGCTCGAGCTGGGGGCCACGATTGAATCAGCCCAGTGAACCGACCGCCGGGCAAAGACGCTCTTGATCAGGTTGTCCAACAGCAAGCTGTACTCTCTCCGCGAAAACAGGTCGCGCGAGAAGTCGGCGGAGGTGTAGAGAGAATTGCCCGAAAGCAGAATCTGCGGGACGGGGGAGTTCCACAAGGCAAAATTGCCCGCGGAAATCAGGACATCGGCCTCAGTTCGTCGAAGCAGTCGCGGCAATGTAGTCTGTTCGAACCAGAACCGCCGCGCCGCGCCTGCCGGAGCACCAACATCCAGAAAAGAAACATTTGGTGCATCCGGAAGCTCTCGCTTGAGTTTCTCATTGACGACGATGCTTGTATAAACGCCGGGGCAAGCAGAGAGATGCGGAATGACATTGCGAATGTAGGTAAAGCCGCTGGCGCAAGCCGCTCCTAATGCATTGAGGAAAATGTGCATGTTTGGACACCCGCAAGCGCCCCCAGTGGGTTGCCGATCGTGGAAGGATATTTTGCATCCAGGTATCGGGTTGCAGTTCTAGCGGGAACAAAATCGGCCAGCATAAAGGCAAAAACCCAGAACAGAACACAGGTGTGATAGCCGACGGCGAAGAGCCAATCTTCAAAACCGGCATGTACCAGCGCTCCCGCGACAAACGCCGCTAGCGGAACTGCCGGAGAAGATGCGACGCCAGTCTGGTGAATCCAAGCGCACACCCGGGCCACCTTGGCCATGATCAGCAGCAACAGGAAGGCAAAGGGTACAACGCCGATTAAACCCACCCATTCGGCGATCTCGAGGTAGCTGTTGCCGTGCTCCCGCGTAACTTGCCCCGCAGACGAAAATTTTTGATCGATCGGCGTTTTGTCATACGCAGTAGCGCTGGTGCCAAAGCCGCTGCCGAGCCAGGGATGTTCTTCCAGGGAAGAGATAGTTTTCTGCCAAACACTCTTGCGGGAAGCAAGCACTCCGGCTTCGCGTTTGCCCTTGTACACGAATCTGGATGTGAGCGAACCGTCATCGGCTTGGCTTACGGTCGGCAGCGGAACCACAGTCGCTACGATTGCAGCCGTGATCAGAGCTATCAGGAGACCGACACAGATGAGGCGATAGCGTCGCAAGGCGAGACAAAGCAGAGCAGAAGAGGTCAGAGCAGCGGTAATGCCTGCTCGTTCGTAACTGGCCAACAACAATAACTGGCAGAGCAGCAGGGCAAAGATTCTCCGGCGGCGGAGGGAACGGGAATCGCTGACCACCAACCCCCAGAGTAAGAAAGGGAGCGCAACTACGCCCATCGCGACCCCCAACGAATTCCGGTTTCCGAAGAGCTCGACGTGGAGAACGAAATAGGCGACGGTACTGATATAAACCAGAGCTTCACATCCGAACAACAGCCCAGCAAGAAACTTCTGTTCCCTGCCTGCGAGGGCTACTCGACCTCCTGTTACGGCGTAAACGAAGAGGAGCAGAAGACTCAAGGCTTTGAGCAGAGCCACATCCGGGTACGTGGAGACGAGCGCTGATACTATGGCGGTTAAGACGCAAGCTAGCGCAATCAGGTGGAGTGCTCCTAACGTTAGATGATTGCACCTGAGCCACACGATCAACCCTGCCACCGCGCCAGCCGCGAGAACCAGCCAGCGCACAGAGGTCCACAGCTCATGTGCCGGCACCGCGCTGCCGGCAAACAGAAACACCAGAACCAGAGTCGGAAAGAACGCTTCGCAATATTTCACCAAGATTGCCGCAAGTACTTGCAGGAATACAAGCGCACCCAACCATATCGGATCTGTAAAATAACCGGGCCGGAATGCAATAAGATAAAGAGCGAACGCACAGGTGAGGATGATCGCGAACGCACGCCAGAATTTATGAGCACGCATGCTGGGGCTGTATAAACGCAAACGTGGCTTTCGCCATTCCTGCCGCACATGCTTCGGGGGAGTAATCCTGTATCCGGAGCTTGCTTGCTTGTCCCATGCTTGAACGTATTTCCGGACTACGCGCCAGTTCCCCCAAGAAGCAGGCAAGTTGACTAATATCGCCGGCCGCGAACAGGCGGCCGTTGTGGCGATTCGTCACCAAGTCAGCAGCGCAACCGGCTGCATTGCTGCAAACCACGGGAAGCCCGCAGGACATGGCCTCATTCACTACCAAGCCCCAGGGGTCAGTATGGGTCGGAAAAACAAATGTCTCGGCTAAGGCGTAGAAGATCGCCAATTGCTCACGTTGCAGAAATCCTGCAATATGGATTGAGTCCGGCTTAACCGCTGCAGCTCGCTTCTGAAGTTGTGAACGCGCAGAGCCATCACCAACAAATACGAGTCCGAGCTGGCTTCTCAGTTCAGTTGGCAGGCTGGCATAGGCATCGAGCAGATCAAAGATGCCTTTTCCCCGCTCCAGGCGACCGACAAACAAGAAATAGCGGTCAGGTAAATTAAGTTGTTGGCGATTTCGACTGGCGTTTCTGCGGGCCTTCTCAGCTGCTTTGGCAAAAAATCTGATATCAACAGCATTTGGTGCAGTGAAAATTGGGGTCGCGCTCATATCGTAGCTGTTGATGTAGTGAGAAGCAGATGTTCCAGCAACTACAAAGCCTTGACAATGGCGCAGAAATTTTATTTTCAGAGACTCCAGTAGTGTCGCTCCGCTTCTGAAGTCTCGGGCAGTACTCTCGACCCACAGCAAGAAAGGCACAGCATTGCAGTGGGCCCAGCGCAGCGCTTCCCATGACGCAAGGTAGTTATATCCTCCGCAAACAATGACGTCTGGCGAAAGCCGCTGCAGTGCCGCGTTCATTCCCCAGTTCAGCAACAAATGGTGCCCATGAATCCGCTGCCTCCAGGAGGGCAGGACCTGAAACGCAAATTGAATCTCATCCTTGTATACGAGCCACTGCCGCTGGGTAGGGTCAGTTTCAGCAAGGAAAATGACGTGTAAGTCAATCCCGGATTGGAGCGCCAATGCATTGAAGACGGGTATGCGATATGGGGCGATGATTTCGGTGATCACCACTAGCCGGCAGCTCACGCTACGCACTCCCCGTAAAGCTGTGCGATCTGTGCCGCATGGTGTGCCAAGGTGTGTTTGGCCAGAATGGCCTTACGGGCTGCACTGCCGATGCGCTTGCGAAGGTCTACGTCATGCAGCAAAGTGGAGAGGGCACTCACCGTACCGCTAAGGTCATGCGGGGCCACGAGCCAACCATTGTCTCCGTGCCGAATGATGTCCTCAATGCCTTGCGCACGGCAGCCAATCGCGGGCTTGGCTGCCGACATCGCCTCCAAATACACGCAACCCAGACCCTCGTAGTGACTCGGTAAAGCAAAGATTGTGCAACGTTGTACGGCTTCGCTCACGCAGGCTCGCTTTTGCTGGCCCAAGAATCGAACCTTGGCTGCAATATTCAAATCCTGCGCCAACTTTTCCAAACGAGAACGTTCTGACCCATCTCCGATGAGTTCACATGTGAGGTTCGAATAGTTCGCATGCACGGCTGCAAAAGCTCGCAAGAGGAGCGCATGGCCCTTGGTGGGAATGAGGTTTCCGACGCTCAGAACGATCGGGCGGTCGGGGTTATTCTGCCCTGGCGAAAAACGGGTGGGGTCCACTCCGTTGTGAATGACTTCTATATTCTCAGAGTGAGGCAAGCCGTTTGCTAGCTTATTCGCGACTTTACGGCTGATACAAATCACCCGCGTTGCTGAGCGATAAACGGACTGAGAGACGCGCTGGCACCAGTGCCCCGGATAGCCTTGCACCTGGGCGGTGAAAAAAACATCCAACCCATGCACTGTAACTACGAAGGGAATATGCAGCTCGCGGGCCAATAATGCCGCTGCATGACCGCAGGGCAAGGCGGCATGGGCGTGAATCAAATCAATATTCCAATCGCGGTGCAACGTATGAACTTTCGGCCGAAGACTTGCATAAAGAAATGCCCCCGCAAAAGCCAGACCAATTCCTCCGGGGATCGCCGCATAGCGAACCCACTTGGCCGGATGCCCATTGGGAGTTGATCTTGCCCGATAGAACGGTTCAACAGCGAGGACGCAGGATTCGATTCCGAACTGTTCCAACGCGCGAATCGGTTCAGCAATGAAGCAGCCGGCAGCATCGTCAGAAGCCGTCGGATAGAACGGAGTCAGAGTTAGAACCCGCATGAAAGTCTTAATGTTCGAAAAACAGCCTGCGCACGAACCATCCACAACTCGCCATATAAACGCAGGCTCCTACGAACACCACCACCGTAGCCTGCGAGGTGTAGGTGTTTGCTACGCGAATGGCAAATACCATGAGCAAGGCGGAGGCCGGCGAAATCCACAGCACCGCATTCTTCCATGAACCATGTAGTTCAGGAATTTTTGCCAGCGCGATCGCGGCCACGACCAGCTCAGCCATAACAAATGCCAATGCGGCTCCCCTGAGACCAAACATTGGAATGAGGGTCAGGTAGAGAAAAGCTCCGGCAAGGGCGCCGCCGGCTGTAGAGGCCAGGTACGCACGGTGGCGTCCCATGGCAAAGAGGATTGTGCCGGAAAAGAGAGAAGCGGCAGGGGCAGTGATGAGGTAGGGGGCCATCCACTGCAACAAGGGCACATCTGCAAGATATTTCGTACCCATCACCCAGGGCACGAGTAAATGTGCAGTGCCGATCAGTCCCACGGTTAAGGGAACACTAAAGATTGCAATGACGGACGTGGCATAGCGCGCCAGACGACGCAATTCGGCTGCGGATTCCGCTGCGGCCGCGATTCGCGGCATCAAGACCTGCAAAATAATAATGAGGAAGCCACGTAACAGTTCCACGAACCGCACTGCGGCGGCATATATGCCGAGGGCAAAATCCCCTAAGAACCAGCGAACCAGCAAATGTCCGGTGCGATGATAGATATTGGACATCAGCGTGGAAGTGGAATAGTGCAAACTTGGCACCAGAATCTGGCCCCAGCAGCGTGGTCGGAGGCGCGCTCGAAACCTTACCCCGCTCCGCCAGAGCACAATCCAGGCCCCCAGTGAGCTAGCTGCGGCAGAAGACAAAAGGCTGATTGGCAGCCAGAACAGATCGCTGGCGCTCCGCACTGTGAGGAAGACCATCAAGGCATAGACAAGCTGCTGCATGACCGTCAGCAGTGAGCGTGCGTGGAAGAGTTCCAAAGCACCCAGCAGGTGATCGGCAGCAGTCAGATTTGTGAATAAAATTCCGATGCCATAGAGAAGCAATACCTGACGCACGTTCGCCCGAGCTTCGTGCGAGAGGATCGCCAGCAGAGCGATTGCGGCAAGCAGGGAACTCAGGAATCGTAGAAAGAGGACGTCCGGAATTGATTCAAAAGCTGCTTGCTTCCGTGCCGCCACCTGTTGCATGAGAAACACATTCATACCGGGATCGGCGACGACGTTCAAGAAAGCGCAGAGCGCAACCACATAGCTCCATTGCCCATAGGCCTCTACACCGAGGCGGCGCACCAGGTAGGGAAAGGTGAGTGAGCTGATGAGAATTCCGGCGGTCCTCGCTCCCGCGACTGAAAAAACATAGCCGCCGTAGCGCCAGCCCGGAATTGACCGCTTCAACGCTTCCTTCACAAGAGCTTCACCCACGAACTGTGGTCGAGCCTGCTAGCTATGGGTTGTCGCGACCTTGGCAAGCACCAGCCATCGAAAAAGGACCGCGCTGTGATCCGCACCAGCAAGGTGCTGGCGGTTGAGTTCGACAATATGATCCGGGACGAACATCTCTCCCAAACAGTTCGGAAATTTTGTGATTGCCTCATCCATGCGACTGCGTAAGCTGCTGCGCAACCAACTTGCAAGAGGCGGAGTGAATCCCTGCTTATTTCGCCAGCGTATTTGCGGCGGCACCCAGGCGGGCAGCGATCGGCGCAGAAGAGCTTTGCCTTTCCCGCGGGCGAAGTGAATGTCCAGCGGCAAGCCCGCGGCAAACTCAAAAAGTTGCCGGTCCAGAAACGGGGCTCGACACTCGAGGCCGCAAAACATGCTCGCCCGGTCGAGCTTTACCAAGATCTGTTCCGGGAGATAAGAAGTGGCTTCGGACTCCATGGCAGAAAGCGGAAAACGCAACCTGGAGTGGCGCCTCGCGGAATTTTCCAGTTCGTCGAGCCCAAGGCGTGCAGAATCCCGATAATCCGATTGAAACCAGGAAAGAGTTGTTTTCGGTTCCTGAGCGGAGTGGAGAAGATGCCAATCGCTTTTCTGCAGAAAGGTCAGAAGATTGCGGCCACGCCATGTCGGTTTCCAGCTGCGCAGCAGAGAACCGGCAACACCATTTACCCCCGGAAAGCGGCGAACCGGGTGCAAACGAAAATAGGAAGACATGATGCGATATCCGCCGAACCACTCATCTCCGCCCTCACCGGAGAGCATTACCTTGCAGGATTGGCGCGCCGCGCGACACACTGCAAGCGTGGGAAACATGGATGCATCGGCGAAAGGCTCGTCGTAGTGGGGAATCAGAGTATCGAAAAGTTCGAGCAGTTCGGCAGAGGAGAACCTTAGCTCGCAATGCTCGGAGCCGATCTGTTCGGCAATACGCCTCGCATAAGGGGCCTCGTTGAATTTATCGTCCTCAAATGCTACGCAGAAGGTTTTAAGCGGAGCCCCCGGGCGTAATTGTCGAACTGTGCTTGCCACCAGTGTGGAATCGATGCCACCGGAAAGAAACGCCCCCACCGGAACATCGCTGCGCAGGCGCAATTGCACGGCTGCCTGAAATTGATCGCGAAGCACCTCGGTTGCCTGTTCCATCCTCCAGCCCCGATGACTCTCAGAGGAAAATCGCGGCTGCCAATAGCAGAATACGCGCCGGGGAGATTCTGCGCTCGCGATCAAGGCTTCGCCAGCGCGCAGCTTTCGCACTCCGAGGAGATGAGTCCGCGGCGCCGGAATGTAACCTTGCGCCAGAAATTGTGCCAAAGCGGAAACATCGAAACTGCGATCGATGGCTTCGAGCGGCAACAGCGCTTTTAACTCGGACGCGAAGGCAAGGCCCTGGCCACGAACTGGCGCCCAGTACAATGGTTTCTCTCCAAACCGATCGCGGGCCAGGAAGATCTGCTGTTTCTGAGTATCCACGATAGCGAATGCATACATCCCTTCAAGCTCATCAAGAAGGGCTGTACCTCTTTCTTCGTAAAGGTGGACCAGGACTTCAATGTCACCACCGGTGGAGAATTGATGGCCGAGCGTCAGAAGTCGCTTGCGAAGTTCGAGATAGTTGTAGATTTCGCCATTGCACACCACCCAAATCGTGCCCGCTTCATTGCTGATCGGCTGCGTGCCGCGCTCGATATCGATGATGGCAAGTCGCAAATGGCCGAGCAGGCAGCGGCCATCCATAACCGTAGTAACGCCTTGTCCGTCGGGGCCGCGGTGGTGAAGAAGACGCAAAGCTTTGCTGGCCCATGCTCGGTCGGATTCTCCTAAAGCGCGCTTCGGGTCACAGATGCCAAAAATTCCGCACACGCTAATTTGCACTCCGATTGGTGATCTGCGTGAAAACTGCAATCCATTGCTCTGTGATTTGGTCCCAGTCAAATTTTTGTGAATGCCCGATCGCGGCCTCAGCCATCGACTGCCGCAAAGCGGGATTGCGAAGCAGCAGCTCGAGTTTCGGGGTGATCTCCTCATCTGACTCGAGCAAAAAACCAGTCTGGCCGTTGACGACGTATTCCGGGCGATAAGAATTCATAGCCATGACTGGTAAACCGCAGGCCGCCGCCTGCCCGAGGACTTGTGGGTGACCCTCATCAATGCTGGGGAAAAGAAAAATGTCCGAGCAACGCATTTGATCCCCCAGTTGGGCTTGGGAAAGATGCCCAAGAAATGCGACATTCCGGCATCTGAGCTGAGCTGCCATTTCCCGGCAGAGTGGCTCGCATTCGCCTTTGCCCGCGAGAGAGAAATTTGCATCGGGAAATTTGGCCGCGACACGGATTACTAACTCGGGCCGCTTGTGAGGTTGAAACGAACCGGCGTAGAGCACTCTGATTGGAGAGCGACCTTCGGGGCGAGAAGCGGAGAAAAATAATCGCCGATCAATGCCGTTGTAGATCGTGCCGATCTCCAATGCGAATCTTTGGCGCAGGGTCTGCGCAACAAATGTGGAGTTCGCAAAAACCGCATCTGCTTCGAGGATGGACCGGACGGCGGGATCTGTATCGCTGATCTCAGCCATCGAAGAGACGACGTGTGTAACCACTCTGGTTCGCCGGACAAAGCACCGTTGAGCTAACCAAGCGCGATCCAACGGCCCAACCCGAGGGTAAAAATAGATATTGGGACGACAAAGGAATGCGCGCATCAGCAGATGTGCGGCATTTCCATGAGAGAAATAAGGCAGCAGCTTGGTGTTCGGTCTCGAAGCGATTCGTGGATCGGGCTTGCCGTCGCTCAGCATGATCACTCGAAACATTTCTGCTGGCAGACGTGCCACGATCTCCTTGACGGTGAGATTTTGCGCGTTTGTATTGCTCTCGTCCGCGAAGGAGGGGGTGAAGATGGTGATTGGCGAAGTTTGCTGAGTGCGCATTTTAGAGCGCTAGCTACAACGGGATTGGGCTGGCTGCGCAGGTCGCGAACGTCTGCTGTTTGACTGGCGCCGCCGAGGCAGTCCCTGGTGAGAACAGAGTTTCCAACGTTTCAGGATTGATGCTTTCTTCCGCCATTGCCGGGGACCAGTTGCGGGTTTTCAAGAAATCCGGGATGTCCGCGATCTGTTCAGGAGATGACAAAGCATAACCGATTCCAAATTTCGCGTATTGCTGAACATAGCCTGAGTAAGCATCCCGCAACCAAGTACACAGAAAAATTGGAATCTCTCGCGCGGCGCATTCCAGAGCAGTAGAAGATTCAACGGTGAGTGCAAATCTGGTTCTTTGCCAGAGATCAGCAGTTGGCGCCCCAGCGACAAGTTCGATTTGCTGTGCTTGAGCTCCCAAGATACGCCGCAGCATCTTACGATGGCCGCGGATGCTGTCGAACGGATGCAGTTTAAGGACCAGCCTCAAGCCACAGATTTGAGCCAGCGAGCAAAGGTGTGGCAGAAGAGCCTTGTAAAACTCTTCGCTGCGCCATCCCGCATTTTCATAGGACTCGGTAAAGAAGACGATGTGGGTTCTCTCACTCTGCGGCATCTTTCTCCCCCATGCCACACGAACGACACGAGCATCCAGGACTATGCCGGCGCGGACCACGCCACATTTATGAACGAGGTAGTCACGTTCCATTTCGCTCTTGGCCAGATAAAAATCCGAAGCAAGGGTTTTCAAAGTCATCCAGCAGTCGAGAGCGCCGTGATGGCAGGCGATAGTGGGTAGACCACGATTCTTGGTCAAAAGGAGCGGGATGCGAGTGTAAGGATTCGTATCGTCCGCAGACAGGCAGCCTGCGATGTTCTCGGTCTCGAGAACATTTGCCCAGGCATCGCGGACAGGCAGCAACCATTGCAGCTGGGATTCGACTCTTTTCAGAATTCCGGCATGCTCGGCAGCTTCAAATATGTTTTCTTCTCGAATAAGTTTCTGGTGCAGAGCGCCCCACTGATAGAAGAGAGGAGCGTCTTCTCCGCTTAGCCGACCAAAGTACGAATCCAGTGACGCCGCAGAGACATTTGAAGGAAGTGAATGGACCTTTCCGCTTCGTCGCGCGAACACGAGCAGGAATTCCTGGTCAGGCAGCAATTCTGCATAACGTACAGCCATTCGCGAGACATTGACATACGCGGTGGGGAGCAGAATCCGCGGCATGTTCGACAGATCTGTTCGGCGAGACAAGCATCGGGGAATCGCATGATACCGGTCAAACTTATCCTGAGCGATCTGAGAGATCTGCGCCGCATCAAGATTTCCCAAGACGCGCCGGTAATGCCGAAGGCGCCTGCGAACTGAACCAAAACTGCCTTCTACAACCTTGAGCTTGCTCCTGCGGCGATTCTGAAACGCCGTCGCGAGCCAGAAGGGGCGCGTGGCATGGAGCTGGTAACGATTATCGAGATAATTTGATAACCGCTCAAAAAGCGTGAACTGCTGAAGGTCAGCTACAAAGCCAAGTGCGAGCACGTCCCACCAGTCGATGCCGAAGCGGTCCACCAGGAAGCCCCGACCAGACTTCAAGTGTTCCCGGCAAAGCCGCAAGTCATCCATCTCCCGGGCGAAGTCATAAATGCTGATTACCGGGCAACCGGCTTGAGTAGACCAGCGCGTGTAAGTTGATGCCGGAGCGCGACCGAGATCAACGATGAGGTCCCATTCGCGCAGAGATTTCCTGTTTGGCAGATCGTCCTCGGGATGAACAAGCAACACTTTCATTTCAAGCTGTCAATCGCGGCAGACGGTTTCACGTTGATCGTCGTAGTTATGTTCAGGAATTTCGTCGGCGATCAGATCCCAATTCAGAGGAGTTCCACGTTCAATTGGACGCGCCGCCCGCTTTCCAAGAATCTGTGGCAGGTATCGCGTATGCAGACCTTGGCTCGGGCGGATGGAGCGAACATTGTCGCAGCTGAACACCGCGCCCTGATCCATGTC
>DASPRY010000080.1:0-86723 GCA_035624215.1 Terriglobales bacterium
CCTAGGTGCTGCTCGGTGTCAACGGTGGCACCGCTACCGTCATGCCGTGTCGCCGAAACACATCCATCATCTTTTCGCGGTCAGGCGGACCTCCTGCGGCGGCGTTGATTACTTCCGCGGCTTCTCGGAAATACGCCGGCCCCATAATCGCTGGAGATATGACGGCGAGCTGTTTCACATCCTCGATACCAAAATTATCGAAGCGGTGCACCGCGCCTCGCGGAATACACAGCGCCTGCCCAGGACCAACCTCGATGGGCGTGCCGTCAACCGTCCAGGTAAGGACTCCCTGGATGCCATAGAGAATCTCCTCATAGGCGTCATTTTTGTGGGCCGGGGCGGCCAGCTTCTGCCCCACTGGCACGCGAACCTCGAACACGGATGCGCTGCCGTGCGAATCTTCGCCGGTAACGAGAAAGCGGATCCCTAATGGACCAATCTTGATGGTCTCTTCTGAAGGGTTGACTCTGGCTGTGTGCTGCTGCATGAGCCTCCTTTTGTGCAAGTCAGGTTATCCCACACTTCGTACTTTTAGTCGAGATCGGAATCAGACCACAAGTGTGTTCGGCTGATCGCAATAGGGGAACTGTGACTCTAATTGTACAGTTTACGAGAAATCGCCATTTTACTCATTGACCTTTGATGCGGGGTTTGAATGCGAACCCGCAACCGATGCGAAGAGAGCATAATTTTGAGAGATACACCCGGCCCGCAGGAGCGCAATATGAGGAAAGCTATTAAGCGTTATATGCGCACTCTCATGAACTTGTGGCCGCCCTTTCTCGGTGCCGGAATCCGCGTAAAACGCCTCCAGCCAGACTGGAAACAGATCGACGTTGAGATGAAGCTGCGCCGCTGGAATTCGAATTACGTCGGCACGCACTACGGCGGTTCGCTCTACTCGATGGCTGACCCGTTTTACATGCTGATGCTGATCGAGAATCTGGGGCGAGATTACAGCGTTTGGGACAAGTCCGCGACTATCTGGTTCAAGAAGCCCGGAAAGGGAGTTGTTTCGGCGGTATTCAGGCTGTCGGACGGGCAACTTGCTGAGATTCGGGAAGCACTGAAGACCGAGGAGAAGATCGAGCGTGTCTTTACTGTTGAGGTCAAGGACGAATCGGGAGCCGTGGTTGCCGAAGTGCAGAAGCAACTTCATGTGCGAAGGAAATCCGCACAGGCATCCTGAGACAGCCCGGTTACCATCGCTGTCGACCTGTGGCTCGCGGCTCGTTTGTCAGCCCCTGCTTCACGCGTGTATTTCATACACACCGCATAGACACCTATCATTATTTCTATTCACGGAACACTTGCGTTTTGATACGGAAATGCTACGATTTTGGTGCACGCGGGAAGTCGTGCCGAGTCGCTACAGGTCGTGACGCGATACGGCTCTAAGTGGCTCAAACCCGCATAAACATTGGAGAAAAACGAGTAACTTCCGTACCGTCATAGGGATGTGATTCAGCGAACCGATTGAATCCCTCCCTCTCCGCCAGTCCTTTGACTTCTGCTATTTACAGTACCTGACTACCAACTGACTACCAAATTCCAATCAATTTGCTTCCGGCGCGGTATTACTCACCGGAGGCAAGATGGCAGTCACAGTTTATCGCTAGGTCGGCAAAGGCAAGGCTCGGCGCTATCAAAAGGTCAATCTCGGACGTGGGCGCCCGCCCCTCCGATCTCACCGGTCCCTATTTCCTTCGGTACTCTCTCGCTGGCGGCAGGCGTCCGTGGGAACACGTCGGTGACGATCTCGATGAGGCGATCGCCGACCGCAAGCAGCTTCTGCGCTACGTGAAATGCCTACGAGAGCACGCGGCGCTGTCACGGCTTCTCCGACTGGCCGCTTGCTATTCGTAGCCCCTGGGACTATAACCTTCTCATCTGGCGTTCGGGAATCGCGGTGCAAATCCGCTACTACCCCGTAACTGTAATCGCAGAGAACTGAACGAGGAGCATGTCTCCGGCCACTGAGGATTTCTTGGGAAGGCTGTTCAGATTCGCTGACGCGTGAGTCAGGAGACCGGCCAGATGCCAATCTAGGCTGATCCAGCTTCGATGGGAGGGCTGGATGGCGTTCCCCATGCTGGTGCATGAGCACCGGCAACGAGAAACTGCCAGTCAGATGATCCCGCTGTCCGGGGCACCAGATGCCTCGGTCAGAGGTGCTGCATGCAACAGAGAGAATCGCGATCGATCACGCTCGTACTCGGCGGCGCGCGCAGTGGAAAGAGCCGCTTTGCGCAAAAACTCGCTAAAGAAGCGCCCTCGGTTGCCTTTGTCGCAACCGCGAAAGCAGTCGACGCAGAAATGGAAGACAAAATTCGTCGTCATCAGCAAGAGCGTCCGAAGCACTGGCACACACTGGAAGAGCCGCTCGATCTTGCGCGCATTCTTTCCGAGCATGTGCCCCAGTTTGATCTGCTGCTTGTGGACTGCCTCACGATTTTTGTGGCGAATGCTCTTGAGGATGGCACGGAGGCAGCGAATCGGAGGATCGGTGCATTCGTCGAAGCTTTGCCGGCCGCAGAAACTTCGGTCGTGTTGGTTTCGAATGAAGTCGGCAGCGGCGTTGTACCCGAATATCCTTCGGGACGTCAGTTTCGCGATCTCTTGGGTGACCTCAACCAAAGAGTGGCCGCTGTTTCCGACAATGTGGTCCTGATGATCGCTGGACTTCCTTTGGTGCTGAAAGGACGAATTGCGCCACGCGTGATCGTAGCGAGCCGGTCGGAAGATCGTGTGCAGGTCGAATCATGATCGCGTTTGTCGTCGCCGGTACCGCGAGTGGTGTGGGCAAGACGACCGTCGCTCTTGCCCTGATGGCGGCATTCCGCGAGCGCGGCTATGTCGTCCAGCCGTTCAAATGCGGTCCGGATTTTCTTGATCCAGGCCACCACAGTGCATTGTGCGGACGGCGCGCTCGTAATCTCGACACCTGGATGCTTGATGGCCAAGCAAACCGCACTATTTTCGAGAGTTCCCGCGATGCCGACGTTGTCATCGTTGAAGGCATGATGGGTCTCTATGACGGCGTGAGCGGCGGAACCGAGGAAGGCAGCACGGCCGAGATTGCAAAGCTGCTGAACCTCCCCGTTGTGCTGGTTCTCGATGCAGCAAATAGCGCCCGCAGCGTCGCCGCGGTCGTCAAAGGATTCGAAACGTTCGATGCAGGATTGCTTTTTGCCGGAATCGTTTTGAACGGGGTCTCCAGCAGCGATCACTGTCGCATGCTGGAGGCCGCGATTCGCGAAGTAACGACAACGCCTATCCTTGGCCGCATTCCCAGAGATCCTTCCCTCACCATTCCAGAACGTCACCTCGGACTTCACACCATCGAAGAACAATTGCCAAACGGTCAGCACGCGGCACGACTCGCGGAGATTGCGCGCCAGCACCTTGATCTCAACCCTCTGCTTGCAACTTCATCATCCGGCTTGGAGAACTCGTCAGCAAAAAACCAAACTCGCGTCAAGCCTCCCCTTTCCGGCAAGCCTTGTGTCCGGATCGGCGTCGCACGCGACAAGGCGTTCTCGTTCTATTACGAAGACAACTTCGATCTGCTCGGTGAATGTGGCGCTCAATGTGTCTTCTTTAGTACCCTTGCCGATTTCCATCTTCCTTCGAACCTCGATGCCTTGTATCTCGGCGGCGGCTATCCCGAACTCTATGCGGATACCCTAAGCAGCAACCAACGAATGTTTGCGGACATTCGTTCATTTGCTCGATCGGGCAAACCCGTTTATGCCGAGTGTGGCGGTCTTGTCTATCTTGGCCGCTCGCTCGCCTTACTCGATGGCAAAGTGTCTCCGATGTGTGGCGTATTGCCTCTCGAATTCGAAATGACTGCGCACCTTGTCCAGTTTGGCTACGTCGATATCGAGTTCGTCGCCGACTGCTTGCTCGGAGAAAAAGGCACCACTCTCCGCGGACACAGCTTTCATTGTTCCCGTTTGCGGTCGTCCCCGAGCAATCTGCCAACGGTTTATCAGGTTCGCTATTCTCTTAGCCGGCATTCAGAACCCGAGGGTTTCGTCCATAAGAACGTTCTGGCCAGCTATATTCACCTGCTCTTCCGCGGAAATCCCGAAGTCGCCGTGTCTTTTGTCGAAGCTGCACGCAGATACCAGGGCGCCGAGGTACGCGTATGACCTGGCTTATAGCTCTGGCTTTCTTGTGTATCTCGCTTCCCGCGTTCGCTGTGCGAACGCTGACCGACGATCTTGGCCGAAGCGTAACGGTTCCCGACCATCCCCACCGCCTCGTCTGCTTGATGCCGAGTCTGGTTGACGACGTATACGCTTTGGGTGCCGGTTCGGACGTTATTGCCGTCACCGATTACACCAAATATCCACCGGAGGCCAAATCCAAGCTAACCGTCGGATTACCCCTGAGCCCTTCGCTCGAGACCATCGTCTCGTTGCACCCCGATCTCGTTCTCGCGAGTGGTGATCTGAATCGCGCCGAGACGGTGAACGAGTTACAGAAACTTGGAATTCCAGTATTCATGGTTACGGCTCGGGGAATCGAAGGCATCTACAAATCGATTGCTAACGTCGGGCTCGCACTAAACCGAGAGTCGGAAGCCGCAGGGCTTGTCCGAGCCCTACGCGCACGCGAGGCTGCGGTGCGTCAGCGAGTCGCCGGCAAGTCGGCGATCAGGGTTCTCATGCCGATCTGGTATGACCCGATCGTCACCATCGGCAAGGATGCTTACATCACGGACTTCATCGAAATCGCCGGTGGTCATTCCGTCACTAGCGATGTCCCCGAAGAATGGCCCGAAATCAGTCTCGAGGCCATTCTCGCGCGTGCTCCAGAGGCATTGCTGCTCGTCCGCGGTTCAAAGATGTCTATCGAAACCATTCGCACCCGGCCTGGATGGCTCACGATGGCGGCGGTCAAAAACAACCGAATTTACTACGTCGATGACCGGATCGAGTCTCCCAGTCCGGTCGTCTTCGACGCGCTGGAGGATTTGGCAAAGCAATTTCACCCATGAAATCAATATGAGATGGACGCTCCATCTCCAACAATAACTGCGAAACGAACGGGATAATCGGGAAGAGCGGTGCAAATCCGCCACTACCCCGTAACTGTAAGCGAAGAGGCGCGGCCACAGGCCACTGGAGAGAGAAATCTCCGGGAAGGCGGCCGATGCCGTTGACGCGCGAAGCCAGGAGACCGGCCCGCTCGAAAACTTCCGAGGGGAAAAACCATGTTCAGACTTTCGCGCAAAATTGGATTCGCTTGCATTTGCATCCTTACCTTCGCTGGCATCGCATTCACATTGCCCGACACTTCCATCCACGGCACGATTTCGGACCCATCGGGCGCGGCTGTTGCCAATGCAAAGGTTGAGTTACTTGAAAACGACAAAGAAATCCCGGTCGCAACCGTCATGACCGACGCCAACGGCCAATACGTTTTTCAACGACCATCCGCTGAAGGATCGCGCCTGCGCGTCTCATCGCCCGGCTTTCGGACAGTTGAGAAAGCAATCTCAATCGAAGGCGACCGTCACGATGTATTCCTGGACGTCACCCTGCCAATCCCTTCTTTTTCGGAGCAGATTACCGTTACCTCAACCGGAACCCCCACGCCGCAGGCGCAGTTAGGAGCAACTGTTACCACGCTATCGCCGCCCGACTATGAAGGTACGCGCGACATTTACGAAGGTTTGCGCTTTGTTCCGGGGGTGCAAGCTGTTCAGACGGGTCAGGCGGGCGGGACAACTTCACTCTTCATACGCGGTGGTGACAGCGACGCCAACAAGCTTCTGATCGACGGCATTCCTGCCAATGACATTGGAGGCAACGTCGAGTTCGCTAGTCTCTCGAGCGCCGCCATCGGGGAAGTAGAAGTTCTCCGCGGCCCCAACAGCGTCCTCTACGGCTCGAATGCCTTGGCAGGCGTAGTCAGCCTCACCACTCCCCGCGGAACCACCCCGCTGCCCCTGTTCACATACATGATTGATGGCGGAAACTTCGGCACCTATCACCAAGAAGGCACATTCAGCGGATTTTGGAAGCGGCTCGACTATTTCTCCGATTTCTCCCGCTTCGATACTGGCAATTCCGTTCCCGAGAACACCTTCCACAACGGCACATTCGTTGGCAGCTACGGCTTAAAGCTTTCCCGAAACTCGAGCCTGCGCGCAACCGTGCACCACGATCAGGTCGCTTCCGGCCAACCCAATGCGATTGACTTATACGTCATACCGACTCTGGCAAAACAGGCCAACGAAGACAGCTATTTCGGTGCAACATGGGAAGATCAGTCAACGTCGAACTGGCACAACCTTGTTCGCTACGGCGGAATCAGGCTGCGATCGAACTACACGCAGTTTGCTGCTTCCGGCATTCCGCAATATCTCGACGGAGCCCTGGTCGACTATCTCGGCGCGCCAGTCACGCTTCATGGCGCCAACGGATACACTGTCAACGGCCAGGCCGTATATCAATATCCCGAAACCTATCCGAACTCCTTTCCAACCTCCACCGATAAAGACTTCGTCTACGCGCAGTCGGATTACCGCTTCAATCAGCATCTTCTCGGTTTGTTGGCATTTCGTTACGAAGACGAACGCGGCTACGCGGGAGGCCCAACCAGCTCGATCGAGCGCGGCAATTATAGCTACACGCTCGAACTTCAAGGCGATGTTCGCAACCGCTTCTTCTACACGCTTGGCGGGGGCCTCGAGGATAACGGCCTGTTTGGTTTCGCCAGTACGCCGCGCGTTTCGCTCGCGTGGCAGGCAGCCCGCGGAAACTCGGACAGTTTCTTCTATGGCACCAAACTTCGCGCCAGCTTCGGGCAAGGCATCAAGGAACCAAGCGTCAGCGATCAAACCACGTCACTTTACGCGCTGCTCGAAAGCCTTCCTGGCGGCAACAGCCTCATCTCGCAGTACCACGTCGGTACCATCGGACCAGTGCGGTCGCGCAGCTACGACGGCGGCATTGACCAGATGCTCCTCAACGGCCACGGACGCGTAAGTCTTACCCTCTTCCACAACGAATTCACCGACGGAATCGAATACATCCCGCAGCAGGGTCTCATCGATCTCGGCATTCCCAGCGCCGTTGCGGCGGCTGCTGTGTTCGGCGCAACCGTCAATTCGCAGGCTTATCTCGCTCAGGGAGTTGAAACCGAAGTCGAGTATCAGATCACGAACAACATATTCGCCCGCGGGGGATACACCTATCTGGACGCTCGGATCCAGCGTTCCTTTACCAGCGATGCCATTGGGCCGAGCTTTAACCCAGATTTTCCCACGATTCCGATCGGTATTTTTTCTCCGCTGATCGGCGCTCGTCCATTCCGGCGCGCTCCTCACACCGGTTATTTCGAGCTGTCTTATCGTCGTAAGCGTCTCTTCACGGACCTTCGTGGCACGCTGGTGGGAAGCAGAGACGACAGCGATTTTCTGGAATTCGACGCCAATGGCGGAACCACCATGCTGTTGCCCAATCGCAATCTCGATGGAGCTTACCAACGCATCGATCTCACGGCGAGTTATCAGATGAACCGCTACGTTGCTGCCGAAGCCAACTTTTCAAATCTGCTATGCGAGCACTACAGTGAGGCCTTCGGTTATCCCTCGCTTCCGTTTATGTTTCGGCTCGGCTTGAAGTTCTCTCTAGGAGGTGAGTCGTGGCCCGGCAAGTGACACAGGATGCTGTCGCTCTTGCCTCATGCGCGGAAGAACGCCGGTTTCCGCGCCAAGGCTTGTGGGTGGGAATGTTGACGATAGCGCTCTCGCTGGCGATCGTAGTCTCTCTGGGAGTCGGTGCCGTCGGCGTGCCTGCACGGAAGCTGGCTCTGGCGCTTCTCGGCAGAGAATCTCTGACGGCAGATCAACGCATTATTGTTCTCAGCCTTCGTCTGCCTCGCATCCTGGCGGCTGCTCTCGTGGGCAGTGCGCTGTCCGTTTCAGGGTTGCTTTTCCAAGGGCTTTTCCGGAATCCACTGGCAGATCCTTACGTAATCGGCTCATCGGGAGGCGCTGTCCTCGGAGCCTCCGTGGGAGTGTTTCTGCTTTCCTCGGTAACCGTCGCTGGCTTCGGCGCGACTGCGTTGCTCGGGTTCGTGGGCGCCGTGTGCTCCATCCTGCTGGTCTATGCGCTGGCCCGAGTCCATGGCCGCACGCCGGTAGTGACCCTGCTACTGGCGGGATTCGCGGTAAGCACTATGCTCAGTTACTCGTCCTACTTCCTTGAAGTGCTCGACCGCGATTTCGGTACGGGCTTGCGGGTGCTCGCATCGTGGCTGCACGGAACCATCGGGCAGCCGACCTGGGGTCAGCTAACCATCGTGACCATGATGTTCGCGTTGGGATTAGCCGCATCAGTCCCTCTGGCGCGCCGGCTTAATACGCTTTCTCTGGGCGAGGAGTACGCAACTCATCTGGGGATTCATGTCCAGCAGACGCGCATTGCCATCATTGTGATTGGATCCATGCTTACGGCCGCGGCCGTGGCTCTGGGAGGACTGATCAGTTTTGTGGGCCTGGTGGTTCCCCACATGATGCGCATGATTCTGGGAGCAGATCATACTCGCCTGCTGCCAGCGACCGCCCTCGCGGGAGCCGTTTTTCTTCTTCTGGCAGATACGGTCGCGCGTACCATCATCGCGCCCGCGGAATTGTCGGTCGGGGTTCTCACGGCCTTCATTGGCGGTCCGTTCTTTCTTTATCTTCTGAGAAAGACGAAGCAGGAGACACTCCTGTGACTCCTCTACTCGAGTTCGACCAGACGAGTTTCTGCTACGGAGATCGTCTGATCCTTGACGAAATCACTGGCGTAGTGCCAAACGGCGCGTGCGTCGCGCTCATCGGCCCGAATGGCATCGGCAAAACCACGTTGTTGCGTCTGGCCGCAGGCACGCTCTCGCCGGGTTCAGGAGAAGTCCGGCTCCTCGGTCAACCACTCGATCGCCTCAAGCAGAGTGCGATTGCCCGATCCATCGCCCTCGTGCCCCAAAACGTTGATGTGCCGTTCGCGTTCACGGTCGAGCAGATCATCGAACAGGGCCGGACTCCCTTCCTCAGAATGTTCGGAGGATTGCAGGCTGCCGACCGCGCGGCCATCGAGGAGGCGATGGATCTTACCGATACGCGATCGCTCCGGGGGCGCATCTTCAACCAGTTGAGCGGAGGGGAGCGTCAACGCGTCAAGATCGCGCTCGGTCTTGCCCAACGTCCTCAACTTCTTCTCCTCGACGAACCCACGCAGCACCTCGACATCGGGCGGCAACTCGAGATGGCCGATCTGATCCGCTCGCTGAGCGCCAGAGGGATCTCGATCCTCGCCTCCATGCATGACCTGACCCTGATCGAGGGAACGTTCTCCTCGGTCTGGTTGCTGAGTCCCGAGGATGACCTGAGACAAGGGGCTCCAGAGGAGATATTGCAACCCGAGCTTCTGGAGCGTGCCTTCCGGTGTCCGCCGCAGCATCGTTCCGTTCTCGAAGAACGGATTCGAGGAAGAAGGGAGCGAGTTCTATGATCTCAGCCCAGACGTTCTCTATTGCCGATGTGATCTCTGCCATTGCGCCCTGCGAGGCAGCGTACAACGCCGAGGCGCAGCGGCAACTCGACAGCCTGACCAAGCCGATTGGCAGTCTGGGCCGTCTGGAAGCCATTGCCGCCCAGGCGTACTCGATCTTTTCCGGGCAGATGCCTCAACCTCTGCGCAAAGCCGTGTACGTATTTGCCGCAGACCACGGAGTGACCGATGAAGGTGTCAGCGCCTATCCGCGCGAGGTGACGGCGCAGATGGTGCTCAACTTTCTCCACGGGGGCGCGGCCATCAATGTGCTAGCACGCTTGCACGACACAGACCTGACGGTAGTCGACGTGGGCGTCGATTTCGAATTCGACGAGGCCCCCGGTCTTCGCCGCATGAAGGTCCGCCGCGGGAGTCGCAACATGCACCGGGAAGCTGCGATGTCGCATGAAGAACTGGGGCAAGCGCTTGAGACAGGCGCTCGTCTGGCGCAAGAAGCCAGGGAGAAAGGACACCACATCGTCGCGATCGGAGAGATGGGAATCGGGAATACGACCGCCGCCAGTGCCATCACGGCTGCGCTCACCGGCGAATCGATTGGCACAGTCACCGGTCGCGGGGCCGGGCTCGACGATACCGGACGAAACCGCAAGTTGCATGTCGTCAAAAGATCGATCAAGCGGCACTTCGGCGCTTCGCTGTCAAATCCCGAGCCACTCGAAATCTTGCGCTGCGTCGGTGGTCTCGAAATCGCTGCCATGGCGGGATTCATCTTCGGGGCGGCCGCCGGGCGTATGGCAATGGTCTGCGATGGATTCATCTCCACAGCGGCTGCAGCCATCGCCCATGCCGTTGCTCCCCAGATTGCTGATTACATGTTCGCCGGTCATTGTTCCGAGGAACCCGGGCACCGTCACTTGCTGCGCCACATTGGCATCAAGCCAATCCTGAACCTCGGGATGCGACTAGGCGAAGGAACGGGCGCGGTTCTGGCCATGCCGGTGATTGAATCCGCATTACGTCTGTATTCCGAGATGGCGACGTTTTCTTCTGCGGGAGTAAGCGGAGCAAGTCCCAGGGAGTCGGAACGATGATCCGGATACTTCAGGACATGGCAACCGCGTTTCAGTTCCTGACGAGATTGCCGCTCGGCCGGCTTCCCTATGACGAGAACGCGCTGTCGCGGTCAGCGAAGTTCTTCCCTTTGGTCGGCTTGCTCATCGGAATTTTCGGCTCGGTTGCATATCTATGGTTCATTCGTCATCTGCCTTCCGCGGTGGCAGCCCTGCTGACGCTAGCCCTGTTGGTCCTCGCCACCGGCGGCTTGCATGAAGACGGACTCGCGGATGTGGCCGACGCGTTTGGAGGGGGATGGAGCCGGGAACAGATTCTTGCCATTCTCAAAGACAGCAGCATCGGGACCTTTGGGACGGTGGCACTCGTGGTCTCGGTAGGATTGCGCGTACTGTTGCTGGCCAATCTTCCGCTCAACCGCTTCGCTGCGTATGTAATTTCGGGCCACGTGCTGTGCCGCTGGACTGCTCTTCCTCTCGGTTATGTGCTGCCCGCTGCGCGTGAGTCTTCCCTGCATAGCCAGGGATCCCGCATCGCCCGTCAAATCTCAGCTGCGTCGCTTGCCATCGCAAGCTTGTTCGCGTTGATCCTTGTTGCCTACGCGCTCCGCCGAGCCATGTGGAGTGCCCTTGCGGCGACTCTGGCTGTGACGTTGTTGAGCGGTCTATATTATTGGCGCCGCATTGGCGGAGTTACGGGCGACTGCTTTGGCGCCACGAATCAGTTGGCAGAGATTGCTGTGTATCTGTGCGGAGTCTGGCATCCATGACAGAGATCGTCCTCATCCGGCACGCGGAAACGGATCTCGCTGGCAAGTTCTGCGGTCACTCGGATCCCGACCTGAATGCAGCCGGACTGCACCGTCTGCGGTCCATCATGGAGGAGGTCGCGCCTCTCGGCATTACGCGTATCTATTCGAGCGACCTGCGTCGAGCCTCACGCACCGCGACTACAATCAGTGAGCGGATCGGCGCCCCGGTTGAATTCAGATCCGGATTTCGCGAGATCCATTTTGGGCGGTGGGAAGGTTTGACCTGGGACCAAGTGCAGCGGAGTTATCCCACGGAAGCCGAGTTGTGGGTCCGCGACTTCCCGGCGCGGTCCGCTCCCGAAGGCGAAGCTTATCGAGACTTTACGGCCAGAGTCGAGGCTGAATTCAGGCGCGTGATCGCCCAACACAAGAATACCCCGTTGGCGGTCGTCACCCACAGTGGGGTTATGCAGTGCGCGCTGACCCGGTTTTTCGGGTTCACTCGGGATGAGGCGAGGAAAGAGACGGAGAACTACGGAGCCATTGTGGTCGTAACTCCACAGGATCTGCGCGAGATCGATTCCATGGGTATCAGAGCTTAAGTTTCGAATGCTCGGAACAGGGGGCCAGGTGAGTATCGCAACCAAGCGAGGGGACAAAGGCCAGACGTCGTTGCCCGGCGGCGTTCGCGTGTCGAAAGCCGACCTGCGGGTGGAAGCATACGGGACCATCGATGAACTCAATGCGACTTTGGGCTTTGCCAGAAGCATCTGCAGCAATGCCGAGATCTCTTCGTGGACCACGAACATCCAGAAGTCACTGTTTCGCGTTGGATCGGCCCTGGCGGGCCCAACGAAAGGGACGGAGCCTCGAGCAACCGTTACTCAAGAAGATGTGGACCATCTGACGGACCTCGTTCACACGATCGAAGCGAAGGAGGGGATTCTCTCGGATTGGTCGCTGCCTGGGGCCCACACCGAAGCTGCGGCCTTCGAAATTGCGCGAACCGTCTGTCGGCGCGCCGAGCGATCGATTGTCCGACTCATCGAAGATGGCACGACCGTCGACTCGCACGCGTTACCCTATATCAATCGCTTGTCTGATTTACTTTGGCTGTTTGGCCGCTTGCTCGAACTTGAGTCCGGAGTCGATTCCCGTCTTCGAGATGAACAACACAAGGGGGCGCGATGGTCCAAAGCATGGTGACACCAGCGCAGAATGACTTTTCAGCAGCAGAGAGAACCGCCGTCTATCGTGCGCTTCGCGAAAGGCGCGACGTGCGAGCCGGATATCTGCCGCAACCCATCGACGATGCCACGCTATACCGACTGCTCGCGGCTGCCCACGAGGCTCCATCGGTTGGTTTCATGCAGCCCTGGCGATTTATCGTCGTGCGCAACGAGGGACTTCGGAGGGCGGTGCACGGAATCTTTCAGTGCGCGAATGCCGATGCTCGTGCCCGCTATCAAGGGGACCGCCAGGAGTTGTACTCCCGGCTCAAGCTGGAAGGACTTCTCGAAGCGCCCCAGCATCTTTGCGTGCTGTGTGACGATGAGAGCGAGCGCGGTCACTACCTCGGCCGTCATTCCATGCCAGAAACATCGGTCTATTCGGTTGTGTGCGCCATCCAGAACCTGTGGCTGGCCGCCCGGACCGAGGGCATCGGCGTGGGCTGGGTCAGCATTCTCGATCCGCTGGCCATCAAAGAACTGTTGAGAGTTCCGAGGGAAGCGCAATTGGTCGCTTATCTTTGCCTCGGTTATGTGAGAGAGTTTTCCGATGTGCCCGATCTGGAACGCGACGGCTGGGAACAACGAGCTCAGCTCGCGCCTCTGGTACGCGCTGATTACTTCGATCAGCCCTACCTAGCCGACCAGGATGCGAGATAAGCGGAGTGCGCCGAGCGTGTTCCTAGCGAATAGCCGTTTCAGGTCTCGGAACGATCCAACTCCGCATCAAGTCAAGTTGCAAGGAACCTGGCAGGTGGTCGGCCCAGCGATTGAGGCGCGCCTTCCTTTCGGCGGTGGCAAACGCCTTTTCTTCTTCTTTGATGGGCGCCCAGTTCCGGAAAGTACGGGCCCAGTCCAGAAAACTGTGCCGGAACGAATCATTGTCGAAGAAACCGTGAAGATACGTACCGAGCACATGTCCGGTTCGGTCGATGGCTCAATCCAGAATCTGCAGATTGTCCCTCGTCAAGAGGGTGGCGAGGGGGCCATGCCTGCGGACGTGCGGGATCAGGCGTTCTGTCTTGGCCCCGCACCCCCTCGCTTACCAGCTTCTGATCCCACAAGGATCGGTCCTGATCGAAAAGAGAGTTCAGGTTTCCTGAAGCGTTCAGACGTGCCGGTAATCTCGCCTTGTTGAGGCAAATAAGGACGGAAAGAGCATATGTAACAGGAGTTGCTCCAAGCGGATGGTCCAAGAGCATAGCCGCAAGTCGCATAGCCTCGTGGCAAAGTTCGGCGCGAACTGCGAACTCGGCCGATGCGCCGTGATAGCCCTCATTAAAGAGTAAATAGAGGGCCCTTTGAACCGCAGGAAGGCGCGTCGAGAAGTCAGATGGAGCCTGTGTGTCGAAGAGCCGATTGGACCCGGCCAAAACTTTCTTAGCCCTCGGGATCCGCTTCTCCACTGCCGTGTACGTGGTCACGAAGGCACTCGCGACCTCGTCAATGCCAAAACCGCACAAGATATGAAGGATGAGCATGACCTGCGCTTCTTCGGGCAAGCGAGGATGGCAGCAGGAGAACATCATGCGGAGTTGGTCGTCTTTGATTGCGTTGTTGGCAAACATTTCCTCTACAACGGGTGCGAGTGTCCACTCGCTCTGGAGAAATCTACTTAGCTCCGGCTCGAAGGTTCGCGCGGTTCGTTCGCGGCGTAGTACATCGAGTGCGCGATTCTTGGCAGCTGCCATCAACCAAGCGGCAGGGTTCTCCGGCACGCCTCGGAATGACCACACCTCAAGCGCTCGACAGAAGGCATCTTGAACGACATCTTCTGCGAGCGCCAGGTTGTGGACTCCAAAGATGCGCGTTAACACCGCGACCATGCGGCCGGCCGCATGCCGAAAGAGATGGTCGGTGAGTTCCATTTACATGTTCAAGACTTGGATTGGACGAACTTCCACCAACTTCGAGAATCGGGCAGTCTTTGGAGAGTTCTACGGCATGCTCCAAATCCGGAGCTTGGATCAATGTGAAGCCTCCGACCACGTCCTTAGCTTCTGCAAACGGTCCGTCGGTTACAGACTTCTGTTTGCCCCTGACCACTCTGCCGGTGTTCTCCAAGGGGTGTCCGATGTCCTTTAGGTGACCCTTCTCCCCGAGTTCCTTAAACCAGGCACGCCATTTCTCCATCGTCTTTTGCATTTGTTCGGGTGATGCATGGGTGTCTCGGCCGCGATACAAGAATGTAAAGTCGCTCATCGTGGTTCTCCTAACTTAGGATGTTTGTTACTTTCACTCTATTAACGATTGAGGTGAACGAGGCCGGACATCTTTTTATCGACCACAGCGATGGATGGTTTAAGAAGTCGCGAGCCTGTTCTTGTGCCCCGCTCTCATTCACGCATTTACGATGCCGATGCGGACGATCCAGGTGTTGATCAAGGTGACCCCTCGGTCTTGGTTAAAGCCTGGTGATGCCGGGCACCGCGATAATTCCCGTGACGCAACTGTCGGGTCAAACTTGGGACAACTTGTAGATTTCAGTGCAGGCAAAACCGGTTCACCAGTTTTTCCACAGGCTTCAATCCGGCTAGCAGCGTAAGTGGGCTGCCAGATCAGTACCACTAAGCGGGCAGGTGTCGGATCAAATCCCATGACCTGGGAAATTCCGGTAGCCAGCCGACTTCTGAGTACTAATACTGGCAGCTTTCCTTGCCAGCGGCCTATCCAAGAACCGATAATGTGCAGGACACTAATGAACGTTACCTTCAAAGCTTTCCCGATTATTCCTATCCTCCGGTTGGTCTTGACTATACTGGCTCCCGGTCTCCCTGCCCAGCAGGCCGGCTCGATATCGAATTCGCAGCTGATCAAGCCTGAGGATTTAGTCAAAGTTCTTCAGTCTTCGATAAGTGAGAAGCCGCTTTTGATTCAGGTCGGGTTCCATGTGCTTTATTCGCAGGCGCATATTCCTGGTTCTGAATACATCGGAGCTGCCTCCACTGCGAGTGGCCTGCAGCAACTGCGGCAGCGCGTAGAATCATTAGCTCGCAAGAAGTTCATTGTCATTTATTGTGGGTGTTGCCCCTGGAACCATTGTCCTAACGTCAAACCAGCGGACGCCACCCTGCAGGCCATGGGTTTTACAAACGTGAAGGTCTTGTATATCGCCAACAACTTTGGCACTGACTGGGTGGATAAAGGCTACCCGGTGACGAAGGGCGATTAAATCGCGATTCTCCGTGTCTAACAAAAGACTTCCTGGTGCTCTGGCAATCCTGGCCCTGCTGGGAGTGTATTTCTTGCATCAACGTTCCGGCCGTTCCAGTACCCAGCACTCCGCCGCACCCGGAGACCTTGCTCCGGATTTCTCGTTGCCCGAGTTGAGTGGTGAACTCCTCCAGCTCTCGACTTATCGGGAAAAGGTGGTTCTTCTGGACTTCTGGGCAACCTGGTGTGACCCGTGTCGCGAAGAAGTTCCGCTTTTTGCAAACCTTCAGAACAAATACGGACAGCAGGGTTTGCAAATTATCGGGATTTCGATGGACGACAGCCCAGATCCTGTGCGCGATTTCTATCACCGCTTCAAGATGAATTATCCCGTGGTCTTAGGCAACCCACAAATCGCCGAACGTTACGGAGGAGTTCTCGGCCTGCCCATCGCGTTTCTTATAGCGCGTGATGGCCGCATTTATACCAAGCATATTGGGGCAACTGACATTTCGGTTGTTGAAAGAGAAATTTTGGGTTTACTCCAGAACAAGGTCAGCACCGCTCAGCCCGGTTCTTAACAGAGTGTTTGCCGCCGTTGACGATCACCTCGGCTTGGAACCGACTGTGGCTTGATGTCCCGTTCGCAGTCGTACTCTTGCGGTTCCTAATCGTTTCGATATACGCTCTGGGACACTTGTGGCTGGAATCGCGTGAGTGTCGCATGAAGAAGATGACCGCCAATGCCGACCGCGAACGCTTCCGGAGCGGCGCTGACAAGTACGCCGCCTACCTCGAAACTCCAGAGGGTCGGTTGCGCCTCGATCTTGCCTTTGCCTACTTGCAGGAGTTCCTGCCACAGGCCACAGGGTCTTTGCGCGCTCTGGATCTCGGGTGCGGCACCGGCGCCATCGCGGTGCGCCTGGCGCGACTGGGTCTTCACGTCACATTGCTGGATTCGTCCCTACCGATGCTGGACTTCGCCAGGCGTGCCACGCAGGAAGCAGGAGTAACGGAGAGAGTTGCACTGAAACACGGCGACGCCGTCGACCTGGCGAATTTTTTCCGGCCTGGATCGTTCGACCTCATTGTGTGCCACGACATATTGGAATATGTCGAAGACCCGGGTGCTCTGTTGTGCGGCGCTGCTCGCGCGATGAGAGATTCGTCGGCGATACTGTCCCTCCTCGTGCGTAACCGCTCCGGCGAGGTATTAAAGGCCGCTATTCAAGCGGGCGATTTGAGGGCAGCGGAAAATAGCCTAGGGGCGGAGTGGGGAGAAGAGTCTCTCTATGGAGGAAGGGTGCGGCTTTTCACAACGGAGGGCATGCAAGCCACCCTGAGGGCGGCTTCACTCACAGCGATCGCCATGCGAGGAATACGCGTCATTTCGGATTACTTACCATTTCAGATTTCTCGCAGCTCTGAGTATGAACGAATTCTTGAACTGGAGCGCAAGTTGGGCGTGCGACCGGAGTTTGCCGCCGTCGCCCGCTACACGCACTATCTGGCACGACGTATGTCTCCGGTAATGGAGGAACGTGCGTGAATGAGGCCCCAATTTCGTCTTTATCGAGCAGATGCAGCGGGGTGGTGAACGACACCGGCATCTCGCTCGGGATCGGGCTTACCAACGAATGTAATCTCGCTTGCGCTTTCTGTTACCGCGATCCAACTCGCGCAGATCGTCTGTCCCTGGACCAAGTGAAGGCAGTCATGGAACGACTGCGGGTGCGCTCGGTAAACCTGGGCACAGGTGAGAACGGCATGCATCCGGACTTCAAGGCGATACTGGCCTATCTGCAAACAAACGCGGTCCAGCTCACCATCACTTCCAACGGTCATAGTGTTGCCGTCCTTGAAGACGACGACCTACGCGCATTTCACGACATCGAGTTTTCTCTTGACTACCCCACACAAGCGGAACAGGATGCGCAGCGCGGACCTGGCAATTGGGAACTCATCCATCAACAGGCAAAGCGTTGTGTGAACCTGGGCGTGCCGGTAACCATCGTCGCCGTGATGATGAAGTCGAACTACTTGCGTCTGTCCGAGGTGGCGCGAGTAGCCAAACAGTTTGACGCTCCTTTGCGTGTGAATGTGTACCAAGCTGTGCGATCGGACCTCTATGCGCTCAGCTATGAAGAATACTGGGAGGGATTTTGCCGTCTCTTTGCGGAGACTGATGTGATCGCGATTGGCGAGCCGCTGGTTCGCGCAATCGCCGGACTTCCACCGCTCCGGGCAGGTTGCGGCGTCAGCACCGTACGAGTGACACCACGGGCCACGACACAACCCTGCGTTTATTGGCCGGGTGCTGGAGAGCAACTGGCAGATTTGATTTCGGCAGGACCCGAAATTCTAAACTCTACGGCTTTTAAGCAGGTACGCACGCTTCCTCAAACCTGCGAGCCTTGCGAGTTTCGAAATACATGCCACGGCGGATGTGCGGGACGTCGACGCATCCAAGGGGCACTCTCGCAGCCTGACTTCTATTGTCCGATCATTCGCGGAGAACGCCCGCGTCTGCGCATCCGCATAGCCGCCAATCGCGATCTGCCCAAGCTGAGTAGTTCTTGCACTACCGTTGTGGTTGCAAGAGAAAGGGATCCGTGACCGCGCGACGGCACGGAGCCTTATTCTTTATTGCGCGTTCACCCAGGTATCCGAGCCCGTCAGCTTAACTGCCACATCCGAAATAAAGATGTGCAGCAGCTTGCCATCGGCGGTGCCACGGTGCTCCGTTGAGATCAGAAGAGGACCGGCCTTCTTGTAGCCTGTCCACGTTGCGGTGACGAGACTCGGCTTCTTGTCCCCGCCGTGGCGGAAGACAAGCAGCTCGACTCGGTTGTCCTTGCCGACGTACAGGTCCCAGGTGTCACCGGGCGTGTAGCCGCCGAGTTCCGCTGGATATTTCACTGAGACCAATGTGGCCGAACCAGCGCCTGTCGGCAGTTTTTTCATGCCTTGATCGTTTACGGTGGCGCTGGTGTCCCAGTAAGCATGGAGGGGGAACAGGAGCCAATAATTGTCATTGGTGAAACCCGCGTCGGTTTGCTTCTTCACGTCGTCATTGATCTCGGAGCGCATATAAGTAACTTTGACCGGCTTCCCATCTTTGTCTTTCCCCGCGTAGGAGACTTTGCCGGTCTTGGGTTCCCACTCCCAGGCGCGGGAAGCTTTGAATAGTCCGGTGATTTCTCCGTTCCAGGTGTAGCGGATCGCCTGAATTTGATCCCACGAATCGATGCCATAGGTCTTGGCGATGTTTTCGAGAATTGGCGGGCGATTCTGCGCCCAGGACGTCGTGGCCAGGACCAACACTGCAAAACCCAGAATACCGTGCATCAAACGGATCGATTTTGTCATGGAAAGTCCCTCTTTTCTACTTGATTGGACGGATGGTGTGTGGGATGACGCCGACTAGCTTCTGGATACAGAATCGTGTCAGGGGCGGTGCGTTTCACTTTGTAAAGCGCCGACGTGCTCAGGTTTCCTGATACTGCGCAACCAGATGCTTGCCGCGGTGATTGCCACCCATCCATATTCGACCAGCAATACCCAGCCAGGGACGATAAACGGTCGCCCCAGTGCCCGCAGATGCCACGCCACGTAAGTCGGGATGATACTGACTGTCCAGATGATAATCGGCAGCGTCGAGGCCGACCTTAGAAACGGCAGCAGCCAAAGCAGGTACCATGGATAAACGACCGGCGCGCATAAAAGTGATGCAGCCATCGGCCAAGCGAATGCGTCCGCAGACGTGACAGACTTCTTTCTCAGCCAAATTGCGGTAAGAAAACCGACGAGCACTGCCAGCCCAACTACAAACTCGGGAGCGGCCACACGCTCGAGCGCCGCAAATACCGGATCATTGAACCAGAAGCTATGAACATAGGTGCCGAGCGAACCGGTCGGAATCCTACCATGATAGAGAAATGGAATGTATAAAAGTCCGACCACGACTGCGGCTACCACGGCATCGCGAACACGAACGCGCTTCCAGTAAAGCGGCAATAACACAATCGGGAGCACTTTCACTGCGACCGAGAGCCCAAAGGCTAGGGCCGCCGTTGCACGCCAGCGGCGCTGTAACGCGGCAAAGGACACCAGCAATAGCAGCGCGCCGACAATATCGATGTGACCGCTTCCCGCCACTTCCGTCGCCAGCAGTGGATTCCAGGCATAGGCCAGAACCCAGTGCTCTCCCAGCCGACTCCGACGCAATACATCGAACAACACTAAAACAATTGCGAAATCGCAAATTAGAAACGCTACCTTTAGCGCAAAGATAGACTCGTGAATCCCGGTTACCGCGCGGAAAAAAAGCTCAGCCCCCGCCGGATAAGGACTGGGCAGATTCGGGTGATTCAGAGTGCGGGTTTCAGGTGTGTGTAACCTGCTGAGAGCCGAGTCACTAGGAATAACGATATAAGGGTTATAGCCGAGCCGCTGCACACGGCCGTCCCAAACATATCGATGAATATCGTCATCTGAACCTGGCGGCATCCGTAGGAACAGAAAGTGCCACAGAGCAGCCAGCGCGAGACCGAAGATCACGACGTGCCTTGGAAATTTTGGCGTGGATAAAAACTCGCGGATGGCCAGGAGGTACGCAATGGCTGCAATGGCCAGCGGAACGATGAATGACGGTTCACCGGTGCGGCTAAAGTTGCGTGAGCAGACCGTGAGCGCCACAAGCAAGACGGCGCCCAGTCCGTACAGCCTGCTTGAGGACGTAAAGTTCACAGTTTTCCCCTACAGGGATGCAATTGCCCGACCGCATGTTCCCATTCGGCAAACCAGGCTGCTGTTCGCGGTGCCCTACTTGGGGCCAATCGTAGCTCCTGACCGAGTCGAATCAGGTCATCAGCGACGTCGATGTCGTAGAAAGGTTCGGTGAATCCGATCGAAAGCTTCAGGGCTTGAGCATGCTCCAGCAATGTCTCAAGCGCGTTTCTAGTTCCCATCCCATCATTTTCGAAAAGCGTCGCGTATGCGGTCTTCGCGCCGATGAGATAGTAGCCTCCGTCGTGTGTCGGTCCGACAACCACATCCCGCGTGGCGAGCGCCTCGAACGCTCTCTCCAACACCGATGGCGGCAGGTGTGGGCTGTCGCTGTTGAACGCGATGACGGGTTGCTGGCCGGCGGCAGTGAACTGTCGAAACACAGAAGTGAGTCCTGCGGCAAGACCTTCGCCCTTCTGAGGCACAACCTGTACCCCGCTACCTACTAACTGTGCCAGTTCGTCCCTGTCCGACTCAGGGCACATAACAGCCACCGTTACACCGATCAGGGATTTAGCCATCGCCACTGTGTCTTCCAAGAGGCAGCAATACAACGCGGTGACCGCGGGCGAGAAAAGGCTCTGAGTGAGCCGGGTCTTTACCATTCCCGGCTTGGGGGCTTTCGCCATGATGACGAGGGTGCGGTTTTGGCTAGGAATACGCACCACCGTCTGGCGGGAGGATTCCATAGGATATCGCCGTACGAAGCCTCACATCGGCCGCGGCATGCCAGCCCTTCGACGCCGAAAATAATAACGCACTATGAGGCTGAGAATGAACCACGCTGCTCCAAGAGTGCCCCTCACGGTGCCGCCGATCTTCGATTTCCCGATGCGTGGATAGTAGCTGACCGGCACCTCGACGATCCGGAATCCTTGCAGGGCGCCTTTTAAGATCATTTCAACTGCCCAGCCATACGTGGTCTCTTCCAGCGTGAGTTCACGGAGGACATCCGCACGTGCGGCGCGAAACGGGCCGAGGTCACTGATTCTCAAGCCATAACACACCCTGATCAGGCCGGCCGCTACGCGGTTGCCAAGTGCCTGATGCCAGGGTAGTGCCCCGGGAATGGTCTTTGCCCCAAGGCGCGAGCCCAGCGTGATGTCCGCGCGGCCGTCGATGATCGGAGCCAGGAGAATCGGCAGCTCAGACGGGCGATCACTGTAGTCGCCGTCGAGGAATACGACCACGTCAGGGGAGTCGACGCTGGCAAGACCGGTCAAACAGGCGCGCCCGTATCCGCGCTGCGGTTCCTGGATGACACGGGCCCCCATCTTTGCGGCAATTTCGGATGTGCTGTCAGCGGAATTGCTGTCAACAACAATGACCTCAGTGACGACATCGGACGGGATCTCGGTGAGCACGCGGCCAATGGCCTGCGCTTCGTTGTGGGTAGGAATGATGACGGACACTCGCACTGGATTTGTTGAATCACCACCACCGGGAGGAGGGCCACCGCTGCGCCAGCCGTGCGTCGACGCCCCAAGTCCGGCCCGCTTGTCCCACTGCCAGCGCAAGCGATGCGAGCACCGGAACCAGCAGTTCCCAGATCCAGGCCGTGCCCCACTCCGAAACCCAGAGGCTTGCAAGATACAGGAACGCCACAAAAGCGACCGGGGGCGTCAGAAGACCGATCACCAGCAGAATCCCCAGTGAGATCTCGGTAATCGCCTGCAAGGGAGCTGCCATTGCGGCATGACTTGCCGCCGAACCCATCACCGCTTTCCAAAAAGCCGGCGAGTGACTATGTGTGATGTAATAGTTTATGAGGCCAGCATAGCCAGCAGGAGTATAGAGGCCTTTGCCCTTATTTTCGAAAAAGACCCACACGAACATCGCGCCGATCGTCAGCCGGACCAATACCAGACCCTTTGCCGCTTGCGGTTGGTAGGCCACCTCACTTCGTAGTGGGATCGCATTCGTTGTCATGGTAAACCTCGCAGTGGATGCTATACCAGATTGAAACCTTGCGATAGGCTTTAACAGTCTTCCAACGAAGCCAGCATACGTGCCATGGCGAGATGCGAATATCTCGCTGTTGAGAGACGGCGCGTCAAGAAGGTTTGGAGGTTGGGGCGAGGGCGACGGCGGATTCGGAGGTGAGGTAGAGGAAGGTGAAGGTTTCCTGCAAATAAAGGCGAACGTGCGTGTCTGTGTGACTCAAGTAGCCGATGGAGGCATCCTGGCCGATGTGAAAATCGAGGTCGCCGCCACGGGTAGTGATGACGAAGGCCCCATCAATAGCGGGCGCCCAGATAATCTTTCCTTCGACCAGGCGTTTGACATGTTCCAGACTGGATAGCCGTAATCGCTGGTTTCGGCGAGCTCCGTAAAGGCGTCCGCGCCGAGCAAAATGGCATAAGGCCCGTTGACTCCGACCAGACGCAACTGGCTTAAGGCGTGTGCAAAGGCTTCCGGGTACTTGCGCACGTCGGCGGGGAGAGATTTTTTGGGATTGCTGGTGCCCTGGCGGACGCCGACGATTCCGGCGGCGGAGTAACCTTCGAAAATCGCGCGGTCTTCGGCAAAGGCGAGCTTGCGCGCGGCGTCTTTTGCCGGCTGCCAATCGGAATCGTTCGCGCCGCGTTCCACGTCGTCAATCATCTGGCGGTCGAGGTCGAAGGGAACGCGTAGCTCGACGAGCGTTTTCGCTTCACGCTGATGGGCCGTAATGCCGTCTCCGGGCGAGGCGATCGCGCCCAAGTGGCCTGTGCCCACGGCCGAGAGAGCAGAACCCGCCGGGCCGTGAACATCCACCACGCGGCGACCCGCCAGATAGCGCTTGATCGTGCGCGAAGTTTCTTCCTCGATTTGAGCCCACGCAGCATCAGAAATCGGAGCCAGCTCGCGATGCAGGTTATTCATGGGAATTTTCTCCTTTCAGGGAACCTATGCCGAGGGAACCATTCTTGGATGGCGCAGTGGAGACGGAAGTTTCAACCGGCGGCGAGGCCGTCGCGAGCTTTTGTGCGCCAGAGGATACTGCGGGCGCGGGCTGGTCAGTGGAGACACTGTCGAGGAAAGTCGCGGTCGGGATAAAGAACAGATTTCCCGTGACCGCAGTGCTGAAGTCGAGAATACGATCGTAATTGCCGGGCGGGCGGCCAATGAACATGTTCTCCAGCATTTGTTCGATGGTCCGGGGCGAGCGGCTGTAGCCGATGAAATAGGTGCCGAACTCGCCGTGGCCAGGCCGGCCGAAGGGCATGTTGTCGCGGAGGATTTTGATTTCCCTGCCGTTATCTTCGATGGTGGTGAGAGCGTTGTGAGCCGAGGTGGGCTTGACGGAGTCATCGAGTTCGATGTCGGAGACTTTTGTCCGACCGATGATCTTTTCCTGCGCTTCGGTGGGGAGCTTATTCCACGCATCGAGATTGTGAAGATACTTTTGCACGATGACGTAGCTTCCGCCGGTGAAAGCAGGATCTTCGTCGCCAATGAAGACAGCATTGGCGGTCAGGCTGCCTGTGGGATTCTCGGTGCCGTCCACGAAGCCGAGGAGATCGCGATCGTCGAAGTAGCGGAAGCCCTGAACTTCGTCCGCTGTGGTCACAGCCCCTTCGAGGCGAGCCATGATTTGCATGGCAAGCTCGAAACAGAGATCCATATGCTTGGCGCGGATGTGAAAGATCAAGTCGCCGGATGTGGAGACAGCGTGGCGTGGGCCGGAGTGAATTTCACGGAAGGGATGAAGTTCGGCGGGACGTGGCGAACCGAAGAGGCGGTCCCAGGCATCGGAACCGAAGCCCATGATGCAGGAGAGACCGCCTTCGAGGACGCGAAAGCCGACGGCGCGCAAAAGCCCGGAGAGATCGGCGCACAGCGAAAGAACCGAGGCGCGATTTTCGTCGCCGGGATTGATCGTGACAACGAGAAAAATTGCGGCGCTCGTGAGCGGAGCGGAAACGGGCTGCGAGACAGCGACGGCTGGTGCCGATGCTTGCGCGCTGATGGGGTGCGACGCCATTGGAACATTACCGGCCGGGGCCGGGAGAAATCGCCTTTCGGCAATCGCCCTGCCCAGAGCGTAAGTCGCGGAAGCGACAGCTTACCAAAGGTTGGCGCGTGACGTCGACAGTGACGCAGTGGGACGGAAGTAAATTGAGAAAACACATTTCCAGAAGTCGGAGATACTCGAAATTGCCAGTGGAGCAACTTCCAACTCGCCGGCCGCGTGACGCCACTCACACAAACACAGGTAAGTGGAGTTTGCCCGGAGAAACGTGCGGGTATTGGCATCACTTTGAGTCGGGCTGGCGCCACTTTTTTCGCCATCTGGCCTAAAGTCTCCACCGCCCTATCGGAGATCGTCGTCGGCACCGTCGCACAGCTTGTCATCGGGGCGTTCCTGATTCGAGGCAATCATTGACTTGGCAGTGAAGATGCGCCGCGTGTGCGTCGCCCAGCGTCCAACTTCTTTTTCTGTCAATACGAAAGAATACGAAACGAAGAATCGCCTATATTCGAAATAAATAAAAACTATTGACAATATATCGAAACCTACCTAAGCTATTGACCGTTTGAGTTCCCCAGAGAGTCTCGGACTTTGCCATATGTCGGTGCAGCCGGGTTTTGGGTTATGGCAGCGATTTTGGGGCTGATGTTGGGACGGTCCGCGTTTTAGAGACTGCATGGTCTGGATTGGAGAGACTGGCCTTCCGAGAAACGAGGCCGGATCGGGAGATCACACACACCACTTATTCGATGATATGCGGCTAGAGAGCCGAGTTTAGGAGGATGCAATGAGAGGATTCCATAAGTCCGGACAGCGGAACGTCGAAGGTGCGTTCATTCCACGGGCGTTTTTTTGCGTCTTTCTGGTCATGCTTTTTGCGACTCTACTGTCGCACACGGCAGCGGCAACGATTAGTTACGTGCAGGTAAACTCTAGCGTCACGAAAAATACTGGCACGCTGTCGGCAGCTTACAGTTCTGTGCAAACCGCTGGAGACATGAACATCGTGGTCATCGGCTGGGACAGCGGCTCAATCACAGTCTCGTCCGTAACCGACAGCAAGGGTAACAGCTACAAGCTGGCGGCGAGCTATTCCAACTCGTCGGTGGGTATCGCCCAGTCCATTTACTACGCCAGCAATATCGTCGCCGCAGCAGCGGGCGCGAACACTATAACTGTGAAGCTCAGTGGCAGCACGGGTTATCCCGACCTGCGCATTCTGGAATATTCCGGTGTAAACACGCTGGACAAGACGGCCTCGGGCGAGGGGACCGCCACCACGGCCAGCAGCGGCTCGGTCACTACCACGCAGGCCAGCGAGTTGCTGTTCGGCGCCTGCTACAACTTCGGTACTACCAACGGCCCGGGCAGCGGCTTCACGCAACGGATACTTACCGGAGACAGCGATAACGCGGAAGATGAGGTGGTCTCGGCCACGGGATCCTACGCGGCGACCGCTTCAGTGAGTGGCGGCAGCGGCAACAACTGGGTGATGCAACTAGCCACGTTCTACTCAAACGCAACCGGAGGAACTCCGCCGGCACCGACCAATCTCACAGCGACTGTCGCATCTTCGAGCCAGATCAACTTGAGCTGGACCGGCTCAACCGGCGCCACCAGCTACAACGTGCTGCGCTCGACTACCAGCGGCGCGCCGTATAGTCAAATCGCCAGCGGAGTGACCACGGCCAGCTATTCAAATACCGGTCTATCCAGCGGAACCACGTATTACTACGTCGTGCAGGCGGTCAACAGCAGCGGCACTAGCGGAAACTCCAACCAGGCGTCAGCCACGACCGTACCCGCGGCACCCACGGGACTGACGGCGACCACTGCATCTTCTACGCAGATCAATCTGAGCTGGACGGCCTCCACGGGCGCAACCAGCTACAACATCCTAAGCTCGACCACAAATGGCGGACCTTACAGTCAAATTGCCGGCGGCGTGACCACGACCAGCTACTCGAACACCGGGCTGACAGCTTCCACCACCTATTATTATGTGGTCCAGGCAGTAGACAGCGGCGGCACCAGCGCCAACTCAAGTCAAGCCTCCGCCACAACCTCGGCTTCTTCCTGCTCGGCCGTACCCAGTGCTCCGACCGGGCTCGCCGCCTCGGGCACGACCAGCTCGAGTACAACCCTGAGTTGGACGGCGGTCACCCCACCCACCAACTGCACCATCAGCAGCTACACGGTGCTGGAGGGCGGGACCGCGATCGCAACCACGTCCAGCACGTCTTACTCGGTGACCGGACTGTCGGCTTCGACGACGTACACCTTCACCGTTGAAGCAACGGATGCTGATGGCACTTCGGGGGCAAGTTCTCCGCTGAACGTGACCACGTCAGCCGCAACGGGCGCGACCTATTATGTGGCTCCGCCTCCGACCGGAAGCAACTCGAACCCAGGCACGTCCTCCAGTGCGCCCTGGGCCACCATTTCGTACGCCGCCAGTCAGGTTGCACCGGGTGACACGGTGCTGGTGGCCGCTGGAACCTATAACGAGAGCGTGCCCGTCACCATTTCGGGAACATCCTCGGCGCCCGTTATCTTTAACGGGCAAGGCGTAGCCATTGTGGATGGCACAGGAGTTGCCTGCTGCACCTCGCCGTCGTTCGTTTCCAGCAATGCCTTCGTGGGCGGCAACACGCAGGGGCTGTTTACCATCGGCGCCTCGGCTGGTTTGAATTACGTGACCATCGAAGGCTTCACTATCCAAAATTACAAAACCTCGAGCACATCAGACGTCCCCGCCGGAGTCATGATTGTCGGCGGTGGAACCGGAATTGTCGTAACCAACAACACCATTCAGAACATCCAAAGCACGGCAAAACAGTCGAAAAGTGCGGGCCCGAACGCTTATGGAATCGGGGTTTTCGGAACCAGCTCCACTCCACTCAGCGTGACCGTAACGCACAACACGGTCACTGGCTGTCTGACCGGAGAGAGCGAAACCACCACGTACAACGGCAACGTGCAGAACTTCGTTGTCGCTTATAACACCATCTACAACAATGACAACATCGGGATGGACGCCATCGGTTTCGAGGGAACCGGCCCGACCGGCTCCGACCAAGCGACTAACGGCGATGTTTATGGCAATGTCATTTACAACAACAGCGCCATTAACAATCCTGGAGAACAGGGCGGCGGCCAAGACGGCGGGTACGATGAGGATGGCCTATACTGCGACGGCTGCACGCAGGTGGTGTTCGAACGCAACCTGGTTTATGCGAATGATATCGGGATCGAGGCCGCCAGCGAAATCGGCGGTGACAACTCCAGCAATGTCATCATTCGCAACAACCTGGTTTACGGTTCCAACTATGTGGGCATTACGGTGGGCGGCTACAGCTCATCAGCGTGCTCGGGCGACTGTGGCGGCGGAGGCAGCGAAAATATCACCATCGTGAATAACAGTCTGTACAGCAACACGATGAACACCAGCTCCCAGGCCGGCGAGTTCCAGGTCCAATACCGGGCCAGCGGTATTGTCTTCGAGAATAACATCGCCTACGCCGGCTCCGACGGATTGCTCCTCTACGGAATTACATCCGGGGAAGGGGTGACCCTTAACTACAACGACTACTACACCACTGCCTCGACACCGACGTTCCAGTTGCAGGGGACCAGCTACTCCTCGTTCTCGTCCTACCAGTCCGGAAGCGGCCAGGACAAGAATTCCGTCTTTGCAAATCCCGACTTTGTTACTCTGCCCACTTGCTCGGCGAGCGGGTATACGCCACCCGGAGGATACAGCTCGACAAAGGCCTCCAGCTGCTCGTCAGCAGGAAACCTGGACCTTGCGTCCGGTTCTCCAGCCCTCAACACGGGCAACACGGCTTTGGGTACGCCGTCCGGGTCTGGCTGGAGTTCGTACGAGGAATCGGAGCCCTTCGTTGGCTCGTCTGACTACGCGGGAAATGCACGCATCAACAGCAGCGGAGAAATCAACATCGGAGCCTACGAACAGTAGAGCCCATCGGATGTTCTGAGTTCGTGAGGGCGCGGCTTCCAGCCGCGCCCTTCGAAGTCTAGAATGAGCTGGCGGAGGATAAGGTCGTGCGTTTCCAGCGCGTGGCGGGTCTTCTGATTGCCAGCCTGGCCTGGGGCCAAGCCGCCCCATCGCCCGTCCCCGCCGCGGCCACTACCGGCCCCGAAACAGAAGTTGCTCCCGATGATGCGGTGATTACGATCAATGGTTTCTGCCCCGACGGCCCGGAGCCGAGCGCCGCCTGCAAAACCGTTATCACTCGTGCGCAATTCGAAAAGCTCACCGACGCTCTCGATCCGGACATGCCGCTGTCCGTTCGCTTGAAGGTGGCAAATGCTTATGCGCGGAACCTGCGAATGGCTGCGGCAGCAGAGAAACGAGGCCTCGACAAGACTCCGGCGTTTAATGAAGAAATGCGTTACGCCCGCCTGCAACTGCTTTCGCAGGATCTGCGCCGCGCACTACAAGAGGACGCCAACAATATCAGCGACGCTGATCTTGAGAACTATTACAAAAGGAATGAATCTTCCTTCGAGCAGGCGACCGTCGCGCGGATTTTCATCCCCAACGCAAGGCAAAAGACGTCGGCTGCAGTCTCGAAAGCCGATGTAACGCCGAATGCGTTGCAACCGGACGCGGCGCAGAAGAAGGCCGATCAAGAGGCGATGGCGCAGCTCGCCACCGACCTCCGCGCCCGCGCTGCGAATGGCGAAGATCCCGATAAGCTACAAATCGAGGCTTACACTGCTGCTGGAATTCCGGGAACCCACCCCAATACGAGAATGGAGAAGGTACGGCGCGAGAACTTGCCTCCAAGCCATGAGAAGGTGATGAATCTGAGACCGGGAGAGACTTCCGAGGTGATCTCCGATCCCGGTAGCGCCGGAGCTCACTTCATCTACATAATGATCAGCAAGGAAACCTTAACGCTGGACGCGGTGAAAACGGAAATCCGTACGCAGATCTCGAGCCAGCGCTTTCGCGACAGCTTGAATCAGTTTTTGGGAGATGTCGTCTATAGCGATACTTACTTCAATCCGCCCTCGGCGCGGCAGGCCACGGCGCACCGACATCAGAAAAACAGGAAGACCGAGCAACCTGCCCAGCCTGCCGACGAGCGCAACTAACGAGCACATAAAAACCATCCGTTATCGGGGTACGTTCCTAATCTTCCTGTCTGTCATTTAGTCATCTCCTCCCTGTGTAAATTCAAATTAGGACACTACCTTTACCGGGCTTTCATTTGCTTGTAACAATTCGGCGGTATTCTCGTGGTTCCTCATTTTCTACTCATGATGTCCGCGGGGAATCATGATGACGAAGCCATCCGGCCGCTCACGCTCTCGGACACCCGTTCTGCGAGCCGAAATCGTATTCATTCTCCTGGTTCCGAGTCTCTTTGCGCAGGTCTCAACCACATCATTACGAGGGATCGTCACTGACCCGGCCGGAGCGGTTATCAGAGGCGTGCAGATGACGCTTGTGAATCCCGATATGGGGGTTACTCGAAATGTAACCACCAACGATCATGGCGAATATCAGTTCCTCGAGGTGCCCCCTGGCACTTACACACTCTCCGCCTCTGCAGCTGGCTTTGCTACCAAACGCAAGGAGAGTTTCGTGCTGCTGGTGAATACACCGGCCAAGTTGGACTTTACGCTAGCGGTCGGGAGGGCGGATACAGTGGTGGAGGTTCATGATGAAGCGCCCGCCGTCAATACAGTAGACGCGACTTTGGGCAACCCATTTGACTCGCGGCAAATCGAGGCTCTGCCCTCCGAGGGCCGCAATGCGGTCGAGCTCCTGAGTCTGCAGGCCGGCGTGGCCTATGTTGGCACAAATGCGAATACCGATGCAGATTCGCGCGGAGGCGCGGTCAATGGCGCAAGAAGCGATCAGACTAACGTCACTGCCGACGGCCTCGATAACAATGACCAGCTCCTCGGTTACGCGTTTACCGGCGCATTGCGAATCCCCATGGATTCGCTTGAAGAATTTCGCGTGACGACTACAAATGCCAATGCCGATTCCGGCCGTTCTTCTGGCGCGCAGGTTTCTCTTGTTACAAAAAGCGGCACCAACCAATTTCATGGCAGTGCTTATGAGTACAACCGCACGCTTTTGGGCGCAGCCAACGATTGGTTTAATAAGGAAGCACAACTGACGAGCGGTTTGCCCAACAAACCCGGTGAGTTGATACGCAATACCTTCGGCGCTGCCGTCGGAGGACCGATCATCAGAGACCGTTTGTTTTTCTTCGCTAATTACGAAGGGCAGCGTTCACGGGAAGCAGTGCAGACCACTCAGTCTGTCCCGAGTGCCAACTTGCGGCAAGGCATTGTGAGTTACGTCGCTCAAGATGGCAGCATCGTGAGCTTGACACCGTCTGAGATAAAGAGCCTGGATCCGGGTTGTTTGACCAGTGGGACTTGCCCCAACGGAAACGGCGTCAGCCAGGCGGTGTTGAATTTGTGGAACGGGAAAGAGGCGTTCCCCGACGGAACCCCAATCCCAGCGTTTCCGCTTCCCAATACAAATACAGCTAGCGGTGCTGATGGGTTAAACATTCTGGGCTACACTTTCGCGGCCCCTCAACCCACCAACTTGAACACTTTTCTGGCAAAGTTGGATTACAACCTGACCGCAAATGGAACTCATCGACTGTTCCTGCGTGGGAATCTCCAGAACGACCGCACTCTCGACGCTCCGAACTTTCCCGGCGAGCCGCCTAGCCAGGTTCTGCACAACAACAGCAAAGGGCTGGCCGTGGGATACACGGCTGTGCTGGGCAATAAGCTGGTTAATAATTTCCGGTACGGTTTTGTCCGCCAGGGTCTGGGTGATACCGGGCCGAATCCCTACTCCAACATCGAATTCTGGAACCTTACCGATCAGGTGTCGTTTGCCCGCACGGTCAACGTGAATGTTCCCGTGAATCAGTTTGTGGACGATGTTAGCTGGACGCACGGACAACACACGCTGGAATTTGGCGGAAATTGGCGGATTCTGAACGACAACCGCAATTCCAACGCGCAGAATTTCTTTACAGGCGAAGTGCATCCTGATTGGCTGCTTAACGGCGGAATCGCATTTACGGGACAGGACCTCGACCCAGCAAACGATCCGGCCTTTCCGGTAATGAGTCAGACGTTTCGTTATTCCTACGATGCAGCCGTAGCTAACGTCACTGGAATCCTTGGCTCGATCCAGGCGATTTACAACGAGAACAAATCAGGAGAATTCTTGCCGACGGGCGCCCTCGTGCCTCGTCACTTCAAGTCCAATGAAGCTGAGTTTTATGCGCAAGATGCGTGGCATGTGAAGAGTAACCTTCAGCTCACGTTCGGTGTTCGCTACACGTTGCTGCAAACTCCGTACGAGACCGATGGGAACCAAGTCTCGCCCACGCCGAGCCTGTCTTCATTTTTTGCGGGTAGAACGGCGGCAATGAATCTGGGTGAGATCTACCGACCCGTCATTTCCTTCGCCCTCAGCGGACAGGCTAACGGCCGAGCCCCTTAGTGGACCCCGGACTACAAAGACATTGCTCCCCGGCTCGCTTTTGCCTATTCGCCGTCGTCAACCAATCAATTCTGGGGGAAGCTGCTGGGTTCTAGCGGCAAAACTTCAATCCGTGGAGGCTATGGAATTTATTATGACCATTTCGGCGAGGGGGTGGTCAACAGTTTTGATCGCGAGGGAGCATTCGGCCTTACCACGTACTTGATAAATCCATCCGGAGTGCTGACCACCGATTGCGCCCAGAGGTTCGTGAGTTTGACCAGTATTCCCAATGGCGCGCCCGGAGGGCCCAATTGCACTGCCGTCCCGGAACTGCAGCCGGAGCCAAAGCCCGGTTTTCCGTTCACACCGCCGGGAATGGGCGCTAACGGCAGTTTCGCCCTCGCTTGGGGAATCGACAATTCGATGAAAACACCGTACTCGCACGTGGTCGATCTCTCCATTACGCGGGAACTTCCACGGCGTTTTGTCGTCGAGCTGTCGTATGTAGGCCGTTTCGGCCGGCGGCTGCTGCAAGAAGTGGATATGGCTGAACCGGTCGACATGAAGGACCCCAAGTCCGGAATGACGTATTTTCAGGCTGCCACAATGCTAGCGAAATACGCGATGGCCAACACGCCAGAGAGCAGCGTGAATAAGATTCCGTTCTGGGAGGATTTTTTTCCGGGCGCGGCGGGTGAGTCAGGTTATGCCCCCGGCATTCCAGGCAATCCAACCGCAACTCAGAATATCTACGATCTCTACTACGCAGACAATCCCAACTTCGTTTATGCATTGTATTCCCTGGATGTTCCCTTTGGTGGTGCTTGTTTCCCCGCGTGCTCTACGCTCGGGCCGTATGCATTCTGGGACGATCAGTTCTCCTCCATGTACGCCTGGCGAACCACCGGTATCAGCAACTACAACGCCTTTCAAGCCATGTTGCGACGGCATGCAGGTGGAGTGGAATTCGATCTGAATTACACATACTCGAAATCTCTCGATGACAATTCCAACGCAGAGCGCGTGAACGAATACGAAAACGGGAACGGTGCAGGCAGCGCCAGCGCGGTTGCTTATAGCGGGCAGGTGATAAACTCCTGGCAGCTCAATGGACTCTATGGCCCGTCAGACTACGACACAACTCATCAGATTAATGCCAACTGGGTTTATGGCCTGCCGTTTGGAAGCGGCAAGCAGTTTGGCGGAGGATGGAACAGGGGAGAAGACGCCCTGTTAGGTGGTTGGCAAATCTCCGGATTAACTCGCTGGACCAGTGGCTATCCTTTCAGCATTTCTACTTACGCTTTCGCCACCAGTTACGAGCAGGATGGCCGAGCAGTGCTTTTGGGGGCTACGCCGCAGACCGGCGTATCGATTCAAAACGGCGTGCCGAATGTCTTCAAAGAAGGACCAGCGGCTGTGAATGCGTTTCGCTTTGCTTATCCCGGAGAAGCCGGGCAGCGCAACAACCTCCGCGGCCCGGGGTACTTTGGCGTCGACATGAGTCTCGCCAAATCCTGGAAGCTCACCGAATCACAGGGGCTCCGCTTTTCCTGGGATGTCTTCAATGTAACTAACGCCGTTCGTTTCGACGATGGTACCTTAAATCAGTACCTGCTCTATGGCACCACGCTCGGAAATTTCACTCAGACCCTGACCAAGCCGCGAGTGATGCAATTTGGCTTGCGCTACAGCTTCTGAAGACGGAGGGCAATTGAAGGGCAAGCTGCGGTTTCTTGCCGTCCTGGGTATATTCTTCACCTTTTTGGCCTGGCCCCTCTGGGCGCAGCTCAAGACACGAAATGTTGTTCTCATCGTCAGTGATGGCCTGCGTTGGCAGGAAGTCTTCACCGGCACCGATCCAAGCCTATTGGACGAGAAAAACGGCGGGATTTGGGCAAGCCCTGAAAAACTCCGCCACGAATTCTGGAGCGAAGACATTGATCACCGCCGGGAGATGCTTTTCCCGTTTCTATGGGCCGTTGTCGCCAAACAGGGCCAAATCTTTGGCAACCAGAACAAAGGCAGCGTCGCCCGCGTCACCAACGGCCAGGCATTCTCTTATCCCGGCTATAACGAAATGCTCACTGGCCATCCTGATCCGCGTATCGACAGCAACGAGTTTGGGCCGAACCCGAACGTCACGGTCTTTGAGTGGATGAACCAGCTTTCCGAATTCCAGGGCAAGGTTGCAGTTTTTGCAACCTGGGACGTTTTCAAGAGTATTTTCAACCAGCCCCGCAGCCGGCTCATCATGCAGGTTGGGTGGGACCTCCCGGAAAAAGGAAATCTCACGCCGCGGCAAGAACTACTGAACGAGCTATATCGCACCACCACGCGACTTGATGATGAAGATGTTTGGGATTCATTTGTGCAGATTCCACTCGTAGATTATGTGAGGTCGTCTCATCCTCGCCTGTTGTTCGTAGGCTATGGCGAAACCGATAATTGGGCCCACTCCGGACGTTACGATCTGGTGCTGGAAAGCGCGCATCAGTTCGATCAATTTGTCCGGCAACTGTGGGAAACGATGCAGGCCATGCCAGAATATCGAGGTCAAACGACTTTCATCATCACGACCGATCACGGTCGAGGCAGCGGCCTAGAAGAGTGGCAGGAACACGGGGTACGAGAAAAAGGATCAGAGAACATCTGGATCGCCGTGATGGGGCCGGACACCGAGGCTTTAGGCGAACGCTCCAACATCCCGCCGGTTACTCAGTCTCAGATAGCGGCAAGCATCGCCGGACTCCTCGGCAAGGATTTTCGCCTCGCATTCCCGGAAGCTGCAGCTCCGCTTCCCGCCGTTCCTTCGCCGTCTACACGGAAGCCATAACCGCCACCGGCTCGTGGTCGGAGACTCTCGGCAAATGCCAAATTGATACGCTAACATTTGCCCAAGTTCCAAAAAATCCATCCTAAGTATCGAAATTCTCGATTGTACTTTCGTCTCAGATGCCGGGTAGAAAATGATAGATGGCAGGCAACCGCACTTTTGTCGATCACGACGCCTGTGGTGTGGGGTTCGTGGCGCAACTTGGAAGCACTGGTTCGCACGAGGTAGTGGAGCGTGCGCTCGAAGCGCTGCGCCGGCTGGGGCATCGCGGGGGAGTCGACGCCGACGGCCGTAGTGGTGATGGAGCAGGTCTACTTACGGCAATTCCGGAAGATTTTTTTCGCAATTGTGCGCAAGAGAGTGGGATTGCCTTACCCGCAGTGTTTGCGGTGGGGATGGTCTTTCTGCCGAGAGCGCATGCCTGTGATGCACAGAAGGCGATTGAGCAGCTGGCCAATGACCGTGGATTGGATTTTCTTGGATGGCGCGAGGTGCCGACCGATTCCACGATCCTGGGCCCTCAAGCCTTGCGAACCCTACCCGTGATTCGACAGTGTTTCTTCACATCAAAACAGGACCGGGCAAAATTCGAATTCGACTTATTTGGCTTGCGCAAGGAAGTAGAGTCGCAAGCGCCAGCCGGAACTTACTTTTGTTCGCTATCTTCCCGGACTGTGGTCTACAAAGGACTGCTCACTCCGGAACAGTTGTGCGCATTCTACCCCGATTTGGCAAATCCATCGTTTATTAGCCGGTTCGCGATTTTCCATCAGCGTTATTCGACCAATACACGGCCAAGCTGGTCCTTGGCGCAACCATTCCGCTTTGTGGCGCACAACGGCGAGATCAACACCATCAGTGCGAACCGGCGATGGCTACGCACGAAAGAACCCGGTCTACGGCGGAAGCTGAACCTATCCTCGACTGCGCGACTGCTCGAAGAAGCGGTGAGTGATTCGGCGAGCTTCGACAACGCATTCGAAGTCTATCTTCGCCGAGGCTATGACTCGGTGTCGGCAATTTCATCCATGGTTCCACCCGCTTGGGAAAAGGACTCGAAACTACCTCAAGACCTACGGCGTTTCTTTGAGGTCCAGGCATACGAACAGGAACCTTGGGATGGTCCCGCGGCCTTAGTCTTTACCGACGGTGTGACGGTGGGCGCGAAATTGGACCGCAACGGCCTCAGGCCCCTGCGGTATACGAGGACTTCAGATGGACTCGTAATTGTTGCCTCAGAGGTGGGTATTGCCGACTTATCGGAGAAACAAGTAATCGGGCGTGAGCGGCTGGGACCGGGTGAAGTGCTGGTAGCCGATCCTATTTCTGGATCGTTTTGGGGGCCGCAAGAAAGTGTGGGTTCACGAAAATCGCGTCAGGTCGGCTTTCTACCCAAGCCGGCCATAATTACATCGACAGATCAGGCCGGCAGTGGCTCCGCTGTATCAGCTCAGCTTATGGCTGCTTTTGGCTGGAGCGAGGATCAATACCGATTTCTCTTCCGCCCGTTGGTCGAATCCGGGCAGGAAGCCATTTGGAGCATGGGAGATGATGCAGCGCCGGCGTTTTTGTCGGGCCTGCCGCGTACTCTTTGGGACTACTGCAAGCAGCGCTTCGCTCAGGTGACAAACCCCCCGATTGATCCCCTACGTGAGAATCACGTGATGTCACTTAACGTATATCTCAACCGCTCAACAGTTCTGACCTCCCCGCTGATTGACATGGCCCAGTTGCAAGTGATTCGCAACAGACTGTCACCGGTTGAGGAGCTGGATTTCACGTTTCCGATTGCCGGTGCTGTTGATGGCGCCAGGCAAGCTTTCGATGCACTCGAAGCGCGCGTGCAAGCGATTGTGAACAAGAGAGCAGGCCTGGTGCTGCTCACCGATCGAACTATAAATGCTCAACGCACGCCCTTGCCTGCGCTGCTGGCGCTGGCTGCAGTTTGGAACCAAATGGTCAAAACCGGGACCTGGGATGTGCCGCTCATTGTCGAGACTGGGCAGGTGATCGACACGCATCATGTCGCGCTGCTGATCGCAGCGGGAGCAAGTGCGGTGGTGCCCTACGTTGCCTTGCAACAAGCAGCCGTCCTGAAAGCAGATGGTGTAGCAAGGTACCGGACGGCAGTCGAAAAGGGTTTGCTGAAAGTGATGGCCCGGATGGGCATCTCAAATATTGCCAGCTACCGCAATAGCCAGCTGTTCGACACGATAGGTCTCGATCCGGATCTGTGTGAACGATTTTTCGAGGATGCCGGCTGCGTGCTCGGCGGAAAGGGACTCGACGAACTGTTGCAGGATTGTGTCACCCGTCACACAGCGGCATTCGCGAATGAGAATCACCATTTGACCGACCTGGGGCTGTACCGGTTCCGCCAAACTGGAGAACGCCATTCCACTTCTCCAGAAGTGGTGAGGCGAATGCATCGATTCATCGAGTCACCGAGTCAGGAAAACTTCAAAAACTTCACTGCCCTCGCGCAGGAGCGCGAGCCGGTTGCGATCCGCGATTTGCTGGAGATCCGCCCGGGCGTGCCTATCCCGCTGCATAAAGTCGAATCTGAAGCTTCGCTTTTGAGCCGTTTCAGCACCCAGGCCATGTCGCTGGGAGCGATCTCTCCGGAGGCGCATCGCACTCTGGCCATCGCTATGAACCGGTTGGGCGCTCGCAGCAATACCGGCGAAGGCGGTGAAGATCCCGAGCTGTATTCCGGTGCGTTTGAGGCCAGCAACCGCGTGAAGCAGGTCGCTTCGGCGCGATTTGGTGTGACGCCGGAGTATCTGGTGCAGGCTGAAGAACTGGAAATCAAAATTGCACAAGGCGCAAAGCCCGGCGAAGGCGGCCAGCTGCCGGCAGGCAAAGTGACCTCGTACATCGCCCGACTCAGGCACGCCTCGCCGAACATGTCGCTGATCTCGCCACCTCCTCACCATGACGTCTATAGCATCGAAGATCTGGCAGAGTTGATCTACGATTTGCGGGCCATAAATCCGCGAGCGAGGATCGGCGTCAAGCTCGTGTCAAGCACCGGACTGGGAATCATCGCCTCCGGCGTGGCAAAGGCTGGCGCTGACGTAATCACCATCAGCGGTCACGATGGCGGAACTGGCGCTTCCCCCCTGACTTCGGTCAAGAATACCGGCTTGCCATGGGAGATTGGGCTTCGTGATGCACATTGTTCCCTGGTCCATTGTGGGTTGCGCCGCCGAGTTCGACTGCGCGCAGATGGTGGCTTCAAATTCGGGCGTGATGTGATTATTGCAGCTTTGTTGGGAGCCGACGAATTTGGCTTTGGAACCGCTGCCCTGCTGGCCACAGGGTGCGTGATGGCGAGGCAATGTCATCTGAACACATGTCCGGTGGGCATCGCCTCTCAGGATGAGAAGCTCAGAGCGCGATTTCCCGGTAAGCCGGAGATGGTGGAGAACTATTTTCGCGCTCTGGCGGGTGAGGTTCGAGAATTGCTGGCCGATATGGGAGCACATTCCATCGACCACATTGTGGGTGCTGTGGAACGGCTGCGGCCTGCAAATGACCAGGCCGCACGTTCTGTGAAAGAGATACTCGAGCCAATCACCATGCCAGAGCAGATTGGCTGCGTTAAGGAGCCGGACAACCGGCTGGCGAACGCAACCACTTGTACGCTGGATGAACTGCAGATACCGACACGTGGCTCGCATCGGTTCCCTATCACTACCGCGGATCGTGCGATTGGCGCGCATTTGAGCGGCGAAATCCTGCGCCGAAGGAAACAATCCCAGATCATCGAATCGGCTGACTATGAGTTCATTGGGACAGCCGGCCAGAGCTTTGGAGCTTTCCTGGTTCCCGGGGTCAATCTGACGCTGATGGGTGAGGCCAACGATTACGTCGGCAAAGGAATGTCAGGTGGCAGCATCGCAGTAATGGCTGGGGAAGAAGCGTGCCGCCGCGGTGATGTCCTGGCCGGCAACACGGTGCTTTACGGTGCAACCGGTGGAGAACTGTACGTCGCGGGGCGTGTGGGAGAGAGATTTGCAGTCCGCAACAGCGGCGCCTTGGCCGTGGTCGAGGGCGCTGGTCAACACGCGTGCGAGTATATGACCGCGGGTGTGGCCCTCATCCTGAGCCGTGTCGGGAATAATCTCGGCGCAGGTATGACCGGCGGCCTCGTCTATCTCTTAGACGATTTCTATCGGGATCATCTGTGCAATAGTCAGTCAGTTAAGGCTGTCCCTATCGAGGGCCAAGAGCAATTGTGGCTCCGCCGCGTGCTCCACCGTCACTTTGGCCTTACCGGTAGTGTGCGCACCGCAGAGTTGTTACGGCACACCCAAGTGTTGCCTTTCGTTCGCATTGAACCACTCTCTCCACCGTCCGCCGTCGCCGATGTTTGGGAACCCATATTGAGGTACTTCCCCCGCAGAAGGGCCGTCCCAACCTATTCTCGAGTCGAGGTGCCTGCGCCCCCGCATTACCGCCGACAGCGAATACGGCTTTGGAACCAATAATCGTGTTCGCTGTCGATTGTCTGGTCTCTTCAGCCATCTAAGGCGCGGCATTGTCTCTCCAGTGACAACGGTTCTAGAATCGTGTTCGTGGGCGCACGAAGCACCGGGCTCCCAGGGCAAGCATCGCAAACGTTCTCAGGAGTGATATGGCGACGGAAACAGTAATGAAGAACACACCTGCGGCCATGACGGGCGAGGAGATGGTCGCGCTCGCGAGGAAACACACTCTCTACGAGTGGTCGGCGCAAGCGAAGGTCGATCCTATTCCGGTTGCGCGCGCCAAGGGAGTTTACTTCTGGACCCCAGAGGGAAAACGCTTCCTCGACTTCAACAGCCAGTTGATGAGCGTCAATATCGGGCATGGCGATGACCGCGTAATCAATGCAATTAGCGAACAAGCTGCGACGCTTGCTTATGCGAATCCGTTCATGGCTACCGAAGTGCGCGCACGGCTGGGCGCAAAACTCGCCGAAATCACTCCCGGTGACATCGACACCTTCTTTTTCACTAATGGTGGTGCTGAAGCTAATGAAAATGCGATCAAGATTGCGCGCTTCGTCACCGGCCGGCAGAAGATACTGGCTCGGTATCGTTCCTATCACGGAGCTACAGCCGGCAGTATGACGCTTACCGGTGATCCCCGCCGCTGGGCGAACGAGCCGGGAATACCGGGAGTGGTTCACGTGCTCGATCCCTATCACGGTGTCGCGCGCGGTTGGGAAACTGCCAGCCAGTCGCTCGCCATGCTGGAAGAAATTATTCAGCTCGAAGGAGCGCACACCATTGCTGCGTTCATTCTTGAGCCTGTTACCGGAACTAACGGCGTTCTGGTGCCGCCGGATGGCTATCTGCAAGGTGTTAGAGAACTCTGCACAAAGCACGGCATCCTAATGATTGCGGATGAAGTGATGTCCGGCTTCGGCCGCACCGGTGAGTGGTTTGCAGTGGATCACTGGAAAGTCGTTCCCGATCTGATGACGATGGCGAAGGGCTTGACCAGCAGTTATCTCCCGCTTGGTGCAGTGGGCATGCGGCAGTTCATTGCTCGGCATTTTCAGGACAAGGTCTTCTACGGCGGTCTTACCTACAACAGTCATCCCATGGGCTGCGCCGCGGCTCTGGCAACGATAAGCGTCTATGAAGAGGATCGCCTTATCGAAAACGCGAGAAAGATGGGAGCGGTGATGAAACAACTGCTCACCGATTTGGCCGCTCGTCACCCTTCGGTCGGAGCGGTTCGCTCGATTGGCCTGTTTGGCGTTGTGGAACTGATTCGCAGTCGGCGCACTCGTGAGCCGCTTGCACCCTTCAACGGCACTTCCGAGGAGATGACAGCAATCGGGAAATTTCTCCGCCAAGAAGGCCTTTACACTTTTGTGCGCTGGAATACCTTCTTTACTAATCCTCCCCTGTGCGTCACAGAGGAGCAGCTTCAAGAGGGCTTTACCATCATCGACCGTGCCCTGGAGATCGCGGACAGGGCAGTGCAAGATTAGTGGCTCACAATCTGACAAAGCGGGTAACGGCAGGCTAGGCTTTCCTGACACACAGCGCTCGAGCCTCTGCCATTGGTATAATTCGTCCGCTTTCCAACTCACAACCTCCAGAAAGGGGAGACCCATGAAGCGGAGTCACTTCGTGTCAGCTTTCTTGATTATTTTGTTCACGGTGTTCCGTGCTCGCTCAGGAAAAACCTGGAAACATCGCCGCTATCGAACTCCAGAAACCGAAGAATGGGATGGTGCCGCAGTACGAGGCTGGGCGCAAACAGAAGGCCGCCTGGCATAAACAACAGAATGACCCTCAACCGCTATTCGTATGGGAAATACTCACTGGCGAGTATACAGGAGACTACGTGGTGGGACGATTGGGCCAACATTGGGCCGATTTCGACAAACCCGCCATTCCAGATGAGGCAGATTTGGCGGAATTCCAGAAAGTAGTAGGCAACTATGTGGACTCAGTCAACACTTTCTACTACGAATACCTGCCCAAGGTAAGTAATCCAGGCGATGCCAAAATGCCGCATAAGTTTCACGAGTCCATTCATTTTTATGTGCGCTATGGAAAGGGATCGGACTTCCGCTCGGCCATAGATCGCATCCACGAAGCGAGCGATAAGACGAAGTGGCCGGTCAATTACTATTGGTATGAGCTGGCGAGTGGTGGCCAGACAGGCGTCTACCTGCTGGTTCTTCCCCGCGACAGTTGGGCAGATTTCGAAGAGAAGCCGGACGTGAAGCCGTTCCGCGATATGCTCAAAGAAGCCTTTGGACAAGCGGAGGCAGATTCCATCGTGGATCGGATCGACGCTTCGGTGCAGAAGGAAACGAGCGACATTGTTCAATTCCGCCCTGACCTAAGCTATCTGCCCGGGAAGTAATGCGTGAGGCGCGGGCCCGTCGCCGGAAACGGGCCGCTTTTCTTCATACAACCCCAGATCTCGCAAAATCAGACTCGATTGTACGTCGCGCGTTTCACGAACTGGCCGCGCCCGGGTCGCCCCAAAAATTTGTCGCCGTCCACCATCACCTCGCCACGCGAGAGCACGATCTGCGGAGTGCCGGTCACCGTGATGCCTTCGAACATTGAGTAGTCCACGCGCATGTGGTGAGTTTTGGCACTGATCATCTGCCGCTGTTTCGGGTCGAAGATGACCAGATCGGCATCGCTGCCCACGACAATTGTTCCTTTTCGCGGGTACAATCCAAATAGTTTCGCCGGTGTGGTGGAAACCAGTTCCACAAAACGATTCACACTGAATCGTCCACCGGCCACACCTCCGCTGTAAACCAAACTTAGCCGATGCTCGATTCCCGGTCCGCCGTTGGGAATTTTGGTGAAATCATCCTTGCCCAGCTCTTTCTGCTCCTTGTAGCAAAACGGGCAGTGATCAGTTGAGACCACTTGCAATTGATCCTGGCGCAAGCCTTCCCAAAGCTTCTCCTGATGCCACTTCTCCCGCAGCGGCGGAGTGAACACGTATTTGGCTCCTTCGAAGCCGGGAACGTCAAAGTTCTCGATGGATAGATACAAATATTGCGGACAGGTTTCCGCATAAACTGGTAAGCCACGATCGCGTGCCTCACGAACCTTTTGTAATGCATCATCGCAACTCAAGTGCACGATATAAACTGGGGCACCGGCAATTTCGGCCAGCGCGATGGCGCGTGCCGTGGCTTCTGCCTCTGCTGTCGTGGGCCGCGTCAGTGCGTGGTACTTGGGCGCTTTCTTCCCCTCCGCGAGAGCTTGTTTAACGATCGCATCAATCGCGCCCCCGTTCTCCGCATGCATGCAGACCAGCGCGCCCTGCCTGGCTGCCGCCTGAAGGACCTTGAAGATGGCGGCATCGTCCAGCATGAACACCCCGGGATAGGCCATAAACAGCTTGAAGCTGGTCACGCCATCTCGCACCAGCGCGCTCACTTCTTCCAGCCGAGCATCCGGCAAATCAGTAATAATGCAGTGGAACGCGTAATCCGACACCGCCTTGTTGGACGCTTTCTCCATCCAAGTGTCGAAGGCCTGGCGCAGTGATTGACCTTTGTACTGAATGGCGAAATCAATGAGCGTTGTTGTCCCGCCATAGAGTGCCGCGCGGGTGCCGGTTTCGAAATCGTCCGCGCTGGTCGTACCTCCAAAGGGCATGTCGAGATGAGTGTGGACGTCAATGCCTCCGGGCATTACGTATTTGCCGGAAGCATCCAGCAGTTGCCGCGTGTTTTCACGAGGAAGGTCTTTGCCAATCGCGACAACCTTACCCGCCGTGATGGCTACGTCGGCGGCGTACGTGTCCGTCGCCGTAACTACCGTTCCGCCGGTGATGATGGTGTCGAAGCCCATTGCAAACCTCCGTGATCGCGCAGGTCATCCTAGCATTCCGACTAGACGCTAAGTCTCTCATGGACCCGGGCGTACCGACGAATCTGTACTCTACTGCTTCCCGCATTAGCACTAGATAGAAGCAACACATTCTGGCAAACCCGCAGGTCAAAATTGCCAAGTGTATCGCGGCAGGGCTTCTATAGTTGCGGTGGACGCGCAGCGGATGAGGTCGATGGGCGCGAGGCCGGTGGACTTGATGGAGAGGAAGTTGGGGCGTGTGAAGCGGACGACAGCGGGGCTTGTGAGTGCGCCGAGCGGGGAATTACGATTTTGCGACGCCCGAAAAAATGCGCATCCAGCGAAAATGCACCAGGGCCGATTAGAGTGCACGACAGAGCCATAATGATGACATCGAAGCTGAGCAGATTACCATCGAGGAAATTCGAGCTGGCCTTCGGAAAGCGCAAAAGCGTAATGCCCAAGCCACTGAGGGCAGCGACAGTGCACGAAATCGGAGTCAGGAGACCCAAGAGGAGCCAACCGCCACTGCCGATCGCCAATAAGTAAAGGGCAAGTGTGGCAATTCCGCCGTCTCGCAGGCTGGCCAAAGCAGCCATGCTCTGGACGATGAGTGTTACGCCAGTCGCTACACGCAACAGCAGCAGCCCGAGGCCCGGCCAACCGCCTGGAAACGTGGTATAGAGTCTTCGCAAGTCCTTTCCCCGGATTCGGCTAGATCACCTAGCTCCGAGGAAAAGATTAGCAACAGCTATCGCGCAACAAATCCCCAATGATCGGCATTCTGTCGTACCCCTATAGGGGTATGGGCAGCGCAGCCCGGAGGTGTTACTCACAAACGGATAATGCCGCGGCGTAGTGCAACTGTTACCGCTTGCGTGCGATCGTTGACCCCCAGTTTTTCGAAGATATGCTTGATGTGGGCCTTGACGGTGTCTTCTGAAATGAAGAGCTTTTCTGCGATGTCCAGAGTGCGGCTGCCGGTGGCAATCAACTGCAGCACTTCGACTTCACGGGTTGTGATCGTTTCGTCGCTATAGTGCTCAGCCAGCCGGGCCGCTATGGCTGGTGGGATGCGCTTTTTCCCCGCATGGACGTGGCGGATCGCCTCGACTACTTCTTTGGGAGGCATGCTCTTGAGCATGTAACCGAACGCTCCCGCCTTGAGCGCACGGTCGATCTCGACATCGCCTTCAGAAGTTGTGAGCATAATGAAACGTGCGTCCGGAAATTCCCGGAGAATTTCAGCCATGGCATCGATCCCGCTCATATCGGGGAGTCTGATATCCATCAGGACCACGTCAGGTTTATGCTCGCGAAAGCCTCGGATCGCGTCCTGAGCGGACGGCGCCTGACCCACGACCACCATGTCGGGCTGGTTATTGATGAGCGTGGCAATTCCCTCGCGGAGCAAGGGATGGTCGTCAACGCAGAACACGCGGATACGGGTTTGGTCACTCACTGGAGCTCACCTTCTGCCGGCAAAAGATTCCCTTTCTCTTTTTCTCTGAAATAATCGCGTAAACCATTTCGGTGAATGTGGCGAAAAATCGAAGGCCACACTACCGGGAATGGTGAGTTCAATTTCCGTACCGGCGCCGACACGGCTCGAGACTACGGATTTTGCACCCATTTTTTCCGCGCGCTCCCGCATGCCCGAGAGCCCCCAATGCCCTTCGCGACCCGATTGCAGCACTTGAGCATCGATCCCGCCACCGTCATCACGCACAATGAGGCGCAAACTGTTCGCGGCGTATTCTATTTCCACTTCGATGTTTTTCGCCCGAGAGTGGCGAAACGAATTAATGATCGCTTCCCGCCCAAGCCGATAAACCTCGTCCCAAACGATCGAATTCAACAACCGTGGCTCGCCCTCGACCACAATGCTAAAGTCAACGTCCGCGCCGGGAAACTCCTCCCGGACTTGGGAAAGTGCCTTTTCAAGATGGTGAGGACTGCGAAACGATGAACGAAGGCTGCGAATCGTGGCACGTCCTTCCTCCCCGACCTGGTTCATCAACTCGATAACGCGCTGGAGGATGGGTTTAGCTGGCGAATCAGCGGGCAAACGATCGTTGGCAACGTCGAGCTGCATGGCCGCCCTGAACAATCCTTGTAATAGTGTATCGTGCAAATCGCGGGCAATCGCCTCGCGCTCCTCAAGGCGCTCTTCGAACCGAACATTTAGCAGGCGAGTCAACTGGCGCATCCTGAGGCGATAGACCACAAAGATTGCGAGTCCGGCAGAAAGAACCAAAGCCAACCGGAACCACCACGTTTGCCAAAGGGTCGGCTCGACCCTGAAGTCGATCGAAGCCTCTGAACCATTCCATACTCCGTCGCTGTTGCTGGCGGTTGCGCGGAATCGATAAGAGCCTGGCTCCAGGCTGGCATAACGAGCTTCTGGGATCGCGACGGGGTCACTCCAACCTTTGTCAAAACCATTCAGCCTAAAGCGGTATCGAACACGCTCGGAGTTAGCCAGACTCAGCCCCATAAATCGAAATGTGACGTTCTGCTCTCCTCCTGAAACTCGCAAAGGCTTTCGCAGGTCGAAGGGCTTGCCATCCACAAGAACTGTCTCAATATGGATAAGAGCCGGAACCGGATTGAGTGTCGCTCGCGCAGGATTCACCACGGACAAGCCACGACTTGTAGAAAACCTAATCCGGCCGCGTGAGTCTTCGACAACCGATTGATCGCGCTTCACGCCTTCGGTGCCGCGTAAGCCGTCAGCAGGTCCGTATTCCCGCACATCTGCATCGCCTAGATTGTCACTGAGCAACGAACTGCGTTTAACCTCCAGCACGTGGTTGACGGTTGCAATCCAGAGCCATCCGGATTTGTCCTCCGCAAGGCCGAATATGGGTCCGTGCAACGACTCGGGTATCTTCAGAGGAGCATGCACCTGCCCGCCACTGAGAATGCAAGACCCTCGGCAGTTCCGATCCACAGCACTCCGCTCGAATCTGGTAAAAGGCAGTTAATATCCTCGGACGGCAATCCATCACTGGCCTTATAGGTGCGCCAAGCGTTCCTCGACTTGGCACTGAGGCCGTTCGGGGTGCCAACCCAGATCGAACCGTCGGCGCCTTCCGCGATGGAGGACACCGTGTTGGACGGCAATCCATTTGGCTGTCGTGTAATTTGTGAGATGGCCGTTGCTAAGTTCGCTGAGTCCACCGCTCAGTGTTCCGGCCCAGACCGCGCCATCCCGACTCTCATATACCGCGTAGACGCTATTCTGGGCTAACCCCTGTGCCATCGTGTATGTCTTGGCGCTGAGCACACCGTGGATGTCGCTCAGATGAGTCAACCCTCCCTGCTGGCGTCCGAGCCACAAATCCTGTTCGCGGCCGGTAATCGAGTAAACAACATCGTGGTTAAGCCCATCGACGGTAACAGTTCCTTGTTTTGCTTCCTTCAGCCACCGCAACCCAGGCTCAAGGGTGCCGAACCAGGTGTAATCGTCAGGGTCGACGTAAACTGATCCCATGGCTTGCAGATCGGGGACCGAGTAAGTGACGAAGGCGCTGTCGCGCAGACGTTCAAGGTGCCGCCGACCGCCAACCCAAATGTTCCCTTCGCGATCTTCGAAGAGCGCAGTTACCTGAGCATCAGTTGAGGCACCATCTGCAGGGAGGAAGAAAGCACCTTTTGCATTGAAGCGAAAAAGTCCACGAGACGTCCCTACCCATATATTTGAATCGCGGTCTCGAATCATGGATAGCACTTCATCATGCACGAGAGGAGAAGGCACTTCTGGGCGACCAAGTTGGGTTCTGCTCCAACGCAGCACACCTTGGTTGGTCCCAATCCACAGTTCCGAGTCATCGCCCGGCAGGAGACAGTTCACTTTCATGCCGGGGCGGCCGCCCGCAGCCAGTGAGACTTGTCCGTCCTTTTGATAGAACAGTCCTCGATCCGCAGTCCCCAGCCATATTTTGTCGTCGTTGGTGGCTGCCATGGAAATCACGGCGGAAGGTACAGCCAAGTGGTGGGGCGTGAGGCCGGTGGACCAACTAAGACGAGTCGATCTTTCATCTTCATTTTCTGCTGCTGCCAGGGATTCCGAGTCAGACGAGGCAGGCAGAGACGCTATGGCCGAAAATCGGTTTCCGTTGTAGGTTAGCGTGCCCATCGCGAGCGAAGAGAGCAAAATCGCGTTCCCTGTTCCCTGGCTAAGCGCGGTAATGCCGTTCTCGGCCTCGCCGCGCGCAAGGCTGAACGTTCCATCGTGGTAGCGCAGGAGCTTGGTATTTTGCAATAAGATCCAGAGAGTTCCTTGCTTGTCGGTCAGGACTTCGCGTACCGGGCCAATCGCAAATGAAGCGGAGTCGGCTTGTTCGAATTTGTGAAAATTCAATCCGTCGAAGCGGATCAGTCCGTCGTCAGTCCCGATCCAGAGATAGCCATCAGAGGTCTGGGTGATAGAGGAAACAGTGCCAGACAAGCCGTTCTCCGTTCCCCAGGAGTTGCGCATGTATTGTGACACCGCCCGATTGGGATCGAGCGCCAATGCTGAAACTGCGCAGCACACGACCGCCACTCCGGCAATCGCTGAATTCAACAACCAGCGCCTTGAGAAATAAGCGCTAAGGCAGGTATTCGAACTTGTCGAGGACAACTTCGTCATCCTTCTGCAGAGGATATTTGTCGCTGGCCACGACATAAAACTCCAGCTTGACTTTTTCCTGTCCCGGTGATGGTACGCCGCTGGTAAACTCGTGTTGAGCCACTACAGCGCCGCCGTGAAAGCTGGATGCCCCACGGACGGTCTCAAAATCAGCTCGTCCCGGTTCCCACCGCATCGAGTAGGTGAGTGTGCCCGGCATGGCTTTAAAGGGAAATACATTGCCGGGAATATAGAAAGGCTGGATGCCGTACTGTGCATTGTTCTTGTTGGCGGCATCGCCCCAGCGGCTGATCTCAAGGTCCATCTCGCGGTAATACTCATCCCCGTGCCACTCGTCGAAGGTGTACATACTTAGAACCTCAGCAGGTTGCAAATGAGAGACATCGCGGATGACCAAAACATAAGTGCCGTATCCGAGACTGCGATTGAGCGCCAATTGCGCACATACCCACCTGCCTGATTTCTTGGTGATCCGCATGTGCAGCGCGCCGCTGGAATCGGTCCAAGCATTGTCCGGGTCGTATAAATTGTTCGTGCCTCCGCGATCGCTGGCAATGGTGCGCAGACTCCAATCGTACCCGCTGAACTTCAAAGGTTTGGTCGGGGCGAAGGTCGGCGTACCAGTACCTTTGACAATCGTTACCTGGACGACCGAACCGCCCTGCGTGGGTTCCACATCCATTGTGGGCGGCGGACGATAACTGGGATCCACCAATAGCACGGCATATTCGAATCCCAAGTGCGTTTCAGTGCTCCACGACGAGTCTGCTCGAATTGGAATGAAAGGGTGATCAGGCCAAGGTTGAACCCACCCACCCAAGGTACCGTCCGCGTTGAGAGCGAAACCGCCGGCAAACGTAGCCAATCCATTCACGTCAGCCCCTATTGCGGTGAAGACGTAAGTGGTACCCATGACTACGGATGGGGTGAACGTACCGGTTTTTGAGCCTTGTCCCAATGCTGTGCCTCCTAGAGTCCCATTAAGTGCGTCGTTAAGGTCTTCAACCAACTCGATCCGGTTCGCACCCACGATATATCCGCTCAAGCCAAATTCCGGTGCTCTGGACTCTGGGCTGGGGGTGAGAGTAATGGTGATGCGGCCAAAAGAGTCGGGTGCAGAGACCACTCCCGAGGAGAAACTCTGTTTCTGGCCGACCGAGCCACCATCGTTATAGTCCAGGACGCTGTTATTGAGCGAGATCGAATTGCCAGTGATATCGAGGATGCCGCCCATGACCAGCGCATTTGCTTCCGCGTTTCCATCCAGACCCGAAAGATTAAACGCATAACCACCCGAGGGCGCAGACTTGCTGGTCTGGAGATCGAGACTTCCCGACGCCGAAGCGGAGGTATCAAACTCCGCGATCAATAAGCGAGAAGAGGAAACCCTGGTCCCGTGCAACGTCTCGACGCCGTTCACGCCGACGTTCGGATCCCCGGTGGCAAGAGTGATCTGAATGTTACCGCTGTTGGTGGTTCCGAGGCTGCAGCGGGAAGCAATCAAGGTGTCGGTTGCGCCGTTGGCGCTGTCGACGTAGTCCTGTTCGCCACCGCTGATGCCACCGTGGTTCACAGTGAATACTCCGGCCAGATAGTAGGGACTGCTGCCGCCCGCATCTTCGCCTGCCAGATGAAAGACATAAGATCCGTCGGCGAGTGGCGAAGGCGGAGCAGTGGTGATTGTGATCTTAGCGGACACAGATTTCGTCGAATCCGCTACCGAGGTTGCGGTAATGGTTACGACGTTCCCGGTGGGAATCGCGCTCGGGGTCGTATAAGTGGTTGGTGAGTTGCTCGGCGTGGCCGCGGGATTGAAGGTCCCGCAAGCCTGGCTTCCGCAGGTCACCGTCCAGCTGGCGCCGGCGTCATTGATGTCATTGTTGACGACTACTGCCAGCGGCGCTGTGCTGCTGGCGGGTAGTGACGTCGCCGGAACTGAAACAAACGCGACGGAGATCGGACCATTCGGTGTCGGGGAGGGTGAGCCGCCTCCACAGGCGGTGAGCCACAAAGTCAGGGCTGCAATTACTGCCAGAGAAATGGACGCACGGCTTTTCATTGAACACCTCCGTTTAGATCGGTCTGGCCTTGCCGTGATTGCGACCCAGTCCGGGATTGTGGATGCACCAGGAATCCATATTCATTGCGGATGGTGATCCGTTTGCCACCGATGATGAGTTGTCGAGCGATCAGGTAGTTTTGGTCGCCCGAGCCTTGGAGCACTCCGAAGACCTGAACCTCCTCGCCATTGGTCAGGCTCTGCTGGACGTTTTTGGTGAGATAGGGCCCAAGATTGGCATCGATAACTCCTTGGGACGTCGCCAACAGGATGTGGATACCGATGGGAGCTCCAGCGGTGTGCATCGAAACCATCTGCTGGATGGTGCCGGTGCGGGAAACCTCATTTGCAGGGGCGCTGGCTTGTGCCCCGTGGTTGAAATTCGAGGTTGGCTGTGGCGAATCGTTCTGCGCGACTGCGGTGCCGGCAACGAGCCAACCGAGGCAAAGTGTGGGAATAAACAATTTTTTTTTTGTCACGGTTTTAGTCCTCATTTATTTAATTTCGATCGGAAAAGAGCTGGTTGCCTTTGAGCCGCCTGCTTTTTCACAACCACAGGCGGAATTGCACCGAGAGTGCCAAACGTAAGTAGTTGCGTGGCCGACACTTCCTCGAGTCTGGGGCTCCTGATGGACTCGTAAGTCACGGGATTTCGAAAAAAATAACGGGAAGGAACGATATTCTCGATAGCGGACTAACTTGTTCTTTTAGCAAAGTTGTGGAAATTGCTTACTCCGTGGTATCCATGGAAACAGACTTCAGAGGGAGCTAAACATCATGCGTACATTGTGTCTTGCAATTGTGTTGTCGATGGCGAGCTTCGGGCTCGCGCAACAGACATCTGCCGCAGCCCCGCATCAGTCGCCACACACCGCAAGCTCCGCCAAACCTTCCGCAGATGAGGTCTGGGCGAATCTCATGGCAGGCAATGGCAGGTTCGTCTCTGGAACACCGAGATCGCGTGATCTAGTTTCGCTGCGAAAGAAGCTGGCCGCAGGACAATCACCGAATGTGATCATCCTCTCTTGCTCCGACAGCCGGGTTCCGCCAGAGCTGATTTTTGACCAGAGCCTTGGTGACATTTTTGTAGTGCGGACCGCGGGAAACGTTGCCGATCCGGTGGCGCTGGGCAGCATCGAGTACGCAGTTGACCACATGCATAGCCCCTTGCTGCTTGTGCTGGGACATCAGAAATGCGGCGCCGTAAGTGCCGCGTGTTCAGGCGAAAAGATGCCAAGCGCTAATTTGGACGCGATCATGAAAAAGATCGATCCTGCAGTCACTCGAGCCAGGGCGAATGCTAAGTCCGAGGACTTGATCGAGTTCGCAATTAAAGAAAACGTTCACCAGAGCGCTGAGGATGTGTTAGCAAACAGTGAGATCGTTCGCAATGCTGTGAAAGCTCACAAGCTCACTGTGATAGAGGCAGAGTACCAGTTCGATACTGGTAAAGTAGTCCGCCTTAACCCCGGCATGGGCGCTGATAATTAGTGAAGCTCGGTGATCGATTCAACCGCAAGGTACACGGACGAGGCCTCTGTTATTTGGTTTGCTCCAACACCAGAGTTTTTTCTAGTCGAAACCTCAAGACGCTCTCCGCCGGCACGTGAACTTCTTTACCCCTTGTGAACACCTGGGTCACTAGACCGCCGCCGGCACCAGCGAGAGCACCAACGCCAGCCCCGCGGCCGCCGCCAAAAATTCCTCCTAGCAAGGCACCGAGTGCCGTACCACCGCCAACTGTTTCCGCAGTTCGGCGATTGGCGCCGACCCCTTTGGCATTGGTTTCCTTAACGTCGGAGGTAACCACCTGGTACTGCTTGTTGCCAACCGAAACCGAATACAGATCAAGCACTAAGTCCGGACTATGGATTGCGCCGCCAGTCGAGATCTTGCGAACGATAAGCTGCGCGCTGGAGCCGCCCGGAATGGCCACTTTGCCAGCGGTGTCCAGAATATCTTCCGTGATGGTTGCGGAATAAGTCTGGCCCTCATAGGACTTAGTAGAATCGATGTCCTCGTTCGTGCGCACCGGCAGGTCCGCAGCGATGGGAATTACCAGCGCTGTCGTTGAGACAGGCTTAGCAGAGCTTGGGCGATTCAGTACGATGGCATCGAGATCGCTGGTGGGAAACTGATATCGAATACCCTGGGAATCTTGAAAAGCAATCGGAGTCACACCAGTGAAATGCCCCGAATAACTTTTCCCGTCCCGCAGCGCAACGGTATCTTTTGAGGCATTAAAAGCAAGAGATTGTACGTCCTTTACCGGGAACTGGTACTGAATCCCTTGCAGGTCTGTAAAACTGATGACCTGCAGGCCGCATTCGCCAATATAACTCGTACCGTCCTTCAAAATTACGGTGTCCGCGGAAGCAAAAGTTGCAAAGAAAAAAAGAAAAGTCAAGAAAAGCAAGCGAAGTCTTTTCATCTCATCTCCCCTTTGTATTGTTCAAGAGCTTACGCTCACATCAAAGTAATCACAAAACGAATAGGCTCATCGCTGTGGGGCCACAAGCCCTTCTCCTGTCGGCATCTGTGAGCCGCCCATGCGTGGAACCTGGCGAGCACAGACTTTGAGTTTGCTCCCTGCGCTACTGCAACATCAGTCAAGCGTACGATCACGGCGGCAGCAGTGTACCTGACTTCGCTCTTAGAGTCGCCGAGTGCTTTCTCCACATCCGGCCGCAGATTCGGATCTCCGCGCTCAGCAATCGCTTCGAGCGCTGCTACCCTCAACACCGGCCTTGGGCTTCGCGCTTCCTTTATAAGAACGTTTTCAACCCGATCGTCGGGGTCAGTGGCGGCGGCAGATATGAGTGCAGCTTTGGCTGCATCAGCGCTCCTTCGATCTTTCATAATTGTTTGCACGGCTCCCCATCCGATGCTGGCAAATGGGACGTAACCGATTCCCTCACTGAATCCCATCTGGGCTACCTGCTTGGGGTCGCGGAGGACTTTCATCTGCTGCGAAATCATGCTCGAGTTGTTCTTGCGCTCGCCGATGAGAACCTCATAGTAGACGTCGTAACAGGCCGGATTATTGAGGAGGCGCAGAGCGTGTGCTGCCGCCATCGCCACCGGCAACTGCTTGTCCTCCAGAGCTTCTTTCAATTCTGCGTCAGCTCCAGACGCGTGCATCTCGCCCAGTGCGGTCGCTGCTGCTGCTCGGACAGAGGCACTGGAATCTTTCAAGGCCTTTCCGGCAAGCTCAGCCGCGTGCGAATTGGCGCGAATCAGGCCCAAAACCTTGACTGCGACCAAACGCTGGCCGGCGCTTTTCTGCTGGACACCGGCTTCGAGCAGAGCTCACGCCTTGCCTGGCTCGGTTTGCGCACCGCATAAGATGCAAGCAAAGACCATAATCGCGCTGCAGCCTAAGAGCTGTCTCCGGGTCCCTAGGGCCAGAGCCTGTAATTCGCAACATTGGGCTAAAGGTGTCATGATCCTCTGCATCTCATCAGCGGTAATTGCACGCCAGGGACCTAAAGGTAATTCGATGTGCATGTTGGAGTTACCCAACCAACAGCTCGCGGGTCAACCGAAAATTCACGAGAGTTCGGGACGAGCCGAAGGGCAGCGCTAGCTCGTTGGTGTGCTAAACTGCCGCCTCGTTCCCGAAAGCGACCGCCTGTCATGAGATTTGGCTTCACGCTGAAACCGGACCTATCCATTGACCGCCTCCTGAACCTGACGAAACAAGCAGAGGCCGGCGGTTTTCAGTATGGCTGGATATTCGATTCCCATATTCTTTGGAAAGAGCCATACCCTCTGCTGACGTTGATGGCGACTAACAGCCGAAATTTGCGGCTGGGGCCTTGCGTCACCAACCCCGCGGTGCGGGATATCACCGTGACCGCGAGTCTTTTTGCGACACTAAATATCATCTCTGGTGGCCGGATGCAGTTGGGGATCGGCCGCGGTGACAGCTCGCGTCGCGTGTTAGGCAAAAAGCCGGTAACTTGGTCAGAATTGGAAAATGCCGTCAAGATATTCCGTGATCTTACTTCCGGACGGGAGATCGAATACGACGGGCAAGCGACGCGAATTACTTGGGCCGATGCTACTCCGCCAGTTTGGATCGCAGGCTACGGTCCGAAAGTGTTGCAAATGGCGGGACGAATTGCCGATGGAATCATTCTGCAATTCGCCGATCCTGATCTGATTTCGTGGTGCGTCGGATTTGTACAGGAAGGCGCCGGTGCTGCCGGCCGCGATTTCTCCAAGATTGAGGTCATGGCTGCCGCACCGTCATGGGTCTCCGATGACATCCATGCCGCGCGGGAGCGTGTGCGCTGGTTCCCTGCCCTGGTTTCAAACCACGTAGTGGATTTGATTAACCGCTATAAGCCCGAAGAACTGCCTGCTTCGCTGACGTCGTATGTCCGCAATCGACCAGGCTATGATTACCTGCACCATTGTGAGGTGGACAGCGACAACAAGGGTTTTGTGACGGATGACGTTGTGGACCGCTTCTGCTTGCTCGGGCCGGCAAAGGCGCAAATTGACAAGCTGAGAAAGCTGGCTGCCGCCGGCGTGACCCAGTTCAACCTTTATTTGATGTCCGGAGACGAAGAAGAGCAACTGCGGTTGTTTCAGAATGAGGTCATGGCGCTGGTGCTTTAGACATGGACGGCCAGCGCGTCAATGGTCAAACAGAATCCTCCGGCACTTGCACAGGTGCCACATTCGTCTCCGGCTCACGCCCTGACTGCATTAACCCGTAATAGCTGATGAATGCCACTGCAAAGCCCACCATCCAGGAATAGTCGTACAGGGGTCGCAACGGCGGCACGGCCAATCCAACTAATGCAATTCCCGCTCCTGCGACCAAAGCGATCATGGCACGCCAGTTCACGCCCCCTGAATACTCATAAGCTCCGCCCCGCAGGTAAAGGTCATCCACCAGCAGAACTCGCCGGCGGATCAGGAAGTAATCACAAATCATGATCCCCGCGACGGGACCCAGAAACGCCGCGTAGCCACCCAGCCAACCGAGGATGAACGTCCTATAGTTGGCCAGCAGCCTCCAGGGCATCATAGCCAGTCCCATCAAGCATGTGATGACACCGCCCGTCTTGAAGCTGATGAGCCGTGGTCGCAAGTTGGAAAAGTCATTGGCCGGCGAAACCACATTCGCACCGATGTTAACGTTGAGCGTGGCCAGCAGGATCGCCATCAAGGCAATCACCACCGCCAACGGCGAATGAAATCGGCTGAGCAGTTGTACTGGATCCCAAACTGCCGTGCCGTAGATCAGCACCGTCGCCGAAGTGACCGCAATCCCGATGAATGAATAAAAGGTCATCGTCGTGGGTAGGGCGAGCGCCTGACCGATCGCCTGATCACGCTGGCCACGCGAGAAGCGCGTGAAATCGGGAATGTTCAAAGAGACAGTTGCCCAGAAGCCGACCGTGCCGTTCAGCGCAGGCACAAAAAATTTTAAGAAGTCCGGAAAACTGGAAAGGCGCGAGGGACTTGATAACATCGGCCCGAAACCACCGGCGCTTAGGTAGGCCCACCCCAGCAGGAGCACTCCCACAGCCAATAGAACTGGGGCACTGATCCCCTGCAAATGGCGGATATATTCGATTCCCTGGAGGATCACAAGCAGGTTTATAAGCCAAAACAGCATGAAGCAAATTGCCACCCCATAGTGAAGCTGCTGCCATCTCGGCCAAATGGTGCTTAGCAAGGTGTTGATCGCCTCACCGCCAATCCAGCTCTGAATCCCAAACCAGCCACAGGCCACCAGCGCGCGCAAAACGGCAGCAACATTTGCACCCAAAACTCCGAAAGACGAACGCGCCAGCACCGGGAATGGAATGCCGTATCGCGTGCCGGGATGCGAGTTCAGAAGCATCGGGACCAGTACGATGGCATTTCCAATGAACACGGTCAACAGCGCCTGTTTCCAGTTCATCCCACCCTGGATCATGCTGGCCGCGAGCATATACGTCAAAATGTTGACCGACATCGAAACCCAGAGCGCGGCGTAGTTGTACATGCCCCAGGTGCGATGACTGGCAGTGGTGGGAGCAAGATCAGGGTTGTAGAGCGGGCTTGATTCGATGTTTATTGGCATGTCAGTGGCTGCCGCACCTTCGCGGAACCCGGCGTTGCAGGACTAATCTGCTGCTACAGCTTTTCCCGTTTGCGCGGTCAGCGGACCGTAAGTTTCCGGACGCCGGTCGCGGAAGAACTGCCAAGTCTTGCGAACCTCAAGAATCATGTCCAGGTCGAGATCCGCGACCAAAACTTCATCTTTGTCTCGACTGGCTTGCGCGATGATCTTGCCGCGCGGATTGCAGAAATAGCTTTTGCCGTAAAACTCCCCGATGCTCCACGGCTTCTCTTCTCCGACACGATTAATCGCGCCTACGAAATAGCCATTGGCCACGGCATGAGCAGGCTGCTCCAGTTCCCAAAGATACTCGGAAAGTCCGGCGACGGTGGCGGAGGGATTGAACACGATTTCTGCGCCATTCAGCCCAAGAATGCGGGCACCCTCCGGAAAATGGCGGTCGTAGCATATGTACACGCCGACTTTGGCGTACTTGGTCTCAAAGACTTCGTACCCTAGATCACCGGGCGTGAAATAGAACTTCTCCCAGAAACCCGGATGGCAGTGCGGAATGTGGTGCTTGCGATACTTGCCTAAATAGCGCCCATCGGCATCAACGACCGCGGCGGTATTGAAATATACGCCCGGCATCTGCTCTTCGTAGACAGGAATCACCATAGCCATGCGATGGCGGGCGGCAATTTTCTGCATCAGCGCGATCGTAGGACCTTCGGGAACACGCTCAACCAGTTCGTACCACCGCGGATTTTGTTCGGCGCAAAAGTAGGGGCCGTAAAATAGCTCTTGCAGACAGAGAACCTGCACTCTTTTCCTGGCCGCCAGTTCGATGAGCTTGACATGCTTGTCGATCATCGCTTTCTTGATTTGCGAAAGCGAGCGATCGGGACCGAGAGGATTCTTGGCTTGGACCAGGCCGCAACGAACTATCCGGGGCATAAAGACCTCCGGGGGCCGACTATAGCAAAAATCTTGCGCTTACGCAGAAGCGGCTTTGTGGATTGCGACTGCTCTCAACGGCTCTGTCAAGCTGCTCATCAGCCGGGCAAATCCCTCCAGATCCAGCGACTGCGGGCCATCGGAAAGAGCCCGCTCCGGACAAGGATGCACCTCAACCATGATCCCATCTGCACCCAGAGCCGCCGCAGCCCGCGACATGGGCGGAATCAGTGTCGGACGGCCAGTCCCGTGTGATGGATCGGCGATGACCGGCAAATGAGAAAGTTCCTGCGCCAGGGCAATGGAAGCCAAATCCAACGTGTTCCGAGTCTCAGTTTCGAAGGTCTTGATCCCTCGCTCACATAGCACAACGTTCTGGTTCCCGCCGGCAAGCAGATATTCCGCGGCCAACAACCATTCCTTAACACTGGCGGAGGGGCCGCGCTTCAGCAAAACCGGTTTGTTGACTTTAGCCACTCTGCGCAGTAAGGCGAAGTTCTGCATGTTGCGTGCGCCGATTTGTAATAAGTCAGCATGCTCACAAATCACATCAACATCTTCTGTACTCATGACCTCAGTGACCACGGGCAAGCCGGTCGCTTCCCTTGCCTCGCGAAGCAACTGCAATGCCTCTAATCCGAGGCCTTGAAATTCGTAAGGTGATGTTCGCGGCTTGTAAGCGCCGCCTCTCAGCAACCGAGCGCCACCAGCTTTTACCGCTTTCGCGGTGGAGAAGATTTGTTCGCGCGATTCCACTGAACACGGACCGGCGATCACAACGAAGTCTCCGTTCCCGATCAGGACACCGCCAACATTAACAACCGTGCGCTGCGGTTTCACCTGACGGCTAACCAGCTTGAAGGGCTGGGCAATCGGAACCACCTCGGCGACACCGCGCGCGGCTGCGAGCGCTTGCAGTTCATGCCGCCTTCCGCCGCTCCCCACCGCAGCTACAATCGCGCGCTCTGTTCCGCGGGTAACATGGGCTTGATAACCCGCCTCCTTGACTCGATCGATTACGTGCTGAATCTCCTGTTCCGTAGCGCCTTCGCGCATATTGATGATCATGATTTTTGTTCTCCTTGGCTCTCCCATGCATCATTCCTTTTGCGCCAAAAACAAAACCGCGACTCAGAAGAGCCGCGGCTTGGGGACTTATGAACTTGGCGTTAACTCACAATGTTCGCGCACACGCCTCGTCCCGGCCGCTACTCCTAAACCAGTAGCGGTAATAAGACCCGGAACTAAATCGGCGGATGCGCATAACGCAGGTGCGTATTATGCAGGCAGCCGTTCCCAGGTGTCAACCTGTTTTCGGACCACTTGCGGGGACTTGCCCGGCGCCAACCCAGAGTCGCATTTTGCTGCTGTGGACGAAAACCGTATTGCTTGCGTCGCTTATACTCATCTGTTCATCTAAAGCGCTACGTTACATGCCCTCTTTTGTTCGATATCGAAGCCGCTTATTTGTTCTGATAGCCGTGTTGCCGCTGAGCGGTTGCCTTTTCCGGTCCCGCAAGGTCGAGCAACCGGTTACTGTGCAACTCAAGACCGCCACGGCTGAACAACTGATCGATTATGTGAACACTGAAGCCAGCAGAATCCAAACACTCGAGGCGACTGTTGACATTGCTACCGCGATCGGCGGTGAAAAGAAGGGCAAAGTCACTGAGTACCAGGCTATCCGCGGCTATGTCCTGGCGCGCAAGCCGGCAATGCTGCGCATGATCGGCCTCATGCCCATCGTCCGCAACCGCGCGTTTGACATGGTGAGCGACGGGCACGACTTCAAACTATGGATCCCGCCCAAGAACCGCTTTATTGTCGGGCGAAACGACGTCGAGACCAACAATCCCGAACAGCCGCTGGAAAATGTGCGCCCCCAGCACATTTATGATGCTCTACTCTTACGTCACATCGACCTCCAGAATGAGATCGCGGTCATGGAAAGTGAAACCGCATCGACCACCGACGGTAGAGGGCATAAGGTGCAGAAGGCGGAGTATATCCTGGATATCATCCGTACCGGTGAACATCCTTTCCTCTCACGAAAAATTATCTTCAGCCGCACGGACCTGCTGCCCCACCGGCAGCTGTTCTATGATTCCCAGGGGAACGTTGAAACAAGTGCCACTTACGAAAACTACAAGTTGGACGTTGACGTGAACTTCCCCTGGCAGATCGAGATCATCCGGCCCCAGGAAGAATACGATATTACTTTGACAATGATTAAGGTCGAGCTGAACCAATCGCTTGTGGATGACAAATTTGTGCTGGAACAGCCGCCGGGCGTGGATGTGGTGCATCTGGACAAGCCACAGACCAGTTCAGCGGAGCATTCCGAAGGTCACAACGATCGGTAAAGAGTTCTGTGATGCGACCACGCACACCGCGATTTTGCTAAGCTAAGCTTTCAGCGGATCATCCTTAAATGATGAACAAAATGATTGTCGCTAACCTGGCCCATCGGCCGATCCGGTCGGTGATCAGCATTGTGGCCATTGCGCTGGAAGTTACCCTCATCTTGCTCATTGTGGGCCTGGCGCTGGGTTTACTCAACGACTCGCGGCAAAGGCAAGCGGGAATCGGAGCCGACGTTGTAGTTATGCCGCCGGGCTCATCGTTCATCGTCGGCCTGACTGGCGCCCCCATGCCCATAAAGATTGGCGAAATTCTGGCAAAACTGCCGCACGTGATTGATGTCGCTCCCGTGGTAACTCAAGTCTCGACAGCCGGCACCTTGGAGGTAATCGCCGGCATTGACCTGAACAGTTACGAAAAGCTGTCAGGGCCGTTTCAATTTGTGGCGGGGGGTCCGTTTCGCGCTCCTGACGATTGTATGGTAGATGACCTGTACGCCAGAGCGAAGCATGTGAAAGCTGGAGATACGATTGAGATACTAAACAACAAATTCCGGGTCTCAGGTATTGTCGAACCGGGAAAGGGCGCACGGAAATTTGTGCAGATCGGCATTCTTCAGGATCTAATCGGCGCGCAAGGCAAGGCCACAATTTTCTACTTGAAACTCGATGACCCGAACAATGCCGACCAGGTAGTCGACGAAATCAAGCGTGTACCTGGCATGGATCGCTACGTTGCCACATCGATGGCATATTACCTTTCCATGATGACCACGAGCAGGTATCCGGGGGTGTCTCAGTTTATTGATTTTGTAATTGTGATCTCGGTCATCATCGGGTTTCTTGTGATTTTCCAATCTATGTACACCGCGGTGATGGAGCGCACTCGCGAAATCGGCATCCTGAAGTCGATGGGAGCATCAAAGTTTTATATCGTAGATGTCATCCTGCGTGAAACCATCCTGCTGGCCGTCGCGGGCATCGTTGTCGGTGTCGTCTTCAGTCTGGTGGCACGGGCGGGGATTGATGGCCGATCGACCCTCCGCGTGGTGGTGACAGGAGGATGGATTTTGCGAGCCACGGCTATCGCGATCGTGGGTGCAATACTCGGTGCCCTCTATCCTGCCTGTAAAGCCGCTCAGAAAGACCCGATTGACGCCCTGGCGTATGAATGATGGTGAGTTGCCAGAGTGCGTAAGCATAAGGTGGACAGTGGGTTCGTTGACAATGCACGCCCGCTAAGTTATCTTTAAGTCTTTAGCAGTCCTGCGGTTGCCCGCCTGATAGCCCTGCGCGTTCAGCGCTTGCGAGGTTACTCAGCGGTCTTCTTTGCTTTTTTCATTTTTTGGAGACTTGGAATGTCAACCTATTTCCCCAAAGCGGGGGAAATTGCGCGCAAATGGTATGTCGTGGATGCCTCCGGGCAGACGCTTGGGCGTCTTTCCTCGCAAGTCGCGCGCCGCTTAATGGGCAAGGAGAATCCGAGATACACGCCGTTTCTCGACACCGGTGATCACGTGATTGTGATCAACGCCGAAAAAATTAAGATTACCGGCATGAAAGCCGAGCAAAAGGTGTACCAGCACTATACGGGGTATCCCGGAGGCTTGAGGACAGAGGATTTTCGCAACCGCTTTGCGAAGAGACCGGAGTTGGTGGTCGAGCAGGCAGTCTTGCGCATGCTGCCGAAATCAAAGCTTGGCCGGCAGATGATCAGCAAGCTCAAGGTTTATCGCGGTGACAAGCACCCTCATCAGGCTCAGAAGCCCGAGGCGCTGGCTGCGAAGTCATAGGTTGTCGAGGCAGGTCTGAATCTTTGAAAGGTTTGCGCTTCGCAGTCTGGCTAAATGCTGATTGCTAAGTGCTGAGAGCTAAATGGCAGAGTCACTTCGATATTATGGTACGGGCCGACGCAAGTCGGCCGTCGCGCGGGTCTATTTGCGTCCGGGCAGCGGCGATTTCAAAGTCAATGGACGTCCGTTCGATCAATATTTCGTTACTGAATCGCAACGTTACAGCGCGAGGGAGCCATTGCTTTCTACTGAGACTGCAAATTCGTTCAGCATTGCGGTGAGAGTGTCCGGTGGTGGCGTAAGTGGTCAGGCCGATGCCGTTAAGCTCGGTATTGCACGCGCTCTTATGCAGTTCAATATGGAACTGCGGAAGAAATTGAAAGCCGAGGGCCTGATCAGCCGGGACTCGCGCTCCAAGGAGCGCAAGAAGTACGGCCAGAAAGGCGCCCGTAAGCGCTTCCAGTATTCGAAGAGATAGTGATGAATGCCGAGTATCTGGTACCCGGTACAATGAGGTGAAAGGGTGTTCAATTCTTCCCGTATCTCGCGATGCGGGGACGGGAATAGCAATCGGGGAGAGCAGTTGCTAGTGGTCAGTGCCAACGAATCTTGCTGGCAACCGATCGCTGGTCACTGGCAAACTGGGCCAGCCCGATGCAGACCAAATGAGGAGGTTAATTGGCTAACATCACCATGAAGGAGTTGCTCGAAGCGGGCGTCCACTTTGGGCACCAGACCAAGCGCTGGAATCCCAAGATGAAGGAATACAACTTTGGCGAGCGCAACGGAATTTACATCATCGACCTGCAGAAGACGCTGAAGATGTTCAAGGAAGCGTCGAAGTTCGTACAGGACCTGGCTAGCGAAGGAAAGATCATTCTCTTTGTCGGCACCAAACGCCAGGCGCAGGACGCAATTGCCGAGGAAGCTACGCGTGCCGGTTGTTTCTACGTGAACCAGCGCTGGCTGGGTGGCCTACTCACCAATTGGGTGACTGTTCAGAAGTCGGTGAAGCGGCTGAAAGAGCTCGACGAGATGGCTACGGATGGCCGTTACGAGTTGCTGCCCAAGAAGGAAGTGATCAAGCTGGAGCGTGAGCGCAAACATCTTCAAGCGAACCTGGCGGGCATTAAGAACATGACGCGGTTGCCGGACGCCATTTTTGTGATTGATTCAAATAAAGAGCAGATCGCCGTTCGTGAGGCGCGCAAGCTGGGTATTCCGGTTGTGGCCGTGGTGGATACAAACTGCGATCCCAGCGAAGTGGATTACGTGATCCCCGGGAACGATGACGCGCTGCGAGCGATTCGTTTATTTGCCACCAAGATTGCCGATTCAGTCGCTGAGGGTGTACAGCTAATGAGTGATAAGCAGGTCGCGGATCTGGCTGCCGCTGCAGGCGCCGCACAGCAGGCCGAAGTGGCCGCAACCGAAACGCCGGCGCAAAGCCCTGCCGATCTTACCGCTGCAGAAGACAGCGGGACTGAAGACATCAGTATGGAAGAAGTGCTGGGCAGGAGTACGCGCAAGCAGCCTGTTGGGACGAAAGAGGCGAGCGCGGAAGCGGAAGAGATCGAGCATCAGCCTTACTGAAGGCTTGTTGCAGCCGCAAGCGAACGACGCAAGCAGAAACGACGAACGACCAAAATCGAACGACCAGCCTGTCAGGAATCTGGACCCGCGCGGGTCGTCCGCCGCGGGTCGAAGTTTGTTAGCGGCAGTTTTCGAGCTTCGTGTTTCCAGTTTCCAGTGACTGGAGACAGCATCAATATAAAAACTGGAAACCAGAAACTGGAAACTGTTTATGAGCACATCCGCTGTTAATATTTCCGCCAATCAAGTAAAAGAGCTCCGGGAACGCACCGGCGCGCCAATGATGGACTGCAAGCAGGCTCTAACCGAATCCAAGGGCGACATGGAACAGGCCATCGTGATCCTTCGCAAGCGCGGCGCGGCTGTGGCGCAAAAGAAGGCCACCCGGGTCACCAGCGAGGGCTCAGTGGCTAGCTATATCCATGCTGGGGGCAAGATCGGCGTGCTGGTTGAGGTAAATTGCGAAAGCGATTTCGTAGCCCGCACTGACGATTTCAAAGAGTTGGTGCATGACATCGCCATGCACATCGCCGCGAGTGACCCCAAGTTCGTGCGCAAAGAAGATGTGACTCCTGAAGCCTACGAACGCGAGAAGGATATTTACCGCTCGCAGGCGGCGGCTACCGGCAAACCCCCGCAAGTTGTTGACAAGATCGTCGAAGGCAAGATGGGGAAGTTTTATGAGGAGGTCTGCCTCTATGAGCAGCCTTTTATCAAGGACCAGACTGTCAACATTTCGCAACTGATCGCCACCAAGATTGGCAAGCTCGGCGAGAATATCTCAGTGCGCCGCTTTGCCCGCTTCAAAGTCGGCGATGCGGGCGAGACCGTTGCCATCAGCAGGCCGGAACAGAAGAGTGAGTAGGCTCCAGGTTTCTGGTAGTGGAACGAAAATTGAAGTGCACAAGTTATGACAACTCCTATCTTCAAACGCGTCCTTCTGAAACTCTCGGGAGAGGCCCTGGCGGCAAACCAGAGCTTCGGAGTTGACACGGCCCGCATTCACGAAATCGCCGCCGAGCTGGCTGATGTCCATTCCTTGGGTGTGCAGATCGCCATCGTAGTTGGTGGCGGGAATTTCTTCCGCGGTGTCGCCGAGCAGGCCCGTGACATGGATCGAGTCTCTGCAGATCACATGGGAATGCTGGCCACGGTCATCAACGCTCTCGCGTTGCAGGATGCGTTGGAAAAGCAGGGGGTCTACACGCGCGTGCAATCGGCCATTGAGATGAACCAGGTGGCGGAACCTTTTATTCGCCGGCGCGCAATCCGCCATCTTGAAAAAAATCGCGTGGTAATCTTTGCCGGGGGGACAGGAAATCCCTACTTCTCTACTGATACGGCGGCATCCCTGCGTGCCATGGAAATCAAGGCAGACGCCATTCTCAAGGCCACCAAGGTCGATGGCATCTACGATGCTGATCCCATGTTGGTGAAAGACGCAAAGAAATTTGCCGAGATCACCTATCTCGATGTCCTGAAACTCGGCCTGAAGGTGATGGATTCCACCGCTATTTCACTCTGCAAAGACAACAACCTGCCAATCATCGTATTCAACCTCAATCGGCGCGGTAATATTCGCAAGGTTGTAACTGGCGAGAAGGTCGGATCGCTGGTCAGCGCTTAGCAGCAAGTTAGAAGTCAGAAGGTAGAAGGCTCGTCACCTTCTGCATTTTGCCGGTGCTGCGGTTTATAATTTACGCTTTTCATCCTGTTCCTTGGAGCTCCTGTATATGGCCCAGGCAAGTATGGCCGCAATTCCCGGTCTGAAGGATACTTACACGCAACTCAGGATGCGCATGGAAAAAGCCGTAGAAGATTTTCGCAAGGCCATGGCAGCCACCCGTACCGGGCGCGCCAATGTGCACATGCTCGATGCCGTCAGCATCGATTATTACGGTTCTCAGATGCCGCTGAACCAGATCGCGCAGGTGCACGCGCCAGAGGCGCAGCTGATTACCATTCAGCCCTTCGACCCTGCTTCTTTGGCAGCTATCGAGAAGGCAATCCGTACCGCCGATCTTGGTTTGAATCCGATGAACGACGGGAAGCTCATTCGTGTTCCGGTACCACCCCTTACCGAAGAGCGCCGCAAGGATATGGTCAAACATTTGCACCGGGTACTGGAAGACCACCGCACGGCGGTCCGCAATATCCGTCGCGACGGGAACGACGCCATCAAGAAAGCGCTGAAGGACAAGAAGATCACCGAAGACGACGAGAAGCGTGCCACCAGCGAAATCCAAAAGCTCACCGACGATGAGATCAAGAAAATGGAAGATATGAGCAAGGCTAAAGAAAAAGAAGTCCTGGAAATCAAGTAGTCTTTAAGCCTCACCCCACGCCACGACCCTGTTACGATCGCGCAAGAACCGTCAGAGAACGACAGACGGTGTGCACTGGCGGTGCGCGAACGATTCGGCACTGCAACTCATGAGTGAACGTGGAAGTGCCGATAAGAAGGCGTCGTCAGCAACTGGCATGGGCCCCTGATCACAAATCAGCGCCAGAGAGTCACTCGGTCGGGGATGAATCGCAGAATGGCCGCTCGGAAAGGCGCTATTGCGTAATCGAACTGGCAACGGAAGAGAAGACGTTGTTGGCGTTGCCGCCGATCAAACGGATGGTGCCAACCACGATGACCAGAATAACGGCCAGCATCACCGCGTATTCAGCAACGTCCTGACCGTCGTCTTCCGACCAGAGACGATATAGATACGACACAGTTCGCCTCCCTGCAATTGAGATCACCAGCGCGGGCCGCTAGCAAAAACACAAATCACGCAGCCATGCGCACAAATGTGATCTGCTGGCCTCATGCTAGTTGGTGGGCGCAAAGCCAGCAATGGCTCATACAGGTAAGGTAATGGCACGAAAGTGCTAGAGAGACAGAGAGACAGAACGGACTGACAAGATAGCCATACCAAACAATGTCCTCATCGAGAACACCAGGATTGGCAATTTCAGTGGAGACTTAGACAGTAGACAATAGACAGTAGACAGTAGACGGTAGGCTTTGCCCTTCAGGAGATTGGCTTTAACGGCAGCGCCTGATTAACAGCAAACAAAGCCAATTCCAAACGGGTAGAGACGCCGAGCTTGTCGAAGATATTGCTCAGGTGGTGCTTGACGGTATCCTCGCTGATCTTGAAATACTCCGCGATCTCCTTGTTGGAATAGCCTGCCACCACCGCAGAAACGATCTCCAACTCACGTGGTGTCAAGCCGAACTTCTTCTGCCTGGCTTCATCTCCCGACGACTGGATCAGGGTTCGCAAATACTGTACGAGATTGGAGACGCTTTCCCGACCTACCCAATATTCACCGGACATAACGGTATGAATACTTTTCAACAGAAGCTGGGTGGCCGAATCTTTGAGGACCACGCCCCGGGCGCCAAGTTGCAGGGCTTCGACGATCTGATTTTTCTCGGCTGCGGCGGTAAGTAGGATCACTCGCACGCTTAAACCCGTCCCTGAGCTCATTTCGCGGAGGGCTTCCAGTCCAGGGTGGCGGGGCATGGCAAGATCCAGCAGGAGGATGTCAGGTTTAAGCTGTCGAGCCAGCTTGACCGCCTCGGCGCCATCGCAAGCCTCACCTATGACTTTGAGATCGGGCTCGGTTTCCAGCAGCCGGCGCAACCCATCGCGAAAAATGGGATGGTCATCGGCAATCACGATGCGAATTGATTGCAACCTACGGTTGTCCATGCAGTACGGCCTTTTGTTGCGGGACCAGGATCTCCAGACGAGAACCGCGTCCCGGATGCGATTCTATCGTGAGTTCTCCTTCCAGCAAACGGACCCGCTCCTTGATGACCGCCGGGCCCTTTCCCAGGCTGTCAAGTTCGCGCTGGGAGAGCCTTCCCGAAAACGGAAAGCCGCGGCCATCATCTTCGATTTCCATTTTCCAGCTACCGTCGGTGACCCCTAGACGAACCAGAACCTGCCGCGCCTGGCTATGCTTGCGAACATTGACCAGTGCCTCCTGGATAATCCGCGCTACTTCCCGGCAAACCGGCTGTGGCATCTGGAGTTCTACCAAATCTGAGATGAAGTGGGCGCAAATACCGGTCTCTCGCTGGAAACGTTCAACAGTATCATGAATGACTCCAAGAAGCCGCTTTGCGTCCACGTCCAGAGTCTTCATTTGCTGCATGAGTTCTCTAAGTTTAAGAACCTCCTCACGCAGCAGGGCCTGAATACGCCCCAGTTCAGCCGGCAGGACATCAGGCCGCGTGACCGATTGACGCCGCAGGACATCCACCTGCATCTCAACTGCTATCAGAGATTGAACCGCACCATCATGCAATTCACGGGCAAAACGAGCGCGCTCCACAGCTCCTGCTCTTAAACGTAAGCGGCGCAACAACAGCACGTTGTAAACGGCTGGCCCAACTTGTCGTACCCATTCCTGCAAAAAGTGCAGCTCTTCTTCGGTTTCTCCGGTGAGCATGGGATCAAGCAGAAATATTCGTCCCAGCCATTCTCGACCGAAGGCAAATGAAACCACCAGAGCGCTATGAAATTGATGCACTTTCGCGAAAGCGTCCAAAAACTCAGTCGAGGGGTTCTGCAGACGGGTTCCCGATTCATCCAAGGCAAGAACCGAGAAGTGGCCGCTGCCATTTCGCTTGCTTCGCTCGATATAGCAGGCAAGCGCCTGGGACTTCTGCAGGTATGTGGCAGGATCTTTGGGCGACGATTCGAGCCATTGAAACGACGCTCCCTGTTTGGGGTCGCTCAATTCGGCCACAAAAACCCGATGACTGTCGACCTCCTGGGAGGCAATCAGCAGGTGCTTGGCGCGATAGGTCGAAAGAAGTTCGCCGGCAATCTCCTGCAGGGTCCCGGAAACACCGGTCTCCACTCGAGCCTTGCCCAGGGTTCGGTTGATGAACACCTTTTCCGCGCGAAGCTGTTTTTGTTGCTCGGCCAGGTAACCCAGCAGCAGTCCTAACACCACCAGATACACCGAACGCATGAACAAAGCTTTGGGCTCGAAATAGGTAGCGTCGAACTGTACCGGCGGCCAATGATGACGGAACAGAAACGCATACAACCAGGCAAGCAGCCTGGGCCAGTGCAGGTGAAAAAAGAATCCGTAAATCGCGGGAAAGAAGCCCCAACGTAAGGCAAAGCTTTCCGTCCATAGCAACCCGACCTCCGCCAGCGCTGTCCCCAACGTCTCCCATAGTCCCCAGCGGTAGGCTGCCGCAGCCAGAACAAACACGAAGAAGAGAAAAAACGTATTGCTTTCTCCAATGGCAAAAAGGGAAATCAGGGCCGGCCAGATTATGTCCGCACTGTGAACGAGTACACGAAACGACGGCGTCGACTGCTGCCGACGGCGCAGGAAAATGATGATGATCATTCCCTGAGCGATATAGAATGCCAACAATCCTAAGGCCCAGATGGAATAATGGATGGTCCCAGGATCCATCCAGATCGCGACCAGTGCGGAGACCGCTAAGAAGACCCGGGCTGAGCCCAGCCATCGCTCAACGCGCCGTACCTCTCCCGGGCTCATCGGGGCCCGAAGTCTCCACAGGAAACGGTCTGTAACCGCTCGAAATCCCAAGTGACTACGTCCGTGATACCGCAACTGACTGTGACAACGGATGATATTAAGTATTGGACCTCAAGAGCAAGTGAAACTTCTAGGGGTGTATGTAGCCGTAGTCGCTGCTTAGTTACGTTACCGCGGTAACTTTCGCTGATCCCATTGACTCCTACAATGAAAGCCACCGGATATGACGAGAGGTTCCAAGCTCTGGGTTTCGGCCGCTATCGGGCTGGTTTGCGTGCAAATAGTGGCCTCGTTAAGCTTGCAAGGCTTCGCTCGGGTGGCCGTTAGCGATCTCGTTCAGTTGACTCTTCTAATTTCCGGCACGGTAGCACTTCTCCCCATCATGCGGAACAGTAGTCGCCGCGCCCGCATCTTCTGGGCGCTCATGGCCCTAGGAATGGCTTTCTGGGTCTTATACCAGGGCTTTTGGTGCTATTTCGAGGTTTTTCTGCGCCAGGATATGCCTAATCTGTTTGCCGGGGACGTCGTGTTGTTTGTCCATCTGGTACCCATGATCGCAGCATTAGCGATGCAACCTCATGTGCAGCAAGACCAACGAAACACACGGCTCGGCTCGCTCGATTTCGCCATGCTGCTGATCTGGTGGCTCTATCTTTATGTAGTCACTATGGTTCCCTGGCAATATGTTTACCCCGAACCCAACGTTTACCAGCACAACCTTAATGTCATTTATTTGATCGAAAAGTTCGCCCTACTCGCGGGCCTTAGCGTGCTGTGGTTTCGCAGCTCTGGGTATTGGCAACATGTGTATGGGAACTGGTTCGGGTGTACGCTGACTTACGGCTTAAGTTCTTATCTGGCGAATTGGGCAATTGAGAGGAAGGTTTACTTCACGGGAAGCATCTATGATGTGCCGCTTGCCGCTTCGATGGCATGGGTCACCTGGATTGGCGTGAAGGCCCTGCAAGGGGCTCCCGAACAAACGCCGACGCACAATGCCAAGGGCGACGGAGTCTGGGTGGCGAGATTGGGAATGGTGACGGTTTTGTCGCTTCCCTTGTTCGCGGCCTGGTCACAGTTCGATCCTTCGGTTCCGCAAAGCGTGCGCATGTTCCGCCTCAGCATGACGTTATGCACTATGCTCGCCCTGGGCGGCATGGTTTTTCTGAAGCAATACCTGCTGGATCTCGAATTGCTACGTTTACTAAGAAGTTCACAGGAATCGTTCGAGAACCTCAGACGTCTGCAGGCTCAACTCGTGCAATCGGAGAAACTGGCATCCTTGGGACAGCTCGTGGGAGGTGCGGCGCATGAATTGAACAATCCCCTCACCGCCATGCTTGGATATACCGAATTGGTGACCGCGACCCCGCTCGGCAACGAGCAACGCGTACTTGTTCAGAAGATAGAACATCAGATTCGGCGCACCCGGACTTTGGTCTCGAGCTTGCTCAGTTTCGCCCAGCAGGTTCCAGCGGAAAAGACGCCTATAGACATAAATGCCTTGGTGCAGACCGCAGTCAGACTCCGCCCCCCGCAAATGCGGGCGGCGTTTGTCCAGATTCAGACCGATTTGGCTGAGAACTTGCCGCGCGTCCTGGGCGACTCGAATCAATTGCTGCAGGTGTGTTTGCATGTTACCAACAACGCGCTGCACGCGATGTCCGAAAAGGGGGGTATTGTCAAAGTCACCACCCGTCTTGAAAATGAACTGGTGGTAATGGAGTTTTCTGATGATGGCCCGGGCATACAGAGCCCGGAGCGAGTTTTCGACCCTTTCTACACGACTCGTCCAGTGGGCCAAGGCGCGGGACTGGGACTCAGTGTTTGCTATGGCATTATTCAAGAGCACAAAGGAAAAATCGCGTGCTACAACCGGCCGGAAGGTGGAGCGACCTTCCGCATCGAACTGCCAGTGTTTTGCGATAGGGCTCAGACGGAAGTCGTTCTCCGCAACAGTCGCAGTCTGCAGCCGGTGCCGTAGTAAGCTGTCAGGAACCAAGCAACCGCTCCCGTCTCAGGATGCCTTGAGTTCCTCCGTGCGTTTCAATTGCCCGCAGGCCGCATAGATGTCACGCCCGCGGGGACGTCGTATAAACGCCGGTATCCCCGCTGAAACAAGAACTTTCTGAAACTCTAATACCCGGTGTTCCGCGGGCGATCGAAACGCAATGCCGGGACCGGAATTCCACGCGATCAGGTTGACCTTGCAGCGCGTACCACGGATCAGTTCCGCCAATTCGCGTGCATTCTGTGCGGAGTCGTTCACCTCATCCAGCAACACATATTCAAAAGTGAGCCGTTCACGGGGGCGTAACGGAAATTCGCGAGCCGCTGCCATTAACTTTGCAAGCGTCCATTTGCGATTAATGGGCATCAGCCGGCTGCGCAATGCCTCATTGGATGCATTCAGCGAGATAGCTAGTTTCGGCCGCACAGGTTCGGTCCCAAACTCATAGATCCGGGGAACAATCCCAACGGTTGATACAGTCATGCGCGACTCCGCATTACCCACTCCCTCTACCAGCAGGCACGCGGCCTTCACAAAATTGTCGTAATTAAGAAATGGTTCCCCCATTCCCATGAACACTATGTTGACCCGGTCCTGCGGCAACTGCACACGTCTTTCATTCAAAACCGCGCAAACCTGGCCAACGATCTCTCCTGCCGTGAGATTGCGTTCCACTCCAAGCAACGCTGTCAGACAGAACTGGCAATCCACGGCACAACCCACTTGGCTGGAAACGCATATAGTGGCTCGATGTCTTTGGGTGTGCCCTTCTTCTTCAACTCCGGCTTCACTGCCATCCCCAGCTTCACCTCCGTCACCCTCCGGCATCCAGACTGTTTCTATGCTTTGACCATCGCTCAGCCCCAACAAGTAGCGTATTGTCCCGTCGGAAGATGTGAATTTGCGTTCGATATTTGGCAGCCTTACCGCAAATCCGGCTGCCGCCAACGCGCTTCGGAACGATTGCGGAAGGCTGGACATCTTATCGAGGGAGGCAATTCGCTGTTTATAGATAAATTCAAAGATCTGCTGGCCTCGATAGGAGGGTTGGCCAGCCTCTTCCACCAGAGCCGCAAGCTCCTGACGCGTAAGGCCTAAAAGGGCCCCTTCACGGAGTTCACTCATGCATCTAATCTACTTTCGAGGACTGCAGACGATTCTAGAGCAGCGCCGGTCAAAAACCTGTAGAAAAATCGGGGAGTTTCGACTAAGTGCCTGATAACAAACAAGTAACTATCTTTGAATGAACCCTGCTTCACTGTGTAACAATATCGATAAGAGCGCCAGATTTCTTATGGCGGAAGTGCACGGGTTGTCGAAAACATGGTAGAGGACGCTCGCAATATTCAGCGTGAAGTTCTGCCCAATGGACTGACGGTGATTACCGAGCAGATGCAGCACATCCGTTCAATTTCCGTCGGTATTTGGGTCAAGACCGGCTCGAGAGATGAAGATCTGCAATGGAACGGGATCTCACATTTCGTCGAGCACATGGTCTTCAAGGGCACCAAGCATCGCTCGGCCGAAGAAATCGCCCGTCAAGTGGATTCGATTGGCGGAAATATGGATGCCTTCACCGCGAAGGAGTGCATCTGCTTTAACGTCAAGGTGCTGGATGAGCACTTCCCGATTGCCATGGATGTGTTGAGCGATCTTGTGCTCAACCCTGTGTTTGACAGTCAGGACATCACACGCGAACGGGGCGTCATTCTGGAAGAAATCAAGATGGACGAAGACAACCCTGACTACCTGGTACACGAGATTTTCACCCAGAACTTCTGGAAAGACCACCCGTTGGGCAAGCCAATCCTAGGCACCAAGGATTCGGTCAAGAGATTTGAGCGGGACCCGGTGCTCGATTTTTACGCGCAGCGTTTCGGACCCGACAATCTCATTATCAGCGCGGCTGGAAATCTGAATCACCGGGGCTTCCTTGAGTTGGTCAATAAGCACTTCGAGCACATGAAGCCGGTCAAGAACGGCTTCCATAGTCCGCAGCCAACCATTGTCCCGCGCATCATCATGCGCAATAAAAAGTCGTTGGAACAAGTGCAGATTTGTGTGGGAGTGCCGGCGCATCCCATCGCCCACGAGAAGCGTCATGCCTCCTACATTCTGAATACTCTCTTGGGCGGTGGAATGAGCTCAAGGCTGTTTCAGAATATCCGTGAAAGGCAAGGACTTGCGTACGCAATTTATAGCGATTTGAATCCGTACCGGGACACTGGCTGCCTTTCTGTCTACGCCGGAACTTCTCGAGAGTCGGCCGCCAAAGTTGTGCAATGCATCGTTTCCGAATTCCGCAAGCTCAAGGCGGAGCCGGTTCCGGATGAGGAACTGCGGCGCTCCAAAGATCAGTTGAAAGGCAGCTTGATGCTATCACTGGAATCCTCTACGTCCCGGATGTCGAATCTTGCGCGTCAGGAGATGTATTTTGACCGTTTCTACGGCATGGATGAGTTACTGGAGAAAATCGAAGCTGTCACCGCAGAACAGCTCCAGGAACTGGCGAACGAATTCTTCCATACAGAATCGATCGCCGTAACGGTGTTGGGCAATTTGAACGGCCTCAAGCTTAGCCGGGAACAGTTGGCCTGCTGAAAAGTAGTCCAGAAGCCATTGCCCTGATAGTGCTGAAGACACCTTGCATGTAGAATTGGACTGCAGGATTCAACTTATTTAATATCTGCTATTCAAGGAGCGATTGAATGTCCGCACCTAGCCGGCGGCCGGAGATCCGCCGGCGCCGCACTCGCAAAGAAAAAGCCCGTAAGCTGCGCAAGCGCTACGCCACTGTGTCAGCGCCAAATGAGCGCAAGCGCATCGAGGATAAACTACACCGCTTAAGCTTGGTCTCTCCCGGAGTTCCTTTGCTGAAAAAGAGCTGATGCTCTCGACTGGGCTTAGGAGTTGGCGACCCTGGCTGTCACTTCCTGCTGATTTTCAGTCGCAGCAGGACGCTTTTGGACAACTTCCCGATAAACCTCGAGAATCTGCTGTGCCGAGGCGTCCCAGGAAAATTTCTTAACCTGCTCATAACCACGCTGCCGGATACGGTCCCGTACTGCTTGATCGAGCAGGACCCGGTGCAACGCTCGCATAATTTCAAAAACATTTTCGGGGTTCACCAGCACAGCGGCATTGCCTACCACCTCGGGCAGAGACGAAGTATTGGAAGTAACGACGGGAGTTCCGTGCGCCATGGCTTCAAGCGGCGGCAATCCGAATCCTTCATAAAGTGAGGGGAAGACAAAGACCTTAGCGGCATCGTAAAACACGCGCAACATTTCAATGGGAACAAAGCCCATGAAGCGAACATCGTTCTGCACGGCGCTGCGAATCACCGTTCTGCGCAGATCGGGGTTTTTAGAAAGCTCATCGCCGATGATGATCAGCTTCAAATCGGGATATTTGGATTCCTTCTCTAATTCAGTTTTCAGCGCCGAAAAAGCTTCGATGATGCGCACTAAATTCTTATGCGGACTGATGCGGCCTGCATACAGCAGAAAAGGATAGGTCACCAGGTAACGCTCAGCCAGAAGTTGCCGATCAGCCTCCGATGCATGGCCTCGCAGGAAGCGTTCGTCAATCGCGTTATACACCACCCGGATGTGGCGGCTGGGAATGCCGAACAACTTCTCAATTTCGTTCTTGGTGAATTGCGAAACTGCCAGAATTCGCCCGGCTGCTTGCAATACATGTCGCGTAAGATGAAAGTGCAGAGAACGTGCCAGGCCAGAGCCGTCATGCGTGCTGTACATGTGCTCTAGAACATCATGCACCGTCATGACATAAGGGCAGGGCAGGTTGCGTGGCATGGAGAAGAGACGTGGAATGTGCACCAAGTCGCAACGCAACCGCTTAATGACGGTCCGGCATTCAAAGTAACCTTTGATCGTGCTGTCGGGCTCGAGCAACGGAACACCCTTAAAATTAGGGGGCAGCGGACCGATTTCTGCCATCTTTTCGGGTGAACCAACAAGAAAAAACTGGCTGGAATGATCAAGCCTGGCAAGTGCCCGGACTATGTTTCGAGTATAGGTGCCCACTCCGAATTCGGTGATGCGCCGGATATCAATGGCAACCTTCACGGGATGATTTAACCACAAAGGAGCCGTTCCTGTTGACAGCTTTTGCTAGACTGTAGCCGCTGCTGTTTCCGCGGGACTTACGCTTGCTTGTTGAGGCAAACGAATGAAGAGCATTGTTTGTGCTGTTTTGCTGAGCGGGATTTGCGCGGTGACAACGTGGGCGGCTGACTCATCCCACGCAGGAGGGGGAACTGCCGCGAAGATCGCCCACGGCAAATACCTGGTCGACCAAGTGGGCATGTGCGGCGACTGTCACACCCCGCGTGATGATCAGGGCAGACCCATTGCCGCGAAAAACCTGCAAGGCGCCCCAATCGGTTTTAAGCCGATTGCTCCGGTACCGATCTGGGCCGACAACGCCCCGGGAATCGCGGGTTTGCCCGGCTGGGACAAGGCGGGGGCCATGAAATTCCTGATGACTGCTATCGCCTACAATGACTTGCCGGCACGGCCTCCCATGCCAGCCTATCGCTTTAATAGGGAGGATGCAGAAGCAATCTTGCTGTACCTGAAATCGCTTGCGCCTGCCGAGACGACTCAGCACAAGTGAGATATCGCTGAGCTCAGCTCGTAGTTCTTGCTGCAAACCGTCAAGCCCTTATTTCCGCCTGAGCTCGGGCACGGCGTTCCGGATATAACGGAAATGCCTCGGCCAAATCCAGCACTTGCTTGCGGATTTTGCCGAGAAACACAGTATCCGCACGATGGTGCAAGGCCTCAGAAATCCAGCGCCCAATCTGCCTCATTTCGTTTTCTTTCATACCGCGCGTAGTCAAAGCCGGCGTACCAATGCGGATGCCGCTCGGCTTGAGCGGCGGATTGGTATCGAAGGGAATGGCATTCTTGTTGACAGTAATGCCCGCCTGGTCAAGTGCCTTTTCAGCCTCACTCCCCAACATTCCTTTCGAGAAAACATCGACCAGCATGAGATGGGTATCGGTACCACCGGAGATGATCCGGAAGCCCCCAGCGGCAAGTGTTTCCGCCAGGACTTTCGCGTTGGCGACGATTTGACTCGCATAGTCGCGGAAGGATGGCTGCATGGCTTCATGAAAGCACACAGCTTTAGCGGCGATGATGTGCACCAGCGGACCTCCCTGGATTCCGGGAAAAACCACTTTGTCAATCGCAGCAGCATATTCCTGCTTCGACAGAATCATGCCTGCTCTTGGGCCGCGCAGAGTCTTATGCGTAGTGGAAGTCACGATTTGAGCATGTGGCACGGGGGACGGGTGTACGCCGCCGGCGACCAGGCCCGCGAAATGCGCCATATCGACCAGATAGAGTGCTCCGACTTTGTCGGCGATTTGCCGCATGCGCGCGAAATCAATGATTCTCGGATAAGCACTGCCTCCGCCGATGATCAGCTTCGGGCGTTCTTTTTCGGCCAGCTTTTCCAAATCGTCATAATCAATCGTTTCCGTTTCCTTGGTGACCCCATACGGAACGATCCGATAAGTCTTGCCCGAGAAGTTGAGATGATGGCCGTGAGTAAGATGCCCGCCGTGTGCGAGGTTGAGTCCAAGAATTGTATCGCCCGGCTGAAGCACTGCTGCGTACGCGGCCATGTTAGCCTGCGATCCGGCATGTGGCTGAACATTGGCGTGTTCAGCGCCAAAAAGCTTCTTGGCGCGATCGCGCGCCAGATTCTCGACCACGTCAGTGAACTCGCAGCCACCGTAATAGCGCTTCCCTGGATAGCCCTCGGCATATTTGTTGGTGAATACCGAACCCATCGCCTCAAGCACCGCTTCACTGACGAAATTCTCGGAGGCAATCAGCTCCAGGCCTTCGTGCTGGCGCCGAACCTCGTTGTCGATCGCCGTGGCTATTTCAGGATCAACTTCGAATAAAGGACGCGACATGTCGTTCTGATTTTTCATCTCATTTCTCCGGAATAATCGGTTCGCTCCGCGGGGCACGAAGCAACTGGTAGACCTCAGGATCGTGCAGTTCCATATATCTTTCGGGAGTTTTCAGCGGCGCGAAGCCGAATTGCGCATATAGACCGTGGGCGTCGCGTGTGACTAATGTCCAGCGGCGCAATCCCTGCAAACGTGGATGCTGCATAATCGATTCGATGATCCATTTTCCCAAGCCATGCCCGCGAAATGATTCAAGGACGAAAACGTCCGCGATATAGGCATAGGTAGCGAAATCAGAGATCACACGCGCAAATCCCACTTGCCTGCCTCGCGCATAAACGCCGAAGCACAGCGAATTCTGAATAGAGCGAGCGACGACTTCGACCGGAATGCCCCTTGCCCAATAGCTATCGGTAAGAAAGTTGTGGATCAGATTGAGATCTAACCGCTCAGGATCGGTGCTGAGAAGGAATTCACCACGGTGCTTCTCCATCGCTTCGTGAGATTGGTGGGCGGATACCATGGTGAACTGGTGTGCACTTCAATTCTAAACAAGCAATTGGCATTTAGCACTTGGCATTTGCTCGGCACGGACATAGCTAGCTCTCAAACGCAGTGCGCAGGAAGGACGCGATCTGCCAGCCATCGACGTATTTGTAGGGCGTCTCTCCGGTGCTGTAATGGCCACAGGGAAGTGCAAAGACTTTATGATCCAAGCCATGTTGCTCGAATTGCTGCACCACTTGGCGGGAGAACTCCGGTAGAAATGTCAGATCATATTTGGCATAGACGACCAGGGATTTCCTGGGCCAGCGCGCGAATTGCCGGAAGAACGACATGGGACTGATGGCGCTCCAAAGCTCGCGTAAACGATGCAAGTCGATCGATCGTTCAAGACCCTCACGGATGTGGCGTGTCGATTGCCCGTGCCAGACCACATCGGCGAAATAGGTAGAAGCATGGTTGAATGCCACGACGCGGACGCGAGGATCATGGGCCGCAGCCAAAAAAGCGTAGCAGGAACCGAGGCTGGTGCCCACAATCCCGAGCCGGCTGTACCCTTGAGCTTCGAGCCAATCTAGGCAGCAGCGGACATCGATAACAGCTTGGCGGCAGGCATCGAGTGTCCGGCCGATATTAGCGGAAACCGCATAGTCGGCGCGCGTGGTCTCAGCCGGCATGCGGATATCGTGATAAGGCATGCTCAAGCGCAACACCGAAATCCCGATAAGGTTTAATACGCGGCATAGGCCGGTATAAGCCACGGCGTCGGAATTCCAGTGAGGCAAAAGCACAACCGCACGCTTGCCGCGCGTCGGAAACCAGCGTGCGTTTACCAAATTATTTTCCGCATAGGGCGTGCCCACTGGCGACGTAAAACGCAGGAAATCTGCGTAGGCGCCTCGCACCTTTCTCTCCAGCGCTGGATCGGGCACCTCACGTGTGCTGAAGACGCGAACTTCACGGCGCTCCAAACGGTAGTCGCTCGGCCGCGAGTAGGAATAAAACTCGTCGCTCGCGGCCACGATTCGGTGGTTGTAGTCGCGCAAGAAAATTTCGCAATGATCAGGCATGTGACCCGGCGCAAAGCCGTTGCGGCAGGGCCAGTCCCACGCCCATTCCACACCCCATTCCAGGGGACGCACGACGCGGTTATTGTCGACCGATGTAAGACGAGTCTCCCAGTCGTACATCCATTTTGTATAGCGGGACGCCATGCTTATTTCCAAGATACCGCAGTGCAACCCAGGCCTAGTAATTTTGCGTGTCGAATGGGGTGTGATCTGCATCGAGCGTCATGCATTCGGCCTTTAATGGAATGCAGAGAACACGCAGCTCCATCAGAACGACTGGCTAAGCTTTTACAAGTTCCTGACAAATGCGCATCCGGAGCCAACTAAGCTGGCGAAGTGGCTGATCCCGTGATGAAGCCTCGCACCCCAGTGAGCGCGAAAGTCCGCAAAGTGCGGGACATCGCTGCTGAGATGCAAGGCTTATTTGAAAAACAGATCGAGCTGCTCAAGTCAGAATCCTTTGTCGCGTTAACGCGGTCTCAGCTTGCCGAATACGATAGGGTCGGGGAAAGGATTCGCGAGTTGTTTCAAGAGTTGCAAATTCAGGCAAATCGGCCCTGCGATCCAGCCTGACTAAGGAACATATCTTCGCGGAACGCGCTTTGAGATGCCACAGAGAATCTCATAAAGCACGGTGTTGGCGAGAGCTGCATGCTCGCGCGCTTCCACGCTGAGCCCATCACAAGCGCCTAGCAAGATGGCTTCGTCTCCGACGGCGACGGCAGGAAGGCCTGTGACATCCACGAGAGTGAGGTCCATCGAGATGCGGCCGACGACTGGAGCATAATGCTCGCGCACGATGACACGCCCTCGGGAAGAAAGGGCGCGATTGAAACCGTCGGCGTAGCCTACTGGAAGAACAGCGATTCGTGCTGCAGCCTTGGTCACATAAATCCCGCCGTAGCCGAGGGCTTGATTAGCACCTACGTCGCGCAATGAGAGAATGCGAGTTTTCCAGGTCAACACCGGTTTGACCCCTAGTCGTAGTCCACTTCCGCTGACTTCGCGTCCCGCACGCTCGAATGGCAAGTAGTAGCCGTAAAGCGCGATTCCGGGCCGAACCATGTTGTGCCAGGATTCCTTTCTTGAAATGACGGCGCCGGTATTAGCGGCGTGGACGATCGAAGGATGAAATCCCTCGCTTCCCAGCGAACGCCGTACATCTTCGAATGACTTCAACTGCTCCGTTACCGATGGCGCGTCGAGAATCTCCGAGGAGGCTAAATGGGTTGAAAGACCTTCGAGCTCCAAGTGCGGAGCAGAGTGCAGTGCGGAGCACACTTTAGCCAGGTTCTCAGGAGCAACTCCTAGCCGTCCCATGCCAGTATCAACTTTTAAATGAACGGGATGTCGGACGCCGAGCGCTGAAGCGGCCTTTTCGAGGAGTTCGATCTGTTCCGGTTCCCAAACCGTCGGAGTTAATTTCAGGTGGACAATCTCTTCTTCTTCTCCCCGCCAAAAGCCGGTCAGAAGGAGAATGCGCCCGCGTATGCCGGCTTCGCGCAGCGGGATCGCTTCATCCAGCGATGTGACGCCAAACCATTTAGCTCCTTCATCCTCGAGAGCGCGGGAACACTCCACAGCGCCGTGGCCGTAAGCGTCGGCCTTAACCACTGCGCAGATGGTCAGGCCATTTCCGATGTGCCGCTGAACGGTACGGAAATTCTGCCGCAGCGCTCCCAACGACACCTCAGCCCAGGTCGGCCGAGTTGCCACACGCTTTGCCAGTTCTATCGTTGCCACGGAAGTTCGATTATAGCGGTCGAAGGTGATGAATTCAGGTTACTGCCGTACTACGCCCGATCTCACAGAGCAATCACAAAATACGAAAAAGGCCGCGCTTTGCGCGGCCTGTTGGGAACTTTTTGTCTTTATAAGGTGTGTAAATCACTGCGAAGTCGGCGCGCTGCCTTGCGACTTAGCCGCCGCAGGAGATGCCGGCTTGGTCGTTGCGGGGCTGGCGGGTTTCGTCGCGGCACCACTGGTGCTTGGCTTGGTTGCCGCAGGCCTCGCCGGCGCGGGCACACCGGATTGCAGATTGTAAGCGTCCACGATGGCCTTGGTGATATCCACCGAAGGCGCCGCCCAAAGCACTGGACCTTGCGGCCAGGGATTGGAAGTGTCCACGATCACACCGAAGCCTTTGTCGCCGGCGTATTTCACAATCACCGGCGCCATTTTCTGCAGGATGCGCTGCGCAATCTCATTTTGCTGGCTTTGCGCATCATCGCGCGCATCCTGGACCGAGCGCTCCAAAGCTTTCTGCTTCTGCTCAATCTGCTTTACCAGGTTGTTGCGCGCCTCCTCGGTCATCTTGTCGCCGCCGCTATTGAGCTGTTTCTTGAGGCTCTCGACTTCGTCATTCTGGTTTTTCAGTTCAGTTTGCTTTGGCTCGAGCTTCTTGCCGAGAGCCTCGAAGTCGCGCTGGCCCTCATTGCTGGCGAAGATGGCCTGCTCGATGTTGATGGTGCCGATCTTGTTTGTGCCTACCGCAGCCGGTGCCGTTGCAGTATCGGCCGCATTTGCGGCACTTGGGGCCGCGGGCAAAGCAGGATCCGTGCTGCCGGCCTGCGCCAGGGCGGTGGCGGGCAGGGCAAATACGACGGCCAGAAGATATTGGACAAACTTATTTTTCATGGGGTTGCTTTTGAACTCCTTGGAAACTGTTTTCGGGAATTTTCAGATCGCTTCACAGAAAATGCCCGCCGGGTTGCAATTTACCGAGGCGTGCGTTCAACTGAGAAGGCAGGCCGAATCCCGGCGTCTCACGCCAGAGCGCGATAACCACCCCGTTTCTTTCAATTGTCAGGGTGTGGATGATGTCATTATAGGAACAGTGCAGCCCAAGCGTCAAACTGCTCCGATAGCCGTCGTGATGCAGTTTGGCGTAGGAACCATAGGAGGCAAACGCCGCAGGCTTTGATTCCATTTGGTAGTGCAGACGATCAATTTCTTAAGCGCTTTTATTTCCGGTTCATCCGTGCCAACGCCATGCGGGCTGCATGGTAGCCGCACATTCCATGGACGCCGCCGCCGGGAGGGGTTGACGCCGAACAGATGTAAATATCTTTGGCTGATGTCGCATAGTGTTTGGCGGTGGGACGGAATACAAACTGCCTAATGTCAAACGCACCACCGGCTATATCACCTCCAACCAGATTGCCGTCCATGCGCTCGAGATCTGCAGGCGAGAAGACCCGGCGGGCTAGAATGCAATCGCGAAACCCCGGGGCAAAGCGCTCAATCTGATCCTCGAGCCTTAAGAGCGTGTCGACTTTCGATCCGTTTGGAACGTGACAATAAGCCCAGGCGATGTGTTTGCCGGCGGGAGCGCGAGTAGAATCGAACAAAGTCGGTTGTGACAAAAGAACGAAGGGACGACGTGTGAGTTCACCGCTTTGCACCGCTGCCTCGGAAGCGGCGATTTCCTCGAATCTGCCCCCCAAATGGACCGTCGCGGCACGCAGACATTCTGCGGCTCTCCACGGAATTGGACTGCTCAGCGCGTAATCAACTTTAAAGACGCCCGGACCGTAGCGGAAGGCTGCCAACCGTTTCTTGTATGAGGATGAGAGCCGGTTTGCGGAAATGTGAAGCAACTGCCGCGGAGTGAGGTCACAAATTGTAACATCGTTAGGTGGCAGCATGGAGAGATCCTCGATGCACGACGAGGCGTGAATACTCCCGCCGAACTTCCCAAGATGTGCGCATAATGCATTCGTAAGTGATTGTGAACCGCCACGGGGAATCGGCCAGCCCACGGCATGGGCCGGGATCGCCATTAACATTCCAAAAGCGGCACTGAGCGTCTGCTCCAGGCTGAGTAATGAGTGGGCCGCAAGACCAGCAAAAAGTGCACGGGTGCGCTCCTGACGAAACAGTCCGAAAGCAAGCCTTTTGGCTGAAACAATACCATTCAATCCAAAGTGCACCGTCAGCCAAGGATGTCGCGGCAGCGATGGCTGAGGACGTAGCATGTCGGAAGCTAACTCAGTCCATTGCTCGACGAAAGGCAGCAGGAGATTGCGCCACGCTTTCCCATCCGGACCGAGCCAAGATTCAGCATGGTAGAGGTCGCGTTCCAGGATCACTGCACTTCCATCGTCAAATGGATGCGCCAAGGGAGATGGTGAGTGAATCCACTCCAGCCCGTAATCCTGCAAGGGAAGCGCAGAGAAAAAGGGCGAGCTCACTGCCATCGGATGCACAGCGGATCCAAAGTCGTGCAGAAAGCCGGGCAGAGTGAGTTCCAAAGTCCGCGCGGCGCCACCAGGAACCGGTTCCGCCTCGAAGACCTCGACCTGCATGCCCGCCTGCGCGAGCACGATGGCGGCGGCCAAGCCGTTAGGACCGGCCCCGATGACGCAGGCTTTACCGGTCATCGCAAAATCACCTCGTGGCCTCCTGCTTTATTGATGACCCTTGCGATGGTATGGAACCTTCCGGAATCATTGTCTGGGCAAAACATTGGGTAACTCAATCATCACGATTCTGCCATCAGGCTCACGCTCCAGCGTTGGCGCGTAGAGCCCCAAAAACTCGCGCCGCCACCAAAGACCAGTTGCACTTTTTTCAGCCAGCGTCGTGAACCAGTATTGCCACAGCACTGCACGGATCTGTTTGGGAGGCGTTTGCGGAAAAGGATTGCCGGCAAAAAGAGCCAGCACGTCCTTGTCATTCTCCAGCAAGCGCACTTCGGTATTGGGCACAATCAGATACTCGCGCCACGATCCCAAAGAGGCAAACCACAGGTTCCAATCGAAACGCGGTTGATACGGTGCGTAGATTCCCGGCGGCTGGTTCAGAGCTTGCGGCTTATAGCGAAACGGATATGCAACCCAATTCTGGCCATCGTCGGAGCCTTGAAATTCAATTTCATATCGGCCTCGAGTCATCACTGCGAACAGGCCATACTGGTTGGCAATTCTGAACGGCTCGAGAGCGACAACGGGGAAGGTGGGCAAGGGAACGCGCCCAACAATCCAGATTAATTCGGCAGTTGTAACGTAGAAAATCCAGGTCAGGATCAGAGCGCTCAACCCAATCTTGCCCAAGCGATAGGCCGATCGCAATTTTCCGACGGTGGATTCGGCACGTCCTCGCGAAGCCGTGGCTGCGGATGACTCGGAATGACCGAGCCCAATAGACTCCTGCGCGGGCGAGGGACCGGATGACCGGGAACCGCAAAGAATATTTAAGCGCGAACAGAAGCGGTCATCGAGGAGCAAAACGCCCAGCACAAGAACCAGATAGTTGAGAAAGGTGTAGTTGGCGGTGAGAATCACCGGAATTTGCCACAAGGTCACGATAAAGGAGAGCACAATGCGCCACCGTCGCGGCAAGAACATCATCCAAACCAGTCCCAACTCCATGGCCAGAGTTGCGTAAACAGTGGCCGCGTGAAACCAATGCGGCAGATGCTGAACGTACCAACCGATCCATGTAGGCAGTGGACCGTTCTGGTAATACTCGTCCATGGCGGTAAAGTGGCGCCACTGAGGATCTCCACTCATGATCTTGACCACACCCGATTCGAAATAAATACGAAACCACTCCCAGAGAAGCAGAAACAAGCTGGCGCGCGAAGGTGGATACGCCTTCCCCAGCCTCGGCCGGAGTCCCGCAGGAACGAAGAAGAGTGAGATGAACCCCGCTTCGAGCAGCATGCCATCCGACTGGTATCCCGAAAACTCCTGGGCTGCGCTGACGAAAGAAAGAAAGCAGACAAAGCAGATTGCCAGCGCGAGCCGTGGCCAGATATTGACAACGACAAGAATTGAAGCCAGCATCCCTATCCAGCACAAGGTCACTAGCATGTGCGAGCTGCTGGAAAACCATAGCAGCGTGGGCGCATACCAATATCGCATGTAGTAGTTTCCAAATGTTTGCGCGACCGCTTGCAGATAACTGTTTGCGGGAAGGACGCCAACTGGGCCGATCAGCCCACGAATCTGGAAGACCAATGAGAAGAACGCGGAGAAATAAATGAGGCCCAGTGCTCGCAGAAAGAGCCAGCGCGGAATCAGACGGGTCTCAGTGCCATGCGAAGAACAAAAAAGCCAACGACCAGCACACTTCCAATCCATGCTCGTCGGATTATACGGGCGCGAGGATTAGCCGTGACGAACGGGATCGTGTCCAGGTCGTGGCCAAATTGCCCGCAGGCGCATCTTCATGTGGTTCGGAGTGAAACCCCGGCCGAATCAAGCGCAGCGTTTAACTGAGAGCTCGAGTCCAATGAGAAGATTGCCCCTTCCGGTGGTAAACCAATGCCGGCGTGCACGCGCACTGGCACGCCGGCACGGTTATCGCAGCCAATTCTCCGGCTCGCGAAGGCCTTCGGCTAGGTCGTCCTGAGAGCAGCCTCTAAAACGGACACACGCCATGATGTTTCTTGCGTCCATTGGCGTGCTTCTGACTGGGCATCCCAGTGGTTGATTTCGGGCATCAGTTTAGGGCAGTCAATATAACATGAGGAAGCGCTGCAGGTATAGTGGTCTAGCCACAATACCAAACAAGGTTGGGTCAGCTTACGGAAACAGTCTTGATGTTAGTGAATTCTCGTATTCCGAACGGGCCTAACTCCCTCCCGTACCCGGACTGTTTGATGCCACCGAAGGGTAGTCGAGGATCAGAAGCGACCATGCCGTTGATGAAGACCATTCCCGCCTCAAGCTCATTCACCAGCCGATCACGCTCCTGCTCGTCGTTCGTCCAAGCGCTCGCACCGAGACCGAATCGGCTGTCGTTAGCGATGCGAATTGCATCCGCAAGATCCTTGGCGCGGAACAAACTAGCGACCGGACCGAACAGCTCCTCCTTGTAAGCCGGTGAGTTTTGGGGAATGCTTGTCAAAACTGTGGGAGCGTAGAAGTTCCCCAGACCTGTGAGTTTTTTCCCGCCGGTCAGGATCCGCGCGCCTGCAGCAACTGTTTTTTGAACGTCACGATCCAGGTCTTCTACACCTTGCGGAGTCGCCAGTGGGCCCACGTCGGTATTCTCCTCGAACGGATCACCGACCTTAAGAGCTTCCATCTTTGGCACAAATTTGCGTTCGAACTGGTCAGCGATGGGCTCAGCCACTATGAACCGCTTGGCTGCGATGCAGGACTGGCCATTATTGATGATGCGCGCCTTAACGCCCGTGGCAACCGCCTGGTCGAGATCGGCGCTGGGCATGACCACAAACGGATCGCTGCCTCCAAGTTCGAGCACAACCTTCTTAATTCGCCTAGCGGCACCGGTGCCGACTTCAATGCCTGCCTGTTCGCTGCCAGTGAGTGTGGCCGCCATGATTCGTGGATCGGCGAGGATGGCGTCAACCTGCCTGGAGCCGATTAACAGTGTCTGGAAGGCCCCAGCGGGGAATCCTGCGCGGCAGAAAACTTCTTCCAGCTTGAGCGCACACTGGGGAACATTAGAAGCATGTTTCAGCAAACCAACGTTACCCGCCATCAAGGCAGGCGCGGCAAAACGGACCACCTGCCAGAAGGGAAAGTTCCAGGGCATGATGGCCAGAATCGGGCCGAGTGGCTGGTAACGGACATAGCTGCGTTTGGCATTGGTTTCGACCGGTTCATCGGCCAGAAAGCGTTCTGCGTTGTCAGCGTAGTAGCGGCAGGCCCATGCGCATTTCATGGCTTCGTCAACTGCGGAACGGAGGGTTTTGCCCATCTCGCTGGTCATTAACCGCGCATGAGCTTCCTTTTCTCGCTCAAAAATCTCGGCTGCTTTGCGCATCATGCAGGCACGGTCCGCAAATGGCACCCGGCGATACTCCGTGAAGGTACGGGCCGCCAGCTGGAGCTTCCCTTCGATCTGCGAATCGGAGAGTGCTTCGAACGTCTTCAGGACCTGGCCGGTTGCGGGATTAATGCTTGCGATAGCCATTACTTGCCTCCCAACTATGAACTTGATTATTCAGAAACAAGAGGATAACGAGATCGAGCGATACCACGCAAATTGCTGAACGAAGGTGGCTGTTTGGGGCAGTAATGGTTCTAGAATTCCCGGCCATCGGCGGGCAGCGCGAGTGTAGATTGTCGGCCCAGCGTTGACTCGTGACCTAATTCGATTGAGCGGGGCGATGCCCTCTCTCATCGGGCCAAAAGAGACCGTTTAGCATTCAACTGTTAACCGAGGGGTTACTTTCGAGTAGCGTTGGAATATCAAGTACTTAGAGCCTCTAACAAAACCGCGATTTCCAAATAGTGGACTGCTCATTTCCTCCGAAGATAGTTTCAATGCAAGTAAGATTTCTAGCCTGGGAGGACTTTCCAAATGGGAGCTGCACTTCTTCCAGACCAATTGTGGGAACTGATCGAGCCCTTCATCCCAGTTTCGAAGCCGAACCCGAAAGGCGGCCGACCACGCCTATCAGACCGGACATGTTTGGTTGGAATCTTGTTTGTATTGCGTAGCGGCATTCCTTGGGAAATGCTGCCTCAGGAACTGGGGTGCGGCTCTGGCATGACTTGCTGGCGTCGCTTACGCGACTGGCAGGAAGTGGGAATCTGGCAATTGATCCACTTCGTGGCACTGGATTGGCTCGCCCGTTTCGAAAGAATTGATTGGTCTCGGGCGGTAGTGGACGGCAGTTCGATAAGAGCAGTTTTTGGGGGCAAAAGACGGGTCCGAATCCTACCGATCGGGCAAAACTTGGTTCCAAACGTCACTTGATCTGCGACGGCCGTGGCATTCCACTCGCCTTTCAGCTTACCGGCGCCAACCGTAACGATTTGCTGGAAGCCCTCACACTAGTTGATGACATTCCACCGCTGCAGGGCGAGCGGGGCCGTCCACGCCGTCGACCTGATTGCGTGCTAGGTGACCGCGGATATGATGCAGAATCAATCCGAGAAGGTCTGCGCCGCCGTGGCATCCTGCCTTTACTCGCAATGCGTAACACCGAACACGGCAGCGGCCTCGGCCGTTGCCGATGGGTTGTGGAAAGAACGTTTGCTTGGCTAAACCAGTTTCGCCGATTGCGTGTCCGCTACGAGAAGCGTGCCGACATCCATGAAGCATTCCTGACACTGGGCTGCATCTTGATT
>DASPRY010000099.1:0-57643 GCA_035624215.1 Terriglobales bacterium
CACGGCAGCCGAGACGGTGGCTTGATGAACATCCATCCCGATATACTTCTCTTGACTCATAGGCGCTCCTCTTCGCTAGGTTGGCGATGCGAACAATCACAACCTATCGCGAGAGTGGGCGCCTTTTTATATTGCGTGATATAGAGATTTATCGTCAATCAATGATCTAAAACCTCCTCTCGTGTCATTGACGTGTGCCGATGTACCGCATAACATGGCGAGGCGCCATGATCGGCCAAACCATCTCTCGCTACCGCGTCGTCGAGAAGTTGGGTGGTGGTGGGATGGGTGTCGTCTATAAGGCCGAGGACACCGAGCTAGGTCGTTTCGTTGCGCTGAAGTTCCTGCCGGACGACTTTTCCCGAGACCAGCAAGCGTTGGAACGATTCCGACGTGAAGCGCGGGCGGCCTCTGCGCTCAATCATCCGAACATCTGCACGATCTACGACATCGGTAGGAGCGGTGAGCAATCCTACATTGTCATGGAGTTTCTCGACGGCATGACGCTCAAGCATTGCATCGGCAATCATGCTATGGACACGACCTCGATGTTATCTGTGGCGATCGAGATTGCAGACGCGCTTGACGCTGCCCACAGCGCAGGTATCATCCACCGCGACATAAAACCTGCCAACATCTTCGTGTCTAAGCGAGGACACGCCAAGATTCTGGATTTTGGGTTAGCGAAGGTCACGTCCCTTGCCGCCCCCGATGCATTGGCAAGCACCCAGAGCTTGACCATGGAGAAGCAGCACCTCACAAGTCCAGGTAGTGCCATAGGCACAGTGGCCTATATGTCGCCAGAACAAGTCCGCGCCAGCGAATTAGACGCACGAACGGATTTGTTCTCCTTTGGTGCAGTCCTGTACGAAATGGCGACGGGAACATTGCCATTCCGTGGAGAAAGCTCAGGAGTGGTTTTCAAGGCGATTCTGGACGCGACGCCCACGTCCGCTGTGCGGTTAAATCCCGACCTGCCGTCGGAACTGGAACAAATCATTAGGAAGGCTCTGGAGAAAGACCGCAATCTGCGGTACCAGAGCGCGGCGGAGATGCGAGCCGACCTGCAACGGCTGAAACGAGATACGGACTCGGGTAAGTCGGCCGGTTTGACTCAAGTGGCCGCTGCTCCTCGCAAAAGATGGCTGCAATGGATCGCAGCGTCTGCCATTGGGGCTGTCGCTTTAATTGTGATCGGATTCTTCCTCTGGCAGTCTAGGCACACCCCCGCTTCATCACTCAATTCTGTAAGCTCGAAGGCGATTGCAGTTCTGCCGTTTCAGAATGCGGGATCCGATAAGGATACGGATTTTCTGCGGCTCGCCTTGCCCGATGAAATTGCGAACACGCTGAGCTATGTGCCGTCGTTCTCGATCCGTCCATTTGCCTCCACGAGCAAGTACAACGGCCCGAACTTGGATTTGCAACAGGCGGGTCGGGAGATGGGGGTGACCACGATTGTAACCGGACACTATCTCACGGAAGGCAATCAGTTGGAGGTTACGTTGGAAGCGGTTGATGTCCCCAATGACCGCAGTATTTGGCGAGAAACCCTCAATGTTGCCGCGTCAGACAAGATTGCGATGCGGGAACAAATCACGGCGAGAGTTCGGCAAGGGCTTGTACCCGTGCTTGGAGGATTATCGGCTGCTGGAGAGGCGGGGACTCGACCTCAGAGTGAGGAGGCCTACGACCTATATCTGCGCAGCATCGCCGTCGCACGTGATGTTGTTCCCAACAAGGACGCGATCGCGATGCTAGAGCGTGCGGTTGGGATTGACCCCAGCTATGCGCCTGCTTGGGAGGCTCTGGGGTTGCGCTATTACTACGATAGTGAATATGGCGGGGGTGGGGAACCAATGCTCAAGCGTTCCGACTCGGCTCTGGAACGCGCACTGGCGCTGGATCCGAACCTGATTACTGCCTCTGCACAGCTAATCACGAACCACATGGACCCTGGAGACATTGGACAAGCGTACGCGCAAGCGTCAGCCTTAGTTAAGCGCCTCCCGAAAAACGCGACGGCCCATTTCTCCTTGGCCTATGTCCTGCGTTATGCCGGATTGTTGGACGAATCGGTGCGGGAGTGTGACATAGCGCTCGCCTTGGATCGGAACAGCCTTTTCCGCTCCTGCTCCTGGGCCTTCATGCAATTAGGGCAGCCAGAGAGGGCATTGGAGTTCGTCCGTCTCGATGCAGGTACGGACTGGGCAGGCAGGACGACAGCTTTTATTCTTTTGGAGCAAGGCAAACTCAACGAGGCACGCCAAATGATACAGAGAACATCAGAGCGTCCTCTACTGGGGCGTGATCTGCTTCTAGCTTGTCTTGACTCTCAGCAGACATTCCAGTTAAGCGAAACCGCGAAAAGGAGCGAAGCGGCGGCACTTGCGGGAGTGGATGCTGAGCCTCGGTATTTCGTCGGCGATCTTCTGTCGTACTGCGGTCATCAGGACGCCGCCGCTCGCTTGCTGAGAAGCGCTGTTAAGCAGAATTATTGCGCCTACACCGCCCTGCAAACCGATCCGTTGCTCAAGAAACTCCGGGGAACCCCTGAGTTCAGTGACTTGCTATCGACTGCCAAAGACTGCCAGAACAGATTCTTGGCGCAGCGAGATCAGAGTCCGCGTTGAAAGACGCCGATCACATCATCTCTGTTCCCCACAAATCATGGAGGTGGACGATCCCCTGAAGTTTTTTATTCTCGTCGACCACGGCCAATGAAGTGATCTTCTTTTCTTCCATCAGAGCAAGAGCCGTCGCGGCGAACTCGCGGCCGGAAATGGTCTTGGGATCGCGCGTCATGCACTCACCGGCGGTTAGATCGAGCGCGTCTTTCCCCCGCCTTTCCAACAACCGCCGCAGATCGCCATCACTGATAATGCCTACCAGCCTTTCGCCCTCCACAACCGTTGTGACACCCAGCTTCTTGCGCGACATCTCGTAGATCACGTCCGGCATTCTGGTGTGCGGCGTGACCTTGGGAATCATATCGCCCGAGTGCATGAGCGATTCAACTCGCGCCAGCCGCTTGCCCAATTTTCCGCCCGGATGCAGATTGGCAAAATCTTCTTCTTTGAATCCACGTTTTTCCGCCAATGCCATGGCCAGGGCATCACCCAGGGCCAGCATCGTAGTTGTCGAAGCGGTGGGGGCCAGGCCCAAGGAACAGGCTTCCTTCGCTACAGAGCAATCAAGAGCAACCTCGGCGGCCGCGGCCAGTGTAGACGGTTGTATGCCCTCGCGCGCGGATACCTCGTCAGATGTCATGGCAATAAGCGGAACCTGCAAGCGCTTCAAGGTCGCTAGCAGACGAAGGATTTCTTCGGTTTCGCCGCTTGCGGATAGCGCCAGCACTACATCGCCACGCACTACCATTCCCAAATCGCCGTGCACGGCTTCGACCGGATGCATGAACAGCGCCGGGGTGCCCGTAGAATTCAGCGTGGCAGCGATCTTACGGGCAATAATGCCGCTCTTTCCCATGCCCGTAACCACGACTCGGCCGCTACAGCTATACATGATTCCTACCGTCCGATCGAAGGCCTTAGCCATAGGGCCGGCAATACGATCAGCGAGCGCGCTCAACGCATCCGCCTCGATGCGTACCACGTCTTCTCCAACATGTTTCATGAAGAATAAGGATGTTAGCACGTGTCGAGAAGGGCCTTTGGGGACGGAGCAAGGGACGTCCCCAATCGCCCGGAATCTATCAGAAATGCTCGTCCAGGCGTTGTTTCAATTCGGCTCTTTGCCCCAGTTCGGCGAGACCCCTCGATTGGACCAAGCGGTCCCACGGGCCGGTCTGCCAATTGTCTTTGCGGCGTTCTTCATAGAACCATGGCGGCAACGAAATTAGCAGGGTTCGTGCCAATGCCTGGGCATACGGTTCGTACATTGCTCGCAAAGATGCCAGCTTCTCCTCAAATTCTGGTCCCTCCTTCAGCTGCAATCCTCGTTGGGAAAGACTTTGCCGAAGTTGCGACAATTGTTGCGTTGGGAGGCGGTCAGTAGAGGTTCTGTCATACTGCGCATTCACAACCTGGGCTAAGTCCACCACGGCATGCCGGGCCATGGCAAAGGTAACCTTAGCCTGCTCCACGCGCAGGCCGTCAACGCCGGCGATCACCAGTGCGGTCGAATCCAGAACTGCAGTTAAAGCCCCCAGCCAGGATTGATTGACGTGCTGGGAACGAAAAAAAACCAGCGGTACATAGGAGATGTGGCTCTCCAGGACTTCGCCAGCCCAGCGCTCCCAATCGCGAAAAACCTGGTCCAGAAGTCTCTGCTGCGGAGAATTTCCTAACCTGGCGAGGAGCTCGGCAGCCGTGGGTGGCGAACCGGCATAAACGTCGAGCAGAGAAATCTGCAGCTCGCGGCGCGAAAAGGAAGAATAGATCGTCGGCAGATAACCGATCACAGTGCCAAGAAAGCCGAACCCCATTCCGGCTTCTATCACCGCCAGGGCACGCGAAAGCGTCGAAGTGGGAACAATGTCCCCGTAGCCCAGAGTAAAAAAGGTTTCGCCGCTGTGGTAAATCAAACGCCAGAAAGTGATCGGCTCATTACTCAGCTGGACATGCTCACCGGCACCGTATTGCAGCAGAGCAAAGCCGAAAATCAGGCCGATCGCCCACAGCACGAGCAGGAAAATCAGCGACAGTGGCCCAAAATAACCAAGAACGTTTTCGCGGCGGCCAGGGGACTGAAAGTGAGGTGTAATCGCGCGCCATCGCCTCCATGAGTTTCGATAAAACCAGGCACTAATGCGGAAGTGTCGTTGCACCCGGCGCGGCAACACGACGGTTTCGAAGGCATCAAGCAGCACTGCCAGAATCAGCACCGTGCCGATGATGGTGACGAAGAAATGCATGCGCGACTTACGTGATTGCCTTAGATGAATCCGGATAGTAGCAGATTCAGCCCACCGCTGCTTCTACAGCCAGTTACGGCGTTAGGTGTGCATTCTCAATTGCTTTGTGCACTGTCAGCAATTCTTTCAACACCCCGCGCAATTTGGTTGATTCCAGCGCGTTTGCGGCGTCGGACATCGCCTGCTTAGGATTGTCATGGACTTCAAGAAATATGCCATCCACCCCGGCCGCCGCTGCTGCCCGTGCTAACACAGGGATAAATTCGGGCTGTCCGCCGCTGACGGCTGGTTGATCGTCATCGCCATGCGACGCGGAGGGCAATTGAACCGAGTGAGTCGCGTCGAAGACCACGGGCGCAAACTTGCGCATGATGGCCAGGGAACGCATGTCCACCACCAGGTTGTTGTACCCGAAGCTGGAGCCGCGCTCGGTGACGAAGACCCTGTCGTTACCGGCACTGCGGCATTTGTCGACCGCGTGTTTCATATCCCAAGGTGAGACGAACTGGCCTTTCTTGATGTTGACGGGACGCTCGCTCATGGCAGCAGCTACCACCAGATCGGTCTGGCGACACAGAAATGCTGGAATTTGCAGGATGTCAGCTACTTCCGCAACCTTGGGCACGTCTACCGTTTCGTGCACATCGGTGAGCACGGGCACGTGAACCTCGGTCTTCACTTTATTGAGAATGCGCAGACCTTCGGTCAGACCCGGCCCTCGAAAACTGCGGAGCGAAGTGCGGTTAGCCTTGTCGTAAGAGGCTTTGAAAATAAATGGAAAGTTTAGGGACCGGGTAACCCCCTTAATGATCTCCGCCATGCGAATGGCGTGCTCTTCGCTCTCAATCACACAGGGACCGGCGATGAGGAACAGATCCCCAGAACCAATGTGAATGCCTTCGATTTGAAACGAGAGTGACACGTTTCGAGTTCTACGTTTCAAGTTTCAGGATTATGGATTGGAGGTTGAATCTCGAAACCCAGAAACCTGAAACTTGAAACTCCATCATCGGCTGGTAACTTTTTGTGGCCGGTGAAACATCTCAATCTCCGCCGCGGCTTCGTCCGCGCGCCTCTTGAGGCGGTACTCGTAAGAGGCGCCAATAAATGACTTGAACATGGGGTGCGGCTCTAACGGTTTGGACTTGAACTCCGGATGGAATTGGCAACCAATAAAGTGCGGGTGGTCGGGCAATTCCACGATTTCGACATACGTGCCATCGGGAGTTGAACCCGAAATTTTCAGACCGCCGGCAGTCAGCGGCGCCTCATATTCGCGATTGAATTCATAGCGGTGCCGGTGACGCTCGCTAATTTCCAGCTGACCATAGATTCTGTGGGCCAAAGTCCCCGGTTCAATCTTGCAGGTCCAGGCTCCGAGTCTCATGGTACCGCCAAGCTCTTCCACACCGCGCAACTCGCGCAGCTTGTAAATCACGCGATGTGGTGTGGCTGGGTCAAACTCGCTGGAGTTCGCGTCTGCCAGGCCGCATACGTTGCGCGCAAACTCGACGCAAGCGGTTTGCATTCCCAGACAGATTCCGAAGTAGGGCACTTTATTCTCGCGCGCGTAACGAATGGCGTTCAGCATGCCGTCGATACCACGCTTGCCGAAGCCACCTGGTACCAAAATGCCGTCATAATCCCGTAGTTGCTCCTCGCATGCCCGGCTGCCACCCTCCAGTCCCTCCGCTTCGATCCAATTCAACTGCAGCTTTAGATTGTGCGCCAACGCTCCATGAACCAGCGCCTCTTTCAACGACTTATAGGAATCTTCGTATTCGACATATTTGCCGACAATCCCGATCACGACTTCTGCCTTCGGGTTATAGACACGACGCACGATTTCTTCCCATTCTTTTAAGTCGCGCTGCTTCGCCTCGAGCCGCAGGTATTTCAGGACCAGGGTATCCACACCCTCGTGAGAAAACACCAGAGGAACCTCGTAGATGGAGGCGACATCCTTCGCGGTGATGACGGCTTCCTCCTCCACGTTACAGAACAGCGCGATCTTCGATTTAATCTCTTTCGAAAGGAAGCGATCCGTGCGGCACAACAGGATGTCGGGCTGGATTCCAATGCTCAACAATTCCTTGACGGAGTGCTGGGTCGGCTTGGTCTTGAGCTCCTGAGCGGCTGCAATAAACGGTACCAACGTCACGTGCACGAAGAGTGTGTGCTCGCGGCCTAGTTCCTGACGCATTTGGCGAATGGCCTCCATAAACGGCAACGACTCGATATCGCCCACTGTCCCGCCAATTTCCACAATGCACACGTCTACATCCTGCGCTACCTTTTTCATCGCGCTCTTAATTTCATTGGTGACGTGAGGAATGACCTGCACAGTCTTTCCCAGATAGTCTCCGCGCCGTTCCTTGGCAATGATCTGCTCGTAGATTCGACCGGTGGTCCAGTTGTTGTCGCGGGAAAGTTTGGCATGAGTGAAGCGTTCGTAGTGTCCCAGGTCGAGGTCAGTCTCGGCCCCGTCGTCGGTGACAAACACCTCCCCGTGCTGGAAAGGCGACATGGTGCCAGGATCCACGTTGAGATAGGGGTCAAACTTCATGATGTTGACTTTCAGGCCCCGGCTCTCCAACAGGCAGCCAATCGAAGCCGCGGCCAGGCCTTTGCCCAGTGATGACACCACGCCCCCAGTCACAAAGATGTACTTTGCCGACATCGCTTCCTCGCTCTAAATTGTGTTTGGAATGTTGTGCAGGATGGGTGCACGATCAATTATGCCAGAGTTCTGGTCGGAATGGAACTGCGATTCTGGAGCGCCCTTCAATCCCTAATTCCCCTTTGCTGGTCATCCCTGAACAGCGCGTGATAAATCAAGTGAGTCGCCGCGCTGATCCACTCCTTCAATTCCGTGGATGAGAGGCGCGGAGCCTGGGAAAGCAGGTTCCAGAAAAAACTATCCATAACCCGCGCCAAAGAGGCAACGTCAACGCCGGACCGTGCCCCCGGCAGTTGCTGCAAAGCACGGAAAAAGGCCAGCACCCGTGCCGACGTCCACTCGTGGATTTGCTTCTGTTTCTCCGCCAACTCGGAATCAGATAGCGCAACTTCTTGCCAGGCGCGGTATGCGCCCAAATAGCGCAAATCGGTGGAAAAGGCGCGGGCCAGAAATTCACGCAATCCCGACTTAAGGTCAGTCGTGTCCTTAGGACGAAGCTGAAGTCTGCTCAGGTGTTCGAGTAACTCCTCCATCAGTGCCAGCAGCAGCTGCCGTTTGGAACGATAATGCTGATAAAAGCTCCCCATGGCAACATTTGCGCGGCGTACGATGTCGTCGACCGATGTGCCCTCATAACCCTTTTCGGCGAACAGCGCGAGGGCCGCCAGCTTCAATCGAGCCCGCTTCGCCTGACTGCGTTTTTGGCGCGGCTCAGGCAATAAGTCTTCACAGTCCAGCAAGTGCGGGCGCTCGCCCGTGTTCTGCAGCTTTCTCACCGCTTGACCCACACGCCCGCTACTGCCCCGCCACAAAAGATCAACATCCAGCCGCCGAATGCACCGGCCGCGCCAGGGTCGAGATTGGGAAATACCGCTCCGAAGAAAAGGCACGAGAAAGGATCCAGAATCAGAGTCGGAAGCATCAGGAGAGTAGCTGCCGCAGGCCACGACGCTTTCTCAACCCCGAGACCGTGCAATATCCGCCGCACCAGCAGGCCCATCACGACAAAACTAACCAAATAGAGCAGCAAGATGACATGGGGTTTGTCTGTGCGGAGTATGTGTTGCCCTTCCAGCCGAATAACAACCGTTCCGGCGATCCACAAAAGCAAGCCAACGATGACAACTGTTCTTATATACGAATATGAGTTCATATTCATATTATAGGGACGCCGTCAAGCGATCGACCTTCAGGGCCGCGGACGCCAAGTGTGCCAAGCAAAATCCAGCCGGCTCGCTTCTGGAAGGCCGCGCGTGAAACGTCTAGACTGAATGTATCTGTGAGTTCAAATAACAGGCACCATCTGTGCATAATGCTGGCGGCCTTGCTGCTCCTGTCCGGGCCCGCACACAGCCAGCAGCTTGCGAAACGCCTGATCCTCAAAGATGGCTCCTACCAACTCGCGACCCAGTGGGAGGTGAAAGGCGATCGCGTGCGCTATCTGAGTGCGGAGCGCAACGAATGGGAAGAGTTGCCCTATTCGCTGGTCGATTGGGCAGCAACCGACAAATACGAGAAGGACCGTGCCGCCGGGGTTCCAAGTCCAGAGGCAGTGGAACTGGATAAGGAAATTGCAGCCGAGCGTGCAGCCGAGGAAGCCCGGACTCCCCTCGTCGCCCCCGGATTGCATTTGCCCGAAGACGGGTCGGTAATGCTCCTGGACACATACCGAAGCCAGCCACAACTGGTAGAGCTGCTACAGAACAGTGGCGAACTTAATCGCAATCGGAAGGGGAACGTACTGCGGGCCACAGTCAATCCCATTGCCAGCAGCAAGCAAACAATTGAATTGGAGGGATTGCACGCTGCCGTCCAGGCCCACGCCACTCTGCCCTCCATCTACATCAACCTCGAGCAACCGCAGAATCCGGCCGGCACACTGGAACAACCTCAGCAACCGGAACAGCCGCAGCAACCGTGGGACAGATTTCATATCGTCCGTGCGAAGCCCAAAAATGGGAAACGCATTGTTGGCGACATCAAGGTCAGCGTGACTGGGAAAGTCAGCCAGCAGCAAAACCTGCTGCCGACCACTTCACAGCATCTGACGGGAGGCTGGATTAAGCTCACACCTGTTGACCCGTTGGAACCGGGCGAATATGCCGTTGTCGAGCTACTAGGCAATGAGGGTATGAACACTTTTGTCTGGGATTTCGGCGTCAATGCCTCCGCACCTGCGAATTCTGGTGCCTTGAAACCTGAGACAGCGCCAGCTCCGGGTGGAAAACCCAAACAATAGCAAACTCAACTCGCAATTTCGCGTTTCGCATAATAGGCCGCTAGGCACTTTTGCTGGGGAGCAGCGCATTCGCCTCCTGCTGAATTCTTTGCCAAGCTCGGCGCACATGCCGCGCTTCCGTGTTCGTCTGCCCCACGCAGAATCGCAGTGTCAACCGATCGTTCAGTTTCGTATGTGTCAAATACAAATCACCGCTGCGATTCAGACGATCCATGAGCGCCTGATTGGCCGCGTCTCCACCTTTGTACCGGAAGCACACAAGGTTGAGTGGTACGGGGGCAGCCAGTTCAAACCGGCTGTCTTCCTTCACCCAGTTCGCGAACTCCTGCGCGAGCTGCACATGTCGCCGTATGTGATGCTGCAGGCCTTCAATTCCGTAGTGGCGAATCACGAACCATAGCTTCAATGAACGGAAACGGCGCCCAAGTGGAATATGCCAGTCACGATAATCGAAAACCGCACCCGATTCTGTGGCCTTGTTCTTGAGATATTCCGGTTGAACACTGAGAGTCCGGATGAGCACCGCGCGATCAGCCACCCAGAAACAATCGCAATCGAAATTCGTGAACATCCATTTATGCGGATTGAAACAGTAACTGTCAGCAAACTCCAGGCCGTTGTTAGTGTAGCGATACTCAGGGCAGAGAGCCGCAGTACCGGACATGGCGGCGTCCACGTGAAGCCACAGATCGTTTTCCCGGCAAATTTGGCCGATGTCAGCAACGGGATCAATCGCATTTGAAGAGGTCGTGCCCACAGTCGCGGCGACGAAGCAGGGTTTCAGACCAGCCCGGCGATCGTGCTCAATTTGGCGAGCAAGTGAGTCAGGGCGCATTGCGAACTTTTCGTCTACCTCAATTAATCGCAAATGGTCACGGCCAAGACCGGCGATCTGGACGTCTTTTTCAATCGAGGAATGCGCCTGAGCCGATGTATAAGCCACCAGTTTCCCATCCAAGCCGCGGCGATTAACAGCAAAGTCTGTGGCCCGTTCGCGTGCAGCCAGCAGCGCACACAACGAGGCACTAGAAGCGGTGTCCTGGATGACGCCGCCGCCCACACTGCTGGAGAGAAATTTCTCTGGCAGCCCAAGCATTCCAACCAACCAATCCAGAACATGGGTTTCCAGTTCAGTGCAGGCAGGACTGGTGGCCCAAAGCATGCCTTGCACGCCTAATCCGGAAGACAGCAAGTCTCCGAGAATTGCAGGCCCGGAAGCATTGCACGGGAAAAAAGCATAAAAGTTCGGCGATTGCCAGTGAGTGATCCCAGGTACGACCACTTTCTCAATATCTGCCAGCATAGCTTCGAAAGACTCGCCTTTGGACGGAGGACGTTGCGGCAGTGCGGCTCGGACTTGCCCCGGCTCGGCTCGGGAGAGGACAGGATAGGATTCGATCCGGGAATAGTAATCCGCAATCCAGTCCACGACCGCGTGACCATTTCGGCGGAATTGCTCAGGAGTCATGTGAAATGATTTTTCGTCGGGCATTTGGCGCTCCGTGAATGAATCAGTATGTGCTTGTGCTCTTGTCTCCAGTTTAGCCTTAGCTTGACAGAGGGCGACACCGGCGAAGTCAGGCGAGTTGCCCGTAGAATACCCGAGTGTCATATTCAAGTGAGACGCATCCGTTCACCTGATGCGAGTGGAAGATTCGGCGCAAGCGCGCCAACATCGGTGCATAGCCGGGGTGCCCCGGTTCGGGTGTGTACGACGACGAGAGCAGTCGCCCTTCGAGCGATGGATAATCCAAGTCCTGGCGCATGGCAAAGCTTCGCGATTCGTATTTTGAAGGCGCAAAGAAGTCGGCAATCTCTGCCGTGGTGCGCTCATGCCGTACTTCCCGATAATCGGTTCCATAAGTTAGCAAAAGTTGCTCATAATCGCGGAGAAAAGCTGAGCCATCGGTTTTTCGCTCATTCCACAGCAACACCGTCCAACCGCCTGCTTTCAGGATGCGAATGAACTCCAGTCGAGCCTTTGGCCGGTCGAACCAGTGTGCCGCCTGTGCTGCGGTAACGATATCCACGCTTCGCGCTGGCAGCGTGCTAGCTTCGGCGCTTCCCGCAACACCGGTGAAGTTGGAATATCCCGCTAGAAATCGCTGCCCTGCGTCACGCATTTCTGCGTTAGGCTCGACCCCGAAGACGCGATTCCCGTTTTCCAGCAACAGTCGCGTGAAGATCCCGGTCCCCGATGCAACGTCGGCGATGATAGAGTCGCGTGTAAGACCGCATTCCGCCTTTAGCAGCGTCAGCACCTCCGGCGGATAGCCTGGGCGGTACTGCATGTAATGATCGACACGGGAGGAAAATCGCTGGGTGGCGTTGTTGACCACAAGGACAGTTTAGCTTCATTAGGCATTGGCACGCACCTGCGCGCTGGCGGTCGCTTGCGCTACTATGAAATTTGCCCAGGTTTGACGTGTGGTTGATGGCTCGACTGGGAATTCAATGAAGATTGCAGCTATCTTTTTCCTCGCTATTTTTCTGCTGGCTACCGTCGTAAGCGACCATGGAGAATCGTCTTCCGTTCCCAATGGATCGCCCGCCATCTTCGGTTTTCGCGATTCGAATGTAGAATCTGCACTCGAAAGCCGTTTTCTGGCGGTGCCGGATCCGAAACAGGCAGAAAAGCACCTGCGAATTCTGACGCAAGCGCCACATATTGCCGGCTCTTCCGAAGACAAAGCCACGGCAGCTTACGTCGCTGCTAAATTCCGCGATGCCGGACTCGAAACGGAAGAAATCGAATACCGAGTCTGGATGAATTATCCGAGGGAGATATCCGTAGATGTCACCGCTCCAGAAGGGGTACACATGCATGGCCCCACTCGTGAGCATGTCGAAGGTGACCCGGCTGGCGATGATCCCAGGGTGGTTATGCCTTACTGTGCTATGTCACCATCCGGGGACGCAGAAGCCGAAGTGGTGTATGCGAATTACGGTTCACCACAGGATTTCGACAGACTAAAACAGTTGAAAGTAGATGTGAAAGGCAAGATCGTACTTGTTCGCTACGGAGAAAATTTTCGCGGCGTAAAAGCCTTCCTCGCCGAACAACATGAGGCAGCAGGATTGATCATTTACTCTGATCCAGCCGACGACGGGTGGTGGCGCGGTGACAAATATCCCAAAGGGCCTTGGCGGCCGGACACCGGAGTGCAGCGGGGCTCCATCGGTTATATGTTCGAATTCCCTGGCGATCCAACCACCCCGGGAATCGCGTCCCTGCCTTCACTAGGCGATGAAGGACGTATTGCGCCGGAGCACTCGGCGCAGCTTCCCAAAATTCCCACAACACCGCTTTCTTACACCGACGCGTGGCCGATTCTCGAACACTTAGCGGGGCCGGTTTCGCCAAGGGATTGGCAGGGTTCCTTGCCGTTCACCTACCACACCGGGCCGGGGCCGGTGAAGGTAAGGATGCACCTCAAGCAGGACTACCAGTTCCGGGCCATCTGGGATGTCACCGGCCGTATACGGGGCACGGAATCACCGGAGCAGTGGGTTGTTGCGGGCAACCACCGAGACGCCTGGGTCTACGGCGCGGTCGATCCCAGTAGCGGTACAGCGGCCATGTTGGAGTCAGTCCGCGGCATTGGCGAGCTCCTGAAATCGGGCTGGAGACCAAAGCGCACGATTGTGTTCGCCAGTTGGGACGGCGAGGAAGAGGGTTTAATAGGTTCCACCGAGTGGGGCGAACAGCACGAGAGTGAATTGGCCAACGCTGCTGCTTATTTCAACATGGACGTTGCGGTATCTGGTCCAAAGTTCGGAGCATCTTCAGTTCCCAGCCTTAAGAAGTTTCTGCGAGAAATCACGAAGGCGGTGCCCAGCCCTAGCGGAAGCACCGTTTATGAAGATTGGCAGCACGCAAGCCACCCCGGAGACGGCGCCTGGCAGGAGCCTACCGAAGCGATCGGCGGCAGCAGGCGGATTCCGGCCGCTGGCTTCGAGTCCGATGTGCCGGTGGGGGACCTAGGAAGCGGGTCCGACTACACAGTTTTTCTGCAGCATTTGGGCGTGCCAGCAACCGACATGAGTTCGACAGGTTCATACGGCGTATACCACTCAGCATTTGACGATTTCAATTGGTTCAAGAAATTCGCCGATCCCGACTTTGTATACGAACAGCAAATGGCGCGGGTCTTCGGACTGGAGATCCTTCGCATGGCGGATGCGGACGTCCTGCCGTTCGATTATCAGGAGTATGGCAAGGAAGTGGCAGCCTACGTTGCTGCGGCGAAAAAGAAGTCTGAGACTCAGTTCGGCGTTCGTGGAGTGAACTTTGAAGAGCTTACCCGCGCGGCTAACCATTTTGCGCAGGCCGGCGCAAAAATATTGCAACGCCAAACCCATCCGCCATCGGATGCGGACAAGCTGAACCTCATTCTAATCCGCACGGAGCGCGCGCTCCTCATGCCAGATGGTTTGCCTGACCGGCCATGGTTTCGTCATGCGGTGTACGCTCCCGGGCAGTACACCGGGTACGCTGCGGTGGTCATTCCTGGAATTAACGAGGCGATTGATAAACGCGATCTCACCCGCACTCGGCAGCAGGTCACAGCGCTTGCTGCGGCGCTAAACTGCGGAGCCAAGGTTCTTGGCACCGGGCATTAAGTTAAGTTGTTCGGGCGAACTGACCGCTTCAAGTGATTACTATTTGAGTGTCACCAGCTTTTCCATCAATCCCGAGTAGTCCTTCTTTTCCAGGCCGTGGACTTCCCTGTTGTACTCGTCCACCTTGCTGGAATAATTCATCGAGCAGAATTTCGGGCCGCACATAGAGCAGAAGGCTGCCTCCTTGTAGTAATCGTCAGGCAGGGTTTCATCGTGCATGGAGCGCGCCGTCTCAGGATCGAGCGAGAGCGCGAATTGCTTCTCCCAATCGAATTTGTAGCGGGCGTAGCTCAGCGCATCATCACGGTCCTGCGCACCTGGACGATGGCGAGCGATATCAGCGGCGTGAGCGGCGATTTTATAAGCGATGATTCCGTCTTTAACGTCCTGCTCGTTGGGTAATCCCAGATGTTCTTTAGGAGTGACGTAGCAGAGCATAGCGGCGCCGTGCCAGCCGATCATCGCCGCGCCGATAGCTGAAGTAATGTGGTCGTAACCGGGAGCGATATCTGTGACCAGCGGCCCGAGCGTATAGAACGGTGCTTCGAAGCACATTTCTTTTTCTTTATCGACTTGCTCCTTGATCTTGTCGAGCGGAATGTGCCCGGGACCTTCGATCATCACTTGCACGTCGTAATTCCAGGCAATCTTTGTCAGTTCACCCAGTGTCTTCAATTCCGCGAATTGCGCTTCGTCGCTCGCATCGGCAATGCAGCCAGGACGCAGGCCGTCGCCCAGCGAGAACGAAACGTCATGCTTCATGAAGATATTGCAAATGTCCTCGAAGCGATCGTAAAGGAAATTCTGCTTGTGATGATGCGCCATCCACTGCGCCAAAATTGCACCGCCGCGACTCACGATTCCGGTGATCCGTTTGGACACCATTGGCAGATACTGGATCAGCACACCCGCATGGATCGTCATGTAGTCAACGCCCTGCTCGGCCTGTTCTTCAATGACCTCCAGCATGACATTAGCGTTGAGATCCTCAACCCGCCTTACACGTGAAATGGCTTCATAAATGGGTACTGTGCCAATCGGCACCGGGGAATGCCGGAGAATGGCCTCACGAATTTCATGAATGTTGCCGCCGGTAGAAAGGTCCATCACGGTGTCGGCGCCATAGTGTACGGAGGTGTGCAACTTCTTGAGTTCCTCATCGATATTAGAAGTAACCGCGGAATTGCCGATGTTGGCGTTAATCTTGCACAGCGACGCGACGCCGATACACATCGGCTCCAGTTCGGGATGATTGATATTGGCAGGAATAATCATGCGCCCGCGGGCTACTTCGTCGCGCACGATCTCCGGCGAAAGCTTCTCGCGCTGCGCCACAAACTCCATTTCCTCCGTTATCGTGCCTTTGCGAGCGTAGTACATTTGCGAGAAGTTCCCATCGGTGTTTTGCGACTTACGCGCTGCAACCCACTCTGCCCGCGGCCGAGGCACCGCGTTTCCGTTTCCGCTCTTACCGGACCCATTGCCGGAACTCATAACCCGCACCGCCTTTGGTCTTTGGAATCACCTCGATTATACGCTGTGATCGGGCGCTCGGGAGCGGTAGTCGTGCCGGTGATCGCGAGCGGCACAGAAATATATTTTTCATGCGCTGAGCTTCTCAAGGCTGGCGCTCAGACCCAGCTAATTCTGCTGTACTGTTGATCTCTTTCCGCTTGTCCGTCTGCGTTTCTTCCTGTTTGCAAATCCAAGACAGAAAAATGACGCCGAAATGACCCATCAATTACTTCAGCATGACAACGGCTCCGGTTCGATTCCTTAGCCTGAATTCATCCGGAGTGAAAAAACAGGATTCCGGAATTTACACAAGGAGTAGAAGAGCGCCCTTTGGCGCTGAAAGTCGTATGAAAACAACAGGCTTCATTTCAATGGCAGCTTTGACATTCACCTTTTTGCTTACAGGCCGCCAAGCCGTTAATGCAGGGGGCACTTCCGCGTCTCTCCTTAGCGGTTCTAGCGTGAGAGGCACGGTAAAATTCGACGGCACAGTTCCCAAAGCCACAGCGATCAATATGGCGGCTGACCCAGGTTGCGCGAAACAGCATCCTTCCCCGGTTCTGACTCAGGACTTCATGACTGACTCCAAAGGGGATTTGCAAAATGTTGTCGTTTTCGTCTCTGATGGTCTTGGAGATCGTGCTTTCGCTCCTCCCAGCCAGCCCGTGGAAATGAAACAAAAGGGCTGTATGTACGAACCACACGTTCTGGCTCTGCAGGCAAACCAACCGGTTGAAGTGACCAACGATGACCCCACCACTCACAACATCCATCCTCTGCCAGCGAATAACCGGGAATGGAACAAGGCGGAGATTCCAGGTTCCAGAATTGAAGAAAGCTTCGCCCGGCCCGAAATTGCTATCCCCGTCAAATGCAATGTTCATCCATGGATGAAAGGATATGTCGCGGTTTTCAAGCATCCGTTTTTTGCAGTGACCGGCAAAGATGGCAGCTTTGCCTTGGACAATCTGCCGCCGGGAACCTACACCATCCAGGCGTGGCACGAAAAGCTGGGCACGACGATGCAGAAGATCACCATTGGAGCGAACGAAAGTAAAAGCGTAGATTTTGTATTCAGGCCGATGTGAACGGCGCTACGGCGAGAAGAGATCGACTATGGATCTTTTCGCCGCTCGTTGTCCCAAAACATTGCCCCCTCCGGAGCAACGCGGCACCCCGCAGCCCGCGTGTTAGTATCAGGTTCGAGCTCGCATGCCCCCCCAGCACGTTGACATGCTGTTCCAGATAATTGCCTTTCTGTTCGCGATTAGCGTGCACGAATCTGCCCACGCGTGGACGGCGAATCGCTGCGGAGATCCCACAGCCAGGATGCTGGGCCGAATCACCCTGAACCCAATCAAACACATCGATCTTTTCGGAACGGTGATCTTGCCTGCGATCGCCATATGGTCGCATTTTCCGGTGATTGGTTGGGCCAAGCCAACCCCGGTGGATCCACGCAACTTCAAGAATCCAGTACTGGACGATGTTTTGACTTCAGTTGCCGGACCTGTGAGCAATTTCATCGTTGCGACCGGTGCGACGATACTTTTGGCCGCGATTGCCGTCACAAGCACTAATGGCCGCATGATCGTCCAAGGCGCTTTAACCGGATTCGCGGTCGGAAATTCCGCCCTAGTTCCGGCATGCCTTCTGCTTTACGCATTCCTCCAGATCAACGTTTTACTCGCAGTCTTCAATCTAATCCCTGTTCCGCCATTGGATGGAAGCCACGTGCTACGTCACTTCCTTTCAGAGAACGTACGCCGTGCATACGACACAGTGGGTGTGTTTGGGCTGATGGCTCTGGTATTCTTCGGCGGAAACTTTCTCATGGCACTGATCCGTCCGGTTCTGCTGTTCTATATTGCCATCCTGATGAGAATCTGATGGCCTCCACATCCAATCCTCTAAAACGCGTTCTCAGCGGCATGCGCCCCACGGGTAGATTGCACTTGGGAAACTACGTGGGCGCGCTGCAGAACTGGGTTCGCATGCAGGACCGGTATGAGTGCTTCTTTGTGATCGTCGATTGGCATGCCCTCACAACCGATTACGCCGACACTTCGAAAATTAAAGAGAATTCAGTTGAGGTGTTGTTCGATTGGCTGGCTGCCGGACTCGATCCCAAACGAAGCACCCTGTTCATTCAATCGCACGTGCCGCAGCACGCCGAGCTACATCTGTTGCTGTCAATGATCACGCCACTCGGCTGGCTGGAGCGCGTACCGACGTACAAGGAACAGCGGGAAAACATCAAGGACAAGGACTTGGGTACGTATGGGTTTCTGGGCTATCCGGTTCTTCAGGCGGCAGACATTCTAATCTACAAAGGCGAGGTGGTTCCGGTCGGCGAAGATCAAGTGGCCCACATCGAACTGACACGCGAGATTACGCGGCGATTCAACATGTTCTACAACTTTGAGGGTAAACCCGTTTTCCCAGAGCCGCAGCCGCTATTAACTCCGGCTGCAAAGCTGCCCGGAACAGACGGCCGGAAGATGTCGAAGTCGTACAACAACACCATTATGTTGACCGATCCTGAGCCGGTGGTGCGTCAAAAATTGAAAACCATGGTCACGGATCCAGCGCGGATTCGACGCAGCGATCCCGGCAATCCGGACGTTTGTCCAGTGGGCGATTTGCACAAAATTTTCAGTCGCGCCGAGACCATCGCTAGGGTAAACGCAGGCTGCCGCTCTGCGGGTATTGGGTGCATCGAATGCAAAGGCTGGGCTGCTGATGCCTTAGTTAGTATCCTGAATCCCATGCAGGAACGGCGCAAGAAATACGAAGACAATCCGCGCCTGGCATGGGATATTCTAGAGGCAGGTTCGGCCAAAGCGAGCAAGGTCGCTGACAATACCATGCGGGAAGTGCGCGAGGCGATGGGGATGGCCCGATAAGACGCGCCACCGCAATTTCCAGCCGCAAACTAACTGATGCGAGACCAGGTGCGATGCCCGGCGATGTGAAGCTGAAGGACGGAACAAGTGGAGCATTCGTGCAAAGCCAGCCGGTTCCGGTCTCCGCTCAGGAAAACGACTTCCCTTTTGCAGTTTCGGTGGGCGCGATTTACGAAGGCCCGCTCGACCTGCTGCTTGATCTGATTCGCAAGCAGGACATCGACATTTACGACATCCCGATTGCCAAGATCACCGCGCAATATCTGGCCTATGTGGAAAGACTGCGCGAACTCGATGTGAACGTAGCCGCCGAATTCGTCTATATGGCTGCTGTGCTCATCCACATCAAATCGAAAATGCTATTGCCGCGCGATCCGGCGGTAACTTCGGAGGAACTGGAAGATCCGCGCACGGAACTGGTGAATCGCCTGATCGAGCACGAAAAATTCAGGTCTGCAGCGCAAATGCTGATGCAGAAGCAGCAGATCGAAGAGGCGGTGCGATCCAATCCGGCGATCAAGGACTTCATGGACGTGGAAGGGACTGAACCTGAGATCGCCGCCGATGTCATGGATCTGGTAAAGACGTTTCAGGAAATTCTGGATCGCGCCCGCAACCGGCCGATGATCGAAATCGATGAGGACCGGGTCACGGTTGGGCAGATGATCGATTATTTGAGAAGGCGGCTCGCGCTCGAGGACAGGCCGATCAGGTTAAAGCAATTGCTGCGTAATATCGACTCTCGTCAGACGCTGGTTTGCACGTTTTTGGCATTGCTGGAACTGGTGCGGTTGCAAGCCATTCAACTGCGTCAGGACCGCCTTTTCGGCGAGATTTTGGTTCGCAAGCACGTGGGATTTGACGCCGTCATGAGGCAGGAAGCGGCTGTACGCGACGATTGGAAGTAAAATTACGACAATGGGTAGGAAATGAGCCTTAAAGCGAAACTTGAAGCTATTATTTACGCCGCCGAGACGCCGGTCACGCTGGATCAACTGATCGGACTGGTGAGAGAGTCCGTGATCAACGAAGGCGCGGCGAACAACACCGACATGCAGGTGCGCGTTCGCGCCGCGCTGGAAGAACTCATCCGCGATTATTATGCGCCCGAGCATGGCATCGAAATTCGTCAGGTGGCTGGCGGATATCGCATGTCCACCAAACCCGAACAGCACGACCTGGTGCGGGATTTCGCGAAAAGTCTGAAGCCTCCTATTCGCTTGTCGCTGCCGGCGCTGGAGACTTTGGCGGTCATCGCATATAAACAGCCGGTAACAGTTCCGGAGATCAGTGAGATCCGCGGCGTGGATGCCAGCGGTGTGATCGCCACTTTATTGGACCGAAAGCTGATTACGACTGCGGGCCGCAAAGCGGTGATTGGCCGCCCTATTCTTTATAAAACGACCAAGGAATTTCTGTTGCGCTTCGGTTTGAATGATGTAAGCGAGTTGCCCAGCATGGAAGAGTTCGAAAAGCTGGTGGCGCAATCATTTGAAGGCGAATTGCCGCCGCCGGAGAAAACTTCGGGTGAACCGAGTGTTCAAGAGTCGGAGCAACCGCCACCGGCTCAAAACGAAGTCGTCGCCGCCGAACACCAACTGCCCGGCGAAAACGATCCTGCCGCGTGAAGCAGGATGCATCAAAGTTCGTATAATTATCCTTGCCATTCTGAGCGATGAGGAAGTCAGAAATGTATAGATGTTTCACTCCGCCCAGGATGACTGCGCCATTTGGTACGGCCTTCCATGGCTGCTGAACGTCTGCAAAAGATCATCGCCGCCGCTGGAATTGCGTCCCGCCGGAAGGCCGAAAAACTAATCGCCGGCGGACTAGTCACGGTAAACGGAAAAACCGTCACCGAACTGGGCAGCAAGGCCGATCCCGAGCGCGATCATGTTCGGGTAAACGGAAAGCTGTTGCGAGGGCCGGAACGCCATATTTATCTGCTCCTGCATAAACCCAAGGGGTATGTCACGACCGTAAAGGATCCCGAAAACCGTCCCACGGTGATGGGGCTTGTTCGCGGGATTGGCGCCCGAGTCTACCCGGTAGGCCGATTGGACTATGGGAGCGAAGGTTTACTGCTGCTTACCAATGATGGCGAACTCGCACATCGCCTGATGAAGGCGGCGTCCCACGTGCCCAAAACTTATCTGGTTAAAGTTGCCGGCAACCCCACTCCCGAGGCGTTAGGCCGCTTGCGGGAAGGCATCGCCATTCCTTCTCAGCACGCTGGAAAAGTAAGGACTGCACCTGCAAGGATCCGCGTGGTTCGGGAAAGCACGAACCCCTGGTATGAAGTCACGCTGACCGAAGGTAAGAACCGCCAGATTCGACGAATGTTCGAGGAGATCGGGCATCACGTAGAAAAGATAAAGCGGGTTCGATACGGCCCGCTGCAGTTGGATGTCGATCGAGGAGAATTCCGCAAACTTACACCGGAAGAAGTTGCCAGGCTCAAGACTTGCACCGGCCGCTCACCGCTGGCACCGGCGAAGGGAATGGTTAAACACCACACATCGAGATGAGCGACTTTAGCCAGCTTGTTCCCGAGCATGTGCGCAATCTTGGTAGGTACCAGCCGGGCAAATCGCGACGTCAGGCTCAACAGGAGAGCAAGGTGGACTGCATCAAAATGGCGTCCAACGAGAACCCGTTCGGGCCTTCGCCCAAGGCCGTCGAAGCAATGCGTGCCGTGCTCGAGGAATCCAACTATTATCCCGACAATGACGTTAGTCAGCTTCGTCAAAAACTCGCCGAATTCCACGGCGTCAATCTCGACAACATCGTGCCGACAGCGGGTTCGACCGCGTTGCTGGGAATTATTGCCCGAACTCTACTCTCGCCGGGACTCAATGCGATCACCAGCGAACGGTCGTTCATCATCTATCCCATCGCAACGCGCGCGGCTGGTGGCAGGCTGATCCAGGTGCCAATGCGTGACAACAGTTTCGATCTGGATGCTATCGCTGCGGCCGTCGACCACAACACACGAATCATTTATCTGTCCAATCCCAATAATCCGACTGGGACGATCGTCAACGCTCGCGAAATTGACAACTTCCTGGACCAGCTCCCGGCAACTGTGGTGGTGATCCTGGACGAGGCCTACCACGATTTTGCTAAGCATTTCGCGCACTTACGCGGAGTGGATTATTCGCATGCACTCGATTACGTAAAGCAGGACAGGAAGGTTGTCGTGCTGCGAACATTCTCCAAAGCTCACGGACTGGCGGGCGTGCGGGTTGGATACGGGATTGGCCCTGCTGAGTTCATGGCCTATCTCGCCCGTATGCGCACTACATTTTCGGTATCGTCGGTCGCTCAGGCCGCGGCGACGGCTGCGCTAGAGGATGGAGCCCATATCGACAAGACTCTGCGCAATAACGCGGAACAAGCTCAACGGCTGGCAGAAAGCATGGCTGAACTCGGATTTCCTGTAACTCTCACTTGGGCAAACTTTGTATATTGCGAATTGAACGAGGATGCCGCTTCTTTCGCACAGCAGATGCAAGCTGAAGGCGTGATTGTCCGGCCACTCGGAGCATGGGGCGCTCCGACTGCAATCCGTGTCAGCATCGGCACACCGGATCAGAATCTAATGTTCCTGAGAGCGTTCAAGAACGTGATCGAGCGGGCAACGGTGCGCAAGCCGAGGTTTGATTCTCGTTTATAAGGGCTAATCTGGCGGCTCCAAAGAGGCCGGCATCGCTCCCCAGCAATGCCCGTGTAACGATAGTTTTTGTCCTGGGAGTCGGATCCACGTGGGCAGAAGCTCCTTGCCCGTTCACAGGCTCGGGCGCGGTCGCCGCGTAAACCATACAGCGCTGCCGGAGTTCTTCAAAAATCGATGGCGCAAATGCATCCCAAGCACTGGCTACGCCGCCCCCAATCACATACATCGGAAGATTCAAAGCGTTCACCAAATCCGAGAGGACAATTCCAATAGCTCTCCCGACCTGACGAAAAATTCGTCTGGCTTCTTCATCACCCTGGATAGCAAGGTTGTAAACCGCTTTTGAAGTGAACTCATTGTTAGAATTCGCCACGCGGGAGAGCGCGGTTGCGGCTCCGCTGGCGATGGCTTCCCTGGCCATTCGCACCACTGCAGTGGCGGAGGCCAATGCTTCCAGGCATCCTAAATTGCCGCATCCGCAGCGTGGGCCATTGGGTTCGACGGTAATGTGGCCGAACTCTCCGGCCATGCCGGTCATGCCATGCCAAATACGTCTGCCTAGGACCAAGCCGCCACCGACGCCCGTGCCAAGCGTAAGCATGGCCATATCCTCTACGTCGCGCGCCGCCCCTAACCAATTTTCGCCGAGCGCTGCCGAATTGGCGTCGTTCTCCAGAATCACTCGTGTTCCCAGCCGCCTTTCAATCTCTGATCGCACCGGGTAGTCGGCCCAGTCTGGCAGGTTGGGCGATTCGTGGACCATGCCGGTTTCCATATCGATGATCCCCGGGACGCCGATGCCAATCCCGATCAGCGAGCCAGCGTGGTGAAACTTGGCAACCAGACGCTGGATTGCATCGCACATATCGTTGACGACTTGATCCCGTCCGAGGGCGACTTGCGTCCCCAGAGTTATTTTTTCCAGGAGGCTCCCTTGCTGGTCGACTGCCGCAATACGCAAGTTGGTACCGCCAAGATCCACACCGATGGAGTAATTGGGCATAAGTTCAAAGCTATCAGGGTAACACTATGGAATTTGGCTTGTCGATTGGCAAAGTGGTTATTAAATCGTTTTCGGCGGGGGAAGAAACCACCAAACCAGTTAGTTCTGGCATTTCGGGCAATAATGACTACTGCGTCCGGCAATGACAACTCGCTTGATGGGAGTACGGCAAACCATGCAAGGCTCTGCTTCCCGGCCGTAGACACGGTGCCGAAGCTGGAAGAATCCTTCCTCCCCGTCCGCACTCACATAATCCGAAATGGAGGAACCGCCAAGATCGATCGCCTCTTTCAGCACTTCGCGAACCGCCAAGTAGAGGCGCCGGAGGCTCTCCCTGCTGAGTGAAGCGGCGCGACGGCGCGGCCTGATGCCGGCCCTGAACAGGGCTTCGTCGGCATAGATATTACCCACCCCGCTCAGTAATTTCTGATTTAGCAAAGCGCTCTTGATTGGCGTCTTGCGGCGCCAAAAAAGCTTTACAAATCTATCCAGTTCAACTTCCAGGGGCTCAGAACCCGGGGCCTGAAAGCCATGGGCAACGCTCAGTCGCCCGAAGCGGCGTGGGTCCACAAATCGCAACTCGCGTCCCGAGGCGAGCGTCGCGATCGCATGGGTGTGCTTCTCGACAGGATCGTCGGGCTTGCACAAAAGCATGCGTCCCGTCATGCCGAGGTGCACGATCCACTGAGCAGCGTTTGAGGTACTTGTGAGCCTCCGCGCTCGCGCCTTACTAGATTGAGAGATTTTTTTCTTCGCACCCGACGGTGCCCGGGAAACACTGCCAGCGTCCAAGTCGAAGACAATGTGCTTGCCGACACGTCGCACGCCAGCGATGCGCGCCGACTCCAGCGTTCGGACAATTTCGGAACTCGGAGACTTCAAGGGCTCCGGTTTCGATCCTAGCCAGAGCGAGGCAATAACGTCGCCCGTTACTCGCCTGGCCAGCCCGCGAGCGATGGTTTCGACTTCAGGAAGTTCAGGCATTCAAATTGTCCTCTCAGTTGCTTTGCCGGCTTTGCATCGGAGTTGAGTTTAGCGCTTGTTGCACGGTATCATTCTAAGTACACTTCTGCTCCGCCTATCCTTGTAATTCAGCGACCTGATTTTCGGGGCAACGAGTGTGTGCGACCCTGCAAGCGCGGCTGGGTGAGCCGCACAATCCTGCTTTTGGAGTTGGCTTTGACGAGAGGGAGAACTGCGGTCATCGTTGGCGCCCAATGGGGCGATGAAGGCAAGGGCAAGATCGTTGACGTGCTTTCCGGCAATTTCTCCATTGTGGCGCGCTACGCTGGCGGGCACAATGCCGGCCATACGGTGATCATCAACGGAAAGAAGTTCATCCTCCAGTTAGTCCCCTCTGGAGTGCTGCGTCCTGGCCGTCTTAGCGTTATAGGCAACGGGGTCGTGTTCGATCCTATGGCATTTCTGAAGGAAGTTGCTGCGCTGCGGGAGGCGGGGATTAAGGTGGACGGGAACCTCTTTGTCAGTAACCGCGCGCACGTCATTCTGCCCTATCATCGCATGATCGAACTGGCTTCGGAGAACGCTCCCGGTCGCGTGAAAATTGGCACGACCTCTCGTGGAATTGGGCCAGCCTATGAAGACAAAATGGGTCGCCGTGGCCTGCGGGTCGCCGACCTGCTGGACCTGAAGCTATTGAAGACTCACATTGAAAATGCCTGTCGCGAGAAGAACATGATCGCACATGCACTATTCAACTCTGAACCGCTTGACCCGGACAAAATGTACACGGAATACGCCGCAGCTTCGGCTAAGATCGCCCCATTTGTGTGTGATACTGCCGTGTTGTTGAACCAGGCATTGGCCAAAGGTGAGTCGGTCGTGTTCGAGGGAGCGCAGGGGACGATGCTCGATATCGATCATGGGACCTATCCCTTTGTGACCTCTTCGAGTGCAACCTCGGGCGGCGCCGCGACCGGTACCGGAGTCGCTCCAACGGCGATTGATGCGGTGATCGGCGTCACTAAAGCTTATTGCACACGAGTTGGAAGTGGTCCCTTCCCGACCGAAGCGCCGGACGCCAGAGGAGACATGTTGCGTGCCCGCGGCAATGAATTCGGAGCAGTCACGGGCCGCCCACGGCGATGCGGCTGGATCGACTTGCCGCTGCTTCGCTACGCCGGCATGATTAACGGGATTTCCTGGCTGGTGGTCACAAAATTGGATGTGTTAGACGAACTTGCTGAAATCCCAGTCTGTGTCGCCTATAAGATCAATGGTAAGAAAACCGGAGAGATACCCCCGCAAGACAGCGGCTTTGCAAGAATTGAATGCGTCTACCACAATATGCCGGGCTGGCGTACTCCTACTCAGAAGATCACCAAGTTGGAAAAGTTACCGAAGGCAGCGCGTGATTATCTGACTTTCATCGAGAGGGAAAGCGGTTCGAGAATCGGCGTCGTTTCCACCGGCCCGGAACGTGAGGAGACCATTTTCGTCAATGAATTTGCTGCAAAGCTGCACGAACTGACGGCGTCAAGGACCCAGGCGCAGGACAAGCATTAAAACCGGAGAAAGCGATGGTCGTGTTAGCTGTAACATGGATGGCCAAACAAGGGCGCGAAGCTGAAGTTGCCTCGATTTTCAGGAAGCTCACCGAGGAATCTCGCAAAGAACCCGGGTGTCTCATGTACCTGGTACATCGCCACAAAACCGAAACACGGCGCTTTTTCGTCTATGAACAGTACAAAGATGACGCCGCCCTGGAAGCACACCGCTCCTCGCCGCACTTCCTGCAGTACGCCAGGAAAGAACTGCCCAAGCTGGGCGATCGCATGGAAGGGCAGCTTTACGAACTGATTGAATGATAAGGGTGGCCGTGCGACGTGCCAAGGTACGAGCTACTTACTCTTGTCCGCTAATAGCACGCCGCCGGACGCGTAGCTTTCCTTCGAAACTTCATGAAAGGTTACGACCACTGCCTCCGGGCGGGCGCCAGCTTCTTCCACCATCGTATCTGTGATGCGTTGCGCCAGTTTGCGCTTCTGCTCGGTCGTACGCCCCACCAGCATTGTGATTTGGACTAAGGGCATCGAAAGCTCCCTTCTAACTACCAAGTCCCGTTAAGGCTAGTCCGCCAATTCGTATCCCGCAAAAAAATAGCTCAGCTCAAAACGAGCGGTCTCATCTGCATCGGAGCCGTGGATCGCATTGTGCTCAATGCTGCTGCCCCACTTCTTGCGGATCGTGCCCTCCTCTGCGTTCGCCGGACTGGTCGCACCCATCAGTTTTCGCAAATCGGCGATCGCATCTTCTTTTTCGAGCGCCAGCACCACGATCGGTCCACTTGACATAAAAGTGGTCAGCGAGTTGTAAAAGGGCCGGTGCGCGTGGACGGCATAGAATTGCTCCGCCTGATGCTTGGAGATTTCAAGCATCTTCATGGCCAGAATGCGGAAGGAATTTTTCTCAAATTGTTCGATGATGTCTCCGATGGCGTTCTTGCGTACCGCGTCCGGCTTGACGATGGTAAGAGTGCGTTCCAGAGTCTTCATAATTGGGTCGTTCGTCCTTCGTCTTTCGTCCAATCTTCTAGCTGCTAAACCGGCTACTACACTTTCACTCCCATGGCCGCGATTACGGTATCGCCAATATCAGCAGGAGACTTCGCCACACGAATGCCGGCAATTTCCATAGCGTTGATCTTCTCCGCCGCGGTTCCCTTTCCACCTGAGATGATGGCGCCGGCGTGGCCCATGCGGCGTCCGGGGGGAGCTGTCTGACCCGCGATAAATCCGATGACCGGCTTTTTCATGCGGGTCCTGACATACTCGGCCGCGGTCTCCTCGGCGTTGCCGCCGATTTCCCCGATCATGACTACCGCTTCAGTCTGCGGATCTTTGTTGAAGAGCTCAAGAGCATCTACGAAAGTGGTGCCGATAATCGGGTCGCCCCCAATGCCGATTGCGGTGGATTGTCCTATGTTTCGTGTTGTGAGCTGGTATACGGCTTCGTAGGTCAGGGTGCCCGAGCGCGAGACAATTCCCACCGGCCCTTCGCGGTGGATGTGCCCCTGCATGATGCCGATTTTGCACTTCCCCGGCGAAATTATGCCTGGACAGTTCGGACCGATCAGACGCGCGCGCCGATTCTGCAGAAACTCCCAGGCACGCACCATATCAAGCGTAGGAATGCCTTCGGTGATGCAGACAATCAGCTCGATCTCAGCATCGGCGGCTTCCATGATGGCGTCAGCCGCGAAAGGTGGCGGCACAAAAATTACCGAAGCGTCGGCTCCGGTTTTGTCCACCGCTTCCTGCACGGTATTAAAAATTGGCCAGCCCTCGTGAGTTGTTCTACCCTTTCCGGGAGTCACTCCGCCGACGATTCTTGTTCCATACTCGGCACAGGCTTTGGCATGAAATGTGCCTTCGCGACCGGTCAATCCCTGTACGATAACTCGCGTCGATTTGTTAATAAGAATGCTCATGAACTCCTCTGCAGCACTGCCATCAAAGAGACCATAATTCCAGATGGCCGCTAGGCCGCTTTGGCTGCGGCAACTACCTTTTCCGCCGCATCCTTCATCGTTTCGGCTACGATAAGATTCAGGCCGGATTGACGGAGAATCTCGCGCCCTGCTTCCACATTCGTCCCTTCCAGCCTAAACACAATGGGCAACTGGATGTTGGTCTTCTGCGCCGCCTCGACCACACCCGTGGCTAGGGTATCTACCCGCAGAATCCCGCCGAATATGTTAATCAGCACCGCTCTCACATTCCTGTCGCTGAGCAGAATTTCAAACGCGTGTGTTACCTGCTCCACGTTGGCGCCACCTCCGACATCAAGGAAATTCGCCGGCATTCCACCAGCGTACTTGATGATATCCATGGTGGCCATCGCCAATCCCGCACCATTGACCATACAACCGACATTGCCGTCGAGCTTGATGTAGTTGAGGTTGTACTTCGAGGCCTCGACTTCCAGTGGATCTTCTTCTGTGAGGTCGCGGAGTTCGCGAATCTCTGGATGACGGAACAGTGCGTTGTCGTCGAAATTGATTTTGGCATCAAGCGCAAACAGCCGGCCGTCGGTGCAGCTAACGAATGGATTGATTTCCATCAGTGACGAATCGGTCTCCTGAAATGCCCGGTAAAGGCCGATCATGAAGCGGACTGCTTCATTGACCTGCTGCGGCTTCAGACCCAACTGGAACGCGAGCTTGCGCGCCTGGAAAGGCTCGAGGCCCATTCCGGGTTCGATGTGTTCTTTTACGATGGCGTCAGGATTTTCCGCAGCGACTTGTTCGATCTCCATGCCGCCGGCAGCGGAAGCCATAAAAACGGGCTTCGCTTCGCTGCGATCGATGACAATTCCGAGATAAAGCTCTTTTTCGATTGGCAGCGTTTCTTCGATGAGCACCCGGCGCACCACGCGTCCCTCAGGGCCGGTCTGATGAGTAACGAGCGTCATTCCCAGAATCTTGCCCGCGATGTCACCAGCTTCTTCGACCGACTTGGCAATCTTCACGCCGCCACCTTTGCCGCGGCCTCCGGCGTGGATTTGCGCTTTTACGACCACGCCAGCAACGCCAGAATCGAAAAGATTCCTGGCGGCGGCTTGCGCCTGCTCGCGAGTTTCGGCCATCTCCCCGCGCGGCACCGAGACTCCATATTTTCTCAGGATGGCTTTGGCCTGATATTCATGAATCTTCATATGAATTCCTGATTATTTGTCAGACAGGACTTTGCTTGCAGCTTAAGCTTGCGGGCGGCAAACATTCGATTCTATAGAAGCACTCGGGATACGGCAAACCGCACGGCTCATGTGTTTTACTAATTCTTTCGGCCTTCGTACCATTTTGAAAGCGTTGATGTAGTAATCCCGGTTGATGCTACGCTTATGGCCGCTCGAATGATTACCGACGCGCTCCACCGCATTGCCAATCACCGCCAATCTCTGTCTCGTGAAGAGGCCCGCACTCTCATGTCCGAAATTCTGGCGGGCCAGTGTAGCGATGCGCAGATTGCCGCGCTTCTGGTGGCGCTTCACATGAAGGGGGAGACGGTTGAGGAGATTGTGGGCTTTGCGGAGGCGATCCGCGCTGCGGCAACACCTCTCGAAGTTCGGCGGGACTCCACGGTCGACGTGAGTGGTACTGGACGGGACGCTCTCGTCGATACCTGTGGCACAGGCGGCGACGCCAGCGGCACATTCAACATTTCGACGGCAACCGCGCTTGTGGTTGCGGGAGCCGGCGTGCGCGTGGCGAAACACGGTAACCGCAGCGTGACTTCGAAGTGTGGATCGGCCGATGTTATGGAAGCGCTTGGTGTGAACATCAATATTCCTCCGGCGCGCCTGGCCGCCTGTCTGGAAGAAGTGGGCATTGCATTCCTGTTCGCGCCGCTGATGCACTCAGCTATGAAGTTCGTTCAGCCCGCCCGCCGAGAACTTCGATTGCGCACAGTATTCAATTTGCTCGGTCCCCTCGCGAATCCTGCTCATGCTTCCGCGCAGGTAGTGGGCGTGTATTCCACGGAATTGGTCGAGAAACTCGCAGAAGCTTTGAGCATGCTGGGACTTCATCGCGCCATGGTCGTGCACGGTTCGGACGGACTGGATGAGATCACGATCACCGGCTCGACTCGAATCGCCGAAGTGCGTGATGGGAACGTACACAGCTACGAAGTCACGCCGGAAGAGTTTGGCATATCTCGCGGCTCGCTTGAAGAGATAGCTGGCGGTGATGCCACAGACAATGCGGCAATCATTCGAGAAATCTTAGGCGGGAAAAAGTCGCTGCGTCGCGATGTGGTTGTGCTCAATGCTGCGGCTGCTCTGGTTGTAGCCGGGAAAGCGGATCATCTTGCATCGGGTGTGTCCCTTGCGGAGCACTCAATTCATTGCGGTGCTGCGGCTGCGAAATTGGCTTCGCTGGTGCGGTTCACCACGGCTCACCCAGTTTAGTTACCCGGGTCGGCCAACTCTCAGGTGAGCATTCGGCGCCGAGGACGAAGGTGCTACTTCCTGTCTTCCTTCTTCCGCCGCTCAATCTGCGCCAAATGGTTTGGGCCGTGGCGGGACATCATCCCGACGTATTCCGCAAGAGTAACCGGCCGCTTAAGCTCTGGATGCTCGGCGGACTTCTCCAGGTCGCCCGGCTTTATTCGCCGCAGCAGGTTCAGGGTTGCATGACGATTCAAACCATAGAGCGCAACCAGTTCTGCCGGCGAAGACTCCAAATAGCCGAGATTCTTTGCCCAGGCATCCTGATCGATAGGCGCAATCACCGGGTCCTTGTCCGCCAGCATCTGCCGCATGCGGTAAGCATAAAGAATTTCCATGTCAGCCAAGTGTGCCAGGATTTCCAAAATGCACCACTTCTCCGGCGCGGGTTTGTAGCGCAGAGTTTTGTCCGGCAACCCCGAAACAGCGGCCGCAATCTGTTTGGGACTCTTTTCAGCCTCTTCGATGTGCTTCTTCAGTTCTGCTTCAGTCATGAGAAACTTGGTAATTGAGCAATTTTGTAATCGGGTAATTTGAAGTCACTAGCCAATTACACAATGGCCACTTTCTGCATCCATTGTGCAACCTGCACGTTCCATCCCAGTTCTTTCGCCATCGTCTCGCGTAATTGCGAGGCAGCTGCGGGATCTCCGTGCACGAGGTAGGTGACGCTTGGCTTATTTGCGAACGTGTGGAGCCAATACAGTAACTCCGGTGTATCGGCATGATCACTGAATTGCTCGAATGCCGCCACCTGCGCACGGATGGGAACAACTTCGCCAAAGATTTTAACCTCCGGCGCGCCACTCTTAATTGTAAAACCTCTAGTCCCTTGCGCCTGGAAACCGATAAAGATGACCGTGTTTCTCGGATCCGGCAACCTCTGCGCCAGATGGTGCAGAATTCGGCCTCCGGTAACCATTCCACTCGACGAAATAATAATGCACGGATACTTCGAGTCGTTAATTCTCTTCGATTGCTCCGGCGTCAAGGCAAATTGGAAACCCGACCACTCCAGCGGCGATCCATATTGGCTGACCAGTTTCCGCGTTACATCGCTGTACTCTTCCGAATGTTTCATGAAGATCTCTACTGCCTGGATAGCCATCGGACTGTCGCAGTACACAGGAACCTGTGGAATCTGTCCTGATTGCATTAACTCCTTCAATATGAAAAGAAATTTTTGCGTGCGCTCGACAGCAAATGCGGGAACAACTACGCTTCCTCCGCGCTCAATCGTTTGCCGGATCAGAGCCGCCAGCTCAGGCCGGGGATCATCGGTGGGATGCTGCCGATTGCCATATGTTGATTCCATTACCAGGAGGTCCGCCGCTTCGCCTTCGGTCGGACCCGAATGCACGACCTTGCCGGGGGCGGTGTTCTGATTGCGCACGCGTCCGATATCTCCGGTGAACAGCAGCCGCCGCTTCGCTCCATTGGTTTGCAGGCTGAGTTCCACCATGGCCGAACCCAGGATGTGCGCCGCCGGCACAAAACGAAAAGTCAATTCCGGACACAACTGCTGAATGGTTTCGGACAAAACTGGCCGGAAATATTGCAAGCAGCTCTGCGCTTCGGTCAGCGTGTACAACGGCAAGGCTGGCTTGTGCTTTGACTTCTGATGCTTGTTATAAAACTCGGCGTCTTCTTCCTGCAGATGTCCGGAGTCGGGAAGCAGAATGCCGCACAAATCGATGGTGGCCGGAGTGGCGTAGATCGCTCCTCGAAAACCATTCTTGACCAGGCGTGGTATCCAGCCACAATGGTCAAGGTGCGCGTGAGTGAGCACAACCGCGTCAATTTCGTTTGCCGGAATAGGAGTGTTCTGCCAGTTGCGCTCGCGCCACTCCTTTGGCCCCTGAAACATGCCGCAATCGATCAATAGCTTAAAACCGCCTCCTCCGCTCGAATCCGATACCGTGTTGACCAGGTGTTTTGAACCCGTGACCGTCCCCGCTGCACCGAGAAACTGAATGTATGCCAAGCAGTGCTCCTAACCGGAACCATTCTCATTAAGAATAATCGGCAGATTGTTGAATTGAATTACGGAGCCGTGAATTTGTTTGTCATCGTGGTTCTGAGCGGCTTCCGGGCATCAAGTTTCTGCTTTCTTGTCAATTGCGGAGTGTACTTTCTTCCACTATCCTGCACATTCAAAGCATCGGAGAACAATTTGCGACGACTTGCTGCCCTCTTTACGGTCTTCATCATCGCTCTTTGCTCAGCCGCAGCGGAACCAGCCCCCAATTTAATGCCACTGCCCAGTAACGTGCAGCCTGGAACCGGCGAACTGGTGATCGATACATCATTCACGGTCTCCCTCGCCGGTAGCAAGGACTATCGAGTGCAGCACGCTATCGAACGGTTCCTTGACAATCTCAGACGGCAAACCGGAATGCCGCCTCTGTATATGAAGCTCACAAATTCAGCCCAGGCCACACTCGTGGTTCAGGCTGATCACGCGAGCAAAGAAGTCCAGGAACTCGGGGAAGATGAATCGTACTCTCTGGAGATCAACACCCGTGGCGCCAGACTCAGAGCCGTAACTCCCCTCGGCATTATGCGCGGCTTACAAACCCTGCTGCAATTGGTCGTAACCACCTCGAGCGGGTTTGCGGTTCCCGCAGTTACGATTCGTGACCAACCGCGTTTTCCATGGCGCGGATTGATGATCGATGTCAGCCGGCATTTCATTCCGATTGATGTGCTCAAGCGCAATCTGGACGGGATGGCCGCCCTCAAGCTGAACGTTTTTCACTGGCATCTTTCCGACGACCAAGGCTTCCGGGTAGAAAGCAGGAAATTTCCCAAGCTGCATGAGATGGGATCGGACGGGCTTTATTACACCCAGGATCAGGTACGCGAGCTGATTGCCTACGCGCGAGAGCGCGGCATTCGGGTGGTGGCAGAGTTTGACATGCCCGGACACAGCACCGCCTGGTTTGTTGGATACCCTAAGTTGGCCAGCGCGCCGGGACCCTATCAGATTCAGCGTAAATGGGGCATTTTTGATCCCGCGATGAATCCCGCACAAGAAGAAACTTACAAGTTCCTCGATAAGTTCATCAATGAAATGGCGAGCCTTTTCCCTGACAAATATTTCCACATCGGCGGGGACGAGGTAAACGGCAAGCAATGGGACAAGAATCCTGAGATACAAGCCTTCATGCGCGCTCACGGCTTCAAAAACAATCAGGATTTGCAGGCTTACTTCAATGAGCGCGTTCAGAAGATCGTGAGCAAGCATGGAAAGATCATGATCGGCTGGGACGAGGTTTTGCATACTGACTTGCCGAAAGACACCGTCGTGCAGTCCTGGCGCGGTCAGGCATCGCTGGCGCAAGCCGCCAGGCAGGGCTATCGCGGCCTGCTTTCTTATGGCTACTATCTCGACCTCATGTGGCCGGCCTCGCGGCATTACGCTGTGGATCCCATGAGCGATGCTGCCGCCAATTCAAGTCCTGATGAGGCACAGCGTATTCTTGGCGGCGAAGCCTGTATGTGGTCGGAGTACGTATCGCCGGAAAACATCGATTCACGCATTTGGCCACGGATGGCAGCTATTGCCGAGCGGTTATGGTCGCCACAGAATGTAGCCGACACTAAATCGATGTATGAGCGCCTGGAGACCACAAGCCGATGGCTCGATTGGTTCGGTCTCACCCACCATTCGAGCTACACGCCAATGTTGCGACGAATTGCGGGCTCGGATGATATTGCGGCCTTGCGCATGCTTGCCGACCTGGTCGAACCGGTAAAAGACTACACCCGCGAAGAAACTGCACCGGTGGAACCTACGAGTCTGGCGCCATTGAACCGATTGGTGGATGCTGTTCGTCCAGAGAGCGCAACCGCCCGTCATTTCGCGGCGATGGTTGACCTAATCAGTTCGAATCCCGCCGACCCTGTAATCAGAGCGCAAGTGAGGGCCTCCCTGACTAACTGGACTGCGAACCAGGCAAGCCTTGAGCCGGTAGAAAGTTCATCATTTCTGTTAAAGGAAGTGGCGCCGCTTTCGGCGGCCCTATCTCGGATAGCGTCAACCGGTATGCAAGCAATGGACTACATTGATCGAGGGAACCGTCCGCCAGACTCGTGGGTGGCGGACCAAACCTTATTGTTGCAGGATGCGCAAAAACCGCAGGCCCAGTTACTGCTCGTGATCGTACCTTCGGTGCAGAAATTGGTTCAAACGGCTGCCACTCAGAGTGCAGTTCCCGTTCAGAAGTAAGCGGGGCCTGGACTTATTTCCACCAAAAAGATGTGCCGATCAATGCAACGATTTCTAACGCTGCCAGGGAAATCCAGAGGCGTTGCCGGAAGATCGAGCGCCGCAAATCTCGTTTCAGATCAGCTTCGACCGCGTGAATGAACTGGATTTCGGCGGCATCCGGCTTCGGTCTTGTGGGTGCAGGTTTGGGCAAGATAAGGACATAGTCCTGCTTTGGTTTGTCTGGCAAGAAAACTTTTGGAGTGCTGATCACCGATGACCAGCGTGGAAGCTGCATGGATTCAGAGTTACCCTCGAGGTCCATGGGTTTGGACGTCAGTTCCAATGGCGGCATCCTCTCAGGCGCAACCACGTCGGCCAGGTTGCGCAACAGCGACGTCCACCATGGGTGACTCATCTGATCGGCGATCAACTCGCCTACATCGACCGGCCTAGATTCGAGCTCCAGAGGGGGCAGCGTTTCTGGCGAGATAACATCGCCTAGGTTCGTAAACACGGTGCGATACCATGGCAAGCTCAAGCGATCTCCCTGCAGCATGCCAACATCCACAGGCCGGGAGGTCAGTTCGAGCGGAGGCAATTTTTCAGGCGTGATCGTATCGCGCAATTCACCTAACAAACGCTTCCAAAGTGGAGTATTCCAACTGTTGGAGAGCAAAAGCTGCACCTCAGAGGCCTCCGAGGCGTTTTGCGTATGGCTTCCGGTCTCAAAGGGTTCTGGGCTTGGCGGTTTTGGGAACAAGGCTCTCCTCTAAATTCCGATCATCTCATAAAACGACACTGGAGGCATTGTGAATCCTCTTAACCGGTAATCGCCGTGCAGTGCTCATGCCAAAACTCTTGCTGCCGCCTCACCACCGGAGCGAATGCAGTCAGGCACTCCAATTCCGCGATATCCGTTACCTGCCAAAGCCAGCCCTGGAAGCTTCGCCAGGAGATTGTCAATCCGCTGCAGGCGGTCCAAATGACCTACCCCATACTGCGCCATGGCACTTTGCCATCGATAGACACGCGTGAACAGCGGATCGGCTGTGATACCAAGGATTCCGCGAAGTTCTTCGCCGACGATAGTAATAATCTGCTCGTCCGGGAGCCGCAGAACTTCTTCGTTATGTGTCCCTCCGATGAAGCATCGCAGCAGCGCATGATCGCGCGGTGCACGATGGGGAAACTTGTTGTGAACGAAAGTCGCCGCCAGGATACGTCGGCGTTCACTGCGTGGCACCAGGAAACCGAATCCTGCCGGCAGCGATGATCGCACGCGCTCGTCATAACCGAGATTAATCGTTATCGAAGACGTGTAGTCGATGGCACGAAGCTCTGAGGCGAGCTGCGGGCTTGCGTTCTGAACGAGCCTTGTTGTGATGTGCGCTGGCGTCGCAACAATGACCGCGTCGAACTGATCGGAAGCATTTCCCGTCGATATTACCCACCGTCGATTTTGCAGTTCAAGCGATTGCACCGACTGATCGAAGCGCAGGTCTGAGGGTGCAAGCCGCGACGCCAATGCGTCCACCATCTGCTGCATTCCGCATTTCAGCGAAGTGAAGAGTGGTCGCGTACCGTTGGTGGCATGCGCCATCTTGCCGCGAGCCGCCAACATGGCACGACCCAGGCTGCCGTATTTGGCTTCCATGTCCGCGAACCGCGGGAGAACTGCGCGCACGCTGAGTTGGCTAGCTTCGCCGCCGTAAACACCGGAGAGCAGCGGATCAGCAAGCCGGTCAACCATCTCCGCCCCGTAGTGACGCTCGACCATCGAGGCCACACTTTCGTCGCCCTCCGCTTTGTGAGGCGGATGGAACCATTCCTTCGCCATTCGCAGCTTGGTGCTCGCAGAAAACAATGGTGACAAGACTGTTGGCAGGATTTTCGTCGGTACCATGAACATCAGTCCATCGGGAATTTCGACAAGTCTGCCTTTCGTCAGAATGTAGGTCTTGCGCTCGCGATCATTTGAGCCAATGAGCTGATCTTCCAGACCGATTTGTCGACAAAGATCTGTGGCCCATGGTTTCTCGGTCAGAAAAGAATCCGGGCCGGCCTCGAGCAGGCACTCACCGATGTGCTCGGTGACCAGCACTCCGCCAAGTCGCCTACTGGCTTCGTACAGCACGTACTCCAGCGAAGTGCCATTCTGGCGGCTCGTTTCAAGGGTAAAGGCGGCGGTCAAACCAGAGATACCACCTCCGATGATGGCAATACGCTTCATGAATGCGATAATGCTGCCATCCCAAAACGGCTGTGTTTGAATGTCACCGTTACTCGCCGAAGCCGACTTTCAAGCCTGACCAATCAGGCCGAGCAAGCCGATTTCGCCAACCGGGACTTAACAAGCTCGGCGAGAGCCTTGGCCAGAAGCGGTGAATCATTGAGCGACTCGGCGCGCCACAGGCGCATTCCTTGCTTCTCGGCGAACTGCTTAAACCCGATATCGATATCGTAAAGCACTTCCACGTGGTCACAGAGAAATCCGATCGGCTGAATAAAAACACCACGATGGCCGTTTGCTTTCAACCCTAACATTGTGTCTTCCACTGTGGGCCCGAGCCAGGCCCCGCCCGACATGCCCTGGCTCTGGAATGCGAAGCTCCAATGCTCCGAGTGCAGAGCAGCCTGCTGCGCCACCAGTGACGCTGTTTCCTTGGTTTGTTTTTCGTAAGGATCGCCTTCCGCGACAGTATGTTCGGGAACGCTGTGGGCTGTGAAAATGATGGGGGATCTCGTTCCCAGCTCAGCGCAGGCCCGCTGCCACCCGCTAACCAACCTCTCGGCGAAGGCTTTTATCAGCATCGGCTGATCGTGCCACGACTCGATAAAATCGATCCCAAAGGGAAGATCGCTCCCTAAAGATGAACGGTAGAGACCTACGCTGGTGCGTGAGTTTTGTGGCGCCAGACAAACCACAACTGCGCTGCTGACGTGATCCGAAATCATAGCGCGCAATGTCTCGGAAACCAATGGTTTCCAATTCCGCATGCCTACATACACCGGAAAGCCCAGTTCCGCCTCCAGGAGTTTCGCTTGTTTCAAAGTCAGCTCTGTGAGCGGCGAGCGGCCGATCAGGCTGTAGCGATGCTTTACTTCTTCAACGACTTGCGTTGGAAGCGGGCGTCCGCCCGTGACACGCAAAAGAAACTCCGGAACCTCGTCCACTGAATCCGGACTGCCGTGCGCCAATAGCAAGACGGCGCACTTATCGTGGTTGGTTGTCTTATTCAAAAGGCATGCCTAAATCAAGCGCACGGGACACGGCTACAAAAAGACTCCCTGTTCACGCGCCATTAACCGAGTGCTCCTGCACAAATTTTGCCAGCGCTTTCACCTTTTCGACAGGAGTTTCCGGCAGAATGCCATGACCCAGATTGAAAATATGTCCAGGCCGTCCGCCAGCTCGCCGCAAAACATCCTCCGCTCTCGTTCTAATCTCGTTCCACTCCGCGAACAGAAGAACCGGATCGAGGTTTCCCTGCACTGCGCCTTTGAAACCAAGGCTGCGCCAGCCATCGTCCAGAGGGATGCGCCAGTCCAACCCAATTACCTCCGCCCCAGTTTGTTTCATGGAGGACAACAGGGTCGCGCTATCTGTGCCAAAGTAAATCACCGGTGCTCCGGTGCGTTGCAGATTCTTTACCAGTTCCGTGGTTCGCGGCAGCACATAGCGCCGGTAATCTTCCACGCTCAGGCATCCCACCCAGCTGTCGAAAACCTGAATCACATCAGCCCCGGAGTTAACCTGCTCGGTGGTATATTGCGACGTGACACAAACCAGCTTGCTCATTAGCTCATCCCAAATCTGTGGTGACGAATACATCATCTTCTTTGTATGAACGTAATTGCGCGAGCCGCCACCTTCGATCATGTAGCTAGCCAGGGTGAAAGGCGCGCCACAGAATCCAATCACCGGCAATCGACTGCCAAAGTGCTTGCACACCAAGGCTACCGCTTCGGAAACATAGCCTAGCTCAGCGGCGCCATCGATCCGCAGGCGCTCCACATCTGCTTTTTCCCGCACCGGTTTTTGAACTACCGGTCCTTCGCCGGCAGCAAAATGGAAGGGTAACCCCATGACTTCGAGCGGAAGCAGTAGATCAGCAAAGATGATAGCCGCATCCACTCCGAGAACCTCCGCGGCGGTGATCGTTACCTGTGCCGCGATTTCCGGCTTCTTACAAATTTCAATGAGTGAATACTCCTTGCGCACTGCGCGATATTCGGGCATGTAGCGCCCCGCTTGCCGCATGAACCACACAGGCGTGCGGTCCACAGGTTGGGTCTTACAGCTTTTCACAAAGCGGGATTCGGGAGCGGCCATGAACCTGTAAATTTAGCACTTCCGGGCAGCTACGCGTGTGACCTGCCTCACGGCAGCCAAACCATGCCTTTGGTGTTATGCACTTTCGAGACTGCAGGCACCAAAAGAGTTACGATCTTTGACGCAGGGATTCAGCCTATGATTTCAGCAACGCTCAGTTGGGAGGTGAATTCCAGAAATGGCAGCAAATCAGGTGGTGCTCTATTTCGACAAGCAGGAAGATGCTCTGCTCTTTACCCTCGCTGCCAGTACAGCTATGTCGGCGGATGAACCTGTTCGCGCGAGCGAAGCTGGGCTCAGGATGGCCAAGGAAATCTGTAAAGCTACGCGAATTACCACCGAAGGTCAACTGAGTTGCGCTGGCTCCTTGGCCTGATCTAGTCGGACCAAGGCTGAGGTTTGCGCTCCCAGCGATGTGCCTTCAGCTTCTTGAGCAGCGTGGCATCCAGTGGTCCGGCATCACTGACAGCAAGGTTTTGGCGCACGTGATCCAGCTTTCTCATTCCTACAATCGTAGTACTCACAACCGGGTTGGAAAGAATAAAGCAGAGGGCCATCTCCGCCAGGTTCATCCCTGCTGGAACTAATGATTTAAGTTTGTCGACCCGGGCGACTGTCTTCTTCAAATTCTCTGGGCCAAAATAGCGTGAGCGCCAGTCGCTTTTCGGAAATTTCGTTTTTTCGGTGAGTTTTCCGCCCAGACTGCCTTCGTCGAGAGGGACGCGCGCAATAACTCCGATATTCAGCTCGCGGCAGACAGGAAACAGATGATCTTCGGGGGACTGATCGAAAATGTTGTAAATCACCTGCACGGCATCCACAAGCCCGGTTCGGATAGCCTTGATCCCGTTTTCCGGCTCCCAGCGATTGAGGCTTAGACCGAAAAACCGGATGAGCCCATCCCGCTTCAGTTTTTCGACCGTATCTCGAAATTCTGGTTCATCCGTCCAGTTATCGTCCCAGACGTGGAATTGTAGAAGATCGATGGTTTCCACTCGCAGCTTTTCGCGAATCAGATTGGCGTATTTGAAAACGTGTTTTGATGGGAAGACCTCGTCGTACCTATCTTTTGGTGAGGCAGGCCATTTGTCATTCAGAGGTGGGATTTTGGAGGCAGCATACAGCCGCTTATCGGGATTGCGCGCCATAATCTCACCCAACAATCCATCACTCTTGCCATTCCCATATGCCCAGGCGGTATCGAAGAAATTGCAGCCCCCATCGACTGCCATTTGCAGGGCCTCAAGCGATTGGCGATCATCGGAATCAACCCAATCACCCATACCCCAAAGCCCGTGTGCGATCTCACTCACATCAAAGCCGGTGCGGCCAAACTTGCGGTATTTCATGGGTCCTCACTCTTCTTACTGATAATCACCTCGTCAGACTTTTCGCGCCAATATAGCAGGCCCGTGGAGGTGGACATGCATATGCGCAAAACTTAAGGTCCGTCAGTTTGACATCCGCCCCAAGTGCTTTTTAACATAGATGTTCACCTCAGAAGCATTCGGGAAATGGCTTACTTGCGATGTGGCCCGTACGCCTGATTACCTGCAGCAAAATCTTATGATCAAAGTCAAAGAGATCACGAAGAAGTATGCCCGCACGACGGCCGTGGACCATGTCTCCTTTGAGGTCGAGAAAGGGCAAATCGTCGGCTTTCTTGGACCAAATGGCGCGGGAAAGACGACGACCATGCGCATTTTGACGTGCTTTCTGCCGCCGACCTCGGGTTCGGCCACCGTCGCCGGATTCGACGTGCTGGAGCAGCCTCTGGAAGTTAAGAAGCGCATTGGTTATCTGCCCGAAACCCCTCCCCTGTACCCGGAAATGGAGACTACGGAATATCTGGAATTCGTCGGCAAACTCAAAGGACTTTCCGGCTCTCAGTTGGACAAGCGGGTTGATTACGTGTGTGACCGCTGCGCGGTGGCGGATGTGAAGACGAAGCTTCTCGGCAAGCTCTCGAAGGGATACCGGCAGCGCGTCGGCCTAGCCCAAGCGATCATCCATAATCCGGATGTGCTGATTCTGGACGAGCCTACGGCAGGTCTCGATCCCAAGCAGATCAACGAGACCCGCGACCTGATCAGAGGTCTTGCCGGGGACCACACCATCATTCTCAGCACGCACATCCTGCCGGAGGTGGAGCAAACTTGCCAGCAGGTAATCATTATTAACAAAGGGAAGCTGGTGGCTACCGATTCGGTACAGAACCTGCAAGCCCGGGCGCGTGGGGCGGAATCGGTTCTGGTGGAAGTGGCTGGACGCAATGGCAATCTCGATCTGGCAGTCGTGCAAAAGCGTCTGGAGCAAATTCGTGGCATCAGCCGCGTGCAATACAAAACCAGCCATGCCGATCGCAACGTTTTCGAGGTCGAAAGTCAAAAAGGCTTCATACGCGGGGATCTGGCGCGCGCCGTGGTGGAGGCTGGCTGGGATTTGAACGAGCTTCGGCCCGCGGCCATGAGCCTGGAAGAAATCTTCTTGCAGCTCACCGGCGAAGAAGCCGGCGCAGAACCGGCAGCAAAGGGAGCCCACTAATGCGAAACGTCTGGATCATTTGCCGCAAGGAACTCGGCAGTTATTTCGTTTCGCCGATTGCCTACCTCCTGCTGACGATGTTTGCCCTGATCTTCGGTCTCATGTTCTGGCAGATGCTGGGCAGTTTTGTGTTTTATAGCATGGAGATGCAGATGCGTGGCCAGAGCTTCCCAATGAGCTTGAATGAAGAACTCATCCGGCCACTTTTGTCCAATATCGGGGTGATAGGAATGTTTTTTGTTCCCATGATCACGATGCGGCTTTTTGCCGAGGAAAAGCGAACCGGGACGATTGAACTGCTGGCGACGTCACCTATCCGGGACACCGAGATAATCTTGGGAAAATGGCTAGCGGCACTCGCACTCTATGCGTTTATGCTGCTGTACACAGGTTTGAATATTGCATTTCTGTTCAAGTACGGCAGTCCCGACTGGAAGCCGGTGCTGGTGGCGTATCTCGGGCTGTTGCTTCAAGCAGCCGCCCTGCTGGCGATCGGCACGTTTATTTCGACATTGACCTCGAACCAGATCATTGCGGCAGCGGCGACGTTTGGAATCTGCCTGATGCTGTGGCTTATTTCCTGGGCGAGCAGCTATGAAAATGCCAGATGGGCACAGGTGCTCTCTTACATCTCAATCATTACTCACTTTCAGTCATTTGAGAAAGGTGTAATCGACTCGAAAGATGTGATTTTTTATGGGACGGCAATTTTCTTGGGGCTGTTTTTTACTTCCCGCTCCATGGAATCGCTGCGCTGGAGGTCGTAAGTGAATACAGGGTTGCTAAGGGCCAGACAAACAAAATATGCGGCCTATGCTGCGGTTTATATCGTAGTTGTCCTGACGGCGGTTGTCATTGCCAACATTCTTGCCGATCGCTACAACAAATCCTACGATGCGACTGCCAACAAGCGCTACAGCCTGTCTGACCAAACCGCGAAGATCGTGAAGGGATTGAAGCAACCAGCCACGATTATCTATTTCGATCAGGGCACGCGCTTCCAGCACGCAAAAGACCTGCTCAGCGAATATTCGAACCTCTCGCCCAAGATTCAGGTGAAATATGTAGATCCGGACAAGAGTCCGCAGGAGGCCCGCGAAGCTGGCGTGAAGGACTACGGCACCGCCATTGTGGAGATTGGCGACAGGAAAGAACAAGCCAAGAGCATGACCGAAGAGGGGATTACCGGAGCCATTATCCGGGATTTGAAGAACACGACTCGGACGGTTTGCTTTATCGGAGGTAGCGGCGAGCACCAGATCGATGATTCAGATCGCAGCGGTTATTCACGATTCAAGGAGTTGCTGGGTAAAGATAACTATCAGGCGAAATCCATCGACCTACTGCAAAAGGCTGAAGTGCCCACTGATTGCACAGTAGTTGTAGTGGCGGGACCAACTCGCGATTATCAGGAGCCTGAGGTCGACGCGATCAAGCAGTACGTAGAAAACGGCGGCCGGGCGCTACTGATGCTCGATCCCCCGCTCAAGATCGGCCGTTCCGATATTGCGGACAATGACGCCCTCACAAATCTGCTTCAAAGCTGGGGTGTAACCGTCAACAAGGATTTGATTCTGGATCTGAATCCGATCGGGCAGCTAGCCGGCCTTGGCCCGCAGGTCGCGTTGGTGACCCGCTATGAATCGCAGCCGATTGTCAGCGGACTGAAAGGCACAGCAACCGGATTTCCGCTTTCGCGTTCGATCGAAGTCAAGAATGGTGACAAAACTTCGGTGCAGAAGCTGTTCGATTCATCGGACAGCAGCTTAGCCACAAACACTCTGGATTCACCGCGAGTCGATCCTAATGATCCAAAGAATCGCAAAGGACCGATGCCCGTCGCCGCTGCCGGAACCTATGACACTGGCAAGCAGGACTCCCAGGGACGCTTTGTTGTGGTTGGAAGCTCATCCTGGGCGGCGAATTCGTTTATCAACTTCAACGGAAACAGCGATTTGGCTCTGAACACAATCGACTGGCTGGCTTCGGATGAAGACCTGATCTCGATCCGCCCTAAGGAGCGGGAAGACCGGCGAGTCACGATGACCCGCGCGCAATTGAGTCTGGTGCGCACCACCAGCCAGTTCTTACTGCCGCTGATCGTGATCGTGGCCGGCGTCTCGGTCTGGTGGAAACGACGATAGCTGTGGGGCGCGCGGACCCCGCCACGAAGCCGAGGGGTGGACGCCCGCGGCCGGAAGCATAAATGAAACTACGAGGCTTAATCACCGCGATGATTGTGCTGCTGGGGCTCATGGCGGCACTGTACTGGTCCAACCGTCATCCCAAGGCAGCGGAAACCACGGAAGCATCCGCTAACGCACCTCCCAAGGTTCTTTCCCTGAAGGAAGACGACATCTCCAAGATCGGTCTGAAGAAAAAAGGTGCGGATGAAATTGTGCTCGCCAAGAACAGCGGTCAGTGGCAGATCACAGCGCCGAAGCCATTGGGTGCGGATCAAAGCACGGTGTTGAGCATGCTTTCGACTCTCTCCTCCTTGAACTCCGATCGCCTCGTCGAAGAGAAAGCGAGCAACTTGAGCCAGTACGGGTTGAGTGAACCTCCCCTCGAAGCCGACATCACTGAAAAGGACAATAAAATCCACAAGTTGCTACTGGGGGATAAAACTCCGAGCGCAAACGCAGTCTACGCGAAACTGGAGGACGATGCTCGCGTCTTCACCATTGCCACTTACGAAAAAAACAGCATTGACAAAAGCATTGATGACCTGCGTGACAAACGCCTGATCACGGCGAATCAGGACAAAATCAGCAAGGTTGAACTATTGGCGAAAAAGCAGGATCTCGAGTTCGGCCGCAACAAAGACGAGTGGCAGATCGTAAAACCCAGGCCGTTGCGCGCGGACGGCACTCAGGTCGACGATCTGGTGCGCAATCTTGCCAACGCGAAGATGGAACTGGGTCCGTCGGATGATTCACAAAAGATTGCCGCGAGCTTTGCCTCTGCCACGCCCGTTGCCACCGCGAAAGTCACTGATGAGGCGGGAACCCAGGAACTGCAGGTGCGCAAGAACAAAGACGACTATTACGCAAAATCAACCGTTGTCGAAGGCATTTACAAGGTGCCAGCCAGTCTGGGTCAGGCTATGGACAAAGGTCTCGATGATTTTCGTAACAAGAAACTGTTTGATTTTGGTTTCAGCGACCCGAACAAGATCGAGATTCATGGTGGAGCAAGAAGCTATTTCTTGACCCGCAGCGGCGAGGACTGGTGGAATGGCAGTGGGCAGAAGCTGGACATCAGCTCAGCCCAAGCAGTCATCGATAAAGTTCGCGATCTCTCCGCCACTAAGTTTCTTGATTCCGGATTCACTCAGCCAACTATCAAGTTAACCGTCACCTCCAACGACGGCAAGCGCACGGAAAAAGTTTCGATATCCAAGAATGGCGAGAACTTTGTGGCCCAGCGCGAAGGAGAACCCTCTCTCTACCAAATCGATTCCAAAACCATTTCCGATTTGCAGAAAGCCGCTGAGGAGTTGAAGACCGCTACTCCGAACAAGACCACCAAACCAGCCAAGTAAATTCAAATTGCAGGCGAGTGGTCAATGCGCAAAGACCGCCAACCTCTGTTGTTGCTCAGCCCCTTGCAAGAATGCTTCCAGCGCTTTGCAGTCTTCGGGGAGCATCTTGGTGAACTTGATCCCATTCCCTACCTGAGGATCGCAGGTAACCACTATCGCGCTGATCGGCACCAGAGTGTCAATCTGCAACTTCACATCGAGCTCGGTTCCGACGGGAAACGGAAAAATCGTTTCGAAGTAGCAGCCACCCAGGCTCAAATCCAAGGTGGTGCTGTGTACCGAACATGCCGCTCCATCCGCTCGTATCTCAATCGGCACGCTGACTTTCAGGCGCGGATATCGGCGCCTGTCTGGCTGGCTCGTGTCCCACATGTTCGCAGCCTCCTATCGGGGAGTGCCGCCCGTATGCCACGATCATCCCGCTATGCCGCTTCACTGGATGTGATAGTGATCACCTCACGACCTCCGTTCACGATGCCGAAGGTAATGCGAGGGAATGTTACGCGCCGCTGCTTTCACCAGTGCTACCATCGTACGCGGTCATTCGGCAGGAACTGAATCAGCAAAATTCGAGTTCGAAATGATGCGCAGTGACTCACGTGCAGTGGCGTCTCCCCGGGTTGTCTGCGTTGCTGACTTGCGCCGGGTCGCCCGCGCGCGTGTACCTAAAGCCGTCTTTGATTACTTAGATGGAGCCGCAGAAGGCGAGATTACGCTCCGGGAGAACTGCCGCATATTTGACGACGTCACGTTCCGACCGCGGCATGCCGTCGCGCTGGCGGATTGCAATCTCAAGACTCGCGTTCTCGGCTTTGATCTCTCGGTCCCCTTTATGCTTGCCCCTGTCGGCTACAGCCGGCTAATGCATCCTGAGGGTGAGGTCGCGGCAGCCCGAGCGGCGGGATCTGCAGGTACCGCATATATCCTCTCGACCATTTCCGGTCACCGCCTTGAGGACGTGAGAGCCGCCTCTGCTGGACCTGTGTTTTACCAGCTTTATTTGATGGGTGGCCGCCCCGCCGCCGAAGCTGTCATCGAACGCGCGCGAGCAGCCGGATACTCGGCGCTTGTGCTGACCATCGACACACCCGTTTCCGGCATCCGCGAACGCGATTACCGCAATGGCATGAAGGAACTTATCAGCGGCAGCCTTCTCGAGAAGCTCCCCTTTTTGCCTCAGGTGTTGTCGCACCCGGGATGGCTGATCAGTTTCCTCCGTGACGGCGGCATCCCTGACTTACCAAACGTTGTCATCCCCGGAAAGGGTCCGATGCCGCTTGTCGACATCAATGCCGCCTTGGCCTGCTCCGCCGTAACCTGGGCGGATCTGCGCTGGATTCGAGAATTGTGGCGCGGCCCAATTATTGTCAAAGGTGTTCTGACCGGTGATGATGCTCGCCGTGCAATGGATGAAGGAGCTGCCGCCATCTCTGTCTCCAATCATGGCGGACGGCAACTGGACGGCGTTCCCGCGTCGCTGAGAGCTTTGCCAGAGGTAGTCGCAGCCGTCAACGGAAGAATAGAGGTATGGATGGATGGCGGCATCCGTCGAGGCACGGACATTGTCAAAGCCATTTGCCTTGGAGCCCAAGCTGTTTTGTGTGGCCGCGCCTACGCCTACGGCCTAGCCGCGGCTGGTCGGCCTGGAGTCGCTCGCGCCATCGAAATCTTACGCGTTGATCTGGAACGCACCTTACGATTGTTGGGCTGTCCCTCCATTACAAATCTGGATCGCTCGTACGTGAATATTCCGACAGCCTGGACCTGAGAACCATAGACACCCGGGGTGCTCAGGTATCTAAGTGGTGTGAGATGTGTCATGGGACCCGTTGGAACGAACACGAGAGTGATCCATGCTGCGTCGCTGCGCCCGAACAAACGAAGGAAGGAAAAACTCCTGCATATTGTAGGCGAACAAAAAACGAATGTGCTACACTCGGTTCGATTTGTTTGGGGGCGTTTTTCGGGTGGTCCCGAATTCTCATCCAGTTCAAGGAGAGACCGATGAAGACGCGTTTCGCGATTCTCACCTGCGTGAGACTTTTGTTTGGGATTGCGTTATTGGCCCGAGCCCAGATGGAGATACCGAAGCCCGCGCCCGAGCTAAGCAAACTCGACTACTTCGCCGGCACCTGGACCGCGGAGGGCGATATAAAGCCGGGACCGATGGGCCCGGGCGGAAAATTCACAGGAACAAACCAGGTCCAGTGGATGGACGGTGCATTCTTCCTGGTGACCCAGTCCGAGTTCAACGGCGCCATGGGCAAAGGTATGGAAACGGCCTACATGAGCTACGACAGCACCGACAAGATGTACACCTACGACTCTTTCAACTCCCTGGGCGAAGCCGACCACGCCAAAGGCCATGTGGAGGGAGACACTTGGACCTGGCTGAGCGAGACAAGAATGGGCCCACAGACCATAAAAGGACGACTCACCATTACGGTGCTTTCGGCCACGGCCTACAACTTTAAGTTCGAAATGTCGCCCGATGGCACCACCTGGAACACCGTACTGGAAGGCAGAGACACAAAGAAATAGATGGCTGCCGAATTTACTAACGGCGAGTATGTTCTCTTGACCACTGAAGAACGGTAGCTATAGTTTATGAGCCGATGTCTCAATCCACGTTGTTTACAAAGCCGCTAATTCTAGCGGGAGATGTAGGCGGCACAAAGTGCACTCTTGGCTTGTTTCAGGAAGAGGCAAGCCTCCTTCGGGTGGTTTTTTGCCGCAGACTGGTAACTCGGGATTATCCGACATTTCACGATCTTGTCTTCGACTTCTTCCGGCAAGCAGAAGAGATGCTTCATGGTCCGGTTGCCGAGAGAATAGGAGCGGCTGGATTTGGAGCGGCTGGGGCACTCGTTGACGGATGCCATCTCGCAGTTAACCTTCCATGGAATCTGGATGCTGCAGCGTTGGCGCGGAAACTTGGTTTGCACCAGGTGGTAATGCTGAATGATCTGACGGCTACTGCCTTTGCCCTGGAAAAGCTTCCCTCGGAGGATTTGCTGATGTTGAATGAAGGTGTCCCGCGGCCTGACGCGACCAAGGCGCTCATCGCGGCGGGCACAGGTCTCGGAGAAGCTGTCCTCTTCTGGGATGGCCGACAACACAGGATCGCGCCGTCCGAGGGTGGTCTCGCGGACTTTGCTCCTCGCACCGATCGAGAGCTTCAGTTACTTCAGCATTTGAAGCAGCGGCTGCCGTATGTCAGCAGCGAAGACATTCTTTCAGGACGCGGATTTCGCAGGATTCACGAATTCCTGGATCCGTACATTCATCATGCCAGTTTCGAAGGTGCCGAAGCCGACGCCGCCAGTGAAATCGCCGAGCGTGCGCAGGCCCAATCGTGCGCTGTCTGCGTCGAGACAGTGGACATGTGGACGAACGCCTACGGTGTCGAGGCGGGAAATCTAGCCTTGCGCACGCTCGCATTCGGCGGTGTTTATGTGGCGGGCGGGATCGCTCCCAAAATCGTAACTAAGTTGAAGGATGGCAGCTTCGCCAGGTCTTTTTGCGGGGAATCCAAGCTGGCGCCGGAACTGGCGCGCATTCCTATTTATGTCGTTCTCAATCCCGATGCTCCGCTTTGGGGAGCTGCCTACCACGTACTCGCCGCCAGGACTTCCTAGCCAAATCTGCGTGAACTTCGGTTCACCACTTCCTCGGTAGCAACAGCTTTCAATACCGCCTACCGGTATCTGCGGATGGACAGCGTGTGCCGGTCAGAACGGTAGAGGCCCAGCACATAAATACTCGCCCGGCCTTTGCTTGAATAGATTAGCTGACGCATCCTAAGCAAAGGCAGATCATGTGGAATGCCAAGTAATCGAGCTGTGTGTGAATCTGCTATCGTTGCATCGACTTCTTCGTCCGCGTGAGAAATTTCAAGCCCGTAATCGTACTTAAGGATGGAAAAAAGTGAACCCCTGCCTAAGGAGGCTTGTGTCAGCTTGCTGAACTCCGCGGCCGATAGATAACAGGTTTCCAACGCGAACGGTTCTTTTCCTCCGAGTCGGAGTCGCTCCAGCTTAATCAATTTGCTTCCCGCAGGCAGGGCAAGGCGGGCCGCAATGTCGTCTGCGGCGTTCGTCACGCACAAGGAGAGGACTTTAGAAGACACCGAAAGCCCGCGACCCGCCATTTGCTCGGTGTAACTCATCAGCTTATTGAAATGAATTTTCGGGGGAGCTACAAAAGTTCCTGCCCCACGTCGACGTTGAACCATCCCCTCGCGTTCTAGCCCGACCAAAGCGTGCCGCGCAGTCATAAGGCTCACACGATGGATTCTGGCCAGCTCTCGTTCTGAGTCGACCGCGTCGCCAACTTTCAATGCGCCGCTTTCAATGCGCTTAAGGATGGCGGCCTGGATCCTCTTATATGCGGGCGTCCCGTTCCTAGTGTCCTGTGACATTTGCTTTTCCATAGTGCTATAGAGCTCGGCCACCTTGACGACCCAAATGTCGCCCCTCGCGCCCTTGGAACTGCGCTATATAGCTACCTAGATGGCTCAAATTAAGCCATAGTCAACCCGTTTGTAAAGTCCTCAGCTTGAGCATAGGATCTAATTCCTCGCCAGAAGCTTAATTAATGCTACTGCCGACTTTGGACACTGAATCACTATCTTCCTTTTCTGGACCACCCCCTGCCTTCCATTTGAGGTCGGGTCACAGTGCTATATAAAACCGGAACAGATTTTTTGCAAATCCCGCATTTTTTTCTTGACGACTATCGTTCGTGTGCTATATAGCATGACTCTACTACATTTGTACTAGGTTCTGTGGGGTTTGCCCGAAAGCGTCTACCAGGAGGCTCTCTCATGAGACTGTCGGTGACATGTGCCGTCATCCTTCTGCTGCTCGCTGGTTTAGTGGCGGGAGTGCAGCCAACGTGGGGCCAGGAAGTAACCGCATCCATTACAGGTACGGTTTTGGATCCAAGCGGGGCTCCTATTAAGGGAGCGCAGATTACCGCAAAAGATGTCGACCGCGGAACGATGTGGACAACGCAGACGAATGATGCGGGCGTCTTTAACGTGCTGCGGGTCCCCGTCGGCAAGTATTCCGTAACTGCGGTCGCGACAGGATTCGAAACTGCCACTTATCCCCCCTTTGTTCTGGTGCTGAACCAAGTCGCGAACTTGAATTTCCAGATGAGGGTGGGAAAAGTGTCGGAGTCCGTCGAGGTCAGCGGTGAGGCGCCCATTCTTCAGACCCAGAGCACCGAAGTGAGTACCCTGATCGACGCCAACACAGCGGTATCGCTTCCGTTGTCTTCCCGCAACTATCTCCAGCTCACCTTGCTCGTGCCCGGGGCCACGAATCCCAATCCCCAAACCCTTTATCAGAACCAGAACATGACGGGAGCAGGGCGTCCTCAGATCAACGGGAATCGTGAGCAGTCGAACGCCGTGCTGTTGGACGGTTTGGTTAACAGTGAGGACACCAACAACGAAGTCGGATATCAGCCAGCTCCTGACGCGCTTGAAGAATTCAACGTGATTACCCAGAATGCGTCAGCTGAATTTGGCAACTACCAAGGCGGGGTGATCAGCGCCACCATAAAGTCGGGGACGAACAACTTTCACGGTGATGTCTACGAATTCTTCCGAAACGACGTACTGAACGCCAATACCTGGTCTGCGGGGCTGGCCATAGGCGGGCCAAGCACGCCCGGGACTTCTCAGCCGAACGGCGTTCTGGATAAACCCAAACTTCGCTGGAATGAGTTCGGTGGCAGCTTCGGCGGGCCGATCGTAAAGAACAAGTTGTTCTTCTTTGCGGATTTTGAAGGCGGGCGTTTCGATAAGCCTTCTTCACCACAGTCTTATCAATTGTTTACTCCTGCCGAAGTGGCAGGCAACTTTGCGCAGCTTTGTACCGACAATGGAGGCAGTTTTACAGCAGGGATTTGCCACGGCGGCACTGGAGTTCAACTCGTAAACCCGACAACCAAAGGTGCGATTCCTAACAACAATCTGGCTGCTGCGGGTCTCACTATTAATCCCGTTGCCGCAGGTCTGTTTGCCTTGCCAGCTTATACGGCAGCACAGTCAAAGATGGTGAATGTCACAAACGCCAACAACTACTTCGCGCCGGGATATCAAAACCTCAATAACGATCAAGGTGACCTCAAGATTGACTACAACGCGACCAACGCTGACCACGTTTTCTTCCGCTATACGCAGGCTCACATCACCAACCCCAGCGTTAACGTCTTCACCCTTGGAAACCCGGGCCTAGCCATCGATGAACCTATGAACAACATCGTCGCCAACTGGGACCACAGTTTTACGCCGAACATGCTAAACGAAGCACGCTTCGGAATCAGCAGGGTGAAATACGACCAAACTTCCCGGGTCGGCGGCTTGGGAGACTTAGCACAGCAAATTGGAATTGCTGGGGGGAATGAATTTGCACCGGGATTGCCTCAAATCAACATTGGCAGCATCACCTATGGAAGTAACGACCTGCTGCAGAATTTCGGCACTGGCGCCGGCCAACTTGCGGATAACCTGGTCATTACCCATGGGCGGCAAACCATCAAGACGGGTTTTCAGTACATACGTGAGCGGCAAAACTACAGTTACCCGGGCAACAACGGAATCCTTGGTACGTTCAACATAAGCTCGGTCAGTGGTTCTCCCCAGGCTGATTTCTGGCTTGGCCTGGTGGGAGGCGGAGGTCGAGATGCCGGCGCGGCCGAATTCGGTGCCCGCGGCAACATTTTTGGCGCCTTCGTGCAAGACGATTGGCGCGTAACCAACACCCTTACTCTGAACCTCGGCTTGCGCTTTGAGGATCACACTCCTTTTTACGAAATTCAGAACCGTGAAGTTAATTTCGGACTCTACAGTGGGGCACTTGAAGTCGCACAAGGCCACAACGCGTTATACGCAAACTATTTGGGTATCGGGGACTGGTTGCCCCGAATTGGTTTTGCCTGGTCGCCAGCGGCATCGAACGGGAAAACAGTTATCCGCGGTGGTTACGGAATCTCAGCATATATGGAAGGCGGCGGAGCCAATCAGCGCCTGACCGGCGACTGGCCGTTTACACAAGACAGTTCGTTAACCGAGCCCTCCATTAATCTCGGTTTCCTGCCCGCGCCACCAAAATGTGCTTCGCCGCTTACGCTGACCTGTTTCCACAAGGCCAACATCAAGGTGTTTGCGCCAAATCTGCGACCGGCTCGCACTCAGCAGTGGAACTTGACGCTTCAGCATCAGTTCAACAACTCAACCAGCGGGCAGATCGGCTACGTCGGTCAACACGGCACGAACCTTTACAACTTCGAAACCCTCCAACAGAAAGAACTGTTGCTGCCCAGTGGCGCCATCGCAAAACCTGGTGAGGTTGGAACTGTCGGTCCTGACCTCTACATCGGCAACAACATTGTTGACAGCGGATACATTGGCGGTACCACGTCGAATTCCGACAGTTTCTATAGTGCTCTGCAAGCGGTACTCAAAAAGACAATGTCTCAAGGGTTGGAAGGTCAGGTTGCCTACACCTATTCAAGGTGCTTGACCAATTCGCCGGGCTTCTTCGGTACCGGAACTTGGGGCGGGACGAACGGTTCGCAAACCTCAATGGGTTTGCCCGGCTGGCAGAACATTTACGATCCACGTTCGGATTGGGGACCCTGTTACTACGATGAAACCCACATACTGAGCAACTACGTGACTTACCAACTTCCGGTCGGGCAAGGCAAGAAATTCGGCAACAGCATGAACAAGGTGGCCAACGCGATAGTGGGCAATTGGGAGGTCGGCGGGATCGTGACCTGGCACACCGGCAATGCCGTGACGCCCACCATTGGCTTCTCGGATCCCTCGGGCACCTCAGGAGGCGGTGGGTTGTTTGCCGATGAGCGTCCAGATTGCACCGCGCCTCCTACCTACCTGAAGACGCTTCAAGGCGCACCGGGCGCATATTTCGTTCAATGGTGGAACACCAGTACTTTCACTGTGCCCGCTGCCAACACCTTCGGTACCTGCAGCAGCGGTGTTCTGCGCGGTCCGCGTTACTCCGAGACGGACCTAAGTCTCCACAAGGACTTTCTCATTACCGAGACCAAACGCCTGGAGTTCCGCAGCGAATTTATCAACTTGTTTAACCATCCGATTATGAACTTTACCGGAGGGATTGGTTCGTTCCAGCTCGGCAGTTCGACCTTCGGCCAGATCAACGCTTCCCAACTCGAACGCCAGATCCAGTTGGCTCTGAAGTTCTATTTCTGACCAATGTATGATGGGGCAGGCGCCTCCGGCGCTTGCCCTTCTTATGTCCCGATTCCTCTACGCGGTTGTCGTTCTGGCGTTTGTGCTGACACACGCCGGATCGCTTTTGGCCCAGTCTGCCAAAGCAAAGCCCGCGAGCGACCTTGCTGCCTCGGGCAGGAAAGCTGTGGAGCTTGCCAAGACAGGTCATTGCACGGACGCACTGCCAATCCTGAAGAAAAGCTCGTCGCATATCACAGATAAGGACCTGCAGCGAGACGTCGGTTTCGCGGGCGTTCGTTGCGCCATTTTTGTGAACCAACCTGACGCGGCTATTGACTTTCTGCGCTCCCTGAACCGCGAGTTTCCCAACGATCCAGATGTGCTTTATCTGGCCGTTCACACCTACTCCGATCTTTCCACCCGCGCGTCCGCACAACTGGCGAGCACTGCACCAAATTCTTATCAAGCGCTGGAACTCAATGCCGAAGCTTTGGAGGTTCAAGGTAAATGGGACGAAGCGGCCAAGGTGTATGACCACATTTTGAAAGAGAACCCGAATTTGCCCGGGATTCACTATCGACTTGGCCGGGTTCTGGTTTCGAAACCCGATTTCGGTCCGGAAACTGCCGAACAGGCGAAGCTGGAGTTTGAAAAAGAGTTGCAGATTGATCCGTCCAATGCCGGCGCCGAATATGTGCTCGGCGAACTGGCCAAGCACAAAGAACAATGGGACGAGGCAATCCAGCATTTCTCGCAGGCTGCCAAGCTCGATGCCAGCTTCGGAGATGCTTTTCTCGGCTGGGGAGGATCGCTGGTATCGTTGAAGAAGTTCGCCGATGCCATTGCACCGTTGGAGACCGCGGTTCGTCTTGAGCCTGAGAATCCTGCGGCGCATTACTTGCTCGCGATTGCTTATGCCCGCACAGGACGTAAGGAAGAAGGAGACAGGCAGTTTGCGATTCAGAGGCAACTGACGCAGAAAGGCGCAGCCGGCGAGGACAACTCTCAGCCGCAAACAAACCCGAATTAGATGGCCGACACTTAATTTTCAAAGAGCAGACACTGGCCAAGCACCGTGATTCCATCGCAAAGTAGAAGAGTTTCCCATCTATCTCGTCGACAATTCTTTCGCGCCATCGCTGGAACTCTCGCTCTTCCCGCCCTGTGTCGCCTGTCCGGTGCCTTGCCACAACCTGTCTATCCCTTCGAAGAAGTCACTACGTCAACCAGCGGTATTACCTGGCGCCATACCGCTGGCCATTCACAACAGAAATATCTTCCCGAGACCACCGGCGCCGGTTGTGCCTTCCTTGATTACGACAACGACGGCTGGATGGATATTTACTTCGTCAACAGCGGCAAGTGCGATTTTTATGATCCCCACCCTCCATTGCGCAATGCTCTGTACCACAACAACCGCGATGGCACTTTCACCGACTTCACCACGAAAGCCGGAGTTGCGGGAGGCGGCTACGGCCAGGGGGTTGCGGTTGGCGATTACGATAATGACGGTTTTCCTGATCTATACGTAACCCAATACGGTCGTAACATTCTTTATCACAACAACGGCGACGGCACCTTCACCGACATTACCGAGAAAGCTGGAGTTGCCGCAGCGGGGTGGTCCTCCAGCGCAGTTTGGTTTGACTACGACAATGACGGGCATCTCGATCTGTTCGTTTGCCGATTCGTGGACTTCGACAAATCCAAGAACCTTCCTTGTGAGGCTGACAACAAGCCAGGCTATTGCATTCCGCGACTTTACAAGCCGATGGCCAGCTGGCTCTTTCACAACAACGGAGACGGTACCTTTACCGACGTCAGCCAATCCTCGGCCATCGGGAAGCACTTGGGAAAAGCCTGGGGAGCTGTGGCTACTGACATTAATAATGACGGCCGCATGGATCTTTTCGTCGCCAACGACACGGTACAGAACTTCTTGTTCGTCAATCGTGGGGACGGCAAGTTTGAGGAAATCGGTACCGTTGCTGGAGTGGCTTACAGCGAAGCGGGGCGACCGCGCTCAGGCATGGGAGTGGATTCGGCAGACTTCAATCAGGACGGCTGGATGGACCTGTTCGTTGCCAACATCGATCACGAAATGTACTCGCTGTACAAGAATAACCATGACGAGACATTCGACGATGTAGCTTCGTCGATGGGCATCGCGTCGGCCACGCGCTTGATGAGCGGATGGGGATTAAAGTTCTTCGACTACGACAACGATGGCAATCTGGATTTATTCCTGGCCAACGGAAACCCCGATGATCTGATTCAGGTGTATCACAAAGACGTGCTCTACCAGGAACCACCATTGCTGTTTCGTGGAACTGGCACTGGATTTCAAAATGTGAGCGAACAAAGTGGCCCCATGTTTCAGCGACCGCTTTCGGCGCGAGGTTTGGCTATCGGCGACTTCGATAACGACGGTGCGGTTGATGTACTGATCTCAGTTAATGATGGCGCTCCTGTTCTCTTGCACAATCAAGTCGGATCGCAGAACAACTGGCTGGGGCTCAATTTAACGGGGACCAGAGCCAACCGAGATGCCATCGGCGCGCGCGTCACGTATCAAGCAGGCAATTTAACCAGAAGCCGCATGAAGATCGGCGGCGGCAGTTTTCTGTCATCTCACGATCCCCGCATCGTGCTCGGCATCGGCAATCGAACTAAGTTGGACCAGGTTGAAATCAAGTGGCCTTCTCCAAGCCGAGCCGTCGATCGCTTCACGGATCTCCCGATCAATCGCTACATCACTATCACCGAAGGCGAGGGCAAGTGGAGATGAGGACGATTCGATGATCCTCCTGGTCTGCGTCCTGGCCCTGCGGATGACCACGGGCTTGCAGCACCCGGATGCTCGATCAGGAGTGAGCGCCGGCCAAACCTCCCGCTCTCGGACCACTACGAGTAAGCCGGAAGGCTACGTCGGAGACCATGCCTGCGAATCCTGCCATCAGGCAAAAGTAGATAGCTATCACAGCACTGCCCATTATCTGACCTCGCGATTGCCAGACCGTGACTCTATCCTGGGGCAATTCAGCCCCGAAGGTAATGTGCTGAAAACGTCGAATCCGGATTTGTTTTTCCGCATGGACGCGAAGGGAGCTGATTTTTTTCAAACTGCCGTTGAAGGCATCACTCCCTATACGACCTCCCACACGGAGAAATTCGGCTTGGTGATTGGTTCTGGCGGTAAGGGACAAACATATCTTTACTGGAAGGGCGACACGCTCTTTCAACTCCCGGTGTCTTACTGGACCCAACTCGGGTGGGTGAACAGCCCCGGATATCGCGACGGAGTCGCCAACTTTGATCGCCCAATTATTCCCCGCTGCCTGGAATGCCACGGCACTTATTTCGCGGCACTCCCTCCGCCTCCCAATCGCTACAGGCAGGCCGGATTTATTGTTGGCATCACATGCGAGAAGTGCCACGGTCCCGGACAGATGCACGTCCAGCATTACAGTTCTAACTCTGCTCCTGGTCCGAATCTGGCGATTCTCAATCCAAGACGATTCTCGCGGGATCGCCAAATGGATCTTTGTGCCTGGTGTCATGCGGGTCACGGCACTGCGGTGCAAGCCTGGTTTTCCTATAGACCCGGCGAAGCGCTCGATCAGTACATTGAGCTGCCTCGTCCCGATCCCAACCTGCTGATCGATGTTCATGGAAGCCAGGTGGAGCTGCTCAGAAAAAGCCGCTGCTTCGAATCGTCCAATATGACGTGCACCACCTGCCATGACGTGCACACGACACAGCACAGCCTGGCCGAGTTCTCGCAGCGTTGTCTGAGCTGCCATAAAACGGAGAGTTGTGGGCTTTTCTTGAAGCTGGGGTCAGGAATAGGGAGCAATTGCGTCGACTGCCACATGCCACCACAGGAGACCAACCTAATCGTCTTTGATTGGAAAGGCAGAAAGGCAAGGCCGCAAGTCCGCAATCACTGGATCAAGATTTATGCCGGAAGCAAATCAACCACGCATTGAATCTCGCCCATGTACCTTTCACGAGGAAGTGAGAAAGATGCTTCCTGACGCCGTCGATCGTGGTGTAATATCGGACTGAAACGCAGGATTCTTCTCAGACTCGACCTGCGCTGATGACGCTGCATGTTGCCATTGTGCCGAAAAAGCCAACGATTGGACGACATCACCCGGAGTGGCGGTACGATGGTAACATGCTGTAGATTCAATTAGATGGAGAGGTGGCCGAGTGGCTGAAGGCGGCGGTTTGCTAAACCGTTATACGGGCCAAAACCTGTATCGAGGGTTCGAATCCCTCCCTCTCCGCCA
>DASPRY010000102.1:0-66682 GCA_035624215.1 Terriglobales bacterium
GTGATGTAGCCGAGTGTGTATTGATTGCGGGCATCGCCGACCAGAGTCTGATAAACATTCTCAATCGCGGAGCGGGAGTATTCGCTGAGAACCTCGCCGCCGGTGGCGTTGGCATAGCGTGGAAGAATATCGCTGTAACCCTGACCGGGAATGTGCAGCTTCTCCAGTGCACGGTAACCGGGAATTCCGGAAGATCCGACTGCGACCCCGTAAACCATCACGCTGTTTGAAAGCAGAACTTGCATGACGGCGCTATAGCTGGCGTCGCTGCGATACTCGCGGCCATCGCTGATCACAAAGATGATTTTGCGGCGGGCCTTTTCCTGTTTTCCCAGGTCCAGAGCGGCCTTGAGGATGGCATCGTTCAAAACGTGAGCCCGTTTCGAGGGGGTAATGACGGGAGTGGTGGGCTGGCCCACGGGGACGCCATTCACCACCGGACCTTGTGGTCCGAGCGGGCCGCCGGTGACCGGAATTCCGTTGTTTTCGCCGCGCACGGTCCGCAACTGATTGAGCTGGGCATCGAGTTGGCGGCCGACTGCCTGGAAATCAGCGAGTCTGGTGACGTTCTCGCCATAGACGTAGAGCGCGACTTGATCGAATTGGCTGAACGCGCCTTCCAGTGCCGGGAAGGTTTCGTTGACCTTTTGCAAAGTGGCGTCGGGCAAATTCAGATCCAGAAGGACGGCCGCGGAAAGTGCGAAAGGATCGCTGGTGAAGAAGTTCATGGCTTGCTTTCTGCCGTTTTCGTAAACCGAGAAGTCCTTGGAAATTAGTCCGCTGACCATGCGTCCAGTTTCGTCAGTCACCCGGACCGGCACGATTACCTGGTTGACGTTACGTACGATGCGATACAGATCCTGCTGTGCGCCGGGCTGCGCAGCCGTGGTGCCGGGAAGAACTGTTGTGATTTTCATGGGCGGCGGAGGCGCGGGTTGCTCGTCTGCCGCACTCGCCGGAGGGGCTGAGGACGATGGCGGCGGCTCGTTCGGAGGAATGGCGGGGGCCGGTTTCGGGGATTCTTTCTCCGGGGCAGGTTGAGGTTCGGGAGCAGGCGGCGGAGGCTGGACCGCCGAAGGGGCGTCCGGAATGTTCTGATTTGACTGCTGTTGCGCAGGCACAATGCTTGCGGCAATCAAAACGAGCAAAATCGCAAAAAGCCTGGCGGACCCTCGCCCTGCGATGAATTTCACCACAACGAGACCCACGGTGCTATTAACCTTCCAATATTTGGGATGCAGAGCCGAGCCGTTTGTTGCATCTAACGGTTAAAGGATAGACTAACAAAGATCAAAGAGAAACCTTCAATGTTTAAAGCTTCCTCGGTTCAGGTTTTTGTCTTAGCAATGGTTGCGGTGGGACTGAGTGGATGGTTCCGGGCGCAAGCCGAACTCCAGTCACCGGATCAGAATCAGGAGCAGGACCAGTCCGCCGAGACCCTCAAGGTCAACGTCAATGTGGTGCAGCTCTTCTTTAACGTGAAAGACAAGAAGGGCGGGCTGATCCCCAATCTGACGAAGAATGATTTCCAGATTTCTGAGGATGGCAAACCGCAGACGATCAAATATTTCGCCGCGGAATCCAATCTTCCACTGACGCTTGGCATCCTGATCGACTCCAGCGGCAGCCAGACGCGGGTGCTGGATATGGAAAAGCAGGTGGGCGGCGATTTTCCGAACCAGATCCTGCGTGACAAAGATCTGGCATTCGTCATCAGCTTCGACGTGGATGTAGACCTGCTGCAGGACTTCACGAACTCGGTGCATTCGCTGAAAGCTGCGCTGAACAGCGCCAAGATCAACACCGGGGGTGGTGGCGGAGGCGGCATTCCGGGCCTGGGCGGAGGAACCATCCCGACCCAAGGCGCGCCGCGCGGTACGCTGCTGTACGACGCTGTTTATCTGGCGTCGCATGATGAATTGGCGCAGCAGGTCGGGCGCAAGGCCATGATCCTGCTCACGGACGGCGAGGACCAGGGCAGCCGATTGAGGATCAAAGATGCCATTGAAGCGGCGCAGAAATCGGACAGCATTGTGTATGTATTGCTGTGCGCCGATCGCGGATTTTATGGGTTCGGGGGCTACTCGGGTGATCGCGAGATGAAAACCTTGACTGCAGAAACTGGCGGGCGCGTGATCGAGGTGGGGAATAAGTTTGACAAGCTGCGACAAGGGTTCGATCAGATCGCCAATGAACTGCGCAGCCAGTACAACATCGGCTATACCCCGACAAATTCCAAGCTTGACGGCAGCTACCGCAAGATCGAGATTCGCACCAATGATAAGGACTACAAGATCCAGTCGCGAGCCGGGTACTACGCGGTAGCGAAGGGCGACTAGCAACCGCTATTACGATTTACACCGGTCTGTAAGGCGGATCACAAATTTCAATCCCGACCAGATTTCATTTACCGCGCAGACTTTCACGTCAACTAGGCCGGCGTCGAGACCGATGGCGCGAACTTTATTTTCGTCGAGATCGGTAGACACTCCGGAAGATTTCTTTGGCCAGCTTACCCACAGCATTCCGGCGGGCGCGAGCCGTTTGGCAATTTGCGCAAACTGCCTTTTCAGGTCAGCAGCGCTCTTGACGAAGATCATGGCGAAATCGAGTTGGTCTTTGCCGTCCTTCAGGATTCGGCAGGTCTTCAGGGCATCTTTCAGTTCGGCTTTGACGTCAGAAGGCAAGTCAAAAAATGCGACGCGGAACCGCTCTTTGATGCCGAGTTTCTTGGGCAACGGAGTGCCGGAATAGCCTGCCATGTCAGTGCGCTCTCTGGTGAGTGCGTTTCTTAGTCGAGATTTGGTCCAGAGCGCTCAGGAAACGGAAACGCATAGATTCTTCGCTGCGCTCAGGATGACAAGTCGTGGTTGCTATTGCAAGGGAGCATAGTAGCCGCGGCGGCTGCGCACGTGCAAACCCTTTTCCTGGGCGATGATTTCGATGCTGCGATAGCGGCCATCGGGTCGGAATTCGGCGGGTTTGTAGGAAATGGCGTACTGGCTGCGCAGCTCTTCCTGAATGGCGGCGAAGGCGTTGGCAACTTCGGTGAGTTGGAAGGGGATGTAGGAACGGCCGCCGGTGGCGTCGGCGATGCGCTGCATGACCTTGTCCCCGTGACTTCCGCTGCCCGTCAAGTTGGTGCTGATGGTGTAGACGATCACTTCGGCGCGCTGCGCCATCTCAATCGCTTCCTCGCGTGTGACGTGGCTTTGATTGTCGTCGCCATCGCTGAGCAGGATGACCGCTTTGCGTACCGGGCCAGTGTGCGCGACTTTAAGCAACTTGTCACGGCAGGCAAAGTAGAGCGCATCGTATAGGGCTGTGCCGCCGCCGGGCCGCAGCATCCGGACTCCTACGGAAAGCGCTTCAGTGTTGTCGGTGAAATCCTGGGTGACTTCGGGTGTGACATCGAAGCCCACAACAAAAGCCTGATCGTATTTGCGGCGAATCGTCTGATTGAGAAATTCGATGGCCGACTCCTGCTCGAACTTGAAGCGGTCACGCACGGAATTGCTGGCATCGATCAGCAGCCCGACTTCGAGCGGCAGATCGGTTTCTGCGCGAAAGCTGCGAATCTCAGCGGCAGGCTTGGAATCGTCGATGATCCTGAAATCGTCTTTCTTCAGATCTTTGACATAGTGGCCGTGTTTATCGGTAACGGTGAAAACGACGTTGACCTCATTGACGGTGCGGCGAATAGTAGAGATGGATTCGTCGTCAGGCGAGGGCTGACTGGATTCCGCGGTTTTGGCCGCGTCGGATGAGGCGGTTGCATTCGTTCCCGGGTTTGCCGGCTCCGAGGCCGGGGTGGAAGGCGCTGGCTTCGGTTGTTCGACTGCCTCCTTTGCTGCCGAAGGGGCCGAGGGTAAGTTATCTCCCGAACTGCTTTGGCCATGCAGTGCCGCCACCAGCAGAAAGGGAACACACAGGAAGAGGAGGCTGCGAAATCTCATTAGTTTCCTCCATTATAGTCCGCAAGCAGGAACAAGGACTCCGGGATTTCGGCGCTCTTACCTAAACGTTAAACTGCGGGAATTATCGAAATGGCCGAGGCCGGCCTGGTCAATAAGGTCTTACGGAGTTGCCATAGAGTAAGCCCCAACGCTGCCAGCGCGGCGATCCAAATCGCGAAAACGATCTTAACGACCCAGGCCGGGGCCTCGCCGACGCGCCGCAAGACAAAAGGCAGGAAGTTCCAGGTGGTGATGTGAACGTAATCCCAGGGATCCTGAGTCATGGGCACGTTGTTAAGCCCCCATTGATCCATTTTGCCCAAGGCGAACGCCACGATGTTCTTGAATCGTAGCGCAACCACGAACGTGGGATGGCCCAGAGTTTCCATCTGATAAATCTCAAGCGGCAGCCAGAAAGCTAGCGAGGCAATCTGAATCAGCGTGCTGGCTGCAATCAAGGCGATTCCCGTCCGCCAGACCGCTTTGCCAAGCTGCTGGCGGTATCGCATCAGCAGGGGCACCGAGATGAATGCAGCCAGTTCGACGCTGGTTGAGACATAGCGATCGCCCCAGGCGAAGTCGCCACTCCAAACCGTGTACCGTGCATAGAAGCAGATATAAGCAGCCAGAACTAAGAACGCGGTGATCACGTAGGCCTTAGTTGCGGACGAAAACCACTTCCATGCCAGTACGACGACAAGGATGGTCAATATGACGAGCGGATCGAAAAGAAAGATGGATTTTTCGGGCGTGAGCAGCGGGCCGAGAAAGCCCACGTGAAATGGCGTCTCCCAGGGGTAATTCGGCGGAAGCGCGGGATTCAACTGGTGGTACTCCTTTGCGACCACGGATATGTAGGTGTTGAAGAACGATCCAAAGCGGTAGTACTGATAGAGGCGATCGATAAGAAAGAAGATTGCATAAATGGGGAATGCTGCCTTGGCGTAGGTGAGCAGGCGATCCCATAAATGCCCTCCAGGCAGATGTTGTTCCCACCAAAGTACAAGCAACACGAAAACTCCCCCGGCTATGAGGTCCAGCCCGGTAGTCAGCCGCGTTAGCAGGTTGAGGCCGAAGGCGAAAGAACCGATGAGCAAAGCGCGCCTGCTTCCGGTCTGCGCCCACTCATATTGGAAGGTGAGACCGGTCAAGGTCAGAAGCATGATGTAGTTGTTCTCCATCATGTTCTGGGTGTAATGCAGGTGAGTTGTACAAAAGAGAAGCGCGAGCACGCCTGCAACAGATTGCTGGATGGTGAAACCCAGCAGTTGCAGGAAATATAGGCAGACGAGCGCGGTCAAGACATTGATCAGCATCTGCGTGGTGCAGGTGACGAAAATATTGCGCACACTGGGATCGTTGCCGTTGTAGTCGTTGAAGATCGAAATTCGTTCGATCCACGTGCCGATGATGTCTGCAGGCAACATCAGCAGCGATTGGCCGATACCGTACCAGCCGTAAAGTCGGCCGCCGCGTCCATGCACGCCAAATTCGGGATATTCGTTGGGGAAGACCGGGGGCTCCGATGTCCAGAATGAGTGCGTGGTCTGGAGGCGATGCATGGTGTCGCTTGAGCCGAGCTCTCCCGATTGGACGACGAGGGCAAGCAGAGCAGCGGTAAAACAGAGCAGGGTACGAGGGTTCCGGAACCAGGGAAGGCGGAAAGGCATTTTCGAGGATATGGTAATGCAAGAGCCTGCCGACGGTCGCGAGAAGGCTATCACCCGCTCATAAAAGATCTTTCAGTTGCATTACGATCGTAATACAATGTTTCAATGCGCTACCCAATCCACCACAAGCAGCTGACCCGCGAGCGAATTCTTAAAGCTGCGGCGGCCATGTTTCGCCGTCACGGATATGCGGCAAGCGGCGTCGATGCGGTGATGGCGTCCGCCAAACTTACGGCGGGCGCTTTTTACGCCCATTTTCGATCGAAGCAAGTTTTGCTGGCCAAGGCGCTGGACGCGGCGTTTCGCCAGTCGCGTGAGGATTGGCCGGAGGAACTCAAAAGTTTGCGAGGCCGTGGCTGGGTACGGCAGTTCGCGTTTTTCTATCTGAGCGAGGGACACCGCGATGCGGCAAACCGCGGGTGTCCGATGCCAAGTCTCACCGCCGAAATCGGGCGCAGTGGCGAGGCAACGCGCAAGGTCTTTGAGCAACATCTGCGGGGACTGGTTGATACGGTAGCGCAGCAGGTGAACGCCACGGCTCCCGATCGCGCTCATGCAATCTCCGCCATCGCGCTCAGTGTAGGCGGACTTATGCTGGCGCGCACAGTGAAGGACCGTGCCTTTTCGAATGAGATTCTTGCGGCTTGCCGCAGCGCACTAACTGAGGAATACGCTGCTGCAGAGGGATGAGGATGGTTCCAATGTCTCCATTTGCGAATTTCGCTATCGAGTTCGGGTTAAGCCTGCTTGTGTTTGGCCTGCTGGGCAAGTGGTATGTCTGGCCGTTTTTGCAGGCCCGGCCGGTGACGCAGTCCCTACTCATTCTCCTCGTCCCCTTTCTGCCGCGTTATCTGGGACTGATGTCACTAGTGCCCGGGGTAGTTGATCCGGCGGTGACGCGGTCCGCATTTGCGTTTTACCAGGCCTACGGCGACTTCCTGGCTTTCGTGCTCGCGTTTGCGGCTTTTGTCCTGGTGCGGGGGCGGAATCCCCATGCACTCACGGCTGTCTGGGTCTTTAACATCTTCGGGACTGTTGATTTTTTGCACGCAGTTCTTCGCGGCATCCTGTCCGGGACCGGAGGCGGTCTGGGAGCATTCTGGTATATCCCGGTCTGCTACGTGCCTCTGGGTCTGGTTCTGCACTACTTAATCTTCGCGGTCTTGGTGACGCGCTCGGGGGAATACCGCCAAAAAGCAGCCTGAGACTTCCCGGGCAAACAATGAGGTGTGGCACACTCGAAGAGCATGACTACATAAACTTCGGATGATTGGCGATAATTTCCATAGCGCTCATCGGCACGTCGATGAGAACGCTGACCCGATTTCACACACTGACACTTCAATTGACCGTCAACTGCAGGCAGCGTAGCATGACGTTGCCCTAGCGAACATGATCCGCAAGATTCCGGCTAGGAGGTTCGACAGGCGAACCGTTTCAATTCAAAAAGGGAGAACAACAAATGCGCAAACTCGTCGTTATAGTGTGCTCACTGGTTTTGTGTGTAAGCGTATCTGCGGCAGACGACAAGATTTCTTCGCAATGGAAGTGCGATGGGAAGCCTTCGGACGAACACAGCATGGCAGTAGGAGATCACGAGGGTCATGCCTACGTAATCAACCAAGGCAAGTGCGCGTCGGAAAAGGGCGCGATGGGAGATGCGAAGGAGCAGGAAGGAATGTGGACCCAGTTTCTGGACAGCACCGGCAACAAGGTCAAGAACCACGGCGTATTTGTGGTTACACTGGCCGGTGGCGACAAGGTTTTTTACAATTACCACGGCACTCAGACGGTGAAGGATGGCAAAGTGGAGTCCGGCAGCAACGCCTGGATTCTTACAGGAGGCACCGGCAAATTCGAGGGAGTCAAGGGAGAGGGAGCCTGCAAGGGCAAGGGCAATCCGGATGGCTCTTCCACCTGGAATTGCGAAGGTACTTACTCCATGGGCAAGTAGTCTCCCGACCTTGCAATGCTTTGAGCCGCTCTTCTTGGGAGCGGCTTTTCTTTTGGGGTGCTGTTCAACTTGGGCGAGGCACCCGAAGTTAGCTAGGCTGAATCGCTGTGTACATCTGGCCGGGGCCAGTTGGTTAGGAATCGCGGTTGCACTCACAACGCCCCGAACAGAGCTAGGCCTGTTCCAGATCCCTTACTGAACTGTGACGGTGACTGAAGCGGCAGAGCGGCCGTATTGGTTGGTGGTGTAGAGAGTGTAGGTGGTGGTTTGCGACGGAGTCACAGTCACGCTGTTGCCGCGCACGGCGCCAATCTGCGGAGAAATTATGTAGTACGAGGCTCCGCTGGCTTGCCAGTTCAGCGTGACGTTTGTACCCGAGCTCACGCTGGTTGAGCTCGCCGTGAAACTGGTAATTGTCGGTACTGATCCTTGTGGCACATTTGATGACGTGTAAATCGGAGTCATCTGCACTACTTCGAAGGCCGAGGCCGGGACTTGCGACAGGTTGTGGAGATCGTCATTGTCCCAGCGATCGTCCGGGGCCCCGCTCAGATACATGGCGCTGCCGTTATCGGCCATGATTATTCCGTAGGTTTTCAAGGCGGTGAGGATCACCTGCAGGTTGGTCGAAAATCCTGAAATGTCGTAGCTGGCCTTCAGGCGCATGCGCATACCCATCGGCGCAGCCAACGAGTTGGACGAAGTTGCCGCCCAATGCGAGGCGGGAGGGATCATGGCCGCCTGGCTTTGCGGGAGCGTGAAGCGAATGGCGTGCTGAATCTTGCCGCTGGCCACTTCGTCGTAGCGCACCAGCCCGGCAAAAATGGATAGGCCGGCGGCGTCGGCGGAGGTCCATGTCCAGGGACGCTGCTCGTCGTTGAGAAGGTCCCAAACCGCGGCCGATCCGGCGTTCCAACTACCGTCACTGTTGGGAAAAGAGCTGTACAGTTCGTAGAGGAAGCAGTTGCTGTTGTCAATGACGAGGACATGGCGGTCGCCATTGCCGGGATTGGGATAACCCTCGATGGGCGCATCAGCCGGGACGGGCATGGGGCCGGGATCGCTTTCGTCGCCGTAGGCCGTGAAATTGATATTTACCGAGCCCTGCGATCCACCCACGACCACATAGGGAATACCCATGCTCGAGCCCTGGTAGAGACCCGAACCAAAATCCGGATGCAGGCCGATGTTGGGGCCAATGAAGTTGATGATGGCGTCAGAATTCGGATCGACGGTAGCACTTGAAATATCCTGATTCCAGGCATTGTCCGCAGGGAAGGGACGGAAGCCATTGAGGCTGGCGCCCTGTCCAGTGGAGATGCCGCCGCATTGGGTTTGCGCGTTTGATCCGCTGTTCCCGTTATTGCCGCTTCCCGAGTTGCTTCCGGAGGTGGGGGTCGCGGACTGCGATCCGCCGCAAGCGGCAAGAGAAAGCAGCAAACAGAACGTAAGCGTCAGAGCGGTGGAGACCTTTAGTCGATTGAGCATGGAGAAGTTGCTTCAGATATTGTCGCCGCTCTGCCTCTGCGCATCACAAAGCATGAGGACATTCGTCTCCAAGAACTTGTACATGTACGGGCGGGGGCGGAGCTTGGGACAGCGCTGATTGTTTCGTAGGGCGCGTGATTACAGGCTACAATTGCGATTGCGGTTTGATCGGAATGCCTTGTCTGGGTGCGGTTTATCAGGTCTTCTGATAAATCTAAATCAAGGCGGCAATGGTATTGCCAGAGATGTATCAGCAGGTAGGAGACACGCCATGAAACTTGCGAAGACGAAGACCATAATGATTGCGCTGATGTTGTGCATAGGCACGACTTTTTATCTGGTGAGCGGGCAGGCGCAAACCGCCCCGGGACAGGCAGCGCCCGCACAAGCGGCAGCGCAGGCTGCGGCAGCAACGCCGAGCGGTACGCATCGTGAGATCGAAGTGCCGGGAAGCAAGCAGTGGGTTGACACCAACATTGATCTGCGCGCCGGAGCCAAGGTGCGCTTTACGGCGACAGGGCAAATCACCTATCCGGCCGACCAATCGTATGCGGGAAAATTGCGTACCGCAGGTACGTTCGGACCGGCGGGTCTGGAACGGAATTTTGCCGACCTGGTCCATCAGTATGCGGTGACGGATGCAGGCCACGGAGCGTTAATCGGCCGTGTGGGTTCTGCAGACTATGCCCAGGCGTTTTCCATCGGCGAAAGCAAGGAATATGACGTGCCGGTGGCGGGAAGGCTGTATGTCGGGCTCAATGAGAGTGAAAGCGACGCTTCAACGGCGCAAGGAAGTTTCCATGTCACCATCGAGGTTTTGCAAGAGGGCTCCGGCAGCGCCAATGCCGGTGGGCCTGCGGAAACATCTATCCCCGGTATCACAACCGATTTGCTGAATAAGATTCCGCGCCGCGTGAGCGACCCCAACGGCCGGCCCGGCGATATGGTAAACGTGTTAATCGTGGGGACAGACGATCAGGTGGTCAAGACATTCACGACTGCGGGATGGGTGAAGGTGGACAAGAGCGTAGAAGGTTCGATCCTGAACGCAGCGCTGGAGACTTTCGAGAAGAAAGACTACTTAACCATGCCGATGAGCACGCTGTACCTTTTCAACCGGCCGCAAGATTACGGCTTTGCACACGCCGAGCCGGTCAAGGTGGCGATGTCGCGAAATCACTTACGCGTTTGGAAGTCCCCCTACGAGGTGGATGGCAGGCCGGTATGGTGTGTGGCGGCAACCCATGATATCGGCTTTGAACGCGACCAGCGCAACAACGGAGTGACCCACAAGATTGATCCGGCAATCGATGGCGAGCGCGAGTACGTGAATGGCACGCTTTCGTCAACCGGACTGGTCGTACAGCGGGACCACGTTACACCACCCAATCCGCTGACCACGGCGAAAACCGCGACCGGCGGGGAGTTTCACTCCGATGGACGCATCGTGGTGCTCATGCTCAAGAATGCGACATAGGGCGGGTCCGAAGATAAATTTTCGGGATGACGGTCAGCTACCTGGTGACTGATTCTCGATCCGCTCCAAAAAAAGACGAAGTTCGTCCGCTAGAGGGCGAGAGAAAGCCAGAGCTGCTCCGGTTTGTGGGTGCTGGAACTCGAAGGCAGCGGCGTGCAGAAAATTTCGCGACAGAGAAGTCGTAGAGTCATTCCTGGCTCGAAGCTCTCGCGGCGCGCCGTAAAGTGTATCGCCCACCACGGGATGCCCGAGAGAGGCCAGGTGCACGCGAATCTGATGGGTGCGCCCGGTATCGATTTTCACTTCCAGTAAAGTAAACTTGCCGTATTTTGAGTCGATACGCTTTTTCACGCTGTAATGCGAAACCGCTTCACGCCCGGCGGAGCGGCGGGTGGTCATCCGCGTCCGCCTCACCCGGTCACGGCTGATACTGCTGCTGATTGTCCCGCTATCCTGCCTGATCCAGCCATGTACGAGAGCAATGTAAGTTTTCTTTACTTGGCGGCGGGCAAACTGCGAGGCCAGCCTGCGATGGGACTGGTCATTCTTGGCGACAACGATCAGGCCGCTGGTGGCTTTGTCGAGTCGATGTACGATGCCGGGCCGTAGCTCCCCTCCGACGGATGACAACTGGCGGAAGCGGTGCAGCAAAGCGTTTACCAGGGTGCCTCGGTTGCGCTCGTCGTCGGTGGCGCCGGCGCCGGCATGCACCATCATTCCCGCGGGCTTGTTGATCACGGCAAGATCGTCGTCTTCGTAGACGATGTCGAGCGGGATCTCCTCGGGGATGGCGCGAAGCGGAGGCCTTTGTAGTTCACCCAGGATCGCAATTCGTTCGTTGCCGCGCAAGCGCATGGAGGCTTTGGCAGGCTTGTTCTCCACCAGGACCTTTTGCTGTTCAATTAATTGTTGAATGCGCGCGCGGCTCGTGTCCGGCAGTTGGCGAACGAGAAATTGGTCCAGGCGCTGACCAGCGTCGTCGGTGGTGGCCGCAAACGAAAGTGGCGGGCGGTCAGTCACACGGTGCAGTACACCAAAAAAGCATGTCACTCCGAACAGAGCGTAAGCTCTGGAGAAATCTTACGACAGCTTGCTGTGTGCCATGACGGCTAAGGGAACGACCCTAACACTGCGTTGGCAGTTCCCGTTGACTTAAGATCCTTCGCGGGCTTACGCCCGCATCAAGATGACATAGCTTGTGAAGAAGATAAATGAAGGATGACTCACCGTGCGGCCTGCGCGGGCATGGTTTTCAGCCCGGGGCGCAGCCACCAGATCAGCCCGCCGGTAAGCACCAGTCCGATGGCAATGAGTTGCGTGCCGGTCATGATTCCGCCAAACACCGATCCGCGGCCGGGATCGTCGCGGATAAATTCAAGAAAGTATCGGGCTACTCCGTAGAGAAACAAGTAGGCGCCGAAGACCTGCCCGTCGAACTTCTTGCGCTTGAGCAGCCACATGAGAATGAAAAAATTCGCCAGCTCGACGGCGGATTCGAAAAGCTGACTAGGCTCAAGCGGCACACCGAGAGGCGTGCCGACCCAGGCTTGCGCCAGAGGGTTTTTGAAAGTTACACCCCAGAAATGGGTGGTGGGCTTGCCATAGCAGCAACCGGCGGCGAAACATCCGAGGCGGCCGATGGCGTGTCCGAGGGCCAAACCCGGCGAGAAAGCATCGCAAGTGCGCAACGCGGGCATGTGATTTTTGCGGATGTACCACGCAGCCGCTACGAAGGCGGCAATCAGGCCTCCGGAGAAAACGCCGCCTGCCTGCAAAGTGGCAAAGCTGAAAATCTCGCGGGGATGGGCTGTGTAGTAACTCCAATCGTTGACAATGTAAAGAATCTTAGCGCCGACAATTCCGCTCAGCACGACCAGAATGCCGAAGTTCCAGGCGTGCTCGGGATTGATACCTTGCTTTTCAGAATTGCGCACACTGATCCAGAGCCCAGTCAGGACCCCGATCGACACCAGTAGGCCATAAGTAGGAAGGCTGAAATTCCCAATGTGAAAAAGTCGCGGAAACACTGATCAGTTAGATGCCAAGGAATGGCAAAGGGAAGTTTACCACGTGCCAAAGAACAAGCCGACCCACGGGGCCGTGTGGCGGGCCGAGAATGAACCGTCGTAAGACGTGTGGGAACCCGCCGCGACCCTTTAGGCGTCTCCGCGTGGCGGAGCATGGCACACCGGATCGTTACGAGTCGGGCCCCCGTTCATTCAGGTGTTGGTTCAAAAATCGGTTACCACCATCACCAACGTAGCAGGCCGGCTTTCAATTCGGATGCTAGGCAAAAATGCGCCGATTCGCAAGAGGGGTGGCACAAATAGTTGGTAATCGGCTTGCCAGCAACTTTGGTAAGCGAGTTATTGCGCGGGGGATTGAGTGCGGAGGGTAGTCTCTTGTGCACGCAGCCCAGCAAGACAGGAAAGATAAAACCAGAACTGTTGTGGCGCGCACTCTAGCCCGCCTTAAGCCGCTCCTGAAGAATTTCGTCGAGTGCATTGGAGAGATTGCTGGCGCGTTTGAGGTAATCCACGGTGCTATCGGCCTGGTTACGCTTCAAGAGATGGTATTCATCGGCGATATTCAATGCCGCGAGCACGGCCACGCGAATCGTATCAACGGTACGAGTCTGCGCGGCGACGGCGCGCATTTTGGCGTCCACATACTCGGCCAGTTTCAGGATGTATTGCGGGTCGGAGCCGCGAAGGTTATAGGCTTGATCGAAAATCTCGACGCGTACGCTACTTTCGCTCCGCTCGTGCGGCGCAGGCTGCTTTGGGGGCGCTGCCATCGCTGGGCTGCTCCTGTAGGCAAGGATCCTTGGTGGCACTGCGGCCGCTCAGGATGCTGCCTGTTGTTCGGTCAGATTATCGATACGCTCCAACATCTTTTCGACCCGGCCGCGGACTTCCTCGCGGTCACGTCGCAACTGGATCATTTCGCGGCGCAAGGCATCGAGCTCATCCTCGCGCTGTTCCAATTGTTCGCGCAGGCGTTTGGCATCGCGCTCGGCGATGGCGCGCGCCTCCTGCGCGGCCCTGTATAACTCAATCGTGCGGTACACCTTCTGCTCGAGCACCTGAAAGTCATCGGCTGGAACCTGAGCAGATTCTTCCGCCATTTTGACAGACATGGTTCGCTTTCCTGGGAATTGGGTTGAGGGCAGTATAACGCAGATGAGCGTGGAAATCGGCCCTCATGAATGTGCAACAGCCGGTTCCTCGGTTGCTAGCGGCATCGGCAAGTCGAGGAGCTTCTCTCAGAACCAGAAATCTACGAGCGTTGCCCGGTATAAAGTTTGCATCTCGATCTAAGTGACTGAATCAAATACCATATTGCTGGCTGGCTGCGACGGATTCAGGGCCAAGTTCGGATCGATCGGTTACTCGCATCCTGTTAAGTTATCCGCACTGATAGGGGCAGAAGCGGAGGTTTTTCTGAGCCTCCGACGCATTTATGTGGATTGTCCGATTAGCCTTAAGGCGTCCTTATACTTTTGTCGTTGTTGCACTGTTGCTGCTGATCTTAGGGCCAATCGTAATTCTGCGCACACCCACCGATATTTTTCCCAACATTGATATTCCGGTGGTCAGCGTTCTTTGGACTTACGACGGCTTCGATGCTGAGCAGATGGCAAACCGCATCGTGAGCCTGACCGAGCGCGCTTTGACCACCACCGTCGACAATATCCAGCACATCGAATCGCAATCGCTGCCCGGCAAGGCCGTGGTCAAAGTTTTCTTCCAGCCGAATGCGAGTATTGAGCGGGCCATTGCGCAGGTGACCGCGATTTCGCAGACGCAACTGCGGCAATTGCCGCCGGGCACGACGCCACCTCTGGTTATCAGCTATAACGCCTCGAGCGTGCCGATTCTGCAACTTGCGCTCTCGGGGAAGACGCTTTCTGAACAGCAATTGTTCGATTATGGCACGAACTTCATCCGCACCCGTTTAATCACGGTGCGAGGAGTTGGGATTCCGTGGCCTTATGGCGGCAAAATCCGGCAGGTGCAAGTTGACCTTAATACGACAGCGTTACAATCGAAAGGATTGTCGCCACTGGATGTGGTGAATGCCATCAGCGCGCAAAACATCATTCTGCCCTCGGGCACCTCGAAGATCGGGCAGTTCGAGTACAACGTCGATATCAACAGCGCGCCAGAAACCATCCAGGAACTAAATCAAATTCCCGTCAAAACGGTCGGGAACACGACCATTTACGTACGTGACGTCGCGTGGGTGCGCGATGGCTTTCCCCCGCAAACCAACATCGCGCGAGTCAACGGCCAACGGTCGGCTCTGTTGACGGTGCTGAAAACCGGCAATGCTTCGACGCTGGACATCGTTTCCGGAATCAAGTCTCTGCTGCCGACGATTAAGGCGGGTTTGCCGCCGGAGCTGCAGATCAAGCCCCTTGCGGATCAGTCGTTGTTCGTGCGCGCTTCGATCGATGGGGTGGTGAAGGAAGCCACCATTGCAGCCTGCCTCACCGGTTTGATGATCCTAATCTTCCTAGGAAGTTGGCGCAGCACGGTGATCATCGCGGTCTCCATTCCTTTGTCCATCCTGACTTCGATCATTGTGCTGAGCGCGCTGGGCGAGACCATCAACATCATGACGCTGGGAGGCCTGGCGCTGGCAGTAGGGATTCTGGTCGATGACGCGACCGTAGAAATCGAGAACATCAACCGCAATTTGGCGCAGGGCAAGGAAGTCGAACACGCGATTCTGGATGGCGCGCAGCAGATAGCAGTGCCGGCGTTTGTTTCCACGCTCTGCATTTGCATTGTGTTCGTGCCGATGTTCTTCCTGACCGGGGTTGCGCGCTATCTTTTCGTGCCGTTGGCCGAAGCCGTAGTGTTCGCGATGCTGGCCTCTTACCTGTTGTCGCGAACGCTAGTGCCGACCATGGCTAAATACCTGTTGCGCGGGCACGAGGTCGAAGCGCACGCGGCGGCCCACAGCAAGAATCCGCTGGTCCACTGGCAGATTCGCTTTGAGGAAGCGTTTGAGCGGTTTCGCGATCGCTATCACGAACTGTTGCAGCAGTGCTTGCAGCAGCGGCGGGCGTTTCTGCTGGCATTTCTGGCAATTTGCGTGGCTTCTCTGGTGATTCTGACTCCGTGGCTGGGGCAGGATTTCTTTCCCAGCGTGGACAGCGGTCAATTCAAACTACATCTGCGGGCACGGACCGGAACGCGCATTGAGGAGACGGCGCGCTTGTCTGATCTGGTTGAGCAATCGGTACGGCAGCAGATTCCTCCCGACCAACTGGATACGATCATTGACAACATCGGTTTGCCCTATAGCAGCATCAATCTTTCCTACAGCACGTCGGCCCCGGTGGGCCCTGCGGATGCGGACATTCTGGTGAGTTTGAAGAAGGACCACGCTCCGACTGCGCAATATGTCCATGATCTGCGATTCAAGCTGGCCAGCGAATTCCCGGGAACAACGTTTTCGTTTCTGCCGGCCGACATCGTCAGCCAGATTCTGAATTTCGGATTGCCCTCGCCAATTGATATCCAGGTCGTAGGAAATAATCTGAGGGCGAACCGCGAATTCGCCAATCAATTGCTGGCACGCGTCCGGCAGATACCTGGCGCGGTGGATCTGCGGGTCCAGCAGCCTTTCGATCAGCCGTACTTGCATGTGAATGTGGATCGCACGAAGGCTGAGCAGGTTGGTTACACGGAGCGTGACGTCGCCAATAATCTGCTTATTTCACTCAGCGGCAGTTTTCAGACGACGCCGGAATTCTGGCTGGACACAAAGAATGGAGTCGAGTACAGCATTGCCACGCAGACGCCGCAATATCGAATTCAGTCGATTCAGGACCTGCAGAATGTGCCGGTGACCAGCACCAACAACGCTCCGCCCCAGATTCTGACCAGCATTGCTTCGATCGACCGCGGGGTTGGAATGGCGACGGTTTCGCACTACAACATCGCTCCGGTCATCGATATTTACGGCTCGGTGCAAGGGCGCGATCTGGGAGCGGTGGCTCGGGAAATCAATCGAATTGTGGTGAATGCCAAAGGACTCGCCCCTCGGGGGACGGAAGTAATTGTGCGCGGCCAGATCGAGACCATGAGGACTTCCTACATCGGCCTGCTGGGCGGCCTGGTGTTTTCAATCCTGCTGGTTTACCTGCTGATTGTGGTGAATTTTCAGTCCTGGCTGGATCCGTTCATCATTATTTCCGCTTTGCCCGCAGCTTTGTCGGGCATTGCGTGGATCTTGTTCATCACTCATACCACCTTGAGTGTTCCGGCGCTGACCGGTTCCATTATGTGCATGGGAGTGGCGACAGCCAATAGCATTCTGGTTGTGAGCTTCGCCAAGGAACAGATGGCGGAAGGGCGCGATGCGGTGGTGGCGGCGCTAAATGCGGGGTTCACGCGCTTCCGGCCTGTCATCATGACTGCTTTGGCCATGATCATTGGAATGGTCCCTATGGCTCTCGGCCTGGGAGAAGGTGGAGAGCAAAATGCGCCGCTGGGCAGAGCAGTAATTGGCGGGCTACTCCTGGCCACAGTGGCAACTTTGTTCTTTGTTCCGGTGTTTTTCAGTCTGCTGCACAGGCGAAGCGGAGCTGAGCGGCAACTTGCGAAACACTGATGTTTGAGGGTGGAATCACTGTAAAGTTCAAGATCATCTATGTATGCTTTCAGGGAAGGAGTTCATGAGAGTTGAGCAGCCAAACGAGGTAGAACAGCCGGTTTCGGCGGCGCGCGAGCCGAGCTACCAGCCAACTGGCGGTGGTCGAACTGAAAGCCGACCGGTACGCTGGTGGATCGCGGTTCTGGCATTGGCAGCCGTGGTCGCAGTGATCCTCGGGGGCATTATTCCGCGCAAGCGAGCGGAAGCGAAGCTGGAACAAGAAACTGAACTGATGGCAGTACCGACGGTTTCGATCGTGCACCCGAAGCGGTCGGCTCCGGCTGACGAAGTGGTATTGCCGGCCAACGTGCAGGCTTATATTGACTCACCGATTTACTCGCGCACCAACGGATATCTCAAGAAGTGGTATGTGGATATCGGCGCTCACGTGAAGCAAGGTCAATTGCTGGCGGAGATCGAAACGCCAGAGGTTGATCAGCAATTACGACAAGCGCGCTCCGACCTGCAAACCGCGGAAGCCAACCTGGATCTCGCAAAGATCACGGCCGATCGTTATACCGGGCTGCTGAAGACGGAATCGGTGTCGAAACAGGATGCCGATAATGCCCAGGGCAACTATGCAGCGCAAAAAGCGACGATGCAGGCAGCTCAGGCGAATGTGAAGCGCCTGGAAGAGCTGCAATCGTTTGAGAGGATTTATGCGCCGTTCGATGGAGTGATTACGTTTCGTAATACCGATATCGGCCACCTGATCGACTCGGGAAGCAGCGGAGGGACACGGACGGAACTGTTCCACATCGCTCAACCCGACAAGTTGCGGGTCTACGTGAACGTACCTGAGATTTACGCTGCTGCGATCAAACCGGGGCTCAATGCTGATCTCGTGGTGCCAGAATTTCCTGGCCGGCGTTTTCCGGGAACACTGGTTCGCACCGCCAATGCCATCGACCAGACGACGCGAACGCTGCTGGTGGAGATTCGGGTGGACAATCCTACGGGAACGTTGTTCAGCGGCGCATATGCCGAGGCCCACTTCAAATTGCCCAATGCGGGCGGGTCGTCGTTCATTCTGCCAGTGAACACATTATTGTTCCGGTCCGAGGGCCTGCGCGTGGCGGCGGTTGGCGATCAAAATCGCGCCGAGCTTAAGCCGATCACCGTGGGGCACGATTATGGAACGGAAATTGAAGTGGTCTCCGGCTTGACGGGTGAGGAGGCGGTGATTGTGAATCCGCCGGATTCCATCGTGTCGGGAGAAGAAGTTCGCGTCGTGAACCCGCCTGCCAGCGTGCCGAAAGGCAACCAACTTCCTCCGGGAGACCAGGGCAGCATGGGGCGCTGATGTCGAGCATCTGCAAACTCCAGCATGCAACCGTTGTAGTCATGCTTTTGGTCCTCGGCGGATGCGCGGTGGGGCCGCGCTACTCACGCCCGCCAGCACCCACGCCTCCGGAGTTCAAAGAAACGCCTCCGAACTGGAAGGTGGCGCAGCCGTCGGACCAAGCTGCACGCGGCAAATGGTGGGAAATTTATCAAGATCCCCAGCTCAATGCGCTCGAAGAAAAGATCAATCTTTCCAACCAGAGCCTGAAGGTGGCGCAGGCGCAATTCGATCAGGCAAGGGCACTGCTTCGCTATTATCGGGCGGATTTGTATCCGACGATCAGCGCGGGCGGATCGGCTACGCGGGAACGTTTTTCCTCAAACCGGCCGCTGGCTACCTCCACGGTCAGCGGGACGACGAATGATCTGATACTGCAGGCGGACATGTCGTACGAGCCGGACGTCTGGGGCCGAGTGCGCAGCAATGTGGCGGCTTATCGGGCGAGCGCACAAAGCAGTTTTGCCGATCTGCAAACTGTCAGCTTAAGCTTGCACGCCGAGCTGGCCACGGATTATTTCCAGGCCCGCGAACTGGACGCAGAAGCGCAGTTACTCGACTCCACCGTCGCCAGCTACCAGAAAGCCCTGGAGCTCACCCAGAGCCGCTATCAGGGCGGAGTGGCGTCCCAGGTAGATGTGGCGCAAGCGCAAACGCAACTGGAGACGGTCCGCGCGCAGGATATCGATGTCAAAGCTGCACGCACACAATTCGAGCATGCCGTCGCAATGTTGATTGGCGAGCCGGCACCGAGTTATACGCTGCAATTTGCCGCGCTGAATGCAACCCCTCCCGTAACCCCGCCGGGATTGCCGTCGCAGTTGATCGAACGGCGTCCGGATATCGCATCATCGGAGCGGCAGATGGCCGCGGCAAACGCCAACATTGGGGTGGCGCGCGCGGTTTACTTTCCGCTGTTCAGTTTCCCGCCAACTGCCGGGTTTGAAAGCACAAGCATCACAAACTGGCTGAGCGGGCCGAGCGGATTCGCATCGATAGGAATTTCCGCCATTGGGACGGTCTTTGATGTCGGCCGGCGCCGTGCTCTCACCGAGCAGGCTCGGGCTGCGTACAATCAGGCCGTCGCGAATTACCAGCAGACGGTACTCACTGCTTTTCAGGAAGTGGAAGACAATCTGGCCGAATTGCGGCTCCTCGAAGAGGAGGCAGCGACCCAAGCTGCGGCAGTAGCCGCTGCCGAGCATTCACTGGCGCTTTCGCAGAACCGCTACAAAGGCGGAGTGACGAGCTACCTGGAAGTGACCACCGCGCAGGCTGTGGCTCTTTCGGATGAGCGCACCGCAGTGCAGATTACCGGGCGAAGGATGGTGGACAGCGTTCTGCTGATCAAAGCGCTGGGCGGCGGATTCGATGCGGCGACTTTGTCAAATCTCAACCTGACGGCCCAAAGCCAGCCCACGGTGGCGCCGACAAATAAACCTGGGGCGAACCAGTAAAAAGCGAAACATCCTTTTCATTGCCGGTCACTCGGGCAGGCTATTTTCCAGCAATCCGGTGCTTGCGAAAGGCATGCAGAACCATCGCACTGCTGATGGAGAACGCGGCGATGGCTCCCAAGGCCGTCAGTTGTGCCAGCGCGGGGCCGAGCCGAAGAACATCCGAAAACAGAGCTGCCGCGGCAAACAGGATTCCCACAACATTTAGCCACACGGGAGCGTGCAGAGGCTCCGGTTGCTCGCGGTTGTAGAAGCGAAGCTGCAGGAGAACGGCGGCCAATCCAATGGCCGCAACGATCATCACGGCAATCGGGCTATAGAAAGCTTTGGGCTTGGTGTAGATCACCACCAGCGCCAGGAGCCCGCAGAGCAGGCCAGAGGCGATGACGGTCCAGCGTCGGGATCTTGCCGAATCGACAGCGGAGGCTGCCGCCATGAGTGATCATTGTAGCGAGAGTGGGGCGGGGAAGGGGAGTGTTCATGCGTATGCGACGCTTCAGGTTTCCGCGATGACAGCGGCTTGTCGCTGGGGTCAGTACTTCCTTGGCCTCGGGGGGATTAAAGAGATGTCCACCGGCTCGAATTCAAACCTAGGTTCATCGGCATCGGGAGCGAAGTAGGCTTTCGTGGTCTTCAACCAGTTTTTATCGTCGCGCTCCGGGAAGTCCGGCTTGTAGTGCGCGCCCCGGGATTCGTCGCGTATGGCCGCACCTTGGGCAATGACGCGGGAAAGCTGCAGCATGTTGTAAAGCTGCCGCGTAAAAACGACGCTGGTATTGGCCCACTGCGATCGGTCGCTCATGTTGATACGCTGAAATCGTTCCAGCATCTCGCAGAGCTTGGCATCGGTTTCCTGCAGGGCCTTGTTATAGCGGATGACAGTGCAATTCTTGGTCATCAACTCGCCCAGCTCGCGCCATAGCTTGAAGGGATTCTCGGTGCCCTCAGCCCGGGTGAGCTGCGCATTTTTTTCTTCCTGACGTTTACGCTCGGAATCGAAATGCCCGTTGCCGGAGGCGGCTGAAGCGTTGCAGGCGTACTCAACCGCCGCAGGCCCGGCGACAAACCCTCCCCAAATGCAGGACACCAGGGAGTTCGCTCCCAGGCGGTTCGCGCCATGGTACTGGTATTCGCTTTCGCCCGCCGAATAGATTCCGGGAATGTTTGTGGCCTGCTTGAAATCCACCCACAATCCACCCATGGTGTAATGCATGCCGGGGAAGATTTTCATGGGGGTCACGCGCGGGTCGTCGCCAACGAACTTCTCGTAAATCTCCAGAATGCCTTCGAGCTTGCGGTCGAGAATCTTGGGATCGATGTGGGTCAGGTCGAGATATACCATCGGCTTGCCGTCAATGCCGAGGTTGTACTCATAGACAACCTTGAAGATGGCACGGGTCGCTACGTCGCGCGGAACCAGATTCCCGTACTTCGGATACCATTCTTCCAGGAAATACCAGCGTTCATTCTCGGGAATCGATTTCGGATCGCGCGTGTCACCCTGCTTCTTCGGCACCCACACCCGCCCGCCTTCGCCGCGGGCTGACTCCGACATCAGCCGCAATTTGTCTTCTCCGGGGATCGAAGTGGGATGCACTTGAATGAACTCGCCGTTGGCGTAATAGCATCCTTGCTGGTACAAGGCGGACTGCGCCGATCCGGTACAGACCACGGAATTCGTCGATTTGCCGAAAATCGCGCCGATGCCGCCGGTGCAGATGATGATGGCGTCGGCGGGAAATGTGCGCACCTCCATCGACCGCAGGTCCATGGCGCAGATGCCGCGGCAGACGCGGTTTCCGTCGAGCACCGCCGACAAGAATTCCCAGTGCTCGTACTTCTTGACCTTGCCTTCCGACTCGTAGCGGCGCACCTGCTCGTCGAGCGCGTAGAGAAGCTGCTGGCCGGTAGTGGCGCCGGCGAAGGCAGTGCGGTTGTACAGGGTTCCCCCGAAACGGCGGAAATCCAGCAGCCCTTCAGGGGTGCGGTTAAAAGGCACGCCCATGCGGTCGAGCAGGTCAATGATGCCGGGTGCGGCATCGCACATGGCTTTCACTGGGGGCTGGTTGGCGAGAAAGTCGCCGCCATAGATGGTGTCGTCAAAGTGCTTCCAGGTCGAATCGCCTTCGCCCTTCAGGTTCTTGGCGGCGTTAATCCCGCCTTGCGCACAAACCGAATGCGAGCGTTTAACCGGAACGATGGAAAACAGATCAACCTGCCCACCCATTTCTGCAATTTTGATGACCGCCGAAAGCCCGGCCAGCCCGCCGCCCACCACGATGATTCTGGGATTGGCTGCCATAGTTAAGACACTATTGCGAACTCTGCGGTCCGGCTTCTACCAGGCGCGCTCCCGCCGGATCAGTTGGCTGTTGGGGATAGCGTACCCTGAACGTGTACAGGCTTGCCCCGCCGGCCACGCTCAAAAGCAAAAAGAAAGCCAGACATATGTACAAAAATCGCTGGCGAGCCCGTTCGCCCGTCGTGATTCCCCATTTCGCCGCGAAGAGCCAGATTCCGTAGGCGAAGTGCCAGGATGCGGCAACAAGGCCAACCACATAGAAGGCCAGCAAGCCAGTTGAAAACAGTTCGGTCTGTACTTTGCCGAAGGAAGCGCCGGGGAACTCATGCAAGTCAATGCCGGTGAAACGCATGGTCCAGGTGTGCCATAGCATGTAGGCAAACGCCACAATCCCGGTCCAGCGCTGGGCGGTGTACATCCAGTTGCCCGTCCAGGGATACTCGATGACGTTGCCTTCGCCGCAGTACCAAATGTAGATGCCGTAAAGCGCATGAAACAAAATCGGAATCCAGATGAGAAGCAGCTCCAGCCCGAAGACCAGAGGCAGGCTCGCCAGGAAGCGAACCTGGCGGGCATAGGCAGCGGGTCCGCCAATCGCGCTGGCGTTGGAGATCAGGATGTGTTCAAACAGGAAAGCGCCGATAGGAACGATGCCCGTGAGCGAGTGCAGGCGGCGTAGCAGAAAGGAATAACCCTGGCCCGCCCGCAACGGGGCCACACCCGGTTGAATTGAAGCTGGAGCTGTAGTGCTGGCGCTCGCTGCCAAGAAAGTTCCTTATGAGTTCCGCAATGACGAATGAACCTCTAATTATCTTGGCGCAGAAGAAGCGAGTCAAGGTGAGGAGCTGGGTACAATTTACGCCGCGCTGGCGACTTGGAATCGGCGTTGTGGAGATTTCGTCATGCGCCGCTGGCAAACGTGGATCGTTACTAACTCCAATGCCATGTTAGACATTCACTAGAAATTCACACGTTTGTAACAAACCTGTAACATTGCTGTCCTAGAAAAAAAGTATTGAAAAACTCATCTCTCAGGAGGCATGACCGGTGATACGCCATATCGCGGTCTTGTGTCTGGCGCTGGTACTTGCGCTTCCTGGCCTCGCGCAGACCACATTAAATGGTGCGGGCGCCACATTCCCCTACCCGATGTATTCGAAGTGGTTCAGCGAGTACCACAAACTCCATCCTGACATACAGATTAACTACCAGTCCATCGGGAGCGGCGGGGGAATCCGCCAGGTACTGGCGGGCACGGTGGACTTTGGGGCCAGTGATGGTCCAATGAGCGACGAGCAGTTGGCCCAATCCAAGATCAAGATCCTGCACGTTCCTACCGTACTGGGGGCAGTAGTTCCAGCCTATAACATTCCCGGGGTTACGGGGGAAATCAAGTTCACCCCGGATGCGTTAGTCGGCATTTTTTTGGGCAAAATCACCTCCTGGAACGACAGCGCCCTGACCAGTGTGAATCCGGGGATCAATCTTCCTAATCAGCCGATCATTGTCATTCATCGTTCGGATGGCAGCGGTACGACATTCATCTTCACCGATTACCTGTCGAAGGTGAGCTCTGATTGGCAGAGCCAGGTCGGGAAAAACACCTCAGTGAAGTGGCCGGTGGGATTGGGCGGCAAGGGGAACGAAGGAGTTGCCGGCATGATCCGCCAAATGCAGGGTGCTATCGGCTACATCGAGCTGATTTATGCCGTGCAGAACAAAATTCCTTACGGTGTGGTGAGGAATGCCTCAGGATCCTTCGTGAAGGCCAGCCTGGAGAGTGTTACGGCGGCTGCCGCCTCAGTGAAGAACATGCCATCCGATTTTCGCGTCTCGATCACTAACGCTTCCGGCAAAGATGCTTATCCGATTTCCAGCTTCACCTGGCTACTGATTCCGGCTCAGTCGAAAGATGCCGCCAAGGGGAAGATCCTTGCTGATTTCCTCAACTGGATGGTGGACGACGGCGAGAAGATGACAGCGGAATTGACCTATGCACCGCTGCCCGAAAACGTAGCGGCGAAAGTCAAAGCCGAAATCAAGCAAGTCCGGTAGCCAGTTTCCGAAGTTCAATGGCGAATTAACCGAACCTGGTTCTGTTCTCAACCTGGATGCACTGGGCGTTTCTTTGCCTGCGCGAAAACAGTGGGAACGCACTCGTCTGAAATGGCAGTCCGAGGGGCGAGGACAGATTGCGTTTCAAAGATGCGAGCGGGGTGCGGAAATTTCGCATCCTCAGTCACAACCATTCGACGATAAGCCTCTCTCTGAGGCGAAGGAGCAACAAATGAAGTCCGTTCTCAGGTGGTCGGTAGTTTTATTAACGGTAGTAGCTTCGCTGGCACAGACACAGACAACCACGACGGGTACTCCCAAGAAGAAAACGCGCGCGGCCGAGGTGACGGCACGAGATGTGCAAGAGCTGAAAGATGCATTGGCCGCGCAGCAGCAACAAATCGAGCAGCTGCGGCGGCAGTTAGCGCAACGCGACCAGGCATGGCAGCAAGCCCAGCAGCAGTTCCAACAAGCGCAGTCGGCGGCGACGGCGGCGCAAGCCAAAGCTGATCAAGCCGCGCAGGAAGCGGGCCAGCAACAGCAAGCCGTTTCCGAACTGAAGAGTGACGTGTCGGATATGAAGCAGAACGCCGCCAATGCGGCGCTCAGCTTGCAGGAGACACAGAAGACCATTCGCTCAGAACTGGAAAGCCCGTTGGCCATTCGTTACAAGGGCATCACCATCACTCCGGGCGGATTCCTGGCGGCAGAAACGGTGTGGCGGCAACACGCGTTGGGCGCCGACATCAATACGCCTTTCAACAGCATTCCGTTCGATGGAGCCAGCGCAGCCCATATCTCCGAATTCTTCGGCTCCGGACGTCAGTCCCGAATCTCTATGTTGGCGGAAGGGAAGGTCAAGAGCGCCAAGGTCAGCGGCTATGTAGAAGCAGACTTTCTGTCAGCCGGGATCACATCCAACAACAATGAGAGTAACAGCTATTCGTTACGCCAACGGCAAGCTTGGGGCCAGGCGGCCCTGAACGATGGCTGGAGCTTCACCGGCGGCCAGATGTGGAGCCTGGTGACCGAAACCAGAACTGGGTTAGACAACCGCACCGAAACCGTGCCCATGACGATAGACCCTCAATATAACGTCGGCTTCAGTTGGGCGCGGCAATACGGATTCCGCGTCACCAAGAATTTCGCTAATAAGGCGTGGGTCGGCTTCTCGGCGGAAAATCCGCAAACCACCACCGGTGGCACGCTGGTTTCCGGGCAGAACAACTTCCTTATTGGCTCACAAGGCACCAGCGGAGGACTTTACAATCCCACCGCGAACTATTCGTTTAATGCGGCGCCGGATTTCGTGGGCAAACTTGCCTTTCAGCCAGGCTGGGGGCATTACGAAGTGTTTGGGGTCATTCGAGACTTCCGTGATCGGATCTTCCCCTGCGGAGGCCTGATAGTTGCAAAAAATGGGACGTTGCCGGCCACTACGACCTGCGAAGGCGCCACTTTCCCCAACGCCAAGGGCGCGTATAACAACAGTGAAGCGGGCGGGGGCGCGGGAGTCAATATTCGAGGGACGCTGGCTAAACATGTGGATGTTGGCATCCACTTCCTGGGAGGTGATGGCATTGGTCGCTACGGGTCGGCGGGCTTGCCGGACGTTGTCATCCGGCCAGACGGGGTTCTGGTTCCGGTTCGCAACTACCAGGCCCTGAGCACGCTGGAGTGGCATTCCAAGCGCCTGGACGTTTACGCCAACGTAGGCGGCGAATATGAAAGCCGCGTTGCGTACGATGTTGCCGGCAAGGGCGCGGGTTACGGCTCACCGCTGTTCAACAACTCGGGCTGTTACACCGAATCGGCGCCGACCTCAACCGTGATCAACGTGGATACCCCAGGTTCCGCCACCACTCCGATTAACAGCGGCACTGTGCCGAATCCCGGTAGCGTCGGCACACCGCTGTCCCCCGGCTTTAATCCCGCTGGTCCTCCAAACTGCGCCGGAAACACTCGAGCGATCTACGAGGGCACGCTCGGTTTCTGGTATCGAATCTATAGCGGCGACAAAGGGCGAGTCCAGTTCGGGCCGCAGTACTCTTACATTAATCGCAGCACCTGGGCCGCAAAGGGAGGTAGTCCGAGCGCTCAGGACAATATGATCCTGACGTCATTCCGGTACTACTTGCCGTAAGTAGAGCGGGATGTGTATGCGGCGCCGGCGAAGGCCGGCGCCTTTTTTGTGACCGGAGCGAACTACTACAGGGCGAGATCAATGCTTTATACTGATCTCTGGTCGCAGTCCTCGTCTGCCGGCCCCGTAGAGCCGACTGGCAATCTTCCTTACCTGATTAGCCCCGCGGAACTGAAAATGGTTCGTTCCACATTTGAAAACTCGGCTTACTACATCAATCGCGAACTCTCGTGGCTGGCGTTCAATCGTCGTGTGCTGGAAGAAGCGGAGGACCTGCGCAATCCGCTCCTGGAGCGGGTGAAGTTTCTTTCCATCACGGCCAGCAATCTGGATGAATTCTTCGAGGTAAGGGTAGCCGGACTGGTACAGCAAATTGAGGATGGGTATACGGAGGCCGGGCCGGACGGGCTGACGCTGCTACAGGAAAGGGATGCAGTGGCACGCCAGACCCACGAATTCGTAAACGACCAGTACCGCTGCTGGAATGAGCATTTGCGTCCGCAGCTTGCCACGCATGGGATTCGGATGCTGGGTTTGCATGAACTGGATTCGCAAGCGCGCGAATTCGTCGAAGACTTCTGCGAACGCGAACTGGATCTTTTGTTGACTCCGGTGACAGTGGATCCGGCTCATCCTTTCCCCAGGGTAATCAACAAGGCTCTTTGCGTAGCCTTTCTGCTTCGTCGCCGTCGTCGCTCTTCGATGACGTACACCGGGGTGGTGACGGTGCCGAGAGCTTTGCCGCGGCTGGTTCGTCTGCCCACGGAGGGAACGGTCGATTTTGTCTTTCTTGCCGACCTCGTGGCCCACCATGCTTCGCGCATGTATCACGGATACGACGTGATTTCCTCGGCGGCATTCCGGGTGACCCGCAACAGCAACCTTTATCTGGCGGAGGAGGAGTCGCGCAATCTGCTGGAATCGGTGCGCACCGAGTTACACAACCGCAGAAAGGGCGATGCAGTTCGGATGGAGATTGAGTCCGATGCCGACCCGGAAATCGTGGAACGCCTGCGCACCAACTTCGAGCTGGAAAAGTGGCAAGTTTTTCCGGTCAACGGCCCGGTGAATCTATCCCGCTTGTTCGCTATCTATGATCAGACTGAACATCCGGAGCTCAAATTCAAGCCGTTCGTTCCGCGCGAACTGCGTCTGACTGCCAAGTCGCAAGATCTTTTCGAGGAACTCCGGCGGCACGATGTTCTTTTGCATCATCCTTATGATTCTTACGACTCCGTAGTTTCTTTCATCGAGGCGGCTGCCGAAGATCCGCGGGTGCTCTCAATGAAACAAACGCTATATCGCACCAGCGAACACTCGCTGATTGTGCCGGCCTTAATGTCAGCGGCAGCCAAGAAAGAAGTCACGGCGGTGGTAGAACTGAAGGCGCGCTTCGATGAAGCTTCCAACATACGATGGGCGCGCGATCTCGAGGATGCCGGCGTGCAGGTGTTTCATGGCCTGGTAGGATTGAAAACTCACTGCAAGCTTTCCTTGCTGGTACGGCGCGATCCCGACGGTGTAGCCCGGCGCTATGCCCACCTTGGCACCGGAAATTACAACGCGACTACGGCCCGCATTTATACCGACTTGAGCTTGCTCACCGCCGATCCGGCAATCACCAGTGCGGTTCACGATGTTTTCAGTTTCCTGACCGCCTATGCCGAGAACCCGAGTTACGATCCGCTCATCGTTGCCCCTCTGAATTTGGCTGAGCATATTTTGTCCCTGATTGCTCGTGAGGCCGAGCACGCGCGCCATGGCCGCCCGGCTCACATCATCGCGAAGATGAATGCTCTGCTCGATCGCAATGTAGTAATGGCGCTCTATGAGGCCTCGCGGGCCGGAGTAAAGATTGACCTAATCGTGCGGGGAATATGCTCTCTGCGTTCCGGAGTGCGCGGTGTGAGTGACAACATCACGGTTCGCAGCATCGTAGGCCGGTTTTTGGAACACAGCCGGATTTATTACTTTGGGAACGGAGGCGAAGAGGAAATTTACCTGGGCAGCGCCGATTGGATGCCCCGCAACCTGTACGAGCGGGTCGAAGTCCTGTTTCCGGTCAAAGACGAGCTGCTGCGTCAGCGCGTGCGGCAGGAAATCCTGGAAGCATATCTGGCGGACAATCTGAAGACCCGGATCCTGCAAAAGGATGGGACTTATGTTCGAGCGTGGCGGACTCAGGGGAGGCGTAAACCGCCCACCACCGACGGGTTCAACGCGCAAGAATTCCTGATTGCTCTGGCGGAAGGGAAGGTGGCGCTCGACGCTATCCCCGAAGTGCCCGCCCAGCGCAGCAGACGAATAGTGGCACAAAGGGAACGGTAAGCGGCCATGATCATTTACTTCCTTCGGCATGCGAGTGCAGGTCAGCGTGTGGCTAATCCCAAGAAAGATGAAAAGCGTCCGCTTGATAAAGACGGAATGGAGCAGTGCGGAATTGTGGGCCGGGCATTGGCAGCTCTGGATGTGCAAGTGGAGGTGATCATTTCCAGTCCGCTGAAGCGGGCTGCGCAAACCGCCTCGCTGGTCGGCAATGAACTCAGCTACGAAGGGAGGCTTCAACTGGACGCCGCCTTGCGCCCCGGCTCGACCTTTGCTGATTTTCGCCGCCTGCTGGAGAAGTACGCCAAGCAGGAAGAAATTATGGTGGTCGGCCACAATCCCAACTTGAGCGAGTTCCTGGGACGCATCATCAGCGAAACTGGTTGCGAAGCTCGGGCTGATCTCCGAAAGGGGGCTGTCGCCAAGGTCGACATGGGGCGGAATTCGGCAGCCCTGCAGTGGTGCCTGACTCCGAGGGTTCTGCGAATGATCTATGCGGCGGCTGCAGCGGAGAGCTCGCGTCCGAAGAGTTCACGAAAATAACTCTCTTCTTTTTCGACTGCCCACAGCTCAAGGTCCACAGTGCTTCTGGGTTTGGTGAGCAGACCCAAATCCACCTTTCCGTTATGAGCACGCACGCGCACGCCGCGAACCGCGTCGCTGCGGCTGAGGTTGAGGGCGCGGGCAAGCCGCAGCAGCAGAGAAGCTTTGGGGACATACTCCTGATCAGGGGCAGAGAGAGCTTTGATTGGACCATCCCCGGCCATCGGGCGCGATTTGCCCAGGTAGCGCGCGATAGCGGCGATGATTTTTCGTTGCTCGAGAGTGTAACCCAGAATTTCTGAGTGAGAGATGATGTAATAGGCGTGGCGATGCCGCCCATTTCGATTGACATAATCGCCAACCTCATAGAGCATGGCCGCGGCCGAGAGCCATTCGGTATATTCCTGGGGCAAGCCATGAACCGACCGCAGCGCGGAAAAAAGCTGCATGGCTGAATCCCGCACTTTCATAGCGTGATCCATATCAACGCCATAGTGTTGCACTGCGCTCAACAGCGAATCCCACCGTTCCGATTCGATCTGTTTCCCGGACCGTGTGCTGCGGTCGTATTCCGCCGCCATCTGCGCCAGCAGGCCGTCCCGCAGACCGAGCAGCGAGCAACGGAACCCGCGCAACTGGCAACGTTCGAGAAGTGCCGCGTAAACGGACGCACCGGCCACAATAATCTCCGCCCGCCGTGGACCCACTCCGGACAGCTTTCTGCGTTCCTCGAGCGGCAGACGGGCGAGCAGCTTTGCGATCCGTCGCATCTGGGAGCGGGAAACCGCATTGGCGCGCGTCCCTTTGGTCTTGTAAAGGCCGTGACCAACCGCTGCCAGAGCCTCTGCCGTGCCGGAGGTCGCGATCACAGCCTTTGGGTGGGCGCGTTTGATGCGGTCGGCGGTGCGATCGATTTCGCGGGCGATGAAGCCGTTCATCTGCCGCAATTCTGATTTGCGCGGAGGATCCTGCTGCAGGAATTCGTTGGTCAGCCGGACTGCGCCCAGCGGCAGACTGATGGTGCTGCGGATGTGGCCGTCAACCGAAATGGTCAGTTCGCAACTTCCGCCGCCCAGGTCCACCATGAGCACGGTTGAAGTATTCACGCGCAACGTAGATGTCAATCCTAGGTGGATGAGGCGTGCTTCCTCCAGACCCGAGATGATTTCCACGTTCCATCCTGTGGCGGAGTGGACCCACTCCATAAAGGCGTGCGAGTTGCGGGCATCGCGCAAGGCGCTGGTGGCTACGACGCGCACAGAGTCGGCACCGATTCTTTGCACGGCGCGATGAAAGCGGCGCAGAACCTTGACGGTATTCGCGATGGCCTCGGGCGAAAGAAATCCGCTGCGGAAGACAGACTCGCCGAGTCGCGTGACTTCCCGGTCCTCGTGAATTTCGAGCAGCCGCTGCCGCGTCAGCCGCGAAATTTTCAAGCGCACCGAGTTAGATCCAATATCGACGGCGGCAAAGGTCGGCATGGGAGACAGGGTAGTTTACCGCGCTGGAGCGGCTTGAACGAGCGTGAGGGCAAAAAGCGCTCAGGAGAACGGATTGACAAGCTGCAAGTCGATTCCGGCAAAGTCGCGTACGTTGCGTGTGGCGAGGGTCAGGCGATGAACGCGGGCTGTGGCGGCGATCATCATGTCCTCCAGCAATTGGTCCGGTTTGCGATGCATCAGCCGTGCCCACTCGCGAAAACAGAGGCCATCCATGGGCAAGACCGCATAGGATGCGGCGAGCTCGTCAATCCATTGCTCGATTTCATATGCCTTCTGAGCATCCTGCCGTCTGGTTCGTTCAACCCCGGCCTGCAGCTCGCCGATAGTCACAGCCGATAATAGAAGTTGATTGGCCGTCATCGAATTCAGCCATGCCACCACGGCAGCGTGAGGTTTCGGCCTCCGCAGCTCGGAGACGACGTTGGTGTCGAGGAGATATCCGATCACTTGAATTCTATGGGAGGCCGCCGGCGGAAGCTGCGGCGTGATGGAACAAGTTTCTCGAAGCGAGGGCTGGGTCGGAGCAGCAATTCCTTAAGACTGGGGCGCGCCGAATCTTGTAACCGCCGCCATTCCTCAACCGGAACCAGGACAACCGTCTCGATTCCTCGTCTAGTGACAATTTGCGGCCCATCCTTGATCGTAGCGTCGACCAGTTCGCTGAAACGCGCTTTCGCGTCCTGTAATTGCCAGGCCATTTGTACTCCTGTGCATTATATGACTAGTCAGATAACTAGTCAACTGTTAGCTAAGATACCTTTTTCTAATCATTTAGCGGAACGCTATGCGGCTTCGGCTCGGGCAGCAGCCTTCTTAGGTAACTTCTCCCCGCGAACCGGCTGGGAGGCGGCGAAGGCGGATCGGATTTCGGCGACCGCGTCCAGACTCAGGCGGAACTTGGCCTGCGTGATATTGCGCAACATGGCGACGAGAGCGGAATCGCGAACACTGCCCACCAATTCTTCAGCCCTTTGGGTGAGTTTCAACCAATCATGCCAATCGCCGATCACATCCTGCATGTGTTTGAGCTGTTCGACGACTCGCTTGGCCTCGGAGTCATTACCCGCCAATTCGGCGACATAGCGGGCCCGTTTGCCGAAGACCCGGTACTGATGCAGCGTTTTCTCGGTGAGTGGCGCGTGGTTCCGGGCCAGGTCGCGCAGTTTGCCAAGCGTGACCGCCAAGGGATCAGCATTGGGGGGAATTTTCAAGTCACGCCTGGCGCGCTTGAGGCGCTTGCGAACTTCGGCGGTGGTGTCCCGATCAAAAGCTTTGGCCAGTTTGCGTTCGCGTTGGCGGCGCTCGTCGATCAGAGCGTCCATCAGCTGTGATTTGTGCCCATTCGCCTGAGGAAACTTGAGCCCGCGTAAGGCTGTAATCTGAACGTCAAGATCGCGCACCCAGCCCGCTTTTTTGCGGAGACGTGATAAGAGCTTGAGAAGTTTTTCATCATTGCTGCGAAGTTTTGGAGCGGCTTCACTCAGCAGGGCCTCAACGCGACGGCTGTTGGTGCGGAACTTATGCACCCGCTCGGGAGCCGGCTTTTTGGCCAGCTTACCCAGTTCCCGGTCCAAGTTTTGAAATGTGAGGCGGCTGCGCTTGAGGTCAAAGGCCATAGGGGCTGAGAGTACGAAAAATTACAAGGAAACTGCCCAACAAGCAACGGCAAAGTCAAAATTCTGAGGGAGGCCGATGCCAGGCGGGTATTTTAACATTCCTTTAACAGTAGTCTGCTAGGGTGCGAATTGATGGCCAACCAAGCATTGGGAGCGCCACGCTTGCCTGGACCACAACCTGTTGCAAAACCAGAGGTTATGGCTACAAGTCGAACCGCCGCCAAGCCTCTGATTCAGGCCGGCAGCGGGCATTTGGCGGACGGCTTTTTCCATCTGGCGATGCTGGCTTGTGGCGTTTGCGTGCTCGCGCTGGTTGGTTTGATCGTTTACGAACTGGTTGCTAAGTCCACCTTATCCTGGCATGCCTTCGGATGGAAGTTTTTCTTCCGCAGCGAATGGGATCCGGTCAATGAGCAGTTCGGTGCGTGGGCTTTCGTCTACGGCACCTTAGTATCTTCGATCGTGGCGCTGGTTCTGGCCGTTCCTCTTTCCCTCGGGGTCGCCATCTTCATCACCGAAATGTCTCCGAGGTGGCTGAAAGGGCCACTGTCTTTTACCACAGAATTACTGGCCGCAATTCCCAGCGTGATTTATGGGCTATGGGCGATCTTTGTGCTGGTGCCGCTGTTACGCCAGTACGTGGAGCCGTTTCTGGGTCAATATTTCGGCTGGACAGGTTTGTTTGAGGGCACGCCCTATGGCATCGGAATGCTGGCCGCCGGAATAATTCTGGCGATTATGGTGGTGCCTATCATTTCCTCGATCACGCGCGAAGTCATGACCGCGGTGCCGCAACAACAGAGAGAAGCTGTACTGGCGCTGGGAGCCACCCGCTGGGAGATGATTCGCACCGGTGTGTTGAGAAACGCCCGCGCCGGAATTCTGGGGGCCATCATTCTTGGATTAGGGCGAGCGTTAGGCGAGACCATGGCCGTGACCATGGTGATCGGGAATCGCCCGGAGATTGCCCGCTCTCTGTTTGCTCCCGGATACACCATGGCCAGCGTGATTGCCAATGAATTCAGCGAAGCCACGGGCGACACCTACTTGAGCGCGCTGGTGGAAATTGGCCTGGCACTTTTCCTGGTGACTATCATTGTCAACATTCTGGCGCAGGTTCTGGTTTGGTCGGTGACGCGGGGGATGCCGGCGAGAGGACATGCCTGATTCTGTGAAATCCGGCTTAGCTCACGTCAGCCTCTGGCGGCGGGGCAAGAACGTGCTTGCCACACTGGGTGCTGCCGGCGCAGTCCTGCTGGTGCTGCTTCCCCTGATCGCAATTTTTGGCTACCTGGTTTACAAGGGCGTCGGTTCTCTGAATTGGGCTTTCCTTACCCAGACGCCAAAACCTGTGGGTGAGCCTGGCGGCGGCATGGCGAATGCCATTGCCGGTTCGTGTTTGATTTTGTTAATTGCCAGCTGTATAGGTGTGCCCATTGGGATCGGAGCAGGAATCTACCTTGCTGAATATGGGCGCAATCGCTTCGGCGATCTGGTTCGTTTTACGGCGGATGTTCTGAACGGGGTTCCATCCATCGTGATCGGCATAGTGGCCTATGGCATCGTGGTACTGGCGCAAGGTCACTTCTCGGCTCTGGCAGGCGGAGTTGCCCTGGGCATCATGATGATTCCCACCATCACGCGAGCCACTGAAGAGATGCTGCTGCTGGTGCCGCAAACCATTCGCGAAGCGGCGTATGGCCTGGGCGTAGCCCGCTGGCGCACCACGCTTTCAATCACCCTACGGACGGCAAGCTCCGGCGTCATTACTGGTGTTATGCTGGCCTTTGCCAGGGTAGCGGGCGAGACAGCACCGCTGCTGTTTACTGCATTCGGCAACCAGTACTGGAACTGGAAGATCAACCAGCCGACGGCGGCGCTTTCGCTGCAAGTTTTCACGTATGCCATTTCGCCGTTCGACGAATGGCATCGTCAGGCTTGGGCGGGAGCGCTGATCCTGATTATTTTGATCGTGCTCTCGGTGAGCGCGGTGCGCATTGCCGCCAGCCACGGGATGTTGAAGGGAACAAGCTGATCTATGGGACTTGGCATCAAAGTCGAGAACTTGAACGCCTGGTTCGGCAAAACCCAATCGCTCCATGACATCAGCATGGACATTCAGGCCAACCACGCAACCGCCATCATTGGGCCTTCTGGCTGCGGCAAGTCCACATTCGTGCGTTGCCTGAATCGGATGCACGAAACCATTCCCGACGCGCGGGTGAACGGACGGGTCCGCATGGGCGAAATGGATGTTTACAACGGAACTGCCGCGGTACAGATTCGGCGCCGCATCGGCATGGTGTTTCAGAAGCCGAACCCGTTTCCCACCATGTCGATTTACGACAATGTTGCCGCCGGATTGAAGCTGAACGGTTTCCGTGACCGCAAGCATCTCGACGAAATTGTTGAACGTTCGCTCCAGCTTTCGGCATTGTGGGACGAGGTGAAGGACACCCTGCGCAAGAAGTCCGGCGCCAGCCTCTCCGGAGGGCAGCAGCAGCGCCTCTGCATCGCCCGGGCTTTGGCCGTGGAACCACAGGTGTTGCTGATGGATGAGCCCTGCTCGGCGCTGGATCCAATCTCCACCGGCAAAATCGAAGAACTGATTTTCCAGCTAAAAGAAAATTTCACGATCGTGATTGTGACGCATAATATGCAACAGGCGTCTCGTGTGGCCGAGTTCACGGGATTCTTCCTGTTGGGCAGGCTGATCGAATTCGACCGGACGGAGAAGATTTTTACTACGCCTTCAGATAAGCGAACCGAGGATTACATTACAGGCAGGTTTGGATAATGCGCACCCGATTTCAACAAGGACTGGACGACCTGCGGACCCGACTGCTGCGCATGGGCGGGCTGGCGGAACAGGCGGTGGATCGTGCTTGCCAGGCCTACATCGACCGCGACCTGGCGCGTTGCCACCTGGTGCTCGAAGGCGAGTCGCAGATCAATGAAGCGGAGCGGGAGATCGATGAGCTGGCGTTCGATTTACTCGCCATGCAGCAGCCCATGGCGGTCGATTTGCGCTTTATCCTGGCCGTTACCAAGATTAACTCAGATCTCGAGCGGGTGGGCGATCAGGCCGTCAATATCGCTGAGCGCGTGATGGATATGGTCGAATTGCCGAAAGCTGATCTGCCCGTGGACATTCCACGCATGGCCGGAGCAGTTTCCGCCATGGTACGCCGCTCTTTGGAATCGTTCATTGAAGCCAAGGCCGAGCTCGCCCAGGCAGTCCTCGAAATGGACAACGTGGTCGACCGGATGCGGGATGAGGCGTTCATGACATTAGTGAAGACCATGAATGACCGTCCTGATGTTACTCGCCAGGCGCTGGATGCCCTGCTCATCTCCCGCAATCTGGAGCGGGTCGCGGATCACGCCACCAATATCGCCGAGGACGTGATCTTCTGGGTCCGTGGGGCCGATGTCCGGCACAACGTGCAGCAGGAAACGGCAGGGCAGGAAACCTCGCGCCGCGTCAGTGGCGTGTAGCCGAAGGCTCGACAGGCCGTTCGTCACCGGCCTGGAGTACCAGAAAGTAATCCATCCCGTCTTTGACGAAGTCGTACTGTCCGATTAACTTGTAGCCTGCTTGCGAGACCTCGCGGATCACCACCTCGCGCTCTACACCGTGGTTCTCTCCATTGCCGTTGCGATCGATGATGCCGATCTTGGCCCCGGGCCGAAGTGAGATCCGAAGATTCTCAAACAGAGCAACGGGCTTTTCGACCTCATGGTATGTCTTTAGTAGCAAAACGGCGTCGACCGAGTTTGCCGGCAGTAGCGGATCGTCGCTCCGGCTGAGAATGGTCTTAACATTGTGCAGCTGATTTTCCGTGATTCTTTTGTCAATGTAGCGGATTGCGTCCGGATTTATGTCGACGGCATAGACCATGCCGGAATCGGTCACCCGCGCGGCAGCACGCACTGTGAACCAGCCCGATCCGGCTCCGATATCAGCTACGTTCTTGCCCGCGCTGATTCCCAGAATGTCCATCACGCGATTGATTTGCAGCCGTTCCTCGCGTCCTGGAGAATCGAAGATCGATAAGTCTCCGGTGTACGGTTGGCTTGTCTTTCGGGACTCGACCTGGGCGGCAGGCGCCGGCGAATTTCGCGTATAAGGAACCGACAGGCCTGGAAACAACAGGAGCAGTGCGGCCGGTAAGAAGCGAGTCTTGAACATGGCTTTGAGACGAGCTACTGCAAAGATGGACTTGATGAAACATTGGAGGTTAGCATGTTGAGTCGAATGATCCGCTGGGTAGATTCGAAGTTACCACGCGCAGAGGATCGTGAGCTACGCGTTTATAGGAGCCGAATATGTCACGAGCATCTTTTCGGAGTGCATTGATGAAGTCTGGGCTTTTCTTCACACTGCTTGCCGCAGCCTTGGCGGCCGACAATGGCAAGCCGGTCACCGTAAATGGCTACGTCCTCGATTCAGCATGTGCCTTCACCAAGAACCTGAGCAAGCCCATCAGCGCAGATTGTGCGAGAGCGTGTGCGAAGGCGGGATCTCCGCTGGTGATCCTGACGAAGGAGGGAACCATATATTGGCCAATCGCAGACAGCACGCCGGCAACCGGGCAAAACGACAAATTGCTGGCCTTTGCTGGGGAGAAAGTAATTGCCACAGGCAGGGTGTTTCAACGGGGCGGCTCGAATGCCCTGGTTATCGAAAAAATCTCTGCTGCCTCAGGAACCAAGTAAGTCTGCGGGCAGACCCGGCCGACATCTCTGGCCTTACGCGACCGGCACGGTGAAGTAGAACACCGAGCCGCGTCCCAGCTGGCTGGTGACTCCAATCTCGCCGCCATGGGCTTCTACAATGGCCTTGGCAATAGCCAGGCCCATGCCCGTACCCTGCACTTGCATTCGCTGGTCGCGCCCGCGGTAGAACTTCTCAAAGATCAGCGACTGCTCGAAATCATCGATCCCCGGCCCGTGATCGGCAATGCTCGTCATGACCATGCGGCCTTTGACTTCGCCGGTAATGTGAATGGGCGCGTCAGGCGGAGAGTACTTGGCCGCGTTTTCCAGAAGCTGGGCGACGACCTCGGACATGCGATCGACATCGATTCGGACAGCGGGCAGGTTCGGTGGCAGGTCAATGGTGACGGGATGTTTCCCCAAGGTGGTCTTCGATTTTGCCATCGCATCTTCAACGGCTTCTTGAATCTGATGCTGCCCCAGGCGCAACTCAACTTTGTGGGCATCGAGTTGGGCCATTTCGGCGGCCTCACCCACCAGATGGTTCAGCCGATCACTTTCTTCATTGATTACGGTCAGCAATTCCAGGCGCTGGGCCTCGTCGAGCGAGGAGTTGGAAAGGAGCGAGGTTACCGAAGCCTTGATGCCGGTCAGTGGAGTACGAAACTCGTGCGTGACAGAGTCGAGCAACGCCGAGCGCAGTTGTTCGCTTTCACGGGCGGCCTCAGCTTTGCTGAGCTTCTCCACCGCTCCGGCACGCTCGGTAGCGATGGCGATAAGGCTGCCCATGGATTCCAAAGTCTCGCGCGAAAGTTGAGCCCCCGACAGGCCCATACTGCCGACCACCCGCAGACCCATGCGCAGTGGCATGAATACGAGCCGGCGTTGAGGATCGATTTGCGGCTCTCCGCGCATGGCGACTAACTGCAGATCGTGCCGGTCCAGAACGTCACGCGCGAAAAGGCCCGAGCGATAGACATCGGGACGATTGACTAAATAAATGGCGGCGGCTTCCACTCCGAAGGACTCGACAATGTAGAGTGGAATGATATTGAGAAGGCCGGCTACGTTTTCGCTGCCCAAAAGTTGCTGGCTGAATTTGTAAAGGCGCTCCGCCTCACCTCGTCGCTCGTTGGCACTTTTGGCTTCCCGTCCCGCCCGTTCTGCCAGTTGGCTGGCAATGACCGCGGCCACCAGGAATGCAACCAGGGCGACCCAGTTCTGGGGATCGGCGATGGTCAACTTGCCGATCGGCGGTAGAAAATAATAGTTAAAGGCCAGCGTGGCCACCACAGTCATAAATATCGCCGGCCACAAACCCCAAGTGGCAGAGACTATGAGCACGGCAATGACAAATGTTAGTGCCGCCGTGGTGGCGTTTACCTGGAGAACGAAGCGGCAAGCAAAAACAATGACGGCAACGACCGCTACGGTCGCCAGGCAACGCACTGCGAGTTGGATGATCGCTGGCCTCACGCCGCGCCATTGTAGCTGACATCGACAATTTTGGTCTTCTCAACGAAAATAACGGCGATGCCTAAAACGCCTGAGCAATGGCTGGAAGAAGCAACTCCCTCCAAAAAAGGAGGCGCTTTCAAGTTATTCCTGGGCTACGCGCCCGGCGTGGGCAAAACCTTCACCATGTTAAGTGAAGCCATTCGCCGCCATACGCGCGGTGAAGACGTGGTGATCGGAGTGGTTGAATCCCATGGCCGCAAAGCGACCGCCGATCTGGCAGCCCAGTTGGAGAATGTTCCGCGCAAGAAGCTGACGTACAAGGGCACGGTTTTCGAAGAAATGGATGTGGATGCGATCCTGGCGCGGAAGCCGCGGGTTGTGCTGGTCGATGAGCTCGCCCACACCAATGTTGAGGGCAGCAAGCACCACAAGCGCTACCAGGACGTGCTGGAACTCCTGGACGCCGGCATCGACGTGCTATCCACCATGAACATCCAGCACCTGGAGAGCGTTACCCCGACGGTACAGAATCTCACAGGCATCACGGTGCGGGAAACGGTGCCGGATTGGGTTCTGAAGCGCGTCGATGAAGTGGTCATGTCGGACCTGACTCCAGAAGCGCTGCAAAACCGCATGCGGCGCGGCGATATTTACCCCCTGGAGCGAGTCGGACGCGCCCTGGGAAACTTTTTCCGACCCGGCAATCTCATCGCCTTGCGGGAGTTGGCGCTGCGGCAGGTAGCGCAGGCCGTGGACCGAAGCCTGGAATCATACCGCGAGAAAGAACCAAGCACTGGAGCTGTGCCGGTGCGGGAGCGCATTGGCGTCGCGGTCAGTTCGAATCCCGCCGCACAATATTTGATTGCCCGTGGGGCGCGCATGGCGCAAGCCATGGATGGCGAGCTCTTCGTAATCTATGTGGATATGGGCCAGGATACGAGCGAGAAGAACCAGAAGACCCTGGCAGCCAACCTTCAGTTTGCCGAGAACGTGGGCGCGCAAATCGAGAAGGTGAAAGGCAAAACCGTTGCTGAAGCCGTTGCCGATCTGGTCCGCGAAAAGCATATCACCCAGATGGTGTTCGGGCGTTCGGCCAAAACTGGTCTGAAGAGATATCTGTATCTCTCTGCGATTCACAGATTCCTGCGCGACGCGCCTCCGGTGGACGTTCACATTGTCACGCAGGAGCCTTCCTGATTCTCATGAGCGAGCATCGCCGCATTCTCGTGGTCGATGACGAACCGCAGATCACACGGGTCCTGCGCACCAGCCTTTCCAGCCAGGGCTACGACATTCGTGTAGCCAACGATGGCGAGACCGCGCTTGAGATCATGAAAGACTGGACTCCCGATCTGGTGATCACCGATCTCGCCATGCCCAACATGGACGGTCTAGAACTCTGCCGCAAACTGCGGCCTTCCACGCACATTCCCATCATCGTGTTGTCGGTGCGCGGGGAAGAACGGACCAAGGTTCAGGCGCTCGATGCTGGCGCGGATGACTACGTCACCAAGCCGTTTGGGATTGAGGAGTTGCTGGCGCGGGTGCGCGCCAATTTGCGGCGAACCCGAGCCGGCGAGGAGGCAGCCCCGCTGATCGAGGTTGGCGACTTTCGTATCGATTTGCCGGCCCACAAGGTGATGGTGGCCCGACGCGAAGTTCACCTCACCCCGAAAGAATTCGACTTGCTGGTTTACTTGGCACGTCACGCGGGCAAGGTGGTTACGCATCGAGCCTTGCTCAGCGCTATCTGGGGCGGTCAGAGCACGGAGCAGGTGGAGTATCTGCGGGTTTTTGTGGGGCAATTACGCAAGAAACTGGAACCGGACGCCTCGTCGCCGCGCTACATAGTGACCGAGCCCTGGGTGGGATATCGCTTCGAGCCAGGGGATGGGCCGGGCTAACTCTTAATGCCATCACAAGCGGTTTAGGTCGGCAACTTCAGTAACAAAGCACGCGGGGAAGAGGACAGTTCCTCAAGTGGTTCCAGGCTTACGAACATTCTACGAACTCTTTATCGAATCCTTACGGTTTTAGTAATCCAATAGTCTGAGCGTTGGGTGACGCAGGCACGCTTGCCATCGTAAATATGCTTCTTTTACTCCTGGGATTTCTGATGCGGCCGTGCAAACCAAAACGCCCTCTAACTGGGCAACGGCAACCTGGTCTCGCCATTGAGCAATTAACCGAAGTACAGAAGGGTTAGGAGATATGTCGTCAATTCAGGACGTTTCTGCCGAACAATTGGCCAAGCTTTTCCATCACTATCGGGAAGCCTTGGCCCATGACTACGACTGCAACAACGACGAAGAAAAGACCTCTTGCTGGGACCGAACCTCCAGCAATGAACGAAAATTGATGGTGGCGGCGGCCCGCATGGCACTGCTTGAGTTGGCTGCGACGTCGGTGCCGGACCATCCGAGCCGCAAGTATTTCGCCAAGCCCGGAGAGGCGGATTGGGGCTGCTGACGCAGCTCAGAGCCGCGGAACGGAACTTTGAAATGGCAACCTGGTTAAGCGCGAGCGAATTAGCCGGCATGCTGAGCTCCGAATCGGGTCGGGAAAAGGCGGAGATCGTCGAGAGCGGCGATTTCCGCATCGACCTGGCAAGCCGGCAAGTGCGTGTTCGCGGCCAGGAATTGCAGCTTTCAGAGGAAGAATTCGATCTGCTCGTGTTCCTGGTTGGCCATCCTACCAGCATTATCACGCCGCATACCCGTCTAAGCACGCGATGGGGACGAAGTCCGATCCATCAAGCTGAAGTTTTGCGCGTCCTGAGCCAGTTACGAAAAAAGCTGGAGGCGCTGGGCTGCTCTAGCTACATCCGCACCGAGCCGTGGATCGTTTACCGCTTTGATCCGCGCAGCCGCGATCAAATCCACTGATTCAATTACTTCGCGGCCAATTCGGGACATCTTTACGAATTCCTTATGAACTATTAACCCCGCTTTTATGAGCTGGGTTGTTAAATCTCATGGTATTCAGAAAAAACTGTGTCGGCGGTCTCTCTCATCAGGCTTGCAATAGCCCTGCTGTGCGGTGCTGCGCTGCTATTTTTCCTGCGCTGTCTGAAAGCCCTAGTAAGAGAGGCAAGGACCTTACCCCCTTCTGCTGTAAAGGTTTACTTCGCGAAGTTCATTCCATCGAAAAAACGAGGAGAACTCATAGTGATGAATGCTGAAATTCTTAAGCGCAAACTTCCAACAGAAGCCGGCAAGCATGCGGCTCTCATGTTCCTGGCCGCAGCTCTGCTTGTAATTCCGCTGCGTGCCCAACAATTCATCAGCGAAAGTTCCGCCGGTAGCAAGCCCAGCAGTCAGCCAACCGCATCCGATCAACAAATTCCACCCGCCATCGCCAAGGAGCTGGCTGCGATGAAAGAGCGAATCGAGCAACTGGAGGCGGCGCTAAAGAAGCAGGAGGCGGCCGAAAAGACAACCGCAGTTGTGGATACGGCCGACGTAAGCACGCCGGCAGCCGTATCGTCGGAAGTTGGGGCCCGAGGCCCTAATCCGAATAGTTCTCCGGTTCCGATGCAGGCTGTGCTCCCGACGACTGAGGCCAGCCAACAGGGCAGCGTGCCCGCCAAAGCCCCCAAGGCCGAGCCCTTTGCCTTTGCTGATTTCACTTGGCTGAACGGCAACAGCCGGGTGAAGGAACCGCCACTTGATACCAAGTTCTTCACCCCGGAAGTGCAGGCCGACGTGGACTACATCGTCGACTTTAATCATCCGGCGGACGACTCCATCGGCGGGTCGAGCGAGGTGTTTCGCGCGTATGAAGTCCAGCTCACGCAACTAGGCGTGGGAGGCGATTTTCATTATGACAACGTGCGTGGCAGGCTGATGACCCAATTCGGAATGTACTCGGAGACGACCCCGCGCAACGATGCCAGCCCGGCGCGTGGCCAATGGGACCTCGACACGGCGTACCGGTATATTTCCGAAGCATACGGTGGATACCACTTCGACGCCCTGCACGGAATCAACGTGGATGCGGGAATCTTCATGTCCTACATCGGCCTGTTCAGCTACTACAACGCCGATAACTGGGCATACCAACCCTCCTATGTTTCCTCGAACACGCCATGGTTTTTCAATGGTGTGCGCGTCCAGGTTTTTCCCACCGAGCATTTGAAAATTGAGCCGTGGTTCATCAACGGGTGGCAGTCTTATGGCCGCTTCAACCATCGCCCCGGTATCGGAGCACAGATTTTGTGGCGGCCGAACGGCAAGTTCGAGATTCTTGGCAATCAATACGTGCTGGGCGCGGATACACTCGGGGTTGCCGGACGCATTCGTTACCACACCGACGACAGCATCGAGTACAAGTACTACGACAATCCCGAAACTTTCATCAGCAAAGCTGCTTTTTCTCTTACCGGCGATCTGGGATGCGAGCATGGCGGCGATCCGGTTGCAGGAACCGCTGTCAGTTGCGACACCAATGGAGTGAAAATAATCAACGGAGTCAAATACATCACGCCCAAGCAGGATTTTCTCGGCTTCATGCTCTACAACCGCCTCTGGTTTCACAGAGACCACTTTGGTTTCACGCTGGGTGGCGGGAAGATCAACAATCCGGGACGCTATCTGGTGCTTTTGCCGCCTATCAACGGAGCAACTGCGGCGACGGGAACGCCTTATTTCACAGAAAATCCGGGCGATCCGTTCAAAGCCTGGGATGCGTCGGCAACTTTTGATTACATGCCCAGCCAGTACATCACGTTTCGCTGGGAGTACGATCATCGCGCGGCCAACGTGCCGTATTTCACGGGACGGGGCGGAATCACTCCCCCCGGCGGAAACAACGGGAATCCCAGCGCGTTGGTGCCAGGATGGTCTGGGCCTGATCTCGTCCGCGACGAGAACCGGCTGGACTTGGCAATCTTGGTGAAGTTCTGAGGTTGACAACAAGCCGCCCCAGCGGTTCGAATCGTCAACACTCAGAATATGACCAAAGCCGGTTATTTGAGTTGCATGTGTGTGTTGCTCTCCGCGAGTGGATTTGCTCAAGGTATGCAGGAAATTGTCATGAACGCCGAGTCTGATTGTCAGGAAACGACGCCCCAGGCCGTGCCCCCCACGACTCTGTGGCAGTACGGCGCCTTCATCGACGCAGCTTACCTGCTGGATTTTAACCACCCTGCAAACGACCTGTTCCGAAGCCGCGCAACCACATACAAAGTAGATGAGCCAATCGTCAATATGACCGCGGCCTACTTACAGAAAAGCAACTCCAACTCTTCTCGCTGGGGGATGCAGTTGACTGTACAAGCCGGCCAGGACACCCGGATCTTTGGGTTCTCAGCCACAGCACCACGTCTGCCTGGCTACAAGGGATTGCGTCACTTGGGACCGACCAATGCCTCCTATCTGGCGGCCCTGGGGAAGGGGCTGACGATCCAGGGTGGAATCTTCTCGAGTTTGATCGGGTATGACTCCCTTTATGCCAAAGACAATTTCAACTACACGCGCCCCTGGGGTGCGGACTTCACGCCTTATTTGATGATAGGGATCAACGCGAGCTATCCAATCAGCGACAACCTAACCATCACCGGCTACGTGGTCAACGGCTACTCGCATCTGGCGAATGCGAATAGCGTGCCGAGTTGGGGCGGGCAAGCAGCTTATAAGGTCGGGCCCCACACCACTCTGAAGCAGACGGTGCTGATTGGGCCAGCTCAGTCAAATACCGCGCGGGAGTTCTGGAGATATTTCTCTGACACTATTGCGGAGTGGAAAACCGGTCGCCTCACCTCCGCCTTCGAATACCAGGTTGGGACCGAAGAAGTCGCAATCGCGGGAAACCCACGTGCTTTGTGGATGGCAGGGCAGCTGCCGGTGCATTGGGTGCTGAACAAGCACTGGAGTTTGACGGAAAGGCCAGAGGTTTACTGGGACCGAAACGGGCGACTCACCGGTTTCGTTCAGACGGTGAAGGCCAACACAGTTACGCTGGAATACCGGAAGGGTTATCGGAAGTTCACCGGAATCGTGAGAATGGAACATCGGATTGACGACTCCCGCGGACCGGGCGGGGGATTCTTTCGGGGCGCATACCTTGCGCCCGGGGTGGTGGGCCTTACGCCTACCCAGAATCTCTTAGGGCTCGCTGTCATTGTGGCGTTTGATTCCCAAGCCCGGCCTAGGAAGACGTTGTTTCGAGCTCGGAGGACGACTATGCAAGACGTTTTTTGGATAGCAGTTACGATCGCATTTTTTGCCCTGTCGATTGCATACGTGCACTTCTGTGAGCGTGTGAAGTGAGGAGGACGATATGAACTTGGAATCCGTCATTATGCTCGCAGTCTGTGTGCTGACCGGCATTTATCTGTTTTACGCGCTGCTGCGGCCGGAGAAATTCTGATATGACAGCCAATGGGTGGTTTCAAATTCTTTTTTTCCTCGCGCTGATTCTCCTGGTCACGAAACCAATGGGAATTTTCATGGCCCGGGTTTTCGGCCGCGAACGCACTTTCATGGATCCGGTGCTCCGGCCAATCGAGCGCCTGGTCTACAGGCTCACGGGTGTCGACGAAGATCATGAAATGCGCTGGACCGAGTATGCCGTCTGCATGCTGCTGTTCAGCCTGGTTTCCATGATCGTGCTGTACCTGATCGAGCGTTTGCAGTGGTATCTGCCGTTCAATCCGCAGAGGTTCGCCGCGGTAAGCCCCACTCATCTGGCGTTCAATACCGCAGCCTCGTTCACGACCAATACCAACTGGCAGGCTTATTCGGGTGAGAGCACGATGAGCTATTTCACTCAGATGGCCGGCCTGGCGTACCACAACTTTACCTCCGCAGCCGTGGGAATCTCCCTGGCAATCGCGTTTATTCGTGGTATCGCGCGGCGGCAGATGCAGACCATCGGCAATTTCTGGGTTGATCTCGTCCGTAGTTGCTTGTGGGTGCTTTTGCCGGTTTGTGTCGTCGGGGCGCTGGTTCTGGTTTCCCAAGGAGTAGTTCAGAATCTGAAGCCATACGATAGCGCGAAACTGGTTGAGCCGATGCAGGTTCAAAAAACTGGCTCGGACGGCAAACCTGTGGTCGATGCCAACGGAAAACCCGTAATGGAAACGGTGACGACGCAGACCATCGCGCAAGGCCCGGTTGCTTCGCAGGAGATTATTAAAGAATTCGGTACTAACGGCGGCGGCTTCTTCAACGCCAACAGCGCGCATCCCTTTGAAAATCCCACTCCCTTTTCCAATCTGCTGGAGCTGTTCTGCATCTTCGCGATTTCGGCCGGACTGACCTACACCCTGGGCCGCATGACGGGTTCGCAAAGTCACGGCTGGGCGGTTTGGGCTGCCATGGCGATTCTTTTTTTGGCGGGCGTCGTCACGGCCTACTGGGCGGAAGCACGCGGCAATCCGCTGCTTGCCGGAACCAATCGACAGGTAACTGCGCTGCAATCCGGAGGCAACATGGAGGGCAAAGAAGTCCGCTTCGGCATCGCCAACAGCGCTTTGTTTGCCACGGTGACGACGGATGCCAGCTGCGGCGCAATCAACGGCTGGCATGACTCCTTCCTGCCCTTGGGAGGGATGGTGCCACTAGTGAATATGATGCTCAGTGAAGTCATCTTCGGCGGCGTCGGGGCGGGCATGTACGGCATGCTGATTTACATCGTGCTGGCGGTGTTTATCGCCGGGCTGATGGTGGGCCGCACGCCGGAATACTTGGGAAAAAAGATCGAGGCTTACGACGTAAAGATGGCAATGCTCGTGGTTCTAGTCTTCCCACTTGTCATTCTGGTGCTGGCGGCGCTTTCGTCTGTCTACGGCTTCGGGACATCCGGTATCAGCAATCCCGGGCCACACGGGTTCAGTCAAATTCTGTACGCCTTTGTCTCCGGTGCCGCTAACAACGGTTCCGCTTTCGCTGGGCTCACCGTGAACACGCCTTGGTATGACACTGCGATCGGGTTCGATATGCTGCTGGGCCGCTTCTTCATGATCATCCCCATGCTGGCCATCGCCGGAAATCTGGCGCAAAAGAAGTATGTACCGCCGTCACTCGGCACCTTCCCGGTGACAACGCCTTTATTCACCGTGCTGCTGATTGGCGTGATCCTGATCGTGGGCGCGCTGACATTTTTCCCGGCACTCAGCCTGGGCCCGATTCTTGAGCATCTGCTTCTGGTTGCGGGCAAGACCTTCTAGAGGACTATTTATGGCAATAACCACCCAAACAACGACTGTTCCGGAACTGAAAAACATTTCCTTCGGCTCCTCACCCAGGAGGTCAAGAAACAAAGCCATCTGGGAGTGGAAGATTGTGAGGCGCGCGGTTTGGGATGCCTTTATCAAGCTGAACCCCAGAAAAATGATGGGCAATCCCGTCATGTTTGTAGTGGAGATCGGCAGTGTGATCACCACGGTGCTGCTCTTCCGAGGCGGTCCTGCCTTCAAATTCAACCTTCAGATCACGCTCTGGCTGTGGTTCACGGTTCTGTTCGCAAATTTTGCTGAGGCTATGGCCGAAGGTCGCGGCAAGGCCCAAGCCGAAGCTCTGCGTAAGGCTCGCGCGGAGACGGTTGCCAACCGGCTCCTGCCCAATGGCAAGACAGAACAGGTTCCCAGTTCGAAGCTCTGTTGCGGCGATCAGGTGATGGTTTCGGCTGGGGAGTACATCCCGAGTGATGGTGAGATTGTCGAGGGTGTGGCCTCAGTCGACGAATCGGCAATCACCGGTGAATCGGCGCCTGTGATTCGCGAGGCTGGCGGCGACCGCTCCGCAGTTACCGGTGGCACGCGTGTGCTCTCCGATTGGCTCAAGGTCAATATCACTTCCAATCCGGGCGAAACGTTTCTCGATCGCATGATCGCGCTGGTAGAAGGTGCGGAGCGCCAGAAGACGCCAAATGAAATTGCGCTGAATATTTTGCTCGCGGGCTTGACCATCATCTTCTTGCTCGCGGTTGTTACCCTGCAGCCCTTTGCCATTTACTCCGGCTCTCCTCAAACCGTCTTTGTGCTGGTTTCACTGCTGGTCTGCCTGATTCCAACCACGATTGGTGGACTTCTATCAGCCATCGGTATCGCTGGCATGGACCGTCTGGTGCAGCACAACGTGCTGGCGATGTCAGGCCGCGCGGTGGAAGCTGCCGGCGACGTCAATACACTGCTTCTCGACAAAACCGGAACCATCACCCTGGGCAACCGCCAGGCGTCGGAATTCGTTCCAGCAGCAGGAACCACCGAAGCGCAAATGGCAGACGCCGCGCAGCTTTCCTCCCTCGCTGACGAAACCCCTGAAGGACGATCGATTGTCGTGTTGGCTAAAGAGCGTTACGGTTTGCGGGGCAGGGAACTTGGCTCACAGGAAGCGCAGTTTATTCCCTTTACTGCCCAGACCCGCATGTCGGGGGTGAACCTTGATGGACGCGAGATTCGCAAGGGAGCGGCCGACGCGATTGCGAATTATCTCAGCCAGCACGGCACCGTCATGCCCAAGGAGATTCAGTCCAGCGTCGAAAAGATTGCCCGCGCCGGCGGAACTCCGTTGGTGGTGGCCGAAAATCAGCGGGCCTTAGGCGTCATTCATCTGAAGGACATTGTGAAAGGCGGCATACGCGAACGCTTCGATCAACTCCGCGCGATGGGAATCAAGACGGTGATGATCACCGGCGACAATCCGCTGACTGCGGCTGCGATTGCACGCGAAGCCGGGGTGGATGATTTCCTGGCCGAAGCCACGCCGAAAGACAAGATGGATTTAATCCGCAAGGAGCAAAAAGAAGGGAAGCTGGTGGCGATGACGGGCGATGGCACCAACGATGCTCCCGCTCTCGCTCAGGCCGACGTTGGCGTGGCCATGAATACCGGCACGCAGGCGGCGAAGGAAGCCGGCAACATGGTCGACCTCGATTCCAATCCCACCAAGCTGATCGAGGTGGTAGAAATCGGCAAGCAGTTGCTGATGACTCGCGGGGCGCTAACCACCTTTTCCATCGCGAATGACGTAGCCAAATATTTCGCCATCATTCCGGCTATGTTTGCGGGAACCTTCCCGGTGCTGAATGCGCTGAACATCATGAATCTACGGACGCCGCAATCGGCGGTGTTGTCGGCGGTGATCTTTAATGCGCTGATCATCATCGCGCTGATCCCGCTAGCGCTGCGCGGCGTGAAATATCGTCCCATGGGAGCGGCAGCACTGCTGCGGCGCAATCTGTGGATCTACGGCATCGGTGGAATTTTAGTGCCGTTCGCCGGCATCAAGCTGATTGACATGATTATTACGCGCATAGGAATGGCGTGAGACCTTTGTTGTCATCCCGAGCGAAGTGGCGCTCCTCGGGATGACAATTCTTAGGAAGCGTGCTTACTGAGGACTGATATGAAAAAGAATCTTTTAATCGCTTTACTGATGACGGTTGTGACCACTGTCCTGCTGGGAATCATCTACCCGCTGGTGGTCACGGGACTGGCGCAATTGTTCTTCAAAGACAAAGCCAACGGCCAATTGATCGTCAGGAACGGAGAAATTTTAGGATCCCGGATCATCGGACAAGCATTCACCGGTCCGGCATACTTTCATTCGCGACCGTCGAATGCGGGCAGCGGATACGACGCGGCGAATTCCAACGGTTCGCAACTTGGCCCTACGAATCACGCCCTCATCGATCGTGTAAAAGCCGACGTTGCCGCCAACCAGGCGGACCATCCCGGCGAGCCCGTACCAATTGACCTGGTGACCACCTCAGCTTCCGGACTCGATCCCCACATCACGCCGGCGGCTGCCGAATTTCAGGTTGCGCGGGTTGCAAAAGAGCGGAAAGCTTCCGTAGAGGAAGTTCGGCGAATGGTTCAACAGCACACCGAGGAACGCCAGTTTGGGTTCTTAGGTGAGGCACGCGTGAATGTTCTGAAACTGAATCTGGATCTTGACGCCAAGTTCCCCAAGAAGTGAAGTCGTTTCGGTGAGCAACCGGACGGCCCGCTGGCGGACGAGGGCGTCCGCCCAGTACAAGCTGGGTGTTAAACTCGCTTCGTGGCACGAATCGCGTATCTGGAATGCACAAACTGCGGGGAGCAGATCGGCGTCGATCAGCCGCAGACAATTTGCCCCAAAGATGGCGGCGTGCTTTATGTCCGCTACGATCTGGCAGCGCTGAAGCCGACCTTCACGTCAGCGTCATTGTTTGCACGAACTCCATCGATGTGGCGCTATGCGGAGGTTTTACCTGAAGCTGAGCCCGTCTCGCTGGCCGAGGGCTTTACTCCCATGCTACCCAGCCGCGAGTTCCCCAACGTCCATATAAAAGATGAAGCGCTGAATCCCACCGGGTCGTTCAAGAGCCGGGGCATGTCGGCTGCGGTCACAATGGCGAAGGCTTATGGCCTGAAAAAATTGGCGGTGGCCTCGGCCGGAAACGCCGCCAGCGCTTTGGCCGCCTATTCCGCCGCCGCCGGAATCGAAGCTCACATCTTCATGCCGAGAGATGCCCCGCTCGCCCAACGCGTGGAATGCGAAAGCTATGGCGCGTGCGTCACTCTGGTGGATGGTCTGATCAGCGATTGTGAGCGGATGATCGCAGAGCGAAAAGAAAACGAGGGGTGGTTCGATGTTTCCGCGCTCAAAGAGCCATTCCGCGTGGAAGGCAAGAAGACCCTGGGGTACGAAGTGGCAGAACAATTGGCATGTCGTCTGCCCCACGGCATCATTTATTCCACTGGCGATGGGGTTGGGCTGATCGGAATGTGGAAGGCGTTTGACGAAATGCAGCAGTTGGGCTGGATCGGATCAGAGCGGCCGCAGATGATTGCGGTTCAGGCGTCTGGATGTGCTCCGATCGTGAAAGCGTGGGACGAAGGCAAAAGCAGCACAGAACTCTGGCGCGAGGCTGACACCCTGGCCGCGGGCATGCGCGTGCCCAAACCGTATGGCGATTACCTGATTCTCGACATTCTGAAAAAGAGCGGTGGTATTGCTCTTTCAGTGAGCGATGAGGAGATCATGAACGCCTTGCGGCATTGGGCGAAGGTGGAGGGAATCTTCGCGTCGCCGGAAGGCGCAGCCGGACTGGCGGCCTACCGTAAGCTGCGAGCTAACGAATTTTTTGCCGAGAAAGATATGGTAGTGCTGTTCAATACCGCATCAGGATTAAAGTACCTTGACGTAATAGAGAAGCACAAGCTGGGAGCACAACGGCGCTCTGCTTCGCGCGCGCTCGGCGGAATCATCGGGCCATACTGAACGAGCATTCGGCACTTAGTGCTTAGCATTTAGCCGCGAAACTCCATGGGCCGGGCCGCTCTGATCATGACTGACCACCTCTACTACCACGACTCTTTTCTTTACGAATTCGACGCGACGGTGGTCGACCTCACCGCAATTAATTCGCGTCCCGCTCTCATTCTGGATCGAACCGCCTTTTATCCCACCAGTGGCGGGCAGGTTTTCGATACCGGAAACATTGTTTTCGGGAGCAACACGCTCCGCGTAGCTGAAGTCGCAGAAAGAGACGACGGGACGATTTTGCACTTTGTTGAAGGCACTCCCGACATTCGGCCGGGAAACAGTGTCCATGGCTCGATTGACATCGAGCGACGCCGGGATCACATGCAGCAGCATTCCGGCCAGCATGTCCTTTCGGCAGCATTTGTGCGTCTCTTCAATATGCCGACAGTTTCATTTCATATGGGAGTCGACTCGTGCTCGATTGATCTCGACACGAAAAGTCTTACGAGCACGCAAGTCGAAGCGGCCGAGAGCCTGGCGAACGAAGTCATTGCAGAAAATCGCCCGATCGGAATTCGCTTTGTAACTCAAGAGGAAGCGAAAGGTCTGGGATTGCGCAAAATGCCGCCGCTCGAACGAGACAAGCTGCGGTTGATCGATATTCGGGATTTCGATCTGACCGCCTGCGGCGGCACGCACGTTGCGGCCACCGGCCAGATCGGCTGCATCCTGCTGCGGAAAACGGAAAAGGTCCGGCAGGGATGGCGCGTTGAATTCGTGTGCGGCAAACGAGCCGTGGCCATGGCACGACGGGATTACGCTACGCTGGCCGAGTCTGCGGGCCTCTGCTCCAGTCACATTTGGGACCTCCCGCAGCAAATCCGCAAATTTCAGGACGAGGCTCGCGCTTTCCGCAAGTCGAATGAGCAAACGCTGCAAGAGCTGGCCGATCTGTACGCGGATCGCATGCTCGCCGAAACGAAGGAGCAGGGCGGATCGATTATCGTGACTCGCGTTCTTGCCGACCGGGATTTGAACTTCATCAAGCTGCTGGCGCAAAGGCTCACCCGGCAAAACCCGAACGTGGTCGCTCTTCTGGGAAGCACCTCCACCCAGCCTGCCTTGGTATTTGCCCAATCGGCTGGACAACCCTTCGATATGGGAGCGCTTATGAAAGAAGCCCTTGGCCGGTTGGGCGGACGAGGCGGAGGCAGCAAAGATATGGCGCAGGGTGGCCCAGCGGATAGTGACAAACTGGAAGCGACGCTGGCCGATTTGGCTGCCAGGCTCCACGCCCGAAACTGCGGACACACGACCTGAACTTCGTGCTACATTCTCCTCAGCGGCCTTCATGGAACAACGTTTAATCCTCATCAATCTGCTCATCAAGCTGGGAGTAGCTGCGGCTGTAGCCAGTTCGCTGGTTCGCTCGGTTGAATTCAAGAACCTTCTTTTCCGTGATGACCGTTCCCTGAAACAAAAAATTTACCTGGTGTTATGGATCGCCGGGCCTTTGGCGTTTGGAACATGGTTCCGGCTGAGCGCGCGCAAAAGCAGCTTTGTAGCTGGCGATCTTTCATTCGAAACTGCAATTCTGCTGGGTGTAATCGGGGGCCGCTTCGCGGGAGTGGTGGGCGGCGCGTTGGTGAGCCTGCCTGCGCTGTTTTACGGAGAATGGGCCACGCTGCCATTCACCGTGCTTTGTGGCCTGGTAGCCGGACAGCTTCGCGACCTGACTCCTGACCAGGAAGACATCTGGTCCTTTTCGCCATTTGTTGATTTGAGCATTTACCGCATGATCCGGCGAAATCTGCCGGCGCCGCGCCGCTTTGACTGGCAGGTTATGTTTTTCGTCACCATCGTCGCGTTGCGCTTCATGCACACCGAGATTTCCCGTTTTCTGCCACGCGCAACTTTCAGCCTGGAAAGCCCCAAGTTATGGGTAGAAGGACTGATCTACGCCACTTCGATCATTGTGATTGGCACCGAGCTGAAAATCTGGAACAGCGTGCGCATCCAAATCAAGCTGGAAGAGCAAGAGAAGCTGCTGCTCAATGCCCGCATGGAGGCGTTGCAAAATCAGATCAATCCTCATTTCCTGTTCAACACCTTGAATTCAGTCTCATCGCTGGTGCGATTCGATCCCGACACGGCCCGCGAGCTGATTATCAAGTTAGCAACGATCCTGCGCCGGCTACTGAACAGCAGCGACGCATTCGTTCCACTCCGCGAGGAGCTGGAGTTCATCGACAACTATCTGGATATTGAGGTGGTCCGCTTTGGGCCGGACAAGTTGCAAATCGTGAAGGAACTGGAGCCGGCCTCGCTGGACGTAATGGTGCCCAGCATGCTTCTGCAGCCGCTGATCGAAAACTGCATCAAGCATGGTCTGGCCTCGAAGATTGACGGAGGCCGCATCGTGCTTCGTAGCCGATTAACCGATTCCCGGTTGGTCATCGAAGTCGAGGACAACGGCGTGGGCATGGGCGCTGCCCAACTTCTGGAAAAACCCACGGGATTCGGCGGCACCGGCATTGGGCTGGCAAATGTGGCCGAGCGGCTCAAGGTGCTTTATGGCGATACCGCCCGCATGACCATCGACAGCCATCAGGGGAAGGGAACGCTCATTCGTTTGCGGCTTCCTGTGCTGCAAAGCGAAGATGCCGTCTCTGCGCCGGTCTACGAAGAACGCTCGAGTATGCGGCGGTAGAACTCTTCGTACTGGGGAATAATTTTGGAAGCGGAGAATTTGGATTGGGCGGCGGCGCGGCTGGCCTTCGCCATGGCGCGCAGCCGGCTTTCGTCGGTCAGCAAATCGATGGCATAGCGCGCCATCGTCTCCACGTCGCCGACATCGGCCAAGTAACCACTTTTTCCGTGCTCAATTACCTCAGGCACGCCGCCGACGCGGGTGGCAATCGGCACAACTTCGCACGCCATCCCTTCGAGCGCTGCCAAACCAAAAGATTCCAGTTCGCTGGGCATGAGCAGAATGTCCGCCAGAGCCAATTTCTCGCTGATCTGGTCCTGTTTGCCGAGGAACAGAACATCGTTGTGAATTCCTTTTTGTACTGCCAACCATTCCGCCCGCGAGCGGTCGGGTCCGTCACCAATCAGCAGAAGTTTCGACGGCACCTTCTTTCGCACCCGCTCGAAGATTTCGATTGTGTCGGTCACCCGTTTGACCGGTCGAAAATTGGAAAGATGCACAAGAATGCGCTCGTCTTCGCGGGCGTATTCGCGCCGTTGCTCCGGCGAACCGGCGTTGCGGGAATAAACTTCACAATTCACGAAGTTGTAAATCACCTGAATGTGGTTTCGCACGTCGAACTCGCGCCGGGTGCGTTCCTGCAAATATTTTGAGATCGCCGTCACACCATCGCTCTGTTCGATGGAAAAGCGGGTAATCGGCAGGTAAGAACGATCTAATCCGACCAGGGTAATATCAGTGCCGTGGAGGGTTGTTACAAATGGTAACCGCTGTCCCTTGGGCTTGGCCGCCAACATCTGACGAGCCAATAGGGCGCTCACCGAATGGGGAATCGCGTAATGCACGTGCAAAAGATCGAGACCATAAATCTCGGATACTTCCGCCATTCGCGTAGCTAGCGCCAGGTCGTACGGAGGGTATTCGAAGAGCGGGTAACGTGAGACATCAACCTCGTGATAGTGAATGTCGGGATTCAGTTCGGTCAGCCGGATTGGTTGCGCATAAGAAATGAAATGGATCTCGTGACCGCGATGCGCTAATTCCAACCCGAGTTCAGTGGCCACAACTCCGCTGCCACCATAAGTCGGATAACACGTGATCCCGATCTTCATGCAGGCCCTTACACGCCCCAATGGCGTGGTTGTTTGATTCGATGGCAGGCGTTTTGGCGGGATTCAGATTCTGCGGACAGAGAGGAGGACTTATCAGCAAACAGGCGTGGAAAGTGGGCGCACCAACATGCCCAAGGTTGAGAAATTCGGCGGCGTTTTTGGAAAGCCGAAGACTTGATACTGGGAACGTGAAACAGGAAACTTACTGTCCGCCGCCGCCCGCGCCTTTTGCTACCTTGCCGCCGATACTGTCATCCAGCTTGTCGAGATGGGCCTGGAGCCACTCCTGGACAACGTTGTCCAGTGCCGTGAACTCAATCCCCATGCCAACATTGGGGTCGCTCGTGCGCACGATGCCCGTGGTTTGCACCTTCTCGGACTCTACCCAAAAGCTGATATTGACTTTCGTTCCGACCTGCAGAGGAAGCAGGGTCTCCACGTAGCAGCCGCGTCCGCCAATATCGGTTGCGCTGGTCTGAAGGTGGGTGCGGCGGGAATCTCCAAAGCTGATCTCAATCGGGAACAGCACCTTATGCCGATGAAAGCGCCGTTTGTTGCCACCGGGCGCGACGGGTTGTTCATTCGAAGTTGCCAGATCAAGCCAGGGGCTGCGCTGGTTGGAAAGAATCTGCACTCCAGCCTCAACTGTGCGTGGCAGCGCGCCATCCTTTACCCACACGATCTTGAATCGTGCCTTCTTCTCATTGTGCTGAATGCCAATGACATCGCCGACTCTTAGCGGGTGGCGTACGCCTGAAAGCTGGGCGCCTTCGCTGCTGATGCTGCCGGCATGGGCGTTTTGAAAAAATGGTCGGCCCTCGGCATCCAGTCCCCATACCCGAACATTGATCTGCGCTTCTACGCGTGCTTCCGGTCTGTCATCCATAGTCTTATTAGAAAGGAGCGTCTTTTTTATTGCGACTGCTGGACTATGATAGCGTCCGCGCGTGACCGTCGTTGGTTACTAACGTAAACATCCTCAGGTGACGAAAGCTCGTGTACGTTAGGTGCGGCTCGACTTGGCTATCTCCGGATTCACTGCGGCACATTGGCGTGGGTTTCTATCAGGTTTCTGTAGGAAATCAGTTCGATTCCGCTTCGCGCCAGCCTTTCGCGGAACGAGGCTGAGGTGAGAAGCTGCAATTCGATTTCACGCGACTGCCGCAACCGGGTTGCGACGCGGTCCAGATCGGCGTCGTTGTATCCGGGGTGAGTGACAAACTCCCAGGTTCCATCAGGAAAATTTTCCAGGATTGACTGGAACAGTTGTTCATCGAGGATGCCTGTGGCCGCGATCCCGAGGCTTCCGTCCGGCGTAACTATACCCTCCGCCTGCACGCCGCGGAGGAACCTTCCCGCCAAGGGATTGAGCAACATGAGTTGCCCGTAGCGCTTCCACAATTTTGGGCGGGAGGCCACACCAGCGAACGCGATACGCCCGAAAGGGTTGCGGATGGCTCGGATACCGCAGGCCTTGGCCGCCCGCAGCAGCGGAACCAGAATCTGGGGAAATATATGGGAATGCTTGTGCGTGTCCAGGTGAGAAAGTTGAATGCCGGCAGTTTGCAACTTCTGAATCTGCGCTTTAGCTTCTGTCTCGACATCACCAGGATCGATTCTGCCGCGAAGCGCTCGCACAGCGAACCTGCTGATGCTTTTCTCAAAGCGCCGCGAATCTGCTCTATCGTTCAGTGTCGGGATTCGGGAAGGGTCCGTGACCGACGTGCCATCTACGAGTACTACATGGCAGCCGACGCTCAGATTCGGAGCCGACTTCGCCAGCCGGACCGCGTCCTCGAATCCAGCGGCGTTTGCCATCAACGTGGCAGAGGTCACCACGCCGTTGACGTGGGCTTCGAGGATGGCGCGATTTACGCCCCCAGTGAGACCGAAATCGTCCGCATTAATGATTAAACGCCGCACGGCGACATTGTAACGAGGAATGAGTCAGGAATCAGCCGTCAGGCCCTGGCTCAACCTGTGTCGTTGTTCTCTTGGCATCAATTCGGCCCGCATGCTGCTCTCGTTGTAAAATCAAGTCTCGTCCGCTATCCCAGTTTCTATGCCGTCAGAAGAGACCACATCGGTGGGTCGTAACAGCCGTACTCGGCAGGCGCTGGGTGACGACCGCTACGATGCGCAGCGTATCGAAACTAAATGGTTCGAGCGCTGGCAACAGGATCCGTCACTCTACGCCGCAGAGCAGCGCTCGACTAAAGCGAAATACTACGTGCTGGAAATGTTGCCTTACCCCTCCGGCGTGTTGCACATGGGGCACGTGCGCAATTATGCGATCGGGGATGCGCTCGCCCGCTTCATGTGGATGAACGGCTACAACGTGCTTCATCCCATGGGGTGGGATTCCTTCGGCCTTCCGGCCGAGAACGCCGCCATCTCTGCCAATAGGCCGCCGCGCGAGTGGACGCTGCATAACATCGAGAACATGAAGCGCCAGATGAAGCGCCTGGGCTTCGCCTACGACTGGTCACGGGAGGTGACGACCTGTTTCCCCGAGTACTATCGCTGGAACCAGTGGTTCTTTCTGAAGCTCTACGAGAAGGGATTGGCGTATCGCAAGAAGAGCAAAGTGAACTGGTGTCCAAAGTGCTGCACGGTGCTTGCCAATGAGCAGGTGGTGAACGGCTGTTGCTGGCGCCACGAGGATACTCCCGTCGAGCAGCGCGAGCTGGAACAATGGTTCCTGCGCATCACCCAGTACGCGGAGGAGTTGCTGCGCGATTTGGATAAGCTCGACGACTGGCCGGACAAAGTGCGCACCATGCAGCGTAACTGGATTGGGCGCAGCGAAGGCGCACTGATCGACTTCAAGCTCGATGGGCCTGCAAGCGCGGCTGGTTCAACTATCCCGGTTTTTACCACGCGCCTGGACACGATCTACGGCGCGACATCGATTCAGTTAGCGCCCGAGCACCCTCTGGTTGCCAGTTTTACTGAGCACAATGATCTGTTGCGAGCCGATGTTGAGCGGTTAGTAGCCGAGCAGCGCAAAGCCAAAGAAGCCGGGGATATTGGCGAAATCGAGAAGCACGGCGTCAATACCGGACGCTTTGCCGTGAATCCATTCAATCACGAGAAAATTCCCATCTGGGTGGCGAATTACATCCTGATGGATTACGGCACCGGCGCGATCATGAGTGTGCCGGCGCACGATGACCGGGATTACGACTTTGCCAAGAAGTACAAGATTAGAATCCGCCTGGTCATTATTTCCCGGGCCGACGATCCCGAAGAAACCATGACTGAGCCGCCGATTCCGTTCACTCCCTACGGAACACTGGTGAACTCGGGGTCGTTTAGCAACCTGGACAGCGAAGAAGCCATCGAGAAAATGACCGCGTTTGCCGAGGAGCACGGCTTCGGCAAGGCAACGGTTACCTACCGCCTGAAGGATTGGGGTATTTCCCGACAGCGCTATTGGGGCACACCCATCCCCATGCTTTATTGCGAGAAGGACGGCATCGTTCCTGTTCCTGAAAAAGATTTGCCGGTGCTCCTGCCTGAAAAGGTAGAGATCACGTTGAGCGGTGGTTCGCCTCTCGCCAAAGTCCCGGAATTTGTCAATGCCACCTGTCCGAGGTGCGGAGGTCCCGCGCGCCGCGAGACCGATACCATGGACACCTTCATCGATTCCTCCTGGTATTTCTATCGGTACACCGATGCGCGCAACGATCAGGCCCCCTTCGATTCAAAAGTGGCCGGTTATTGGTTCCCCATCGATCAGTACATCGGAGGTGTGGAACACGCGATTCTCCACCTTATCTATTCGCGCTTCTGGACCAAATTCATGCGCGACATGGGAATGGTGAAGAACGATGAGCCCGTCGAGCGCCTGTTCACCCAGGGAATGATTATTAAAGAAGGCGCCAAGATGTCGAAGAGTTTGGGCAATATCGTTTCGCCCGACGAAATGGTTCAGCGTTTCGGCGCCGATAGCGCACGCTTGTACAGCTTGTTTGCAGCCCCGCCCGATCGCGATCTGGATTGGAAAGATGAAGGTATCGCAGGGATCTACCGATTCTTGAGCAAGGTGTACAGGTTTATTGCGCGCAATGTTGGCGATGATGCCGCAGTGACGCATGTTGATGTGTCTGAGAGGTTAACGCCGGAAGCACGTGCCATCCAGCGCAAACTTCATCAGACGATTAAGCGTGTTACGGATGATTTTCAGGGTCGCTGGCACTTCAACACTTCAATTGCAGCGATCATGGAACTGGTGAATGAGCTCTATGCTTCAGAAGGGCTAATCCAGCAAAGGGAGATCCCGTCGGCTCTTTTAGCGGAGGTTCAGCGCAACCTTGCGCTCCTGCTTGCTCCTTTTGCTCCCTACCTAGCGCAGGAACTCTGGGAGATGTTGGGCGAGAAGGGAAGCCTCCTGAAACAATCCTGGCCTCAATACGATCCTGAGCTCGCGAAAGAAGAGGAAATCGAGATTCCCGTGCAGGTCAACGGCAAACTCAGAAGTGTGGTTGTCGTTCCGGCTGATGCGACTGAAGAGGCCATACGGGAGTCTGCATTGTCCGATGAAAAGGTCAAATCCGCCATCGCAGGCAAGCAGATCGCAAAGGTCATCCTCGTGCCTCGCAAGCTGGTCAGCATCGTGGTGCGCTAGTGCAAGTTTTCTGCCGTTGCCCGTCTGTCTTAAATAGTCATCTGCGTCCGGGTCGACTCCGCACTTACGTAAGATGCCTCGCGCCCGTCGCGCATCGGGATGACATGACTCCCTCAACTCACAGATACCAAGCAGGCTCACCCCGCCTTGTGACCCCCGGCACTGACTGGCGGCCAATCGGTGGCTTTCAATAGAAAGTTGACGAGGGTAATCCCGTCTGCGAGGAGATGATCATGAGCACTCCCGTGCTGGACAAAAGAGCCGATCTGGCCGGACCCGGAATTGGCGACTACAAGGAATTAGAAAAGATTCTTCCTAAAGACTATCACTCGCTGCTGAATCCGAGGGAGACGCAGCAAGCCATTTTCTATGTCAAACGTTATATCGAAGATCAGCTCTGCAAAGAGCTCAACCTCATTATGGTCGAGGTGCCGCTCATCGTCGATGTGGAGAGCGGCGTCAATGACATGCTGGATCGCGACGGTTCGCGCACGCCGATCCAGTTCCATATTCCAAACGATCACGGCTTGCATCCGGTTGAGGCGCAGGTTGTGCAGGCAGCCACCAAATGGAAACGGGTGGCGCTGGAGCAGTTTGGTTGCACGGTTGGGGAGGGTATCTGCACCGATATGCGCGCCGTACGCAAAGATTATTTCCTGGATCACGACCATTCCGCTTACGTCGATCAGTGGGACTGGGAACGCGTGATCATCGCCGAGCAGCGCAATCTCGATTTTCTCAAGGCGATCGTCAGCAAGATCTGGAAAGTGCTGGTAGGAGCGGAAAAATTCGCTCAATCCCTATTCCCTCAACTCAACGACTATCGTTATCCGAATCTTCCCGAAGAGCTGACCTTCCTGCATGCCGAAGAAATTTTGGATATGTACCCGGATTTACCGCGCAAACAGCGCGAGACTGAAGTCTTGCAGAAGTATCCGGCAATTTTCATTATTGGCATCGGCTGGCCTTTGAAAGACGGCTACCCGCACGAGATGCGGGCCGCGGATTACGACGATTGGATCACAGATACACACGATGAAACCGGCAAGGACACGCATGGTTTGAATGGCGACATTCTGGTCTGGAACCACGTAACCCGGCGGCGGCATGAGCTGTCATCGATGGGCATCCGGGTCACGGCGGAGACGTTAAAGAAGCAACTGCAGATGGCCAAGCAGCTCGATTTTCTGAGCCTGCCATATCACCACGCCATCGTGAATGATGAGATTCCGCTTTCGATTGGCGGCGGGATCGGCCAGTCCCGCACTCTCATGCTGCTGCTTCGTAAAGCCCATTTGGGCGAAGTCAGCGTCACCGTTTGGCCGCGCATTTTGAAAGAAATCTGTGCGAAGAAGAACATCTTTGTATTGGAGTAAGGCGTCATTCTGAGGAGGCGGGGAGCTTCGGAACCAACGAAGCTCCCCGTGCGCATTTCGACGCCAAGCCTCTGTCCCAACTCCGTGGTAGATTCTAAGTAATGCACGACCTTGCCTCCTGGGCTCTGAATGTTGCAGCATCGCGTGGCGCAGGCTACGCCGACACACGCATCGCCGATGACCGTCATCGCGCCCTGTCTACCAAGAATGGCAAGATCGGCAGCGCTTCCGATTCGGAATCGCAGGGCATTAGCGTGCGCGTGATCGCAGATGGGGCGTGGGGCTTTGCCGCCTCTGATGATCTCAGCCGCGCTGCTGTTGAGGCCACAGCCGCTCGAGCTGTCGAGATTGCTCAGGCTTCTGCCCAAGTCAAGCAGCATGACATTTATCTTGCCCCGGAGAAGCCGCAGACTGCCGAGTGGACGAGCCCTTATCAAATCGATCCGTTCAGCATTTCGGTGGAGCAGAACCTTGAACTGCTGCTGAAAATCGATTCCGAACTGCGCTCCGTCCCCGGCGTAACGCTGGCGGAGACTAATATGAATTTCCGCTGCGAGGAGCAGTGGTTCGCTTCATCCGAAGGCGCCAAGATTCATCAAACCAAATACACAACCGGTGCGGGCTATGCGGCATATGCCTTTGCCGGCAGCGAAATTCAGAAGCGCTCCTACCCGAATTCCTATGGCGGCCAGTGGCAGAACAAAGGCTACGAACTGATTCATGAGCTGAAGTTAGTTGAAAACGCCCGCCGCGTCGGCGAGGAGGCCGTCGCCTTACTCAAAGCCGACCAGTGCCCCGAGGGCACTTTTGACATCATTCTCGGCGGCTCGCAACTGGGCCTGCAAATCCACGAATCGGTGGGGCACCCAATCGAGCTTGACCGCGTACTGGGCATGGAAGCCAATTTTGCCGGCACTTCGTTTCTTACTTTAGATAAGCTTCGCAAACTTAAGTATGGAAGTGAGTTAGTCAATGTTGTGGCCGATGCCCGACAGCAGCACGGGCCGGGGCTGGGCACATTTGCTTTCGATGAGGAAGGCGTTCCGGCGCAGTGCACGCCTATTATCACCCGCGGACTGTTTAGCGGATATCTCAGCTCGCGCGAAACCGCGCCGCTCGTCGGCTTAAACCGCTCCGGAGGAACTTTGCGCGCCGAAGCCTGGAACCGCCTGCCGATCATTCGCATGACCAACGTGAGCATCCTGCCCGGTGAAAATCCGCTGACGCGCGAACAACTGATCAGCGACACCGACCACGGCATTTATATGGAGACGAATCGCTCCTGGTCGATTGACGACAAGCGTTACAACTTCCAGTTCGGCACCGAGATCGGATGGGAGATCAAGAACGGCAAGTGCGCACGCATGCTGAAGAACCCCTCCTATTCCGGAATTACCACCGACTTCTGGAATGCGATGGATGCGATCTGCTCGCGCGACGAGTGGGTGTTATGGGGCGTGCCTCATTGCGGCAAAGGCCAGCCGCAACAAGTGATGGGCACAGGACACGGAGCAGCGCCGGCGCGATTTCGCAGCGTGAAAGTTGGGAGTGCGTATAAAGGCGCGGGCAGTTAGCAGTTGGCACTTAGCATTTGGCCATGATTGAGTTTGCTCACGAAGCAGTTAGCGGACAGCCAAGTGATGGAGGCCAAAACATCTCCGGGGATATCTCGCAGGTTGACCGTGCAAGTACCAAGTGCTAAATGCCAAATGCTGATTGCTGAGTACTGAATGCTCGATCGCAACACCGCCGCTGCTATTTTTGAAAAAGTCAGAAGATACTCGACTGCCGATGACGTGGAAGTTATCTTCTACGCCACCCGAAACGCGCTAACCCGCTTCGCCAATAACGTCATTCATCAAAACCTGGCGGAAGAAAATGTGGTGGCCTCAGTGCGGACAGTTTTCGACGGCCGTACCGCCCGTGCCACGACCAACAAGCTTGATGACGACAGCCTGAAGCGGGTGGTACAGGCATCGGAGAGTTTGGCGAAGGTCCAGCAGCCTGATCCTGATTTGTTACCCATGGCCGACGCGGGCGAGGGCGCCCGCGTCGCACGGACAATTCCGCAACGCTACTTCAAGCAAACTGCGGCCATCACTCCCGAGCAGCGGGCAGAAACAGTACACAAAATCGTTTCCGTCGCCAACCGGAACAAACTCACCACAGCCGGAATTGTTGCAAACTCGGAATCGGTCGAAGGGATCTCCAACTCGCGCGGCCTGTCGAATTGGCACACCCAGACTTCCTCGGAAATCTCCATCACCATGCTGGCTGAAGATTCCTCTGGATGGCAAAAAGCGAACTCGCCCAACGTCGACAATCTTAATGCGGAAAATCTGGCTGAGATCGCAGCTCGCAAAGCCGTCAACGCCGCAAAGCCTCGGGAAATTACGCCCGGGAAGTACACCGTTATCCTTGAGCCCGCTGCCGTGCTCGACATCGTCGGATTCATGTTCTACGACTTCGGGGGATTGGCCATCCTCGACCAGCGATCTTTCTTAACCAACCGCGTAGGTACAAAACTTTTTGGCACGAACATCAATATTACCGATGACGTGGCCCATCCCCTGCAGTCCGGCTCTCCATTCGATGGTGAAGGCGTGCCACGGCAGAAAGTGGAGTTGGTCGAGAGTGGCGTGGTCAAACGCCTGGTTTACGCCCGCGGTACAGCCGAAAAAATGAGGCATTCGGAGCACAAAGAAAAAGTTGGGCCCATTGAGCCGACCGGCCATGGCTTTCCGCTGCCTAATGAAATCGGCGAAGCTCCGATGAACATTGTTTTCGCCGCGCCGAACGAGTCCAGGACGGTCGACGAAATGATTGCTGCGACAGGGCAGGGAATATTGGTCACGCGCCTGTGGTACATCCGCGAAGTGGATCCCTACGAGAAAATTCTGACCGGCATGACGCGCGATGGAACCTTTTACGTAGAAAACGGCAAAATTGTTTACGGCATCCGGAATTTCCGTTTCAACGAGAGCCTGATTCACATGCTTTCGAACGTCGAAGCCATGTCAACGCCGGTGCGCGCCAGCGGCGAGGAATCGTTCGACATGGTAGTGCCGGCGATGCAGGTGAGAGATTTTAACTTCACGGAAGTGACGAAGTTCTAGGCCAGCAATTAGCAGTTGGCACCTAGCATTTGGCCATGAGCCGCTCGTGCTCGATTTTCTGAATAAGCGCAGTGAGCATCTTCCGAAGATGTAACAAGTCGCTTGCTAGCTTCTGATAATCGCCGTCGCCCAGGAATTTCAGATCGCGTGCTAGTAACAGGTGATAATCCAACTCACTTGCCGATGCAGCGGCGATTTGCAGAAAACGTTGAAACTCGCTATTGCCGCGCTTGCCACAGCCTTCAGCGATATTAGCGCCGATCGAAACACTGCAGCGTCGCATTTGGCTTGTCAGACCGAACAACTCCTCGCGTGGAAACGTTGCTGTAGCTCGATAAACATCCATGGTTAGGCAGTGGGCGTTGGACCACACCTGCAAATCTCTGAAGTCTTTCATTTCGGAACCTCGTTCGGCGAAGTGCCAAGTGCCAAATGCTAACTGCTTTTGCCCAGGCGTTGCGGTGACCACTGAGCAGGTTCCTCGATTTCCCCGCAAGTTCATGGCCTTCAAGAAGTTATCGATGCAAGTTCCATGACTTCGGTAACTTTGCCACGCTGGTTCAGGGGTGTAATCTGCGGGCGTAATGTCTGATCCAGAGTCATCTCCGGAGAAAGCCAAAACGGGCGGATTTCCTTGGAAAGAGAGCGCTTCTTTGGCCGCGCCAGAAGGCGCAAAACCGGCTGGGGGCGCGAAGAAGGCGTACACGGATATGCAAAGCGCGGTGCGCTTTCCGATCAAGTTGCCGGTTTCCGTGAAGTCAAAATCCGGCGAAAGCCACACCGAAACTCAAAACATGTCGGCCAATGGCGTGTTATTTCAGGTGGTGGACGCGGAAATGCCGGTGGGATCGAGCGTCGATTTCACCATCTCCCTGCCGGCGGAGATCGTGGGCGCAGAAACCGATGTGCGGCTGGATTGCAAGGGCCGCGTGGTGCGCAATTTTGAGGAAGCCGGACGCCATGGAGTAGGCGTCGTCATTGATGAATATCGTTTTGACCGCCGCTGAGCGGCGAGGCAATTGATGGCAAGCAGTCCAGTCAGAGTCGAAGAAAACTCGGGACCGCCGCAGGTGGGTGAAGGTAACGGCCAGTTCATCCGCGTGATTGTGGCGGACACGCAGGCCATCTTCCGCGCCGGGCTGCGCAAAATTTTTGCCGTCGAAGATGACGTTCGGGTCGTAGGGCAGGCCGAAACGCTCTCCCAGGCTTTCTCCGCCGCCCAGAAATTTTCCGCCGACATCCTGCTCTTCGAAGCCGCGCTTGCTCCGAATCCGCTGGAAGCAGTCTCCGACCTGCTACGGCAGAACCCCGGGCTGCGGCTGGTGGTTGTAACTCAGGAACCCGAGGAAGAGCTCACCCTGGAACTGTTTCGCCGCGGCGCTCACGGCATCGTTTCGCGCGAAGTCGAGCCCGAACTTCTGGTCGATTGCCTGCGCACCGTGGCCAAAGGCCAGGTCTGGCTGGATAGCCGCGGAATCCAGTGGGTCCTGGAAGCTTATCGCAGCCAGGGCACGCGTCCCCCGAATGCCCGCACCAAGGTGCAGCTCACACCCAAAGAATCTCTCATTGTCTCCTGCGTGACTCAGGGGATGAAGAACAAGGAAATTGCCCAACGCGTCGGCACCACCGAGCAGGTGGTGAAAAACTATCTGCGCAAGGTGTATGACAAGCTGGGCGTGGCCGACCGCCTCGAATTAGCTTTGTACTGCCTTAACAACCGCGTGTTCGAAAGCGCCCCCAAATCCAATGGCCAGGCGCCGGCAGCGGCAGAAAACCCGGCGACACCAGAAGTTCCTGCAGTCGCCGCGCAATCTCCCGAAAAAACCTCGTAAGCCGGCCGCAGCCTGTATCGTCATCTTCCCTGACAGTGGTATATTTCCTGCGAGAACCTAATTGCATTTAGCATTTGGCAGTTATTTGGTCCAGTCGTTTGGTGGCGGTTCCAAGAAAGCCGCAGGCCCGACAGGTAATTGCTAAGTGCGGAGTGCTAACGCTATCTTGCGAGGCGAACTGTGAAAGGTGATAACAAAGTCATAGCTGTTCTTAATCAAGTGCTGAAAGCCGAGTTGACTGCTATCAACCAATATTTTCTGCACGCCGAGATGTGCGAAAACTGGGGTTATGGGAAGCTGGCCAAACACACGCGGGGAGAGGCCATCGAAGAGATGACCCATGCCGAGAAGCTGATGGAGCGCATCCTGCTGCTTGACGGCACGCCCAACATGAGCGACTACTTCCGGATTAATATCGGGCAGAGCGTCAAGGCGCAACTCCAGAACGATCTGCAGGTGGAGTACGATGCCGTGAAGCGTTTGAATGATGGCATCGAAACCTGCGTAAAGGTGGGAGATAACGGCTCCCGCGATTTGCTGGAAGAGATTCTGGTGGACGAAGAAGAGCACATCGATTACCTGGAAGGCCAACTCCACGCCATCAGCGAAATGGGCATTGAGAATTACCTGGCCCAGCAACTGGATGAGAAAGACGAGAAAAAAGATTAGGCCGGCACCTGTTACCTGGTAACGAATGATGGTTTCCAGTAGCTCCTGAGCGGCCAGAACTCGTCCGAAAACTGTTTAGCTTGTCATTCTGAGTGGCCTTGAGCCACGAAGGGTCTGTTCATCTGTATTTTGAAATGCATAGATCTTTCGCTTCGCTCAAGATAACAATTCGAAGTTATCTCTGGGCAGGCCAACAGCAGCCTGCTGCTACCTTGCGGTTTCCTTCGCTCGACCCATAGAATCGAAAGCGTACCTCGCTACAAGCTCCAACCGCGCGGGAGAGATGGCCGAGTGGCTGAAGGCGCACGCTTGGAAAGCGTGTATACGGGAAACCGTATCGTGGGTTCGAATCCCACTCTCTCCGCCA
>DASPRY010000024.1:0-43460 GCA_035624215.1 Terriglobales bacterium
GAGGCTGGCGGATACGAACCCGATCGTCCTGGCAGAATCGGTCGAGCAGTAGAATGCCTTGCTCGAGCATGCGATCCCAAGTGTCGCAATTGGTGTAGCGCAGTCCCTGGTTCTGGTAGGTCTGCCACTCCCGAAACAGAGTTGCTGCGGCATCCTGCCGTAGAAAGTAGGCTCCTAGTGCTCGTTCGAAGGCACGGCCGAAGAGCATGGCCGCCCGAGTGTCCTTCTCCTGCCAGCCATCAAGATAGCGATGGCGATACCGGCGAGGGCAGGTCAGGTAATGACTGATCTGGGTGTAGCTGTAGACCATGATTACGCGACCTCAGAGCCAGCAGAACCTGCCGATGACACGACTGCGGGTGATAGATCTTGCCACTGACTTGCCGGAGCGAAGCCCTCGAGATTGACGAACGTAGTGCCGTTTACAACGACATGGCCGATCTTCACTACACCTCGCAGCCCAACCAGGCTCTTCTCATCGATTTCGTCCTGCCCGAGCAGGTCGGGGTCATAGCCGAAATCCCGTAAGAACCAGTTCAGCTTCCAGAGAGCTCGGCGAGTGCAGTAAATGCGACCTGTTATCGTCCGCTGAGTGAACTGTCGTGGTTCGAGCACGACAAGGCGGAGAACGTAATAAGGCTTATCGAGATGCCAGCGATGTTGAGCGTGGACGACTCGGACTAGATAGAGACTATCTGGAAGCAGAACGCTTCCTGCAGGATCGGCCTCGTGTAGTCCCTCGATACGGCGCTTCATGCGGCACCTTCTTTGGGACCGACATAACTGTTGAGTTGGCAAAGCAACGCATGTCGGTCTTTTTCAGCCCGATCAGCAAGGTGGACGACGAAATTCTCAACCTGCTCGCGAGTGGCATCGCGCAGCGTCTTCACACCACAGAAATCAGTCGCATAAGACTTGACGAGCGCAGCATCGAGCTGATGTTGGCGGATCAATTGGCAGAGACGATCCCGGACAGTACGTCCGCCGAAGTTTCCGTTGCCGTTGCCGCCTGCAGCAGCTTGCGGGAGCTTTTTAGATGGCGAGGAGGAGCGTCTATCGCCGGATCCGATCTCCTCGACCGAGCAGATGCCGATGCCGTACGCCTTCCGCAAAGCACGATTAACTGCGCGGGTTTCGGCCACACGCATTTCGGCACCGTGAACCAAATCTGAAACATTAGAGGGATCTGCATCTCCGTAGCCGACAAACCCTTTGCACGTCCGTGACTTAAAAACCACGGCTCTGAAGATCCAACGCGACTTGGCTGGATCACAAGATGCTAGGACTGGGGTGACGTGTATGCCTGCACAATGCCGGCGTTCCGCCAACCGCAGCAGCCCCGAATGCGTGACGTACCAGCCGTCCTCCAAATATCTAATGTCGCCCTCAATGAACGAGACCTTGTGTCGGCGGATGAGGACTTCCAGTTTCTTAACTCCGTTCTGCGACAAGTCTCTGCATAGTGACTTTGCGTAATGCTTTTCGCGTGCCAAAGTATCTACTTTGTTTGTCATCGGCCCCTCCGGTAAAAGGTCGGGCAAGTCGGTATTGAATCTCTTTAACACTATTGTATCTCTTTAAAAATGGGACGGTCAACACGAAAATCTCGAGAGAAAGCTCGAATTGATCTACGCGCGATTGGCCGTCGCATTCGGGAGTTGCGAGGCTTCGACATGACCCAGGCCGAATTTGCAAACAAAATCGGGGTGACGCAGAGTCATTTGTCCGCACTCGAGCACGGGGCAAAGGAGCCGGGAGCGGCTGTGCTGCTTGCTATTCGTCGAGCATTCGGCAAGTCCGTTGACTGGCTACTTACAGGGGAGGAAAAGAAATAGTCGAAATCTTTCGCAGTCGCTGAGCCGTTAGCTCCTAAAGTCAGCTGGAAATTCGGGATGTCTCTCGATTGGCTCGCAACTGCAGGGACAGAGAGAAGCTCAGAGGTAATGTTATGAGGCACTCGACCTGGTAAGGCACTCGAAGTTACTGTGGCACTGAGCATTTCGTAACTTGCCCTGCGTGCCACGCGGTCTCCTTTTCCTGCATCTTAGGTCACAAGTGCAGTCCGCGACTGGCGCCTAACGAAGGCGCCAGGCTGGGGAAAGCCCAGCGGCGTCCGTGTTGCTTCGCGTATAGAGTCACCTAGGAGTTCTGCATGTCTCTACCCGAACCTTCAACAAAACCCTCGACTCAACCTTTAGCGGGACATCGCGGTCCCAAGCCGCCGTTATCGGAGCGCAGAATCCAGGCCAACCGCAGAAATGCGCTTCGCTCCACTGGGCCGAGGACGGCGCGCGGGAAACGTACCGTGGCCCGGAACGCACTCAAGCATGGGTTGCTCGCCCGGGAAGCTGTAATCACGGCGGGGGATGGCGAAGAGGACACCCGTGAGTTCCACGCCTTGGTCGAGAAGCTTCACCAATGCTACCAACCCGTGGGCGTCATAGAGGAGATGCTCGTACAAACGATTGCGACCTGTTGGTGGAGAAAAGCCCGCGTCATCCGCGCGGAGAACGGGGAAATCCGCAAGCAGCTTGACACGCTGCATGTAGACCGAAGATTGCGGGATTCAGACCGGGCCAATCTAATCCTGGCCGTGGACCAGATAGGATTAGGTTTTTTTGGACGCGAGAACCCTGCTGACCGAGTCCCTCTAATAGAGGTGTGGACGGCCCTGCAACGCGCCCAAACTACTCTGCGGTCACATCACTCCGGCCTGTCGTATCTGTGTGCACTTTTGGAGAAAGCGAAGGCCGAGATGGCCAGCGATGGCTATATGTCAGAAGAGACTCGGCGAGACATTGTCTGTGAATTCACTTTTTGGGACTGTTTATTCGCACTTCAATGTAGCCACGCCGTTCCGCCGCAAAACCTTTCGGAAGATCCGCCTGGTGAAGCTGTGGAGGACAAAGAGGCTGAGAAAGAGTTCGCCGCCTTAGTCACGTCGGCGATCGACCATCAGTTGAAAAAAATTAAGATTTTCGAGGAATACTCCGTGCAGCGAGAGCAGCTCACGGGGGATGCCGAAGCCCGAAGTTTTAGCCTGCCTCCCGCGGAAGCAACCGACAAGCTGCTCCGCTACGAAGCTCATTTAGACAGGCAACTCTATCGCGCCATGGACCAGCTAGAGCGTCTGCAACGACAGCGAAGAGGCGAAACCGTACCACCACCGCTGAGCATTAACTTAAGCAGGCGGAGTTGAGGTTTTTGCGAAACAAACCCAAGAAGTGGTTTGTTTTCAACAGAAACGTTCATGCGCAAAGCGACCAAACCACATAGGCCAGCGCTTGTCGGACAACATCGTACGGAACAAGTCCCAACCTGTCCGAGCTCGTCCGGTCGAGAACGGTGAAGATCCCAGCTTCATGATATGTATCTGTCTGCATGCTGAACGGGCCTTGACTGGTCGGCAGACTTGCATCGTTAGGGGCTTCCATTGTTCGATTTATTACAAAATCAGAACAGACCGCGGGCTACTTCGGCAATTGCAGCGCGAACAGCCTGCTCTGAACATTCTTTTCCACAACCTGCCAAGTTGCTATTATTGCCAGTCACTTTTTCAATGGTTCAAAGAGCGCCATGTCAGCAGGCGGACACAATCTCAGAGCACTGCGCGAACAGCTTGGGCTGACCATGCGGGATGTGGAGACGGCGAGCGCGAAAATTGCCGAGCGACACTGCAACGAAGAGTTCGCCATTCCTCCCAGCCGCCTCTCTGACATTGAAACCAAAGGAATCGTTCCCAGCATCTTTCGCCTCTATTCTTTTGCCGTCATCTACCGCAAGGATTTGCGCGACTTGATGCGCTGGTACGGAGTTGAATCAAACGAGATCGCCATCGATTTGGATCTGATCGCGCCTCCCAAATCTCACGTTTCCAACGCCCTGGCCAATCTGACTGCAGTGCAAATTCCCATCCGCCTGGATCCCAGCTTCGATCCCCGCCGCACCGCAAACTTCGGACGCATGGTGGAAGAATGGGGATTGGTCCCTTTGGCCTATTTGGCGCAGTTTGAGTCCTGCCAGTTCACTTACGGCTACATTGGCAGTGAAGATTGGACAATGTACCCCATACTGCCACCCGGCAGTTTCGTGCAAGTGGATGAATCCAGAAATAAAGTTGCCGACGGGGGGTGGAGATCGGAATATGAAAGGCCGATCTATTTTGTCGAAACTCGCGCAGGGCACATCTGTTGTTGGTGCACGCTGACCAAAGAAGAAATCATCCTCCAGCCCCACCCTCTTTCCCCGGTTCCTCCTCGAGTGCTGCGCTACCCTCAGGACGCTGAGGTGATCGGACAAGTCGTGGGCGTTGCCATTAAACTCGGGGACTGGCGTCCGGTTTTCGGGTCTTCTGCAAACTCGAGAGCGCGTGAAGCACTGAACTAAGATGCCGGCTCGAACCCGCTCCCGGATTTGGGGGCAGCAGGGAAGGACTACTCGAGAGTCGCTCTAGGTAGGCCCTTGGCGACACTCCGGCTTCATCGCTTGATTCCCGCACGTCCTTCTCCAGGTTCCGAATTGGGGTTGCCAGAATAGTGGAAAGCTGCGCCCGATGCGCATCGGCCAGCGCCCGTCGGGCGCGCAATTCTCCATAAATCCGGGTCAAGCCCCAATGGGTGTAGGAGCCATCCTCTCTTCGCAAGCTGGCCAGGTATTCCAGCCGCCGCAAGGAACCGGCAATCGCCTTCAGAGTTGTCGTCTGCAGGTCTTCCAACGCGGATAAAAGTGACATCCTGTTACGTTTTCCGAACAGTGAAAAAATTAGGCCGCGCTAAGCCAAATCGTCGCCGCAGGCACATTATCACGGTTCAATCCACCCTGCAAAGGAGTTTACGCCGTGAAAAAGTGCCTACTTTGGTTGGCTGTCGCATCGCTAATTGCTTGCTTTTCCGCTCCCATCGCCGTGGCAGACGAGCCGGCGCCCAATTGCGGCCCGGATGGCTGTACAAAACCCGGCGTACGGGTTTTCCTGCCGGGAACCGCAGACGAGCCCGCGCCCAATTGCGGCCCGGACGGCTGTACAAAACCCGGCGTTGTGTTGCCAGGCTAACCTTGCCGTAGTTCCTCAGAATCTCGTTGTACGCTATCGTGCAAGGCGCTATATTGCCCATAACTGATGACGGTTCCGTCCCAGTTGTGGCACGGCTTGTGGTTCGCCCATGGCGGTCTCCGGGCGGTGCTGTTCGCCTTATTGGTTTGGCGCAAGACATATAGCGAATTTCCGGTTTTCTTTATATACACCGGAATTTCCTGCGTGCAGACCGCCACGATGATTTTCATGGACTATGCGCCTAGGGTCTCTGGGGATGAGTATCGGACCGCTTATATTGCCAGTACCGCCCTTCTCAGTGCTCTGAGTTTTGCGGTTGTTTACGAACTCCTGAAACAGATCCTCCGCAGTTACCCCACACTTCGCAGGGTTGCTGCGGGACTTTTTGCCTGGGCAACTATCGCTCTTATTGCTGTTGCGATTGCCTTTGCATGGTTTGCTCCTGCCAACGGCAAAGATCATTACATGTCTGTGGTCTTCCTGCTCAGGCGAACTGCAGACCTTCTGCTGTGTGGTTTGTTGCTTCTTCTTATTGTGTTCCCTCGCTATCTCAATCTGCCGTGGAGGAGCTGCACTTTCGGAATCGTGCTCGGCCTCGGAATTCTTGCTGCCGCTCAATTGGGGGCTTACGCCATCCGCTCGCAGATTCAACCCATCATGCGTAATTTCGACGAAGACGTTCTCGAAGCTGTGACTCAAGGGGCGACCTTGTGCTCTGTCATGGTCTGGATTGCCTATTTGTTCATGCCGGAGCGAAAGAAGCTGGGTTCCAGCAAAATACCGCCCAAGCATGATCTCGAACTTTGGAATCAGGAGCTGGAGCGGCTCTTACAACGATGATCATTTCGATCGTTCTCGTACTGTTTTCAGCTCTCGTCCTGCTGCTCTTAGTTCGGCTGGCGAGAGGTCAGTACATCGCGATGCGAATAGGAGAAAGTCCCGCCGATCAACTCCGCCCCGTCGATCTCGAGGCTTTTCGCAACCTGATTGACCCAACTGAAGAAGAGTACTTGCGCAGCCGATTACCCGCGGAGGACTTCCGTAAAGTGCAAAGGGAACGTATCCGGGCGGCCATCGACTATATCGGATGCACCGCCCGTAACGCGGCCGTATTGCTGAGTTTGGCGGAGGCTGCACGCCACAGCTCCGATCCGGAAGTAGCAGCCATGGCGGTAAAGCTCATCGATAACGCGATCCGCTTGCGACTTTATGCTTTGCAGGCGATTCCAAAATTGTATATTTCGCTGTTCTTGCCGCTTGGGCATTTTTCGCATGCTGCGGTCGCCGATCGTTATGAGCAGATGATCCGGCACGTTGTCCTGCTTGGACTGCAGTATCCCATCGGTGGTATCTCTAGTGCGCTGTGAGCGAGTGATGTTCAATTCCCTCACGCGTCATCAATGGCAAACGAAGAGCCCTGTTATCGCATAACCCACAGCGATACCAGTCCGCCAAGATTCCCCTGCCCGCCAAATACGCGGCGGGCAGTCTTACTAAAACCCAGATTCTCCGAACCCAACTTGGCACCTGAATGTCCTTTGGCACCTCCGTATGAGACAGTTAGCCAACTGCAAAAATCGGCGCAATTGTCTATCATGGAACTATTCCCACCTGAGGATGGAGAGTAGCAGACGTGCCTGAGACCCGGACAGACGGACTGGAAGTGTTGGAAACGCGCGAGTGGCTGGATTCGCTCGATTATGTGTTGTCAAAGGGCGGTCCAGAACGCGCTGGACGGCTCTTGCAACAGCTCTCGTTGCACGCCCGTCGGGCCGCGGGAGTTAACCTTCCTTTCAGCGCAACTACGCCCTACCAGAACACCATTCCATCAGCTCAGCAAGCGCCCTTTCCCGGCAGCCAGGAAATGGAGCGCCGGATCAAAAGCCTGGTGCGCTGGAACGCGCTCGCTATGGTGGTTCGCGCCAATAAGATTCAGGAAGGAATTGGGGGCCACATTTCCACCTACGCCTCCGCCGCCACGCTCTATGAGGTTGCGTTCAACCATTTTCTTCGAGCGCACACTGAAGGCGGAGATCGTGACATCGTTTATTTTCAGGGACACGCGGCGCCGGGGATTTATGCTCGCGCTTACCTTGAAGGTCGCATCCCCAGGCAGAAGCTGGAAAATTTCCGTCGCGAATTGAAGCCGGGCGGTGGCTTGTCTTCCTATCCTCATCCCTGGCTGATGCCGGATTTCTGGGAGTTTCCCACAGTTTCTATGGGCCTCGGCCCGATTCAGGCCATCTACCAGGCTCGCTTCATGCGCTACCTTGAAAATCGTGGTCTGAAAGAAACCCGAGGGGGCAAGGTCTGGGCGTTCCTGGGGGACGGCGAGATGGACGAGCCGGAATCCCTGGGCTCGATCACCCTGGCCTCCCGTGAGAGGCTCGATAACCTGATCTTCGTCGTAAATTGCAATCTCCAGCGCCTGGATGGCCCTGTACGCGGGAACGGCAAGATTATTCAAGAGCTGGAAGCCATTTTCCGCGGTGCCGGCTGGAACGTCATTAAAGTCATCTGGGGCAGCGATTGGGACATGCTCATTCGCAATGACCGCGATGGCCTACTGGTTCGGCGAATGGGGGAGATCAGCGACGGCCAATATCAAAAATACTTTGTGGAAAGCGGCGCTTACTTCCGGCAGAACTTCTTTGGCACCGACCCGCGCCTGCTCAAGATGGCGGAGCATCTCTCTGACGAGCAACTCGCGCGCATGCGCCTGGGCGGCCACGATCCCATTAAAGTGCATGCCGCTTACAAGGCAGCCGTCGAGCACGAAGGCTCGCCGACAATTATCCTCGCCAAAACCATCAAAGGGTACGGTCTCGGCGAAGCCGGCGAAGGCAAGAACATCACCCATCAGCAGAAGAAGCTGAATGACGAGGAACTGTGGATGTTCCGTTCGCGCTTTGGCATCCCCATTCCGGATGACGAACTGCACAACGCACCCTTTTATCGCCCGGCCGACGACAGTCCCGAAATCACCTATATGCAGGCTCGCCGCAAGCAGCTTGGCGGCTACTTGCCCGAACGAAAGGTGCGCTCCGCACCCATCAAGCCTGTTTCTGAGGCGCTTTTTGAAGAATTCTATAAAGGTACGGAAGGCCGCGAAGCATCCACCACCATGGTTTTCGTGCGCTTGTTGTCCAAGCTCCTGCGCGATCCCGAGATCGGTAAACTCATCGTTCCTATCATCCCCGACGAGGCCCGCACCTTCGGCATGGAAGCTCTCTTTCGCCAGGTGGGCATTTACTCCAGCGTGGGCCAGCTTTATGAGCCTGTCGATATGGACACGTTGCTCTACTACAAAGAAGCTCTCAACGGGCAGATTCTCGAAGAGGGAATCACCGAAGCTGGCTCGGTGTGCTCGTTCATTGCTGCGGGAACCGCTTACGCAACTTACGGCATCAATACAATCCCGTTTTTCATTTACTACTCCATATTCGGATTTCAGCGAATCGGCGATCTGATCTGGGCTGCCGCTGATATGCGGACGCGCGGCTTTCTCATCGGTGGCACCGCCGGACGTACTACTCTGGCGGGCGAGGGTTTGCAGCATCAGGACGGCCATAGTCATGTGTTGGCGCTTTCGCTGCCCAATCTTCTGGCTTACGACCCGGCCTTCGCCTACGAGATCGCAATCATTATTCAAGACGGCATCAAGCGCATGTACGTCGATCAGGAATCCATCTTCTATTACCTGACCGTGACCAATGAACCGCTGCCGATGCCCCACATGCCCGAAGATGGGAACGTTCGTGACGGCGTCCTCAAAGGTTTGTACCGCTTCAAGGCTTCAGGGAAAAAAGACGCAAGACTGCGAGCCCAGCTTCTGGGCAGCGGCGCGATCATGTACGAAGTGCTCAAGGCGCAGCAGATTCTGGAAGAAAAATACAGCGTGGCTGCGGATGTTTGGAGCGTGACCAGTTATAAGCGTCTGTATTCTGACGCCAACGAATGTGAACGCTGGAATCGCTTGCACCCCGCGAATGCGCCTCGCGTACCCTACGTGACGCATTGCCTCAAGGATGCGCCCGGGGTGTTCGTCGCCGCGTCGGACTACATGAAGGTCTTGCCCGAATCGATTGCGCAGTGGGTACCCGGGAAACTCGTTGCGCTCGGAACCGACGGTTTCGGTCGAAGTGAAAATCGTCCTTCCCTGCGCGACTTCTTCGAGGTGGACGCCAAACACATTGTGCTCGCCACTCTGAACGCCTTAGTGCGGGAGAAGCAGATGGAAAACGACGTAGTGCAGCGAGCGATTCGAGAATTGGGTATTGATCCAGATAAACCGAACCCGGCGACCAGTTAAGTAATGCCTGTCTGTTTTGTAAGCCGGTGATTGTTCGCAGGGCCAAACAGACTCAGACGGGCTGAATATGAGAGTGTCACGTGACTGAATTCAAGCTGCCTGAACTTGGTGAGAACGTGGATCAGGGCGACCTCGTTCGCCTGATGATCTCGCCGGGAGCTCAAGTCACTGAGGGCCAGGCTGTGATGGAACTCGAGACCGAAAAGGCGGTCGTCGAAGTTCCCTCGTCGGTCAGCGGCACGGTAAAGGAAATACGAGTCAAAGAAGGCGAGAAGGTCAGGGTCGGCCAGGTCATCTTCACTGTCGATAATGGGGCCAGTGGTGTGGCGCGGGCGCCCTCGCCCGCAAAACTGGCTCCAATGCCTGAGCCGCCGAAACAACCGCAAACCGACGCAGGGGACCCTCCTTCACAGGTTCAACTGGAAAAGCCCAAATCTCCCTCCCTGGCTGCCGTCGCTGCCGAGTTCAGGCTTCCTGAACTTGGCGAAAACATTTCGGAAGGGGATCTGGTGCGGTTGATGATTTCCCCCGGCATGAAGGTTTCTGAAGGACAACCTGTCATGGAGCTGGAAACCGACAAGGCGGTGGTCGAGGTTCCGTCTTCTGTGACCGGCACAGTGAAAGAGGTACGCGTAAAGCAGGGCGATAAGGTTAAAGTCGGCGAGATCATTTTCCTTCTCGAAGGTGCAGCCCCGGTGGCTGTCGGCTCGAAACACGGGCCCGTAGAGCACGTTTCCGGCCAGCATGGGGCGCGACTCGCGTTTCAGGCAGCCATCCGTGCGGAAGGCAAAACGGAGGAGCAAGCGCTCCCACCGGATCAACCGCAGGCTCAAGTTCAGGCCTTCGCCATGCCTGCGCAGTTAGCTAAGGTCGCGGGTACAGATCATGGCGAACCGGTACCCGCGGCTCCGCACGTGCGCCGTCTGGCTCGGGAACTCGGCATCGAGATTCGGAATGTAAAGGGAACTGGCCCAAGTGGGCGCATCAGCGAGGATGACGTTAAGGCCTACTCAAAGCAGTTGCTGACCTCGGCGACTGGCGCAGCCCAGGCGCCGCGTGCAACTCCCTTCGCGCAGCCTGAGCTCCCTGATTTCGCCAAATGGGGCAAGATCGAACGAGTCTCTATGCGTGGCGTCCGGCGAAAAACCGCCGAGCATCTCTGGGAAGCCTGGCACACCATCCCTCATGTAACCCAGAATGACCGGGCTGACATTACCGAGCTCGAGCAATTGCGAGCTCGCTTTGCCCCCAAGGCGGAGGAAGCCGGCGGCAAAATGACAGTGACCGCCATCGCCTTGAAGGTGTGCGCCTCCGCCCTGCGAATCTTCCCGCAGTTCAACGCCAGCATCGATCTGGCAAAGGAAGAAATTGTTTACAAGCAGTATGTGAATATCGGGGTTGCGGTCGATACCGATCGGGGACTCCTGGTCCCGGTCATTCCTGACGTGGATAAGAAGAACATTGTCGAGCTCGCCGCCGAACTCACGCAAGTTTCGAAGAAAGCGCGCGACAAGAAGCTCACTCCCGCCGAGATGGAAGGCGGCACTTTTACCATCACGAATCTTGGAGGCATTGGCGGTACCGGATTCTCACCCATTGTGAACTACCCCGAAGTCGCAATTCTCGGGCTCTCGCGTTCCAGCACAGAGCCGCTTTGGATGAACGGCAGGTTTGAACCCCGCCTGGTGTTGCCACTCTCGCTGTCTTACGACCATCGCTTGATTGACGGCGCCGACGCTGCCAGGTTTCTGCGCTGGATCGCTGAAGCTTTCGAGCAGCCTTTTTTGCTATCGGTTCAAGGATGAAGAGCACTTTCGCTCTTGACGGGGACAGGCATTGCGCTTCGCTGGCTAGGTGAGGAAGTTCAATATGGAACTTTCTTCCCAGCACCGGATCACCTGTGTTGGCCTCGATCAGCCACTTCGGGATCCCAGACTGCACTCCGCTCAGCCACAGTAACTACCTATGTATTATGAGCTTACGCAGTGCCTTGGGACCGGCAAGCTAGCTTCCCGCCGAAATCTCCTGCGAATTTCCCGCTTCCCTTTGCATCAGGTTTGGTGCAATAATGCTGGCCCTTGAATTGCTTTGGCGAAAATGTCGAAAATCCTTAATCTTTAGGTGATCGTGGCCATGTGGTTGGAAAAACTTTCTTGGGGAGTGCTGCGAGTACTTACCCCTCTCGGACCTCGCTATGTAAAGCCTTCCTTCGCCCAGCGGCTTTACCTGCTTTGGCTGTTTCGGAATTTTCCCATGCTGCCGGTGAAGGTGCTCAGCGCAAGGCAACAGAAGTGGATTGATGCGCTTTGCGCCCTCCACGGCTTCGTGTCTCAGGTGGAAGGCAGGGACATCTCGGAAGTCCCCGTGCTAGGAACTCTGGAGCAGCGCCCTCCAATGGAGCCCCAGGCCATCACCGGTCGGTCTCAGAGTGTCTCCAATGCGGTGGCGCCGTTTGCTGCTGATGTCCAGCACCGCTCCTAGGCAGGAATTGCCAAATCCGCGCCTTGCTGTACCTCGCAACAAAAAAGCGTCCTGAAGTTTTAATCCAGGACGCCCTGGCAGCCCTCCCCCGGAACTGCCAAAATTACAGGGCTGATAGTAAGGGCATCTCATTCGCGTGTAAATGCCACTTTCGTAACGCAGGTTTCTTCAGCAGTAACCTGAAAAAAGCCCCCAAGTAACTGCTGCGCCAGCTACGGCTTGGGACCCGGGAACCAAGCCATCAGACTTAGGACGCAAGCTCTGTATGCTTCACAAAGTTGACCTGAGCCAGCCAATTCTGCAGCTCTCGCAGCGCCAGGTCACACTGCTTTTTGTGCCTTTGCTGCCGGTCACGCACCGGTTTCTCGAGCCTTGGCAGAAGATCGAAACTAATGTTCGCGGGCTGAAATCTGTCAGGGTCAGCGTGGCTCACATAGTAAGCCAGCGACCCCAAGGCTGTCGCGCGGGGTGGCGGAACAGGCTTCATCCCGCCCACAACCGCCATCGCGTGAAGTCCTGCCATCAATCCCGTCGCGATTGATTCCACGTATCCCTCGACTCCGCAAACCTGTCCTGCAAACAGGATCTGAGGGTGCGTTTTCATCTGCAGCGTATCCGAGAGCAGCGCCGGAGCATTGATGTACGTGTTGCGATGGATCTGCCCGAAACGCAGGAAATGGGCATTTTCAAGCCCTGGAATCAGCCGCAGAACTTTGGCCTGCTCTCCGAATTTCAAATGGTTCTGAAATCCTACAAGGTTGTAAGAATCGGCCCGCAGATTCTCCTGCCGCAACTGCACCACGGCATAGGGAATCTTGCCAGTACGAGGATCCTTCAGCCCAACCGGCTTCATGGGACCGAAGCGCAGAGTGTCGCGCCCACGCCGCGCGATCTCTTCAATGGGCAGGCAGCCTTCAAAGTAATTCAGCTTCTCCCAATCGCGTTCTTCTACCGATTGCGCAACAACCAAAGCGTCGTAGAAGCAGTCGTACTCCTCCCTGGACATTGGGCAATTAATATAGTCAGCCGTTCCCTTATGATAGCGGGCAGCCAGGTATACCTTCGACATATCGATGGAATCAGCTTCCACAATCGGACTGATTGAATCGTAGAAGCACAATTGTGAAGCGCCGGTGAGCCGGCCAATCTCCTGCGACAGCGCGCTCGAAGTCAGCGGCCCCGTGGCGATGATCGTGATCTGGTCTTTGTCAACGCGCGTGACTTCTTCCCGCCGGATCGTAATCAGCGGCTCGCGGGAAACCGCATCGGTTACTTTGGCGGCAAAAGTTGTACGATCTACCGCCAGAGCATGTCCAGCCGGTACCGCACATTCCCGGGCAATCTCCATGAGAAGTGATCCGGCGCGGCGCATTTCTTCCTTGAGCAGCCACGGCGCGGTATTTTCGGTATCGGATTTCAGGGAATTCGAGCAGACCAGTTCCGCGAAATCGCCAGTCTGATGCGCTGGAGTAGAGCGCGCCGGACGCATTTCGAACAGCTCAACTGCGATCCCACGCCGTGCGCATTGCCACGCCGCTTCCGATCCAGCCAGACCGGCGCCGATGATGCGAATGCCTGGGTTCACGATGCAAGTTCCCCAAGGTGCTCGATTGCCGGAGATACTACAGGTCTTATATGCGACTCACTTTCCAGAACGCTCCAAAGTCCAGAACTCACAAAATTATCCTTTCATCTCCCACCCGCCGCGTGACGTGCTCACGATCCAGGTATTCCAGCAGAGGGATGGCGTACTTTCGAGTCACTCCCAAAAGGTCCTTGAAGTGCGCCACGTCGATCCGTGCGGATTTCGCTTTCTGCTCGACCATGCGTTGACGTAAATCAAACAGTGCGTCCTTGTGAAACAGCAAATCTTCGGAAATCTTCACCAGAACTTTGTCGCGCAGCAACAGGGTAACGATTTTCTGTGCCCGGACTTTATCGACCTTCAGGCCTGCAAGTACCTCTTTGAGTGTGGGTACCTTCAGACCAGCCGAGGCAAATGCTTCTTCAATGCTCCTTTTGGACTCCGATTCTTCGTCCTTCATCACCACGCCCTGGCCGGGCTGGCGAACAAAATCGCGGGAGATTTCCAGCTTCTTCTCGCCCACCAGCATGTCCAATGCAGCGGCAAAAATCTCCGGGCCGATGCCCAATTTTTCCCGCAGCGTCTCCCTGTTAATGCCAGGACTGAGGGGATTTTGCTGCTGAAAGCGGGCCACGGTTTCGGACAAAAGCTGACTGAGCGCCCTGATAGCTTCAGGGCTGACTAGCAGATCGCCGACCCGAATTACCTCGCCTCGCACCAGCGGGCAACGTAAATACTTCTCAATTGCATCTGAGCGCCAGCCGGTCTCCGCCACTGCACTGTGTAACGAAATTCCCGCTAAAAAACGTCGCGCAACCCGCCTTATTAAAATCCGTTCGGGATCGCCTCCTGCTGCGACCGTCAGAAACTGATTTCGCACCTCCGGCTTGATTTTCGCCATGGGAAATGCATCCAAAACCACTCCTCCGCCAACCGTCACCACGGGAGAGAACTGGCGGATGATAAAGCGGTCTCCAGGCAACAGCAGAATCGGTTCAGCCAACACCAGCTGTCCGAACGCGGTTTCTCCTGCCGAGATTTGCTTGTTTCCATGCAGCAATACCTTGGCAATGGTTTCAGAGGTGTGCGCGTGAAAATGCACTCGCACCCGATCCTTCAGCGCCTTGGCCGAGGGCAGTACAGTGAGTTCGACATCGAGCCGTGTAGCCACGTGGAACGTGCCCGGACGAGCCAGTGTCACGCCGCGTGACAATTGCTCCATGGGCAAACCTGCCAGGTTCAGCGCAGTACGCTGACCGGCCACTGCCTGATCCGTCGCGGTTCCATGTACCTGTACGCCCCGAACCCGGACTCGCTCGCCTCGGGGAAAGACTTCGAGTTCATCTTCTCTCCGCACCGACCCTGAAATCAGTGTGCCGGTGACCACAGTTCCGAAGCCCTTCATACTGAATACGCGATCAACCGGCAGGCGCGTAAGACCGCGCGAATCTCGCGCCGGAATTTCACTCGCTACCTTGACCAGGTTTTTCTTCAGGTCCTCGATTCCGGCGCCGGTCAACGAACTCACCGCGATGATCGGCGTTTTTTGAGTGTCCAAGAATGACCCGCGCAGAAAATCTTCCACTTCCAGACGCACAACTTCGAGCGTTTCCGCATCGACCAGATCGGCTTTTGTCAGCACCGTAATGCCATGCCGAACCGACAATAGTCGGCAGATATCGAAGTGCTCGCGAGTTTGTGGCTTGATCCCTTCATCGGACGCAACCACCAGCAGCACCAGATCGATGCCGCCAACACCCGCAAGCATATTGCGAACGAAACGTTCGTGGCCGGGCACATCGACGAATCCCAGCCGCAGCACCTCCCCGTCTCGGGTTGGCAGTTCAAGATGTGCAAAACCGATGTCAATCGTGATCCCGCGCCGTTTCTCTTCTTCCAGACGGTCGGCATCGATTCCGGTCAATGCCTTGACCAGCGCGGTTTTTCCGTGATCGATGTGGCCAGCCGTGCCGACGATGACCGACTTCATGCATCCTGAATAATACTAAACAGATTGCTTATCCACTTACTTCCTGCCATGCGACAATAGAGTTTCCCCATGCACAACCTTGCCGTCCCAGCCATCAGCCCAGAACTGGTCCAGGAACACGGTCTCACCCCTGAAGAATACGAAAAGATCAAACAACTTCTTGGCGGGCGCGAGCCCACCATCACTGAGCTGGGCATCTTCAGCGTGATGTGGAGTGAGCACTGCTCCTACAAGTCTTCGCGTCTGCATCTGAAGCGGCTGCCGACTCGCAGCCGCCGCGTGCTCCAAGGCCCCGGCGAAAACGCCGGCATCATCGACATCGGCGACGGCTGGGCCTGCGCCTTCAAGATCGAGTCGCATAACCACCCCTCGTTCATCGAACCCTTTCAAGGAGCGGCAACCGGTGTGGGTGGAATTCTGCGTGACATCTTCACCATGGGCGCGAGGCCGGTTGCCATCATGGACTCACTGCGCTTCGGACCCATAACAAGGCACGTGGGGACGGCCGCCTCGCCCGTCCAGGCGGAGCGAAGCTCGCCAAAAATTCAAGCCGAATCACGCTCACTCGGACAGCCGAGAGCGGGAGCTGTCCCCACACAAGCGGAGATCCATAAGAATCATTCCCTGCTCGAAGGCGTGGTCAGTGGGATCGCCTCCTACGGGAATTGCTTCGGCGTTCCCAACCTTGGCGGCGAGACCAAGTTTGAACCCTGCTATTCGACAAACCCGCTGGTTAATGCATTCGCGCTGGGCTTGGTGCGGCGAGATCAGATTTTCTATGCCCGGGCCGCCGGCGAAGGGAATCCCGTCATTTACGTGGGCGCCAAGACGGGCCGTGACGGAATTCACGGCGCGACCATGGCCAGCGAGGAATTCAGCGAAGCCTTCGAGGCTAAACGTCCCAATGTGCAAGTCGGCGATCCCTTCCTGGAAAAGCTGCTGCTCGAAGCATGCCTCGAAGCCATGCAAACCGGCGCGATCGTCGGCATTCAGGACATGGGTGCCGCAGGACTGACCTGCTCCACCTGCGAAATGGGCGCGCGTGGTCACGTCGGAATCGAGATTGAACTGGATCGCGTGCCACAACGCGAAACCGGCATGACTCCCTACGAGATCATGCTCAGCGAGTCCCAGGAACGTATGCTGCTGGTCGCGCAAAAAGGCCGTGAGCAGGAAGTATTCCGGATTTTTGAGAAGTGGGGACTCGATGCCGCGGAGATCGGCCGCGTCACGAAGGACGGCAAAATGCGCGTGCTTGAGCACGGGCAGGTGGTTTCGGAGATTCCCAACGAAGCGCTCACGGACGATGCCCCACTTTATAAGCGCCCGATGCAACGCTGGGAACCACCGGTGCCGCGAGAAATGCCAGCAGACATAAAGCTAGGACAGAGGGCAGATCTCACCGATGACCTGAAGCAACTTCTAGCCAGCCCGAATATCTGCAGCAAGCGCTCGGTGTGGCAGCAATACGATCACATGGTGCAGACCAACACGGTGGAAGCTCCCGGTGCCGGCGATGCCGGAGTCATCCGCATCAAGGGTTCGCAACGCGCGCTGGCGATGGCGCTCGATGGCAATAGCCGCTGGTGTTATCTCGATCCCCAACTTGGTGCGATGCACGCCGCAGCTGAAGCCGCTCGCAACGTGACATGCGCGGGCGCAACTCCGGCGGGTGCCACCAATTGCCTGAACTTCGGTAACCCGGAAAAGCCCGCGATCATGTGGCAGTTCTCGCAGGTCATCGATGGCATTACAAAGGCCTGCGAGGAGCTGGATATCCCGATCACCGGCGGCAACGTGAGCTTCTACAACGAAACTCTAGGGGAAGGGATTTATCCCACCCCGGTGCTCGGGGTCGTAGGCATTCTCGATGACGTTCACAAAACTATATTTCCTCATTTTCGCGAGCCTGGCCGAACTGTCGTCCTGTTGCGGGCCTCCGAACCCGGAGATCTGACGGATGCCGAAGTGGAATTTGGCTCCTCAGAGTATGCCAGGGAGATTTTGGGAGAGTTGTGGGGTTTTCCCCCATCACTGGAACTGGCGCGCGAGGCCGCACTGCAAAAGGCGCTGGTTGAGATGATCCATGCTGGTTTGCTCGATTCAGCGCACGATTGTTCGGATGGCGGCATCGCCGTGACACTTGCGGAATCGTCCTTCCCCGCCTCGGTGGGGGCCAGACTAGACTTGGACTCGCAGGAACTCCCACCGGAGTTTGCCTTGTTCGGCGAGGATGCAAGTCGTGTGGTCATCTCCTGCGACCGGGCTCATCTCTCAGGAATCAAAAAAGTGGCAGGCAAATACGGAATTTTCTGCAATGTGATCGGGGAGACAACTTACGAAAGCCTGGAGATCAGACTGGATGGCCGAGTCATGGTCTCCTCGGCCATCAGCGTTTTACGGGATTCTTACGAAAACGCCTTAACGAATACATTGAGCACCGAGCCGGTGCTCGTAACGGACTAGAAAAGCCAAGGTGCAAGGGGCTAATTGCCAAATGCTGACTTCCGACAAATTTCGCGAAGAATGCGGCGTAGTAGCGATCTATTCGCACCCTGAAGCAGAGAAGCTTGCCTATTTGGGGCTGCACGCCTTGCAACATCGTGGCCAGGAATCGGCAGGTATCGCCACCTCCGACGGCATGACTCTGCGCGTCCACAAGGCCATGGGACTGGTTGCCGACATTTTCGTCGAGGATGTTTTGACCCAACTCCGCGGGACGTTGGCCATTGGACATACCCGCTATTCCACCGCGGGTGAATCTGCCCTGCTTAATGCTCAGCCCATCCTGGTGCAATCGAACAAGGGCATGATCGCTCTGGCGCACAACGGCAATCTGGTGAACGCCAGTGAAATTCGCAGCCGGCTGGAAAACCAGGGGTCGATTTTTCAGACTAATAGCGATACTGAGGTAATTGTCCACCTGATCGCTCTCTCCAAAGAGCAGACCCTGCCGGAAGCCATGGCAGACGCGCTGCGCAGAGTGGAGGGCGCGTTCTCACTCGTGATGGTCAGTTCGGATCGCATCTTTGCAGCTCGCGACCCACGCGGCTTCCGCCCGCTCGCCATGGGAAGGATTCCCGGTGAGAAGCAGGACACTATCATCTTTGCCTCCGAAACCTGCGCTTTCGACCTTATCGGTGCTACCTTCGAGCGCGACGTAAAACCCGGCGAGCTCATCGTCATCGGCCCGGAGGGCATGACCTCACGCTTCTATTCCACAACGCAGCCGCTATCCAGTTGCATTTTTGAGCACGTGTATTTCTCGCGCCCTGACAGCCTGGTTTTTGAGCGGGCCGTGCAGGAGAGCCGCGAAGAGCTCGGACGTCAGTTGGCGCGGGAAGCCCCGGCGGAGGCGGATATCGTTGTCCCTGTGCCCGATTCCGGGGTTACCGCTGCCATGGGTTACGCCGCCGAGAGTGGCATCCCTTTTCGCTTCGGCCTGATCCGCAATCATTACATCGGGCGCACCTTCATTGAACCGCGGCAAAGCGTGCGCGATTTCGGCGTGAAATTGAAACTGAACCCGGTGCGCAGCTTGCTCCAGGGCAAGCGCGTCGTCCTCATTGACGATTCGATTGTGCGTGGCACCACCAGCAGGAAAATTGTACGCATGGTGCGCAGCGCCGGGGCTAAGGAAGTGCATTTGCGGATCTCGTGCCCGCCGACGATTTCCCCCTGTTTTTATGGTGTGGATACGCCGTCCAAAAGAGACTTGATTGCCGCCAATAAGTCCATCGAAGAAATTCGCGAGTTCATCGGCGCCGATTCGCTGGCCTATGTTTCCCTGGCAGGGCTGAAAAAGGCCTGCGGCGACGGCGACCAAACTACTTACTGCACCGCCTGCTACACCGGGTCCTATCCCACAAACTGGGTCGATCTGGAAGAGATCCAGCCCGCCAGCATCCGGCGATAGCCTCAAAATCCGCGCCGGACAGCTATTTCCGTGTGTCCCACCGAAAGCAGAAAGAGGCTTCGCGGTTTGCAAATGTGAAGCGTTCGCGTTATACCTCTGTTTCCGCCTATGACAACTAAGAAACTTCTGCTCTGCTCCGTCATCGTTTTTGCCTCCAACTTCGCCCACGCTGCCGATAAGCCCAGGCTCACGCTCGATGAATTCTTCAATTCTGTGGATTTCGATTCTGTACAGCTGTCCCCTGATGGCCGTGCCGTCGTTATTGAGACCGACCGCGCGGACTGGGACCAGAAAATTTTCCGTACCGATCTTTGGCTGTACCGTATCGAACAGGGTGCAGGCACGTTAACCCAGCTTACGCAATCCGGCCATGATCGCCATCCGCAGTGGTCTCCCGACGGCCGATGGATCGCCTTCATATCAGAGCGAAAAACACCATCCACAAAGAAAACCGACGAGGAAGATGATGAAAAAGAGGACGAATCCAAGGAAGAGGAAACCGCGCATCTGTACTTGATTTCGCCGAGTGGGGGGGAAGCGTTCCCTGTCACCCGTGGAGAAGAAGAAGTCCACGCCTTCGCCTGGTCGCCTGATGCGAAAACTCTGTACTTCGCCACCCGCCAGCCTTGGACCAGGGATCAGAAGGATGCTTACAAGAAAGAGTGGAAGGACGTCAAGCAATATCGTGTGGCGGAACGGGGGGATACAATCTTTGCTCTTGATGTCGCGGACGCGGTCGCTCGACGCATGGCTGCGTCCAGTAAGCCATTGGATGACACCGACAACACACCTGACGTTACGCCGGGTTCCCGAGCGATCGCCAGCACTCCATGGCGGGTCAATGGCACGGATGTTTCTCCGGATGGCCACCGCCTCGCCTTTGTCACAGAGTCTGTTTCCGAGCGGGAGGAAAAGATCTCCGAGTTTGAGATCTATTCTGTCGATTTGGGGAAGGCCTCGCCAGACCAGCCGCCACATCAAGTCACGCATAATGAAGCCCTCGAACAAAATGTCCATTGGGCGAAAGATAACATTCACATCTTCTTCGATGTCGACCACGGTTCGGTTGAGAACAAATACAAAGACACCCAGAAACGTCTCTACTGGGTGGACGCCGACACCGGCAAAACCGAGCGTTGGGCTGGCGATTTCACTGGTTCCCTCCAACATTACTGTGTGAATGCAAACGCGGGAGTGCTGGCCGCTGGCCGCGTGGGAACCGAAGTACAGCTGTACTCCCAAACCAACTCCAATGCTCCTTTTGCAAAGCAGGCAGGATGGGCAGGAACCTATGATCTGATCGCTTCCGGGCAGCACTCCTTGCGAATTGCGTTCCTTTATTCAAGTCTCGAGAAGCCGACAGAAGTTTATCTCGCAGACAGCATCGAAAAACTTTCTGAAGCGCGGCCTATCACTTCATTCAACCGCTTGTTTACTGAACGCGACCTTCCCAGGGGCAAGCCCTACCGCTGGACGGCCGATGACGGTATCAGTATCGAAGGCATGCTCATGTACCCGCCGGGAAAGTTCGAAGCCAAGAACCTACCCATGTTTGTCTTCATTCACGGTGGTCCGGACGATGCCGATGGCAATCATTTTGAGGCGGACTGGTATCAGTGGGACCGTCTGGCGGCGTCTCAAGGCTGGCTGGTTTTCGAACCCAACTATCGCGGATCCTCCGGCTATGGCGACAAATTCTTGGAGCAAATCGTTCCCGAGATTGTCTCCCGTCCCGGCAAAGACATTCTCGAGGGCGTCGACGCTTTGGTCAAAGATGGAATCGCCGACCCCGATCATCTCGCCATCGGCGGGTATAGCTACGGCGGCTACATGACAAATTGGTTGATCACGCAAACCACGCGCTTCAAGGCTGCAGTCACCGGTGCCGGTGCCGTGGAACACGTTGCCAACTGGGGCAACGACGATACAACGCTAGACGACGCTTATTTTCTGGGTGGAACACCCTGGGAAGCCGCCCAGCGCTACCATGACGAAGCTGCCATCTTCCAAATAAATAAAGTTCGCACGCCTACCCACATCGTCACTGGCGCAGATGACATCCGAGTGGCCGCCGCTGAGAACTACTTGCTGGACCATGCTCTCTTTAACCTAGGGGTTCCGAGCACGCTGCTGGCATTCCCCGAAGAAGGCCACGAACTCGACAAGAATCCGTGGCACGGGAAAATTAAAGTGCGTGAAGAGCTGAAATGGTTGGCCAAATACGGCGGAATCTAAGTCTTCGAACCAGGCACGCAGAACCTCTAATGTGTTCGCGACTTCTCGTCTGCGCTGGCCAGCCTGACCAGTCCAGCCTTTTCCGTGTAGTGGGCCAGGCCCTGATACAGCGCCTCCGCAACCTGCTGGCGATAACTTGAGCTCTGCAAATTGCTCTCGTCGGTCGGGCTGCTTACAAACGAAATTTCGGCCAGCACCGCGGGCATCGTGGTTCCGGTCAGCACCACGTATTGCGCCTCTTTCACACCGCGGTTGGGCAGGCCGGGGTTTTTCCTCGCCAGGGTATCGTACAAAGAGTGCTGAATACTCGCCGCCAAGCGGTGCGACTCGCGCACCTTCTCCCGAATGTCAACCTTGGTCCAGTTTACTTCCTGTAACGCCGGTTCATTTTTTTCGCTTTCCGGTGATCTTGCTTTCAACGACGAATACGTGTTTGTGTAATACGTCTCCACTCCGCGCGCCGACGAGTAATCACTATAGTTCGCATGCACTGAGACAAAGAGATCGGCCTGCGCCAGGTTGGCGACTTCAGTGCGCTTTTCCAACGGAACATAGCTGTCGTCTTTACGCGTATAGATAACTTCCGCTCCCAGCCGCCGCTGCACTAATTTGCCCAGGCGGCTGACGATGTCCAGGGCCAAGTCCTTTTCCAGCAAGCCCTGTCGTCCTACCGTGCCTTGGTCCCATCCTCCGTGACCGGCATCAAGAGCAATGCGCACCTTGGGCAGTAGGGGATGGGTCTGTGTCGCAGCGGTCGTTGCTTGTTCAAGCGGCGTAAATAGCTCACGTTTCGACATCGGCTGCGTGTCCGAGCCAATCCTCCGTACCTCCACCACCAGCCGATATGGATTCATCTCCAGGCTTACCGAGAAATTCGAAGCACCTTTGGTTTCCAGAACGATTCGAGTTATCCCAGGTATCGGCTGGGCCACGCGAACCCGCTGGATCAACGAGTCGGCAATGTCGAAGCTCTTGCCAAAAAGATCGGGAGCGAGTCGCGTTTCGTGCAAGTCAAAGTAGATCCGCTCGGGATTGGTCAGACGATGGGCTTCGTATTGCACTTGGTCCTGCAAATCGATCACTACCGAACTAGAGTCCGCAGAGGACCAGTGCCGAATGCCGGTGACCTCCGGCATTGCCGCGAGTTGAGCCGGACTCACCGGTGTGGCCTGGGTTAGCTCTTCCGGGAGCGTTACTTCGGGGCTGGATGGCGCCGCGCCGGACGTGCTCTCGCCAGCAGGCGCTGCGGGTTGGGCGGCCGGCGGTGGCGTAGCTTGACGAACTGCAGCCTTGGAATCCAGCGGACGCATTCTCCACCACAGGCCGCCGCCCAAAGCTAAAGCGAAAACGATCACCGCAACTACAATCCCGACACCGGGCATGGCGTTCGCAACCGCCTCATTCGCCACTGCAGTGTCGGCGCCATTCGATTCGTCTACATTCTCATTCTCTTCACTGCTTGCTGCCGCAATCGAAGCCGTAGCCTCCAACCCGGCTGACTCTCCATCTCTCGGACCTACAACTTGGCGAGAAACCTCCGCCATGCGATCTTCCTCTTCCGGTCGCATAGCTGCCAAAATTAGTTCGGCGAGCAGGCTCAAACTCCGAACGTCGCTATCATTGAATCCATAAGGTTCGCTGGAGAAGGCCTCTACCAGCCCTACCACCGTCCCCTTTACCGACAGCGGCACCGCCACCATGGCGCGGGCCCCCAGTCTCCGGCAGGCGAAGGGATCGACGCGCGGATCGGTTTCTGTGTCATCGCAGCGTACAATCTGTCCTGAAACCAGGCACGTCCCAGAAAATCCTGAGTTCGGGTCTACGCTCATCCCGTGATCCGGCGCAATGTTGCCCGCAGATGCGCGGCAGATAATGGCATTCCCTTCCGCCAGCGCAATCGCAATCCCATCAGCACCCGTGATCGCCAGCGCACGTTCTGCAACTAATTGCAGGACTTCATCAAGGACGAATTGCTCCAGTTGCCAGGGATCCTCATGATCAGTCGCCAGGCTTCGAGTGTCCCCGTTCCGCCTAGCCCGCATTTGCTGATGCAGAGCAGCAAATGCCAAAAGCGCTTCCAGAGCGTTGCGGCGTCCGTTCTCAGCGTAAGCTTCGACCTGCGGATTTGATTCAAGAACCGAAGTTCCGTGGACAGGAATCGACCCCGATTGCGGGTTGGTGGGAGTCACGCTCATGGGAGTGGTGGCGAACTCCTCAGGTAAGACCATCCTACAGACGGCAATGGATTTGTCAATTCATCAACGTTCCCTAAGCGGTTAGTCTCTAACATCTTCGCAGGCCCCATCTTGTAACTTATCGCCATTTGATGGCAATCACAATAGATAGAGCCTGCACCAAGGTGGGAATTCAACCCTGCTCTTTCGTAAGCCAAAGCCTTTATTCCTGGCGTCTTGCAGTGGCCCGTTGCGCCGCCGGGGGATTCGGCTTATCCTGAGCAAGGGGAACAAGTTAGGGTTTCCGGTCTGTGAGCGAGGAGAAGAAGAAGCGTTGGTTTTGGCCGTGGGGTTTGCTCGCGACCGGCTTAGCGGGTGCCGGAGTGGTAATCCTGCGAGGTTGTTGGCACAGCAAGATGAGTTGGCCGGTGCGCGCTCAGAATCACTCCTACCAGGTCTGTTTGGGCTGCGGAATCAAGCGCCTGTTCGACGAGAACGAATTTCGCTCCTACGGCCCGTATAGCTATGATCTGAATCGGCTTATCGCCTGGAACCAAGCCCGGCAGCATGAACTCCAAGCCGCCACCTCCAAGGAACGTCGCACCGCTTCCTGAAGATGGGAATCATCCGCGTTACTCAGCCCCAGCGCTCCTCACGCTAAATTGGTTCAATCGAAAAAGGCCGGATATGAGCTCCTCGGGCAAAGTCGAGCAACTTTCCTATAACCGGCGTGTCCGCTATCGCCGCAAGCTACGGAGCTTGGCCCATGTCAAATTGGATTCTGGCGATAGCGGCGTCCTTCGCGATATTGGCGACAACGGCATTGCGATCCAGGTACTCTCGCGGCTCGCTCCTGGTCAGCCGATTCATCTTGCTCTGGATTTGCCAAATCCTCGTCTGCGCTTCGAGGCTGAGGGTCGCGTCGTGTGGTCTGATTCGTTAGGACAAGCCGGCATTCTGTTCGTGCACCGCTCTCCCCGGGCACGCCGCTTGCTGCAAGAGTGGCTGTTTACGCAGATTCTGGTCGATACCCATCGAGCTTTGGGTGATGACGGCTCTGAGTTGCTGTTCTCCCACACCTCGCGTCCATTCATTCGGCTTGCGCCGCGTTTTTGCCCGTCTCCGCTTCGAAACTGCGAAACGCGTAGCGTGCCTCTGCTTTGGCTGAACGTCCCGGCCGTGAAATTTTCCCGTTTGGTAGACGGCACCGTTTTGGCTTGCGCCGTGTTGTTATTCAGCCTGCTGGTTCTGTTTTTTACTGATGTCCTCCCATCGTGGCCGTTCAGCGTAGTCTTTGTCCTGGCCGCTGGCCTGGTCTTCACCGCGGTTTACTGGTTTGTGTTTGCGTTTTGGTTCGGAATTACACCGGGGACTCGCCTGGCTGAATTGGCAAGCTCGGAAGCTGGACATGATGCGCAACTCGCAGAAGCAGAACTGACCCGCTTTCGCTAACGAGACCTGCAAGGCTCAAACGGAGTAATCGCCCAACCACCAGGAATGTTCTAGTTCGTGAGGTATTGTTTTGCCAGCCAGAGCTGAAGGTCTCGCGTTTGCCGGCTGCTCATTCCCATAAAGTGAATTCCGGCGAGTTCGTCCCTCTTCCAGATGACCTTACCTTTTGCCCTTACCTTCAGCTTGCTTTCCGGCAGCGCGAAAGCCACCCGCACCGCGGTAGGCAAATTGACACCAGGTTTGGTTCGGATCGCAACCCCACCCTGGCTCAGGTTCAAAATATCCGCCATGACGCGCTTTCCGCGCCCGTAGCTGACAGATGCTGGCAAATCGACAGGATGGCGATGGTAGCGCAGCCTGCCGTTCATAATGAAATTGCGTGCAGCGGAAAGTTTGCGCACCGCTTGCTCCACCGAAATCGGCTTCTCAAAGGTGAAGGTAGCGGGCGATGCCTTCAATTCTCTGCAGCGGCTCGGACTGCCGATGATCAGCAGTGGCACCGTGTTCAGTTCCTGTTTCAGACCGCCAAGCAGTTTCGTTGTTCCATCCAGATCGCAATCCACGATCAACGCGTCAATCTTCGACTTCGCCAGCTTGGCTGAAACCCGTTCCAATTCCGGCTCGACATCCACCCGGACGTGCAGACCACCAAGAATACATTCCAGCACACTGACCTCAGACCAGTCGCGTGAAACCACCATGGATGAGAGCGTCACATCTCTACTGTAGTTCGCGCTGCCTGAAGGGCTATAGATCACGAAGGTAATGACAACGCCCACACGCTCTGACGGCATAGGCGTCATTCGCTTTTGAAAAAAGATTTCTCAGAACACTATTTCACAGGCGCTTCGACGCGCTCAGGCTTGCGCTTCCCTCGATGGGCGTCCGTCGCTTCCCGGATCTGGCGCCAGAGTTCCTCGCGCCCGGCTCCTGTCCTGGCGGAAAAAGGCAGGATCTGGGCCTGGGGCAACTCCTGCCCGAGGCTTTCTAGAGCATTGCGTAGCTGGTTTGCGGATAAGCGATCGCTTTTGGTACCCAGGACCACAAACGGCCTCTCGATGCCGCAGAGAAATTCTAGCAATTGAATATCACTCGGCTGCGCCGGCACATTTACATCCACCAACACCAGGCAGAGCGCCAGACAAGGCCGCTCTTTCAGATAGGGTTCGATGAAATCCGGCCAACGGCTGGAAATTTCGCGCGAGAGTTGCGCATAACCGTAACCCGGCAGATCAGTAAAGATCAACTCCGGCTGAGGTTTGCCCGGCCAGCGCAGCTCGAAAAAATTGATGCTGCGCGTACGACCTGGAATCGAACTCGTTTTGGCCAGTTTCTTGCCGACCAGAGCATTGATCACACTCGATTTCCCCACGTTGGAGCGGCCCAGAAAAGCCACTTCAGGCAGCGCCGGTGCCGGAAACTGGCTCGCATCCGTTGCTGCCATCAGAAATCGCGACAAGATACGCATACGCCCAGTTTGCCGTCAGATGCAGGAATTATTCAACAACACAATGAAGTTCAGCTCCAGTCGTCCGTGGACGGGCTGCTGGAAAGCTGACTCTGAGGATCTGACCACTAGATCAGTTGTTCAGCTCAACCCCAGCGGACGTTTGTGTTCTACATCTTCTTCCCGGATGGGCCGGAGTTTATGCCAAATGAAGAGAATCAGTGCTACTCCCAGCCCGATGCCCACACTGATGGCGAAAAACCAGCGATACGCAGGGAAGGAGACCAACAGAATTGTCACCACGGCGACGGCCACAACCAATCCGGCCGTGCCCTTGAGCGAAACGCGAGCGGGAGGCTTTTGTGAACTGGATTCCATGAATTCCCCCCATTCTGCAATCGAAATTCTTCAATCCGAAAATTTAGGCCCGCAGAAGCAGTTCTCTACTGGTGGGCGGTGGGCCCTTCTGTCGGAGGCGCAGACAACGGCGCAATGGGCTGGCCATCAGTAACAACTTCCGACACCGGCTTCGGCAAGGGCTGTTCGAGGGCCAATGCAAGCACTTGGTCCATGGTGTCGACAAAGTGCAACTTCATTTCACTACGAAGGTTATCGGGAACTTCCGCCAAATCCTTCTCGTTTTCCTGCGGAAGAATCGCCTCGAAGAGCCCTGCCCGATGCGCCGCCAGCAACTTCTCCTTGAGGCCGCCAATGGGTAAGACTTTGCCGCGAAGCGTAATTTCGCCGGTCATCGCGAGGTCCCGCCGTACCGGAATCTTGCTCAATGCGCTGGCAATTGCGGTCGCGATGGTAATCCCGGCCGACGGTCCATCTTTCGGGATGGCTCCTTCCGGCACATGGACGTGGATATCGATATTGCGGTAGAAATCGCGAGCCAGGCCCAGCCGTTGCGCACGCGAGCGCACGTACGACATCGCAGCTTGTGCGGATTCCTGCATCACGTCGCCCAGCTTGCCGGTAAGAGTTAGCTTGCCCTTGCCATCGACCACGGTGGCTTCCGTGCTCAGAATCGAGCCCCCGACTTCCGTCCACGCCAAGCCCGTTACCAGCCCGATTTCGCTCCTCTCGTGCGCCAGCGTATCCCGGAATTTGATGACGCCTAGGAAATCATTTACGTTCTCCGGAGTGATGACGACGCTATAGTTTTCGCCTTCTTTGACTACCTTGCGCGCCACCTTCCGGCAAACGTTGCCGATTTCGCGCTCCAGATTGCGCACCCCCGCTTCCCGCGTATAAGAGCGAATCAGGCCTGTGATCGCCTCATCCGTGAACTTGAGATTCTTTTCCGTCAACCCAGCTTGTGCCATCTGCTTCTTGATCAGGAATTGCTTCGCAATCTCGATTTTTTCCTGCTCGGTATAGCCGTGCAGCCGCAGCACCTCCATGCGGTCTTGCAAGGCCGGGGGAATGGTATGCATTACGTTGGCGGTGGCAATGAAGAAGACTTGCGAAAGATCGTACTCCACGTCAAGATAATGATCGACGAACATGAAATTCTGCTCAGGATCGAGCACCTCCAGCAGAGCAGCCGACGGATCACCACGGAAATCCATCGACATCTTGTCCACTTCGTCCAGCATGAAGACAGGGTTCTTGGTCCCTGCTTTCTTCATCATCTGAATAATCTGGCCGGGCAGTGCGCCGATGTAGGTCCGGCGATGGCCGCGAATTTCGGCCTCATCCCGCACCCCGCCTAGCGACATGCGCACAAATTTTCTGCCCGTGGCCTTGGCGATCGACATGCCTAACGATGTCTTGCCTACTCCCGGAGGTCCAACAAAGCACAAAATCGAACCTTTTGGATTCTTTACCAACTGGCGGACGGCCAAAAACTCCAGGATGCGCTCTTTGATTTTTTCCAGGCCGTAATGGTCTTCATTCAAAACTTTCTCGGCCCGGCTGAGGTTGCGAATCTCTTTGGAGCGCTTCTTCCACGGTACCGCCAGCAGCCAATCGAGGTAGTTACGCGAAACCGTCGATTCGGCCGACATCGGCGGCATGGCCTCGAGCTTTTTCAACTCTTGGATGGCCTTCTCCCGCACATCGTTTGGCATTCCCGACGATTCGATCTTTTTCTTCAGCTCGTCGAACTCGCTCTTTTCGCCTCGCCCCAGTTCTTTCTGGATCGCCTTGATCTTTTCGTTCAGGTAGTACTCTTTTTGTGCGCGCTCCATCTGCCGCTTCACCCGCGACTGGATGGTGCGATCCATATTCAGCTTTTCGATTTCAATATCCAGAACGTCGCCGATGCGCGTCAGACGCTCCGCCGGGTCGAAAATCTCAAGCAATTCCTGCTTCTCTTCGATGGAAAGCTGCAGGTTGGCCGCGATCGTGTCGGTTAACTTGGCCGGGTCCTCCATGCGCACGGCCGCGATCATGGTCTCGTAGTTGAGCGATTGGCACAGCTTCACGTACTGCTCAAAAAGCGAAGTGACCCGCTGCATCCCGGCTTCAATCTGCGGATTGGTTTCTACCGTGTAGCGGGCCAGGCGAATACTGGCCTGCATGAAGCCCTCGGTCTCGGTAACCTGCAGAATCTTGCCCCGCTCAATGCCCTCGACCAGCACCTTAATGTTGCCATCGGGCAGTTTCAGGCTCTGCACGATGTTAACTACCGTTCCCACCTGATAGATTTCGTTCGGCTTGGGCTCATCCACACCGGCATCGTGCTGGGTTGCCAGGAAAATCTTCTTGTCCGCAGCCAGTGCCTCTTCCAGCGCACGCACGCTCGACTCCCGGCCCACCACGAACGGAGTCATCATGTAAGGAAAGATGACCACATCCCGGATGGGCATCATGGGCAACTTCTTGGTTTCGAATTTTTCCTTAGCTGCGGTCACTGGGTCTCCGCAAAACCTGCTGCTGCTGGCGCTGAGCTTCTTCGCCGGTCGCTAGAAGCCGGAGCTAGAAGCTTATCCTGCTTTTTCCATCATAGCCAGAGAGACGCTCTTTTTTTCAACCATTTCCCGTGTGACTTCGAACTCCTTCACTTTCTTCTGGCTGGGCAAGTTATACATCAATTCGAGCATCAATTCTTCCAAAATCATGCGTAGCCCGCGAGCGCCGACTTTCCGAGCCATTGCCTGGCGCGCTACCGCCCGCAGCGCCTCTTCGCTGAATTTGAGGCGGACGTTCTCGAATTCGAATAAGCGCTGGTATTGCTTCACGATAGCGTTCTTGGGACGAGTCAGAATCTCGATCAACGCGAACTCATCCAGATCCTCCAGCACTCCAACCACCGGCAGGCGTCCAACAAACTCCGGAATCAAGCCAAATTTGATGAGGTCTTCTGGTTGCACGTCACTCAGCAGCTCAAAATCCCGCTTGTTGGGAGCGCTGGCCTCGGCCTCACTCTCTTCTCCAGCTTTGAAGCCCAGGGACTTTTTTCCCATGCGACGCCCGATAATCTTCTCCAGACCCACAAAGGCCCCGCCGCAGATGAACAGAATGTTCGTGGTATCCACCGGCGTGAACTCCTGATGCGGGTGCTTGCGTCCGCCCTGGGGCGGAACATTGGCGATCGTCCCTTCCAGAATCTTCAGCAGCGCCTGCTGCACTCCTTCTCCGGAAACGTCGCGCGTGATCGAGGGGTTCTCGTCCTTGCGCCCGATCTTGTCGACTTCGTCAATGTAGATGATGCCGGTTTGGGTTCTTCCCACATCCCCATCGGCCGCTTGCAGCAGCTTGAGTATGATGTTTTCCACGTCTTCGCCGACGTAGCCGGCTTCGGTCAACGTGGTGGCATCGACGATGGCAAACGGTACATCCAGCATGCGGGCCAGCGTCTGCGCCAGCAGGGTTTTGCCGGTGCCGGTCGGGCCGATCAGCATGATGTTCGACTTGGTAAGCTCGATCCCGTCACTGGTGCGCTGACGGTTCATGTAGATCCGCTTGTAATGGTTGTAAACCGCGACCGCCAGCTTCTTCTTGGTCACGTCCTGCCCGATCACGTATTCATCAAGGAAGGTCTTCACTTCTTGCGGCTTCGGAAGTGTATTAGGAGCGCTCGCCGGAGGCGTGGTCGCACGGTCATCTTCCAGGATCGAGTTGCACACCGCGACACACTCGTCGCAGATGTAGGCCCGCGGATAGTCGCTGGGCGATGAGATCAGTTTGGCAACCGCGTCCTGCGACTTATGGCAGAACGAACAGCGTAGAATCTCCTCAGTGCCGCTTCGGTTTTTCACTCGGCTTTTCTCCTTCTTTGACCTAACCTCCCGGCTGCGACAGCGTCCTGAGCCCCGGGGGGAACGGGAGAGATCGTTGCGCCGAGACTGCCCATTTTGATCGGCGAACGCCGATCATACCTTTTCTCTCGTCTTGTAGATGATATCGTCTATGATTCCGTATTCCTTAGCCTGCTGGGCGTTCATAATAAAGTCCCGCTCTACATCCTTTTCTACCTTATCCAGCTTCTGTCCGCTATGTTTCGCAAGTAACTGGTTTGTAATCTCCCGCATCCGAAGGATTTCCCGGGCATGGATGTCAATATCGGTGGCCTGCCCGGAAAGCCCGCCCATCGAGGGTTGGTGGATCAGAATGCGCGAGTTGGGCAGGGCAAATCGTTTCCTGGCTTCCCCAGCCGAAAGTAACAAGGCCGCCATACTGGCGGCTTGACCAATGCAGATGGTTGTGACGTCGTTCTTGACGTACTGCATGGTGTCGTAAATCGCCATGCCGGCGGTGATCGACCCTCCCGGCGAGTTGATATAAAGCTGAATGTCCCTTTCCGGATCTTCTTGCGCGAGGAACAACATCTGCGCGATCACCAGGTTGGCGATATTGTCGTCAATCGGTGTGCCGATGAAGATAATGCTGTCGCGCAACAGTCGCGAATAAATATCGTAGGCCCGTTCCCCGCGCCCCGTTTGTTCAATGACCATGGGTACCAGCATCTTTACTCCTTCCCCGGCTTTCACACTCCGGCCCAAAACTCACTTAGGCTTCGGTGGGATCGGAACCGGCCAACTACGACTGATGATACAGAAAATCGAGGGTCTTATCGTTGCGGATTCTATTTCGGATTCTATCCAGCGCCCCATCACGTGTCAATCGCGCCCGGATACTCTCAGGCGTCTGTTTTGACTGCTTGGCGAGAATTTCCACCTCGCGATCGATTTCCGCATTGCTGACCTGAATGTTCTCTTCTTGCGCGACTCTATCCAGCAGCAACGAAGCCTTGACCTCCTGCACTGCCTGCTCATGCTGACCCGCCCGCAGCCGGTTCAAGTCCATTTTCTTGATATCTTCCGCCTTCATGCCCTGTGCCGCCAAGGCTCGCAGTCCGCGCTCCAAGCGAATGTCAATCTGCCGGTCAACCAAACCTTCCGGCACCTCAAAATCATTGCGCCGGATCAGGTCCGCTACCAGCTTGTCCTTGGCTTGACGCTCGGCTTCATGCTTGCGTTCCGCCTCCATGCCTTCGCGGATCTTTTGCCGAACTTCGCCCAGATCCTTATACTCCCCAAGTTCCTTCGCAAACTGCTCGTTCAACTCCGGCAGATTCTTCTGCTTGATCCCGTGCACCTTCACGGCATAAGTGAGCGTTTTTCCCGCCAGTCTCTTGTCCGAGAAATCCTGCGGGTAAACCACGTCGAAGGTTCGTTCATCTCCCGCCGAAACCCCGCGCAGGTTCTCGGTGAACTCGGGCATCGTGTTCTTGCCGCCGATTTCCACCAGAATTTCATCCATATGGACCGGCTTGCCCTCACCATCCTTGGGTTTGCCATCGAGCGATACCTGGGCGAAGTCGCCTTCCGCCAGCGGACTCCCTTCCACCGAAGTAAACGTCGCATGCTGTTCCTGCAGGCTCTTCAGTGTCTGTTCGACCTCCTCATCGTTCACGCTGATGGCCGGTTTTTCGGCGCGCAGCTCTTTATAACCTTCAACTTTGATCTCCGGCAGCACGTCAAAGCTGGCTTTGAAGCGCAGTGGCTCGCCTTCATGGATGTGTAGATCGGTCACCCGGGGTTGGGAAACAGGAATTAATCCCTGCTTCTCGGTTTCTCTGCGGAAGTATCGCGGCACCAGCGCATCTACCACTTCGCTCTTAATGTCTTCTCCGAATCTTTGCCGAATGATCGACGCGGGAACGTGTCCGCGCCGGAAGCCGGGCAAGCGCGCCAACTTTTGGTATTTTTGAATGAGGCCGTCGGTTTCGCGGGAGACTTCCTCGGCTGGAACTTCGATCTGAATTTCCCGTTTTGTGCTGCTGCCAGCTTCCGTGGGGCTCACGATTGCCTTCAAAGTTGCAATCTTGAGTTTAAAGATAGAACGAGAGAAGCGTCAAACAGCCAAAACTTGCATTTTCAATTCGTCGTTGGTCCTTCGCCAAAACGGAACCGCGGAAGGGGAGATATCACCAGAAACCTGCTTTTATTAGTTCCATTCTGCGAAGAATTGGACGGTTTATGCGAAGCACTTTGGCGGACGACCAACGACTAACGACCAAGGACCTACCTTCCTGGCTAGCTGAATTAAACACCGAAGTCATCGCTTGCACCCGCTGCCCGCGTCTCGTTGAATATCGCGAGCGCATCGCGCGCGAGAAGCGCCGTGCTTATCTTGATTGCGAGTACTGGGGCAAGCCGGTGCCTGGCTTCGGCGATCCCAATGCCCGCGTTTTGATTCTGGGCCTGGCTCCCGGTGCTCACGGCTCCAACCGCACTGGCCGCCCGTTCACTGGCGATGCCTCGGGCAAGTTCATGTATCCGGTTCTATATGAAACCGGCTTTGCCAACCAGCCAAACGCCACCCATCGCGGCGACGGGCTTGAGCTGAAAAATATCTACATTACCGCGGCGATTCGCTGCGCACCACCCGCCAACAAGCCGCTTCCCTCGGAACTGGCCAACTGCGCTCCCTATCTTGATCGGGAAATGGCAGGGCTCAAGAACCTGAAGGTGATCGTCGCGTTAGGAAAGATCGGTTTCGATGCCTATCTAAATTACCTGAAGCGTGGCGGCTACATATCAAGTAAGAAAGCCTACGTCTTTCGGCATGGCGCCAGGTACCGAATGCCGGATGGCAAAACGTTGCTGGCTTCCTATCATCCTTCCAACCAGAATACGCAGACGGGAAAGCTGACCCGGCAGATGTTCCTGCGCATTTTTCAAGCAGCCGCGAGAACTGCCGATAAATAACCAGGGCGGCTGCAGCAGCCGGATTGCCGTGCCCTCCCTCTTGCGAGGGGAAGACATAAAGCGGGTCGCGATCAGGAGCCACGCCGCCTTCACCCAGTTCGATGATGGAGGATGGGCCTGCTTGTTAATGCCTGCCTGACTGGCCAGGGCCGCCAAGGGTCTGTCCAATTGGCAGCTGCAATCGCCGCGATCAGGCCGGTAACCCGGCAAATTGTCAGACGGTTTTACTTGAACCCATACCCCGGTTTGAGCTCGCATCGATATACCTTGCTCTCGTCCTTACTCATTCCGAGCGAGCAATTGGCCCAACTGAGAAGCAAATCTGGGCCCAGAGGAAAAACGATGGCCTCCCCGTTTACCTCGGCTTCGATGCTCGGACCTTCCGCCGCACCGGGCAAGCTGAAGCTCATCGTGGGACCGAAAATCACCGGATAAGCCTCGCGCACTAGGTCACTCATCATGGGGTGAACCACCTCCGCTTCCACAAGAAAGGTCGCCGTGTCGGACCAATTGCGAGCCACCACGTTCAATACCCGTCCTGCGTCCGAAGGCTCTTCCATTTCTATCCTGGTGAACGGACAAGGTCCGGCAATACAAGTGACTCTCGCGTTTCGGAACTCGTTGCCCGAACCCGCGTCCAGCACAGTCCTGCTCTCCACTGCCTTCCATTCTCCATCTGGTGAGCACGTATCCGCTCCGTTGCAAGGCACGTTGCCGGTATTTTGAACCTGAACGGTTTTAACTTCGCTGCCGACGTCTGCCTCCGTCGTAGTCTTCACCGAATAGCGGATGCGAACATTTGAAATCAAAATTGCCGGATGATGATCGGTTTCGACTGGCTTGGGAACGGAGGTTGGCTGCAGTTGAATCACGTAGAGCTTGCCAACCGCTTCATTTAAATCAACCGGACGATAGCCGCCTAGCCGCACCTTAAGGATGACCGAGCGTCGGTGGCGGAAACTTTCCGGCAGGGTGAGGCTGAAAGAACCTGAAGAATCCGATGCTGCGTGGCCTACCGCCGAGCCCGAAAGCGCGGTAATTTGCGCGCCGGGGATCGGTGTCTGCTTGGCTGGGTCGGAATCCTGACGGATGACAACGCCCTCTATGGTTATGCGATGCCAGCTCTTGTGAATGCCGGCGATAATTCCCACCGCAAGAACAACGATTATCGCCAGCCAAATTGTAAGCTTCGATTTGGCGGCCATCATTGCACCTGTAAGTTCTGGTGACACAACATTAAGTATGTTGCAGCAATACCGGTTTGCGATGTCCTCTCCGCACGAATCCCCCGTTGAACACTTGATTCATGATCTTGCGATTATCTGCCTAGTTTGGTACATGAGAAACGTGACCAGGCCGAAAGCTCTCTCCCGCCGGCAGTTGCTTCGCCACAGCGCCCTTTTCGGCCTCACCCTGCCTTTGGCACGGCAAGCCATCTTTCCTATGTTGGCTGCAGCTCAAGCGCAGTCGAACCAAGCCGATCCCCCATCGTCAACTCTTTCCCCCGAGGACGAGCAGCTCCTGGATGAACTGGAAAAAGCTAACTTCCTCTTCTTCTGGGAGCAGGCCAATTCACAAACCGGCCTGGTCAAGGACCGCGCCAACGTCCGCTCCACCGATACCAGTATAGTCGCCAGCATTGCCGCAACCGGTTTCGGGCTGACCGCACTCTGTATCGGGCATCGGCGTAATTTCATCTCCATGGTCGAGGCTCGCGATCGGGTGCTGGCAGCATTGCGCTTTCTGTGGAAGAAGTTGCCCACTCATCGCGGCTTTTTCTACCATTTCGCCAACATCAACACCGGAGAACGGGAGTGGGACTCTGAAGTTTCTTCCGTCGATACCGCAATTCTCCTGTGCGGCATCCTCACCTGCCGTCAGCATTTCGAAAGACATTCCGAGATCACCAATCTCGCCTATGAAATTTTTAACCGCGTGGATTGGAGTTGGCTCTCCGAGGATACTTCCTTGCTGCCCCAGGGATGGACTCCCGAGATCGGCTTCCTTCCTTATCGTTGGGACTATTACAGCGAATTAATGATGATCTACCTCATGGGTCTTGGCTCATTCACCCACCCACTCGCGCCGGAAACTTGGAATGCCTGGAAGCGAACCGTTTTCGAGTTTGACGGCCTGCGTTATATCGGCTCGTTCGCGCCTTTGTTTGTTCATCAGTACTCCCAGGCGTGGTTCGATTTTCGCGGCAAACGTGATAAGTACGCCGACTATTTCGAGAATTCGAAAATTGCCACCCAGGCCCATCGGCTTTTCTGTCTGGAGCTGCGGCAGCAATTTCCCGATTACAGTGAAGACCTGTGGGGGATCACGGCTTCCGATTCGCAGAAGGGATACGTGGTCTGGGGTGGTCCACCCGCCATGGGGCCGATTGATGGGACCGTCGTCCCCGCTGCCGCTGGCGGCTCGTTGCCCTTTCTGCCGCAGGATTGCATGCGCGTGCTCCGCACCATCAGGAGCCGCTATCCTAACGCTTGGTGCCGCTATGGGTTCGTGGACGCATTTAACCCGCTGAATAACTGGTATGACAACGATGTCATCGGAATTGACACAGGAATCACCATGTTGATGGCCGAAAACCTCCGCACCGGTTTCGTTTGGAAGACCTTCATGAAGAACCCCGAGGCGAGGCGCGGCATGGACCGCGCCGGCTTCAAGACCCCGGATGAATGATCATCTGACACTGCCCTGCCAAGCTGCCCACGGCCATCTTCACGGGTAACTCAGAACCCCACAAACACCGGCTCCGGCTCCAGGCGAATGCCCCAGATATCTTCTACACGTTCCTGGATCTGCTCCTTGAGCGCAACAATGTCTGCCGCCGTGGCTTCTCCACGGTTCACGATCGCCAAAGCGTGTTTACGCGAGATGCCGGCCCTCCCCTGCCCAAAGCCTTTGCTGAAGCCGGAGTGTTCGACCAGCCACGCCGCTGAGATTTTCTTGAGCTTGTCCAGCGCGGGATAACTGGGGATTGTCAGCTGCTTGGCTGCAGCGAGCGCCCTCAACTCCTGATACTGCTCCGCCGAGACGATCGGGTTCTTGAAAAATGATCCCACGCTTCGGCTGTCCTCATCTCCCGGCGAGATGAGCATGCCTTTGCTCGCCCGTATCTTGCGCACCGCGTCCCGCATCTCTGGCAGAGTTGGGTTTTCCCTCCGGCCAGCGAAGTATTTCTTCAGATCGGCATACTCAAATTGCGGCTCGCCGCCCGGATTCAGCGCATACGTCACCCGTAGAATGATGAATCGTCCACGCTCGCTGCTGTTGAAAATACTCGTCCGATAGCTGAAACCACAGGCTTCGTTGCACAGTTCCCGAATCTGGTTGTCACGCAGGTCGAAAGCCAGCACCGACTCAATCGTCTCCGCCACCTCCTGCCCGTATGCACCCACATTCTGCACCGGTGTTCCGCCCACGCTGCCCGGGATGCCGCTCAGGCATTCGACTCCTGCGCAATTGCGTTTGACCGCTCTGGCCACAAACTTGTCCCACTCCTCGCCGGCTCCAACCTCAAAAACGGCTTTGCCGTGTTCGGTGCGCTCATCGATTCCTGTAATCCCGATTTTCATCACCAGCCCCGGCCAGCCGTCATCGGAGATCACCAGGTTGCTGCCGCCCCCGAGCACGAACAGAGCAAGATTCTGCGACTTGGCAAAAGTGACCGTCTCCGCAATCTCTTCTGTCGTGCGTGCCTCGATGAAATAACGCGCGGGCCCGCCAACTCTTATTGTGGTCAGCGGCGCTAGTGGGACATTTTGGTGGATGAACATATCAACCGGCTATCACTATAAACTGCCAACAACACACCAATCCCGCGTTTGACGGATTTTTTCCCGCCGCGTATCCTAATTTACATGCGCGCATACTCCACGCTGCGTCTGATCGGGTGTTGTTGTCCGCGGACGCCGGTTTGTGGGTAGCGCCAAGCTTTTCCGAGACCCACCCCTGGCGAGTCGAGGGTGGGTTTTTCTATTTATCCGATTGCCTGCCCCGTCCGCAGCAGTTCTGGGTTAAGGCAACGGTTCGCACCAGGCGAACCACATACATCGAGGAGGATTCATGAGCACCGCAAGGGTTATCAGCGAGGCAACGCAGAATACATCCGGAAACCTGCGCATCAACGATACTGCTCCCAATTTCACCGCCGAAACCACGCAGGGCACCATCGACTTTCACGAGTGGATTGGCAACGGCTGGGCGATCCTGTTTTCACATCCCAAGGATTTTACCCCCGTCTGCACCACCGAACTCGGCTACATGGCTGGCCTGCAGCCGGAATTCGCCAAACGAAACTGCAAAATCATCGGCCTCAGCGTCGATCCGGTCGCCGATCACAGCCGCTGGGCCAGCGACATCGAGGAGACTCAAGGCCACAAGGTCACCTATCCGATGATTGGCGATCCCCAGCTTAAAATCGCCAAGCTTTATGGCATGCTGCCCGCCGGAAGCGGCGAAGCTTCCGCAGGCCGCACCGCCGGCGACAACGCCACCGTGCGCACCGTGTTTGTGGTCGGCCCTGACAAGAAGATCAAACTGCAGCTCAGTTATCCCATGAGCACCGGTCGCAACTTCGACGAAGTGCTGCGCGTTCTCGATTCGCTGCAGCTCACCGCCAAGCATCAGGTTTCTACCCCGGTGAACTGGAAACCGGGCGATGACGTTATCATCAGCGGCGCGGTTTCCGATGAGCAGGCGCGGCAGAAATATCCCGGCGGCTGGAAGTCGCCCAGGCCGTATCTGCGCATCGTGCCCCAGCCAAAGTAGACAAATTAACTGACTCTGAGCCACGGACTGTGCGGATTGATCCGCTAGGCCGTGGCTTCATTTTTGCTTGCAGCCGCGACCGGCGCGGCGCATGATGGCTCCCACAGGAGAGACCATGCCGAATGACCTGCAAGCCTTCTTCGCGATAACCGTCGAGTTCACTCACGAGGCTGATGGGCAGCGAAAGCCCATGAAGGTCGACTTCGCGAGGCGAACGAGCCGTAAGGCATACGGGGCGGGTGTGTTTGAGATGTGTGTGCTTGCGGCGCTCGAAAAGCTCGGGGTGGTGAAGCCGGAGATCGCAAACATCGACTATCACATCGATAAGCCTCAACGAATTGGGGATCGCGCCGCATCCCATCGTATGTGAGGTCAATCATGAGACTCAACACAAAGGCTCTCGCGATCGCGTGTGGAATCCTCTGGGGTGCGGTGATGTTTTACGTGAGTCTTGCAAACTTGATCTGGGGAAGTTACGGTCAGCAATGCCTTCAAGTGATGTCGTCGGTGTACCCCGGTTACCATGCCACTCGCAACGTTGCACAGGTCATCGTCGGAACTCTCTATGGAGTCGTGGACGGTTTCTTCGGTGGTTTGATCTTTGCTTGGTTGTATAACCGGTTTACGGCGACCGCCTCGTGATCCTCAGGCTGTTCGATGAGTGAAGCGAGGTCGTTCCCTTCATGACAGCTTGATTGAGCTGTCGCGTGAGCTTCCTCAGATGGCTCTTGGAGAGCTTCCCGAAGAACGTATTACAGTGGTTGAACGTCGCATCTGGACCGGTTCCCATCCGTCCCACAACAGCGTCAGCGATCCGGCTCATCGCATCGTCGGCGGGTGGCCCACTCAAGCCCCCTTTTGGCTTGAGTGGGAATTTTGGCGCTGCATTCTTCCTTCCCTTAGAATCGCACTTGGAAGCGCAAGGGGTCCGGTGACTCTCGCGGTCTTCAAAACCGTTGATCGTTATCTCTGATGGCGATGGTGGGTTCGACTCCCACTCGCTTCCGCCACATCCAACCTCAGTTAGGCCGGCATTAATGCTGCATTTATCGCAATGTTACCAAAGACACCTTGGTGATTGTGCTAATTCTGTGCTACCTTTTCACCTATGGTTATCCCGAGCATCACGATTTTCGCCAGACATTCGGAGGGTTGCCGATACCGCGATGATGAGACCTGGCGACGTTGTAATTGCCGGAAACACCTTCGCTGGACGTATAACGGCAAACAGTTTCGGCAGTCTGCGAAAACCCGCTCCTGGCAACAGGCCGAGGACCGAAAACGAGAGCTCGAAGACAAGTTCAAAGCGGGTCAGCCCGGAGCGGTTCCGGCGGTCTCACATACAAACCAGCCAACCATCTCTCAGGCGGTTCAGATTTTTATAACCGCGAAAGAAGGCGAGGGTTGTAGCCAACCGACAGTCCGCAAACTGCGTTATCAGCTCGGAACACTTGAAAATTTCTTAGCCGCCCGCTCAAAACTGTTTCCATCAGAAATCACAGCAACCGACCTCATCGAATATCGCGCGAGTTGGACATGGAAGAGCGGTGTCACTCGTCAAAAGGCACAACAGAACGTCCGCGGTTTCCTTCGCTCTTGCTGCAAAGAAAATTTGCCTGACTTGCTGGCCGCGCTAAAGACTATTCGGCTGTCCAAAACCGATGTGGCCCGGTTGGAGCCACAACCATTCAGTGAACAGGAGCTCAAGAAACTGTTAGCTCAAGTACCGATTACGTTTGCCAAGGACCCAACAAAAGCTTCGAGGATGACCGCTCTTATCCACTTCATGGTCAGCACGGGCCTGGCAATTCGTGACACCGTACAGCTCGAGCGGGAACACATTGCTGACGGTTGGCTCCGCATCCGGCGGCAAAAGACGAACCGTCCTGTTGAGCAGAAGCTAGACTCAGGCTTGTACCGGGAATTGCTGACGGTTGCAAACAGCAGCCCGAAGTACATTTTCTGGAATGGGACCAGTCAGCCGATGTCAGCAACGGGCCTTTGGCAAACAGACTTGCGGGAGCTAATGGATGATGCGGGACTTTGGATTAAAGGCAATCTGTCACACCGCTTCCGTGACACCGCCGTTGACTTCTGGATTGGCTCGGGATGCAGCATTGTTGAAGTTGCCGCCATGCTCGGAGACACAGTTCCTATTGTCGAAAAGCACTACCGCAAACTGATGTCCAAGCGATTGCAGGAGCGGCTTGCAAAAGTACCAACGCGGTCATGGAGTGCTAATGCATGAGCGAACTTCTGACAGTACGGGATGTGGCAACAGTCATGAAGTGCAGTGAAGATGCCGTTGTCCGTCGGTTCGCAAAAATGGAGGGCGTCATTGACCTTGGCCGCGCTGAGACCCGCGACAAACGGCAGTACCGTGTGTTGCGGATTCCTAAATCCGTGCTCGAGAAGTTCCTGTCAACGAGGGCAGGCCATCCGGTCAAAGTTGAAGTCCCGCCCCGTCCTGAAAAACGCCGGCGGTCTGATACGTGGGAAACCAGGGCGGTTCTGAATCTCGCAAAGGCCGCCGTCCAGAATGACTGCAAGGGTTTTCCAAAGCGCAAAGTCTTTCAGCGAATTGCGAGGCGGGCACAGCTGTTGAGCACAATTTCGGAGAACCTGTGGACCGAGATTATGACTGAAGCTGCTTGGTGTGACGAGGAAGAGTAATGCGCCTGGTGACCATCGTGCCGTTGACGCGACTTCCAGACATACTATTCTCACCTCGTTGCCGTGGAGCCGCGGAGGGTTTAAGCCCGGTCAGAAAATTGGCCGGGCTTTTGCTTTTCGGCGTGACTGCAATGCTGGACATCCTGCATCCGCCTTACAACGTGAAGGCCGGTGATGTTGTCCGCGTGTCATTCTGATGGGAGACGCCATGAACAAAACAGAAGCAATCAACTTGTTGCGAGAGTTCGCCGCGGCTGAAATAGAATCAGTGAAAGAAATAAACAGCCGGGGAACAATCACAAAGAAAACCAACCGCCGTGAACACAAAGCCGCGGCTGCCCTGTTTAGTGCGTTGACAGGCCAAAAGCCAACTCAAACTCAACTCCTGGAAATTTTGAATTACTGAACCCATGACCCATCTCACACAACAGCAAATGTCCCAACTTCTGGACGGGGCCCGGCAAAAGGACCCGTCCGGGAAGCAAGCATTGACAAGTCCATTTCCTTGTTGTGCGACGTTGCCAACAGCACGGATGGTTTGGGTGTGGGTTGACGGAGCCCCGACGTTGACAATAGCACCCCTCATGGGTTGTGATGAATGCTGTCTTGAGACTGTTGATGTCCGCAAACGCGCGAACGGTCAGAAGCTCTGTGAGTTGTGCGCGGGAGAGACAATGAAAAAATCTCAGGAGCTTTATCCCTGCCCGCATCTGGTAATTGATAGAGGCGGTCACTGTGAGCAATGTTTTAAGTTTATGGGACCAGAAAAACAAACTGAGCTCGTTGGGAACGCGGCACCGCGGCCGCGGACCAGATTGAAAGTCCGGAAGAGAAAACCTCCAAGGGCCGCCAATCCGCGAACATGGCCTGGTCACCGCTCCCGTTTCTTCGCCTTCAAATAGTTATCAATCGCAAATCGGATTAGGGCCGCAATCGGAGCTCCTGTGGCCGCAGCGCCCGAAATAGGCCGTCAATCCCGGTTCCTTTCTTGACGGCCTATTTTTTTTGCGTCAACATTCATTCGCTCCCGCGGTACACTGCATAAATGCTGCTTGCGAGCGCGGAAACAATCCGAGAGCGTGTTCACCACCTGAGAGCTGAGATAGCTGAAATCTCCCGATTGAATGACGAGTATCCTCACGTCGGTCACTCACTGCAAGTAGAACAATCGCACGCGGAACGAATGGAGCGGTTAGAAGAAATTCTGGCGGAGCTGAAGGCGCTTTCAGGTAAGAGCGGTGCGCTGGAGTAGAATACCGAGCACATCCCCAAGAACCGAACGACAAGCCTCACGCGAACGCGCCAGCCGTGGGGCTTTTTTGGTTTGAGTTTCCTGTGTTGTGACACCAACCGGTGGTACGCTTCCAACCGCTACACACTCCGCACTGAAAGCCCTCATCAGACGGAGCTTTGTTTTGCTCTCAGCCTCCGGGCCGCTTCCATCTGAGCGAGCATCGTGCGCGATTCTTCAAAATCATTTATAACCTTGCGAGAGAATGGAGGCTCCAATATGCCGGTCACGCTTCCTGAACCTGATGGTGAGCGGGAGGGTATTCCGCTGTGGCTCTGCCCGAACTGTTCAAATTACAAACCTATAGGAGATTACGGGTGGAAGAAGCGAAACGATATTTGTCCCGGCCAGCAAGTCTGGTTTAAGCAAGGTTGGTGCAATCGTTGCCTAGAATCGCTGGTTAAAGGTGCTGAGGGGAGTTGAAAAACTCAACAAAGAACTGAACGGCAAGCCTCACGCGATTCGCGCCAGCCGTGGGGCTTTTTTATCGCGCCTTTCTTCCGGGCTGCATTCGACAGCAAACTCAACTAAAGCTCAGCGAAAATCTTGCCTCTCGAGCTTAAACTCAGACTAGTTACTGTCGGTGCATGGAGAAATCACGGAATAGGCTATGTGACTGCGGGAGCGGCAAGAGATTCCGCTGGTGCTGTGGTACGCAGAAGCGGCGAGAGGAAGCGGAGCGGAAGATGGACAAAGGACCAGGTCAGCAGATTACTTACAATGTTCCTGTCATAAATTTTCGGGGAGAAAATGCCCGCATAACGATGGTGCCTATTTTCCCCGAAGGTGACCCAAGGAATACGAACAGCCCCACCGGCTTGCCGGGCAAGTACAAGGTAATATTCATTTTTAGCCGCCCCAGGAATGTGGTGGTATCGGAAACCGTGCACATGTGGTCGGATGCCATAAAGG
>DASPRY010000108.1:0-8106 GCA_035624215.1 Terriglobales bacterium
AGCGGCTGCCAAGAACAGTAAAAAACCCAGTGTTTTGAATGACTTCCGGCGCGGAAACGGCATTTTGTACACAACTCCTGAGGATTCCACTCAAGGATCAACAGTTTAGCATGAGTGGAGCCGGGCCGCACAAAACTACACACCCGATTACGACGCGTATGATTGCTCGGAACTTGACCACGTGGACCGGAAAAATTGTAACTCAAACTTGCAGGTATCTACGAAGAAACCCTTGCTCAATACGACGTCAGGCGCTATCGCGGGGAATTGACTCTCATCCTGGCGAGCGTTATCTGGCGGGCTATCACGCTCAGCTGGGTGGCTGGGGAAGAGGTTGCGCAAGGTGGCGTTTCGGTTCTTCTCGCTTCCAATCAGTCCCGGCGGCAGCCTCGTAGAGCCCAACGTTGGGCAACTTGCTGCCCTCTTGCGCGGTTGCCTTGACTGGACGATAGAAGATTCGACAATTGCTGTGCAACGAATACAGTTTGGAACTCGTTCGCACGAATTATTATAGTCGCATATGAATGTTTCAGTTTTCCCGAGTTCCCGCTCAGAGTAAGATGAAATCGTGTCGTCCATCGCGGGTGGGCGTAAATCGAAGCGGCCCGTTCGCGGCTCTGTGCATCCAAGGAGGGTTTCACCATGAGCCACGTCATTCGTCTGCAGTTGATTGGCAGGGTTACCTACTACGCCGGTTGGATCGGGTTGTTATGTGGAGGCTTGTTTCACCTTAACATTGCAACGACGCTTTTCACGGCGATGCGTTTATCGCAGCGGAATCTGCTTGAGGTCAGTGTAGTGTTCTTCTTGATTTGTATAGCCTCAGAACTCCGAGCCCACGCCTTGCCCGGAAACGAACTGTCCACCGCTGTAAAAAAAGCCACGTAGGGGGCTGGATTCCGATGCACTTGGTCAACTCGGACTGTCTGTAGAGAATGCCCGGGTCTCGGATCGTGAGCAAGGTGTGCCGACTGGATCTAGATGGATCGACAATTAAAGCGCAGGACCCGTAAGTTCATGTAAGTTATTGAAAATGAGAATAATGCGCGAAGCTCTTGGTCCCCGTCCAAAATGGTCGCTAGTGTCGCGTTATATAAATAGGTTTACTTATTAAGCAGCCAGCGGGTCGCCTACTTCACCCGCATTTGTCAACCGCAGCGCCGACATGTGCTAAAGAACCTTGGGCTTTACACCCGCCGACTCGGCAGTGCCGGAAAGCGGCTTATGCTTGACCAGGCCACACAGTCTCGGGCACATGAACTGGGCCATGCTAACGAAGTGCTCCCAGATAGTGCTGGAGTGCCTGCCTACGGTCTCTGTCACAAACTGCAACTGTTACAAACGCAAGAAGTTGTGAAGGAAGTGCAGGTTGTGAAGGTTATACACCGATAGCTAGATAGCAGGGTCATCTTACTCTGTTCTTCTGGCGTATCCGAACGCGTGAGGTGGACTCCGTGGTTCGCATCGGCGAATATCTGGAACAGTTCGAAGCGAAGCGAACCGAAGTGCCAGCCGTCGGGGCTCATCTCAGGGAGTCATTTGCTATGAACGAAACTACCATCATATTGCATCGCATGCTTTGGTCGAACCGCGGCGCCGGGGAGAACGCCGAAGCTGCAGGACAGGGACTCTCGGGAGCAGCAGGCTCCCCAGAAAGGGAAGCACTCGCCACCGATGTACAGCGTGGTGATCTGCAAAACGAAACATGTTCGCAAGTGTTAGATCGGAAATAGTTCCAGTCCGAACTGGGAAGCGGCTGGCGTTAGGCGGTAGTGGAACTTCTAAGCCGGAACGCAAGACGTAACATGACGACACGAGTTCGAGTTCCGCCCCTTCGCTTTTCTATGCGCTGTGTCGATCCTGTTCTCGTGGCATTCTTTGGTCATGACGCTGGGACTGGCGCTGGCGAACGATGCCTACACTCACATCCTTTTGATTCTTCCCCTGAGCGCCGCGCTCATTTACCTCGATTCGAAAACACCAGGATTCGAAATACGGGGATTCGAAAGCGTTTCGAATCGATTCGCAGCCGAGCCGTCACATCGGAGCGGCACTGCTGGTTCTGGCTTTGCTGTTCAGTGGTTATGCGCGGTGGGGGATGGTACCACGATCGACGATGTGCGGCTGTCGCTCGGCATGTTTGCCCTCGTTACCTGGTGGATCACCAGCAGTCTGCGGTAGCGGCGCGAATCATGTTTCGGGCGGTCGGGGTTCCGGTGACGCCGGATGGAATCATGCTGTCTATCCCGAACCTCAATATCGAAGTTGCACGCGAGTGCAGCAGCATTCGGTCAAACCTGATGCTGGTCGTCACCACCATGGTTTTGGCTCATTTGTTTCTGCGCTCATGGTGGCGGAAAGCTTTGCTCGTTGTGGCGGCGATTCCGCTGTCTGTGGCAAAGAACGGACTTCGCATCTTCACGATTGCAGAGCTGGCAACTCGAGTGGACCCTGGCTCCTCGACGGGAAGCTCCATTACCACGGAGGGATCGTTTTCTTCGGTATCGCGGTGTGTGCGGTCTTGACGCTGCTGTGGACCCTCCGGCGAACTGAGTTTCGAATGCAGTTGAGGCATCCTGCGCCATTGCCGGAATAGATTAAGGTGGATGGTCTTGTTACTGGAGAATCTGTGAACATATTTCACATCGTGGGAGCGCGCCCCAACTTCATGAAGGTCGCTCCGGTCCTGAATGCCCTGAAGGAACGGGAGAATGTGGCGCAGACCCTCATCCACACCGGCCAGCACTATGACCTCAATATGTCGGATGTGTTCTTCCAGCAACTGGGCATACCGGAGCCCGACGTGAACCTGGCGGTCGGTTCCGGCACGCATGCGAAGCAGACGGCCGACATCATGATCCGGCTGGAACCGGTCGTGGTTGAACGCCAGCCTGACATCGCGCTCGTGTATGGGGATGTGAATTCGGCCGTCGCGACAGCACTGGTTTGTGCCAAGTTGGGCGTTCAAATCGGCCACGTTGAAGCTGGACTACGCTCGTTCGATCGCACGATGCCGGAGGAGATCAACCGCCTGGTGACCGATCAGCTTGCTGACTTGCTGTTCACACCTTCAGAGGACGGCGACAAGAATCTTCGGCGAGAGGGAATTCCCGCGGAGAAGATCTTCCGCGTCGGCAACGTGATGATCGACTCGCTCGTGCGGCTTTTGCCCGCGGCGCGGAAGACGAGGACGGATGACCTGCCTGAGCGCTATGCATTGGTCACGCTGCACCGGCCGGCAAACGTCGATGAGAGCGCGACGCTGAAGGGAATCCTGGAGTCACTACTCGAGGTGAACCGAGATTTGGTCGTGGTGTTTCCCGCCCATCCACGAACGCGTAAACGAATTGCCGATTTTGGATTGGATGCCGGGCAACTCCGCATGCTCGACCCTCTCCCCTATGTGGATTTTCTGGGACTGCAATCGCGCGCAACCGTGGTGATCACCGATTCGGGAGGCATTCAGGAAGAGACTACTTACCTTGGCGTCCCTTGTCTCACGGTACGCGAGAATACCGAGCGCCCGATTACGGTTTCTATCGGGACCAACGTTCTGGTAGGCCGAGATCGGGAAAAGCTGCGTAGGGAAATGTCGCGAGTACTCGACGGCAAAGCAAAGAAAGGAGCTATGCCGCCGCTTTGGGACGGACAGGCAGGCGAACGCATCGCCGACATTCTTAGCGAATCATCTGGGAGGGGGATATCGGGGGATTAACTTCCAGCGGACCCTTACTTTCCAGATTTAACTGCCTTTCGTAACCTGTTGTCAAGATGATAGTTCTTGCGTTTGTTAGAAGTTCTTATGGTGCTGCGTGCGCCGAGTGCGCATCCAGGATCACGATGTCGCCCCGGCAAGTGTTCGGCCCTTCCTTGATCCAGGTCACGCTGCCATCGGTGCAAGTCGTGTTCAAGCTGCCGCAGGTGCTATCCAACACGCGCTGCAGTTCGACCTATCCCACATCGGCAAGACATGGCGGTGATTGCAGTTGGCTCTGAGCACCGGCTAGGCGTCGGTATCGAAAAAATCCGCGGCGACGTCGACACCGCATCGCTGGCCGAGCGATTCTTCTCGCTTCGCTGAACGGACCGGACTTGAGGCGTTGCCGGATCGTCTTCGCGTGCCGGGCTTCTTTGCCTGCTGGACGCGTAAAGAAGCCTTCCTGAAGGCGACCGGACACCCCGATCTCGATCCTGAGCTTGAAGAAATCAATGGAAACGCGGAACCCGGGAAACTATGGTTTCTGGCAGACATCAACGTCCTCGATGGCTATCGCGCGACGGCGGCTCTCGATTGCTCATTCTCGCCTGGAAACCTGCGCGGTTCATGGCAGACCGAAAAAAACAAAAACGCCCCACGACCCAGTCGGAGTCGTGGGGCAAAAGAATGAACAGCTCCTCCCCCAGAAGTGCCATTCGGGCAATAGCGTAGGACCTTTCCGTCAAGAGAAGAATGGCACGTACGTGCTATGCGTTTGGCACAAACGTGCCAATCAAGGCCGCATCGCGTGTCAGAGGCAACCTCCGCGTCGATTCGCGGCCGAGCGCGTGGTTACTCGGTTCGTCATCAATATCGCCATCGGGTCCTGCCGCCCCAGGAATGAAGAGAAGCGTGAACAAAGAGAAACGGTCGGGTGGAACGATCCACACCCAATGCTTCGTTCGCCGGAATGAGCGAAATTACCAAGTTGGTTCATTTTTCAGTAACCGCTATGAGAAATCTCGCATCTTAATGTGACTACCGAAGCCGACGACTGTATCATGCAAGTTAGCGACGGGGAGTGACAGCGTGGAAAAGAAGTTCGTTCTTCTTGCTTGCTTGGCGATTGCTATTCAGTTGGTTGTTTCACAAGCAGCCGCGCACGCCCGTTCCATCCCTATCGGCAAGCTCACCTACGTAGGTACAGGCGCCCAGACGAACCCTGACGGCACTGTCTCAGGCGTGAGTGGTTACGAACTCCGCCTCAACACAACAGGTGTCACAATCGAGCCCATCTCCTTCAGCAACGCGACCTTGCTCGTAAAGGGAACCAAGCAAAGTAGCGGCCCAATCACCACTGGCCTCGGATGCGGCCTTCCACCTTATGAGGCTCCATGCGACTTGCGTTTCCAGGGAGGCCCAAGTTCGGCTGGCTTTGTTCTAGCGCCGTGCGCAAAGCTGAACAAAGACCAAGAGTTCACGCAAACCTGCATTTCCATAGCAGTGCAACTGGTGTCCTCGACCGGGAAGAATTTCAGCTTCGTCCTGGCGAATGGTAACAAGTTCTGTGCGTACGGAATAAACAACATCTTTCTGCTAGCAAAGCCGGACAATGCGGCGCTAGAGCCGCAGTGCAATGCGCAAGGCTTCTGCCTGGGTGCCTCAGTACCCATCGTCTTGCAAGCCGCACCAGCAAAAAGTTGCAGTCAGTAAACGCCAAGTCTTGCTACCGTCCCCTCCAGCAAAGGGACTAACCCCGAGTCCCACCCGGACGTGGTTGATTCTATGTGGGAATCAGAAGTTACTTGGTCGGGCTGCTCGAAGAAGATGAGGACATAGACGATCCCGCAGGCTGCCAACATAGGCCAGCGACCGCACGTCGCTCACTTTGCTCACTGAATCGTGACATAAACCGAAGAGTGGTTGGTAACGGGTCCGGTCGTGCCTTGAATCTGCGCGCGAGCCGAACCCGTCGCCACGACATCGATTGTCGATGATTGCGACCCTCGATTGTTGGCGTCCCCGCTGTACTGAGCGTAGATTTCATGCGTTCCTGGGAAGGGCAAGGCAACCTGTGCCGTTGCCGTGCCGTTCACGAGTGTAGCTGGTGGCGCGAGGGCACCATCGTTGCCGTTCTCCCAAAAATTGACCGTGCCCGTTACCGCCTTCGAGGATGTCACCGTTGCGGTGAGCGTGAGCGAAGACATGTTTGCGGCTGGAATCTTAGTGGCTGACGCCGTAATCGAAACCGTCGTGGGAACAGGATTGTTCCCGCCACCGCCTTCTCCACAACCAAGCGCCAGCGCCACGACACAACTGGCAGCGAGACCCAGCGCCACGCGGTAGCTCCGCTTGTGCGCGGGCATCAACCACAGAAGCATCAACAACAGCGCCGTGCAAACACAGCTACCTCCGAGTCCCCAGGCCGCTGGCTTGGAAATCCACATCATCCCTCGACGCCGCTTCCGCTGCGCACTTGCCGTTCCGGAGCTCGATGGTCCAAGCGTAGTCAGTGTTACGGTCGCTGTCCCCGAAGCATTGTTCGCGAGACGAATGGAAGAGGGAGAAATCGTACACGCCACATTGACAAGGACTGGATCAGAACAGGTCAAAACGACAGTGCTGCTCATGCTTGTCAACGGCGCGATGGTAATCGTCGAGGAAACATTTTGGCCGGCAGTTACGGTCAACAAGCCTGGATTTGCTGTCAGCGAGAAATCCGGCAGATTTACAATCACGGGATTGCTCGCCGAAGCGGAGCCGTAATTACTGTCGCTGTTGTAGGTAATCACGAAGTGCTCGCCATTTGAGGGCTTGGCCGTCGCGCTCAGTTGAATCTCCCAATTTCCACTCTCGTCGGCGGTTGTGGTGGTAGTCACGCCACTTTTGATTTGCCCGTCGGCGGTGCCAGATAATGTAACAGTTCCCGTCGGTTTCAGTGCCGTGTTTGAGCTCGGAACCGTGGTGTCAATGATGCCTGTGATTTTCACCGTGCCGCCATAATTCACCGTCGTCGGGCTAACGCTGATACTGGCTGTCGCGTGATGAAGCACATTAATCGTCGTCGAAGTGGTTGAAGCTGCGTAGTTCGAATCACCGCTGTATTGCGCGGTAAGCGCGTACGACCCCGCGTTGGGTATCGTCACCGTCGAATTGATCCAGAAAAAGGGTGCTGCGCCATTCAGCCCCCGGTCAGCGATTACCGGAACAGGGTTGCCAACCTGAGTAGCCCCCACGAAAAATGCAATCGTGCCCGTCGGCGCCACGCCCGATTGCGTTTGCACGCTTCCATTAACACTGACCTTAAACCCTACGCCTTCGACCAGGTTGTCCCCTGTCCAGATCTGCTCCGTAATCCACGTCTGCAACCCGGGCCGCCCGGGCTTCCGATAGCCCGGTTGCGCGATCGCCCGCGTAAACGCGATGACATCCGTAATCTCCGCGGCGCTCAAGGTCTTCCCGTAAGGCGGCATCGTGGAGGATTTCCCCAGGGCGCTCCCGCCCAGCGTAATGATGTTCTGCATGTACTCGTCACTTTTTCCATTCAGTTTTTCGCCGTCGTTCATCAGCGGGGGCATGGGCGCTATGTTGCTGCGGTTTGATGGGCCCACCGGGCTGGCACCCGCGTGGCACCACACACAGTACTGGTAGAAGATGCGTTTGCCGTGCGCTTCCTGATAGCCCAACTTGATCAGCTTGGTGTTGTCGTTCCAATCGAGCTCTGTGTCGTAGGCGCCATAGGCAACACCCGGCTTAACTGCCGTCGCGCTCCTATTGCACCCGGAAAGCGCCAGCACGCAATTTACCGCGCACACAAAGAGGAGAGCCACCAGGAGTTTCACTTTCATCGGCCCACTCCTTGCAAGGTCACACGCACGCTCGCTGCTTTCTTGGCGGTTTGCAGCTTGGTCCCTGCGCGCAGCGTCATCAGGTACGCCGCGAGTGCCCGTATCTCTTCGTCCGTGAGGTTACGGCGGGGCTCGATCGTGCCCGGTTGCAAGTCTTGCGGGTTGCGCAGCCACGCTTCGATCCATGCCGGCGTCAGCCAGTTCCCGGAGTTGTTCAGGTTCGGACCCACGTGGCTGCCCGTTCCACCCAGCGTGTGACAGGACTGGCACCGGTATTTCACTTCGTAGAGTTGTTTGCCCGTCGATACCATCGCCGGGGTGAATTGTCTGGAATCCACGCTCTCCGGATTAGTCCCAGGTTTTCGCATGGCCGTCGACAAGAACTCCGCAGCGACCGCTGCATCCTTATCCGGCATGCTGAATTGCGGCATGCGCAGAATCAACGTCGGCCGGATGGTCTGGGCATTCTTCAGATAGTCCGCGATCCACCTTTTCTGTGCGCGGCTGCCTTCGTAGGAAAGGTCCGGAGCAAGGGTTCCGCCATAGCCGTTGAACCGATGG
>DASPRY010000110.1:0-2112 GCA_035624215.1 Terriglobales bacterium
ACATCCGCCTCTATGGCAAAACGGCGAAACCGTTTCGCTGGAAATACTCCGATATCCGTCATCGCATTGCCCCCTGCTAAAGAATCAGCGCGGACAGCCCACTAGCAGCCCGTGGTAGTAGTCGGATTTTTCTCAAAAACATGTGACGTGTGAAATGTTCTGATCGTCTTTTGTGTATGGCGATGGGAACGCGTACGGGGCGGGAGCGACAGAACGATCTCTGGATCGCAACGAGCGCGATGGTCGAGACTCCGGGCAATGCGTTTTATGACCGGCTGAACCGGATCCTGAACGGGCATAAGTTCGACCAAAAGGTTGAGGCGCTGTGCCGGAAGTTTTACAAGAAGAGCCCACTCGGCCGGCCGAGCCTGGCCCCGGGTGTGTATTTCCGGGCGCTGCTGATCGGCTACTTCGAAGGTCTCGACTCGGAGCGCGGCATCGCCTGGCGCGCCGCCGATTCCCTGTCGCTGCGCCACTTTCTGGGATACGCGCTGGATGAGGCGACGCCTGACCATTCAACCATCTCGCGCACGCGTCGGCTTTACTGGGTGGAGACCCACAAGGCTGTATTCCGCTGGGTGGTGCGGCTTCTGAGCGAAGAGGGATTGATCAGCGGCCAGACGATCGCCATCGATGCCACAACACTGGAAGCCAATGCTGCTCTGAAGAGTATCGTGCGGCGCGCCGACGGCCAGCCTTACAACGACTATCTGAAAGATCTGGCGAAGGCGGCGGGCATCGAAAATCCCACGCGGGAACAACTGGCGCGGCTGGACCGGAAGCGGAAGAAGAAGGGATCAAACGAGGAATGGGTGAGCCCGGCCGATCCGGATGCACGCATCACGAAGATGAAGGATGGTCGCACGCATCTGGCGCACAAAGCCGAACACGCGGTGGATCTCGCCAGTGGCGCGCTGCTGGCGGTGACGCTGCAACCGGCCAGCGACGGCGACACCAGCACGATCCATCGAACGCTGGCGGAAGCACAGTCGGCAGCCCGTCAGATCAACGAACGCGCCGTTGAGGAGACGGTAGCCGACAAGGGATATCACAGCGGCGAGGTGCTGAAGCAGCTGCATGCCCAGGGAGTGAGGAGCTACATTCCCGAACCGGATCGTGGCCGGCGGAACTGGCAAGGCAAAGAGGTTGAGCAGAAGCGGACATACGACAATCGCAGGCGCGTAAGGGGCGACCGCGGCCAGAGGCTGCAGAAGAGTCGCAGTGAACTGATGGAACGAAGTTTCGCTCACCTGTATGAAACCGGCGGGATGAGGCGGGTGCATCTCCGGGGCCGCGAGAACATTCTGAAGCGACTGCTGGTGCATGCGGCAGCTTTCAACATCTCGCTGATCCTGCGTCAACAACTGGGCGTCGGCAAGCCCCGGCAGTTGCAGGGTGCCATGCGTGAGCTTTTTGCGTTTTACTTGCGCCTCTTGATGGCCTGTATGCCGCTTACAAAGGAACCTCAGCCCGCTGGAGCTTCGCAAACCCGCCGGCTCGCCGGTTCATCTGCCTGGCATCGATTCGTCCGGTTCTCTGCCTGCCGGTCAAAATAGCCACTACTGCCACGGGCTGCTAGGCCACCCGCGGTTCGATGCCGTACTCAGTTTGTAATCTGCACAAATGACGAAGACAGTTGTGGAGCCACGCCGTGAGCGTTTTGTGCATCAAACGGTCGCCCGTCGAAGCCGATTGCTTCGAAATCATGTAGTCTTCAAATTTCGCAATTGACGATCTGAGCGTCAGGCTGTACCTGTATGCCTCGTTCGCCTCGCACCGGAGGATACCCAGCTGGTAGATGTCGAGCTCCTGCATGGAAAACATTTTACATCGATTGCGTTGCGGATGAAATTCCGGACTCGATTAGATCAATTTCGCGATCCCGTCCACCATTGGAAATGGCGCCCCTTCCCGAAGAACATACGGCTTGGAAGTCGGGCTTACCCTCGGAGACAATGCTGTGTCGATTCCGCCGGCCGTTAGGAATGAGCCACCTGACGGGCTGTGTGCAGCGGCACCGGATCATTATGATCTTGACATTATATTACGTCTAGCTTATACTGTGACTGATGGCAACCGAGGTTGAATTCACTGATGAATTCGAGGCTTGGT
>DASPRY010000120.1:0-74059 GCA_035624215.1 Terriglobales bacterium
CGCGGCTCATGTCTCGCATCAATTCAGGCGAGATGATAACCTACCTATGTGGCACGGCTGGCACGCATTCAGACGCGGCCTGGCGTCGACGCTGTACGGCTTGGGAGTCGATGACGTGATGGTGCAACAGATACTAAGGCACAAAGACGTGCAAGTAACTCGCGACCATTACATCAAGACCAGCAGCGATCAGAGCATCGCGGCAATGGCAAAGTTGGAGTCTGCATTGACCGTATCGTGCGCTGATCGTGCGCTGATTGCATTACCGGCAAAGAACAGCTTGCCGTGTTAGTCCTTTCCTGCGTGTGAGTTGTACCCGCTGTGGGCGCGTAGCTCAGGTGGTAGAGCAATGCCCTTTTAAGGCATGGGTCGCAGGTTCGAATCCTGCCGCGCTCACCATTACTCACCAGGTTTTCATATTCCTACCATTCCGCGACGTCGACGAAATCGGCTGCAGTGCGGCGAAGGGCCTGTGTTATTCGCATCGCCAGTCGCATACTGATTGCGAATTTCGCGATACGAAGGTTGGTGAGTTGGTTCGCACTGCAGTGCAGACGTTTGGCTGCTTGCTCCCAAGTCGCTCCGCGGCCCGTTCGGGCGGCATTCAGTGTGTGGTAGAGCTTGCTTAGGTTCCAGCGTAGCCGATGCGCCTCGTCCGCGAGCGGAAGTGCTACACCAGCAGTGCCTGGTTGGGGCTCAGCGATAAATGTCTCGGGAGGAACGCCCAGCCAGCGCAGCAGGAACAGCGCGTGTTGGCAACTCAGGTCCCCGCGTTCGCCCAGCTTTCTGACTGTTGCAGGGCTGATTGGGTGATCGTTGCGTCGCTTATTCAACACGCTCGACTGCTCCCAGATCGTCGTCGTTAATGCTGGCCAGGTCAGATGCTCCTCACGCCTTCGCGCATCTATGGCAGCGAAGAACGCTGACATGTCGAAACCCTTCGGTGAGGTCACACGATTCGCCTCTGAGAATTTCAAGTGTCTAGGCTTTTGCCCCATGAGAGCCCCAAAAGGCCAGATTCTACCCTTTTGATCTGCCGGCCAGTTGGTGCAAAATCGCAATTTCGCTCATTGACTCCGGGGGTCGGATTCCAAGAAAGAGAATATGGTGAGCGGGGCAGGATTCGAACCTGCGACCCACGCCTTAAAAGGAGTCCGCACGAACAATCAACGTACGTCTATCAGGCGCAAAGCCGATCAAACTCCCGCAAGTGCTAGGCCACGTTGGCCATAATTGCGCTTAACAAGAATTCAAAACTTATTAATCGCGTCTTAAAGACTTCTCCTTCGCGTTTCCGTAAAGATTGGCCCGGTTTGAGCGCGTGCAAGCTGGAGAATCGGCTCTCATTGCGAAATGCACAATGGAGGAACCAACTTATGTCTCGAATCAAGTCTCTGCTGTTAGTGTGTGCGGCACTGTCTGCCGTTTGCGCACCGTTGGTATCCGCTACGGTCACTTACCAGGTAGGGGGTTGCCTGGGGTCGTCTGTCATCAACTTCTCCACGATATCGGCGGCACTGGCAGATACACGCCCCCCGGACGTGGTCAAGGTCTGTGCCGGGACCCACCCCGAGCAGCTTTTCATCAGCAATCCCGTGACACTGGAAGGAGTCTCCGACGGGAACGCGGGACAGGCCATCATCACAGCGCCGCCCGGCGGTCTGGCACAGTGCCTTGGAAGTCAGAATATCGTCATGCAGGTGTGCGTCAGCAGCACCGGCATCGTTAACATCACCAATATCGTTGTTGATGGCGACGGGATAAACGGCAGCGGAGTCATCGGAATCTACTATGCAGACACCTCCGGCACGCTCGATCACGTCGAGACTCGATTTCAGAGAGGGGGTGCCGGGGTGGGAATTTATTTGGCGGAATCCGCTAACACCGTAACCGTGGAGAACAGCAATGTACACAGTTTTAACTCTTACGGGATTGAGGCAAGCGACGACAGCAATTCCGGCGCCGAGATGACCGTGAAAATTGAAGCGAATACCGTAGCGCCAGACCCAACCGCAATTGGCGGCATCCTCTCCTGGGGCGGAGCGTCTGTGACTATAAGCGACAACATCGTCCTGGGACCGACCAAGCCCATCAGCGCAGACTACTGCGACGTGGAAGAGGATGGTTGTTTCGGCATCTCGGTGGCAGTGCCGTCTGCCGGTTCCGTCTCCGGGAACACGGTGGTGGACGTTGGCAGCTATGCTGCGGGGATCCAACTGCTCCCCTGCCCCTGCGGTGCACCGACAACGTTGTCCGTGACAGCCAACACAATCTTTGATGCCGGCGGGGACGCTATCCAGCTCAGCACAATCAACGGACCACCCCCGCCGTTGAAGATCGAAGGCAACATCATCTCGCAAGCACTGAACGGCATCGATTTCGGGTGCACCATCGACAACAACGTCAGCTCGAACACGATTTCCGCCATCCACAGCTTTGCACTGGCCAATGTTCCCCCGGGGGTAACTACGAGCAACAAATACTACGACGTGTACGCCCTTAGCAGCGGTTGCTGATATCAGTAAACCGGAGAACCGCAACCGAGCACTACGAACGGTCTCCGAAAGAAGCGGGTCATGAAATGGAGGAACCGACTTATGTCGCGAATCAAGTCTCTGCTGTTAGTGTGTGCGGCACTGTTTGTCGTTTACGTGCCATTGGCTTCTTCTACGGTCACTTACGCGGTGGGAGCGTGCGGACTGACGGGCATAACCAGCTACTCGTCCATAACCTTGGCACTGGCTGCCATACCGGCCCCAGACGTAATCAAGGTCTGTCCTGGAACGCACCGGGAGCAGGTCGTGATCACCACTCCGGTCACTCTCGAAGGGGTTTCCAGTGAGGGAGAGGGTCAGGCCGTTATCGCGGTGCCCTCGGGCGGGCTTGCGTTGAACACCGTCTATAACGGACCAGTTGCCAACAATGGACCAGCCGCCGCCCAGATATTCGTCGACAATGCCAGCGGCCCGGTCAACATTACCAATATCACCGTCGACGGAGACGGCAACGGAGTCAGCGGGTTTCCCGCGCTCGCCGTCATTGGAGTCTTCTACCTCAACTCCTCCGGTACCCTGTTCCAGATTGAGGCCCGCTACCAGACGGGTACCGGTCAGGGCATTGGAGTTCTGTTGCAAAACGGCAGCACCGACGAATCGGTCACGGTCGAGAACAGCAACATGCATGATTTCGACCTCGATGGGATTGTCTTGGGCAGCGACACAGGTACACTGACCGCGACCGTCAAGGACAATACCGTGATTGTGGAGTCAACTGCCTACGAGGGCCTGTTCTTGTCCGGGCCTGTGTCCTTCACAGCCAGCGGCAATTTCATTGACGGCGGAGCCTTTGGCATCGATACCTACTCCCCGGGCTCCATCTCAGGTAACACCATCACCAATAGCGGCAAGGGAACAGGGATCGTTATCGAACCTGGCACCCAAGTGTCGGTGACATCAAACAAGATCTACGACACCCAGACCGGGATTTCGCTATTCGGTCCAGTTTCCGTCCAGAGCAACATCATTACTCAAGCCTACAATGCCATCGACTTCAATTGCCAGGTCGACAACAGCGTAAGCTCAAATACGATTTCGGTCATCCACAACGACGGACTGGCACATGTCCCCGGCGCCGTGACTTCGACCAACACCTACTACAACGTGCACACCATCAGCGGTGGCGGTTGCTGATTTCAGTAAGTTGTGGACATGCCGAATACAAAAAAGGGCAGGCTGCAATGTCTGCCCCTCGTCTTTCACCCACACAACTTCCCAACCAGAATCCGTCGCACTTACCCTCACGTCATCCCGAAACCGCATTAGCCGGTGAGGGATCCTACGGCGGCTTGCATTGTAGGTGGTGTACACAGGACCGTCAGCCCGGCGTGCGTTACCACGCGATTTGTGCTTTCACGCGAGATTCCTCGCCGCGCTGGTGAAAGCGCGGGGCTTCGGAATGACGCCTCAATACTAGGGATGAAAAATTCAAACTGAGACACTACCCGGCGCTTATTGCAACTTCCCGTACTCGGCTTTGGCTTGCTTCAGGATGGGGATGTCGGGGTCAGCGTCTTTCCAGAGGGTGAGAAAGTCGCTGTATGCGGCTTTTGCTTTGGCCGTATTACCAGCCATCGCGTAGGCACGACCAAGTTGAAGATGGGCTAAGGCCCCTAACGGATAATTGATCACAATCCCACGGTGGTCAACGAACTTCTGAAACTCGGTGGCGGCGGAGTTGCCATCATGGGCCGCCAAGTATGCCTGACCGCGAATCCAGACGGGATACAGTGTCCCCAATTGCAGTTGCGGAGGTGTTCCTAGATCATAAGGGGCAGCCGCCTCGAGATCTAGCAGCGCCTGCTTGGCGTTATTCGTGGCGAGCGCGATGGCGGCCTGGATCGTGGGTAACCAATACACCTTCATCATCGTCTGCGATCCGTAATTCTTTTCCAGATCATCCAGCATTGGTTTGGCCCGGGCGGCTTCACCAGATTGTGCCAGGGCCAAAGCGGAAAAAATCTTGATATCCTTCCCAGGGGCAAGGGCCAACGCAGCCGTGACCTGTTGGCTGGCCAGTGCTGAATTGCCGAACTCCGCCTCCCGCAAGGCCGCGTTTACCTGCCACAACGCGGCCGCCTCTTTGGCGTCATTCCGCACAGCCGCATCCACGGCACGCCGGGAGAAGTCCCGTGCTTTTGGCAAACGCCCATAGTAGGCGTCGGTGTCAGACTGGAACGAAAGCATCGTATCTTCGCTGCCAGACTTCCCCGCTGCCCATGCGACCTGTCGTTCCATCCCCGTCGTGTCGCCGTCCAGAAAGGCCGTTTGATACATCACCCAATGAAGGTCGTTACCCTCAAACTTCTCCTTCTGTGCTTGCGCAATGGTTCTCTTAGCGTCCTCGAATCGGTTGAGATTAAGCTGGGTTTCGACTTCATTGACGTAACCGATTGCGCTCGGCGCCAGGTGCATTGCTTCCTCGTTTTTGGCCAAAGCCTTTTCGTATTGCCCCAGTTGGGAGTAGATGACTCCCAGGTTTGCTAGAGGTATCGAATCCTGCGGATAGCTCTTGGCCCACAGCTCATACACCTGACTCGCCTGCTCCGATTCCCCGGTTACGATCTGGTAATAGAGTGAGGCAATACGGTATTTCTCCCTTTCGCTGACTCTGTCGCGCAGTTCGTAAGCCTTCCTGATATTGTCGGCTCCGAGACTAACCTGTCCCAGATTGCTCTATGCAAGACCGAGACTGACGTTGGCAACAGCCATATTTGGGTCCAGTTCCAAAGCGTGCTTGAAGAATGGAATCGCCTCGGCCTCGCCTTTTGTACGATAAGTCGTTATGCCCATACTGAATGCTTTCAGGGCCTCAAGCGACTGCGTTGTAGCCTCGACTGGAACATCAAACTTCTGAATGGTGGCCAGCGACTCGCCGAGCTTGGCGCGCAGACTCGTCGTAGCCCTGCCCAGTGCCTGCAGCACATCGGCTTTCGTCGCAGCCTCTTCCTGTTCCCTGACCAAGGTGTCTCCGGTACTACAACCGATGGCATCCACTCCGATTACGTACTGACCGCCCAGGCTGGATATCGTTCCCAGCAAAAACGCCTTGCTGCCGGTTCGAACGCAAAGCTCCCGCGCAATGTCCCGCGTAATCCGTTCATTCGAACTTCGACCCATCAGGCGAAGGGTTTCCTCTACCTTGCGATCAGAGAGAATGTTGAGAAACGGAGACTGTGTTAGCTGTACCGCCAGCGCCTGCTTTAAAGCATCATCGAATACGGGATCGCCGGTCTTGTTGTCGAAATCAGCTAGGACGACAGTGTCCTTCTCCGTCAGCGGTGTTGCAGCACGGGAGCGGAGATACAGGCTAACGCCAACCAATCCTGCAATGACTAAGACAGCGGCTGGTACAAGAACTTTCCAGCGTCTGCTCGTAACACTCGTTGGAACTGCAGCTGCTCGAGAGGCCGCCGATGAGGAAGCGGACACCGCAACCGGAGCCGAACCGGAAGCTGGTGGCCGTGTAGAGAAAGCAGGCGAAGACACAGATTCCGGTGCTACGGCTACTGTGCCCGAAGTCGCTCCCGAGCCGTGCCGCGATTCTGTTTCCCGCTTTAGCCGTTTCAGATCGGCACGAATATCGCCCGCGTGCTGATAACGGAGTTCTCGGTCCTTCTCCAGCGCCTTGTTGATGATGTCTTCCAGCTTGGGCGGAAGATCGGGATTGAAACGGATCGGAGGAGTTGGAACCGAATCCAGAATGGCGTGAGAGATCACCCCGGAAGTTTCTCCGCGGAACGGCAGGGCTCCGGTTGCCATCTCATACAACACCGCCCCAAACGAGAACAGATCAGTGCGGGAATCTAATTCTTTGCCTCGCACTTGTTCCGGGGACATATACGCTACCGTCCCCAGAGCCGTGCCCGGGCTGGTCAAATGCTGTTCATCGAGCGAACCGGTCTGCGTGCCTGCCGCTGCGATGTTACTGGCGGAGCTGCCTGTGACCACAACCTTCGCTAGACCAAAATCGAGAATCTTGGCGTGTCCCCGTTTAGTAACGAAGATGTTCGCTGGCTTGATGTCCCGATGAACGATACCCTCTCCATGCGCGGCGTCCAAAGCGTCGGCGATCTCGATAGCGAGTGACAGAATCAGCTCGGTTTCCATTGGACGCCCGGCGATCTTGTGCTTCAACGTCAGCCCATCCAGAAACTCCATCGCAATGAACGACCGTCCTTCATGTTTGCCGATGTCGTGGATGGTGCAGATGTTGGGGTGGTTGAGAGCAGAAGCCGCACGCGCCTCACGTCGAAACCGTTCCAAGGCTTGCGGGTCCTGGGCCAGGTCTTCGGGCAGAAACTTCAGTGCGACAAAACGGCCCAGTTCAACGTCCTCGGCCTTATAGACGACACCCATTCCGCCGCCACCCAGTTTCTCGACAATGCGGTAGCGCGAGATAGTTTGGCCGATCATGGCGCGACGCCATGTTATGCGGCGCATTCCGTCAAGTCAATGCGAGCTAACTCATTGAGGAGGTCTCAGATCGGTAGCCCGCACCACTTTCCTTGACTCGCCAATGCCCCATCCGTAAGACGAAGCAACTCGAAAGGCTCGTCTCAGGCTTCTGACACCCCTCCACAGTGGCCGGTAGTCAGATTGCGCATTGACCATCATCCCGCCGCCAATTGCACGGACGAGTGATTCCCTTCCCGCCTTCCTGTGCTATCGTCGCGCTTTAGTAGTACACGTCTTCGCAGCCTGGACGAGTCACCCCTATGGTCACCAAATTCTTTAAGTATCTCGTGCACATCTTCTGCCGCCACCAGTTTTCATGGCCGCACTGTGGGATTCACGGACGGGATTACCAGGTATGTCTGCTCTGTGGGACTACCTACGAGTATGACTGGACAACCATGCGCCGCACGCGGCTGCTGCTATCGGACTCGAACCCCCGGGCGGAATTCGAAATCCAACCGCGATGACCGACTAACCAAAAGTTCAAAACACAACCAAATCGAATACCGAGCTCGACTGCGTTCCCCTCTCGGCCGGAACTTATGCCTGCCCGCGGGATTCGCCTGCCGGCTGAAATTCCTCTGAAACGCCTTTTATCAGCGCATTCAAAGCCCGTGTTAGCGTCTGGCGGCAGCGTTCCACCGAGAGCCGCGCCAATTCCTGCGTCGATTGCTCGAACTCCTGCAGTGCATCCGACGCCTGGCTCTTCAGCGTGTCGGAAAATGATGCAACGATCCCTTTCTGGATGACCTTCATGTTTCCGCTTGCCTCATCCAACTGAGCTGCCAGTGCCTTCACGCTCTTGCTCGTTAATTCCTCGCGCACACTATTCGCCACACTTTCCAGTTGGCTGCGCGCGTCCTTTACGGTGTTGCTGGCCATATAGCTTAGGCGTTGATCCAGGCCGGATTCGAGCGATCGCACCGATTCATCTAATTTCGCCATGCGGCCGTCGAACGACTCGATGTGTTCGCCCAAACGCGCAGATTCGGCTTGCAGAGACGTTCGCAGTTGTTCAAGGTCTCCGCGCCGTGCGCTATGTTCCTCGTCCAGGTTCTCTTTCAGATATTCAAGAAGCTGCTCGCTCAATTGCTTCAGCGAGTTGCCGCTTTCCACCAGCTTTTCCTGCAGGTCCTTCAAACCGCGCCGCAGTTGCTGGTCAGCAGTCTCGGAGATATACGCCGAAGTCTCCCGCGCGCGCTTCTCCACCACTCGCAGTTCCTCCCCCACGCGGCGCAGGAAACTTTCATAGCCCTCGTTGGTCTTGTGCGTTATGGTGGCATTAGCCGCGGCCAACAATTGCGCAGATTGCTGCCGCGCCTCGTCCAGAACACGCGGCCCGAGATCTTTCCTTAGCCTTGATTCGAGCTGTTGCTCGAGCTCAGCAGGAATGCTCGAGAGTGACACATCAAAACGGCTGGGATTCGCCTCCCGCCGCGCCAGTCTTTCCTTTAGACTTGCAATCTCTTCCTCGAGCGGGCGGACGGATTCAGCAATTGCTCTCTTGACCTGTGTCTCAAGCTCTTTGTTGACGCGCTCGAGCAATGCTTCCCGGCGCTGCGCCGCCTCCTCCGACAGCCGACGGGAAACCACTTTGCTCCCGGCCTGAACCGCCACGGTGGTTGGCCAGTCCTTGGGACAGTCGTTCAACCCCCAGAAATTCTCCGGCCGATCCAGCCGCGTTCCCAATCTCCAACTCCGGCTGTCCGTGCCCATGGGTTGACAAGAGACTACGTGCGCCGTCGCCTCACGGCCATCTTTGCTGTGGAAATGCAGCGGCACGCCATTGTCAAATTTTATGGGTGACAGCATCGCGCACCCGTGCGCGTTGACTACCAGGGTTTCACAGACTTCGGAGAAGTGTTTCCCGTCTAAGCTGGTGACCAGTATCGGTACCGCGGTCGGCACTCTGGAGCTGCGCCGAGGCGTAGTGGGGACGTTTGCAGTTCGCATATGACTCCGCCTTCTGCTTGCCAGAACTCGCGTCGGTCAGCGTGGGCCGTCCGAGCGTTAGGTACCAACATTACCCCAAACCAGGCCGAAGGCGAACCCATCGGAAGTATTGCGCGCGGCATGTCCGAAGGTACAGCATGTCGGTGCGCGGTTTCGAAATGCAGGGACCGCCTCGTGGAGTTCTCGCGGTTATTGGGAACCGGCACGACAAGCAACGAACCTTCGTTGACTTCTACCATCTGCCGCCCTAAGATTTCACGGTGATCGGTCGAATCATCTCCCATTACAGAATCATCGAGAAGCTCGGCGGCGGCGGCATGGGTGTCGTCTATAAGGCGGAAGACACTCGGCTGCATCGCCCGGTCGCGCTCAAGTTCCTGCCCGAAGATGTCGCCCACGATCCTCAGGCCCTGGCCCGCTTTCAAAGGGAGGCCCAGGCCGCCTCAGCCTTGAACCACCCAAGTATCTGCACCATTTATGACATTGGCGAACAGGACGGCCAAGCCTTCATCGCTATGGAGTTTCTGGAAGGCGTGACGCTTAAACACAAGATTGCCGGGCGTCCCATGGAGACTGAGGAGATTCTTTCTCTCGCCATTGAAGTGGCCGACGCACTGGATGCCGCCCACTCTGCCGGCATCGTTCATCGCGACATCAAGCCTGCCAATATTTTTGTCACCAAGCGCGGCCATGCTAAAGTTCTTGATTTCGGCCTGGCCAAAGTCGTACAGGGAGATTCTTCCTCCACCCAGATCGGGTCACTCAACACACAAAGTGGCTCGCTGAACGAGCAGCACCTCACCAGTCCCGGCTCGACCATGGGCACCGTCGCGTATATGTCTCCCGAGCAGGTGCGGGCCAAAGAACTGGACTCCCGCACCGATTTGTTTTCATTCGGCGCAGTCCTCTACGAAATGGCGACCGGAGCACTGCCGTTTTACGGCGAGAGTTCTGGAGTGATCTGCAAGGCGATTCTCGATTCGGTTCCCACCCCGATCATTCGTTTCAATCGCAGTGTTCCGCCCAAGCTGGAAGAAATCATCAATAAGGCCCTGGAGAAAGATCGCAATCTTCGCTATCAGCACGCAGCTGACATGCGCGCCGATCTTCAGCGCTTGAAGCGGGACACCGACTCCGGACGAAATGTTGCCGTTGAAGCTGCGCCCTCGGCATCCCATCCCGCCAGCAATGTTCCACCAATGCCATCCGCGGTTTCTGTCGCAAGCATTTCCCAATCTTCCTCATCCATTTCAGCCGCGCCGCCTCCGCCAGACTTGTCAGCACCCGCAGCTCCGAGCCGTCAGCGCTGGATCGTGGGATCGGGCCTGATCGTGCTGGTCCTTGCGCTGGGCGCCGGTTTTTGGCTGCTCCGCGGCCGCGCCAGCCATCCCTCGGGTGGTCAAACCCACAAGGCGATCGCCGTCCTCTACTTTTCCAATTTGTCGCAGGACGAATCTCTCAATTGGCTTGATAGTGGTCTCTCGGACATGCTTACCACCAACCTGGCCCAGATAAAAGGCCTGGACGTGCTTTCCACCGAGCGTGTCATGAGCGCCCTGCAGCACGCGGGCAAAGGCGGCAAATCCATGGATCCCGCCCAGGCGCAAAGTATTGCGCGCGATGCAGGCGCTGACGCCTACATTACCGGCGCTTTGCTGAAGATTGGACCCACGCAATTGCGTTTGGATGTCCGCGCCCAGGACACCAGCACCGGGCAGATTCTATTTTCCCAGAAACTGGAAGGCCAGGATGTGCAGAGCCTCTTCGGCATGGTGGATCGTCTGACCGAGAGCCTGGCCGGCAGCTTCCTCCCCAAATCTGATCTGCCGCTTCAGGCGCCGGAGATCGAACAATCTTCCACCTCGAATCTCGAAGCCTACCGCCATTACCAGTTAGGCGTCGACTTTGCCCGCCGCTTTCTCGCCAACGACGCCATACGCGAATTGGAGGAAGCAATCCGCTTGGATCCGCAGTTCGCCCTCGCTTATTTTTGGCTATCGGACCAGTACAATCTTCGCGGTGACAAGCAACGTGGCTCCGAGGTCGCCGCCAAGGCTGAGCAATTGCAATCGCATTTGCCCCGCTTCGATCAACTGGTATTGCAAGCATCAAAAGCCAGTCGCTCCCAGGACCCGGACGCCCAATTGGCTGCCTATCAAGCCCTCGTATCGGAATTTCCACGCGCCACTTTCCAGCGTGGGGTACTCGCTTCCAACCTGTCTGAGTTTGGAAAGGGCCAACAAGCGATCGAGACGATTCGCCAGGGGCTCGCTCTGGATCCGAAAAGCGAAGACTTGCTTAACTTTCTCAGCTACGACCAGGTTCGCTGGGGTGATGTCAACGGTGCCTTGGCGTCAAACGATGCTTATATCGCGGTTCGACCCGGTGATCCCAATCCAATCGACAGCCGCGGTGACATATTTTTCATGGACGGCCGCGATGACGAAGCCGTGGCCTCCTACCGCAAAGTTCTGGATTTGAAACCAGACTTCAGTGAGTATGGCGAATACGTAAAGCTGGCCATTGTCTATGGGGATCAGCGGAAACCGGATATGGCCAACGATGCACTCCAGCAGTTTTCCCAGCGCACCTCTCCCCTCGGCCGTCTCTACGTTCCGGGCTACCAAGCCGAACTCAAGCAGACAGCCGGCGATTTTGAGGGAGCGCTCAGCAGTTACCGCGACGTGGTCATTCAGTTGGGAAAGGCCAGGCAGACCGAAGTTGCGGGTGAGTATCTGCAGGCATTTACCGTGCTTTCGGTTTTGCTGGGTAAAAGTGCCCCCGCACTTTCTTTTGTCAATCAGCAGAAGCTGAACGGGGATGAACAGGTGGGGCTCGCATTCCTCCAAACCATGGCTGGCAACGCCGCCGCGTCACAGCAGGCGTTCCAACGCTACCAAGCTACCCATCCTTGGATCGCGCCCCGTGGCATCGAACTCTGGCAGATTTACTTTGACACGATCGCGGATGTGCAGAAGGGCGACGGCCAATCCGCCCTCAGCCGCACCGCTTCGCTCCCCGAATTTGAGGATCCCTATCTGCTTTTCTTCCGCGCCCGCGCCTCGCAGCTAACCAAAGACTATTCTTCCGCAGAAAATCGTTTTCACCGTCTCCTCCGGGTTGAGCGCAGCCTGGAAAACAGCGAGGTGATGGCCCGGCGCTTTCCTGCTCTTGGCATCCTCGCCCATTACTACCTGGGTCAACTCGACGAGGATACGGGCAAACGCGATCAGGCAATCAATGAATACCAGGAATTTCTCTCCCATTTCCAGAATTCCCAGACTCATCTTTTCCAGCTAGGCGATGCTCGCGCTGCACTCAAACGCCTGATGCAGTGACCGCCGCTAACTTTGAGCAGTGTTCGTCACTACCCCGCTGTTCAATTGTTTGACAGCCCTGTTACTATTCCTAGCCAAGGGAAAATTCATGTCCAATTTGACCCGTGTACTTAGACAACTGAGGAATGAACGGCAACGTGTGCAGAAACAGGTCCAACGGATCGACGCCGCGCTCGCGGCATTATCCGGTGTGAGCCCCAAACGAAGTGAGAACAACGGAGGCAGGAGATTGTCAGCGGCAGCCCGCAGAAAGATTGCGGCGGCCCAGCGGGCGAGATGGGCGAAAATTAAAAAGGCTGCATAAGGTAACCCAGACTGTTCACAAGCGATCACCGCATTACGCTGGCAAGGCTTGGGGCTTGTCGTGCTTAAGCACTAGAGCACGAATCGACGCAATTTCGGGCCGGAGATTAGAAACTCGCACACTAGGAGGGCGAGCCATGGCCACGGCGCGTAACCCCTCGATCATTTCGTCCGAACTTTGGCCGCCGCTGCCACTCCCGGCGTGGAAACCTACCTACCACAATCTTCACATGTGGACGCAGATTGTCGGTAAGGTCCGGATGGCGCTCACTCCGAAAATTAATCATTGGTGGAACGTCCCACTCTACGTCACCGCTCGCGGTTTGACGACTTCTCCCATTCCCTACGGGAAAGACACTTTTGAAATCCAGTTTGACTTCCTCGACCACAGCCTGCTCATTGAGCGCTGTGATGGCACTGAAAAGGCGCTGCCTCTCAAACCGCGTACCGTCGCCGATTTCTACCAAGAGTTCATGTCGTCGCTGCGTGAACTCAACATTGAAGTTGCAATTTTTCCCAAGCCGGTGGAGGTTCCAGACCCGATTCCCTTCCCCGATGACCGCCTTTACGAAGCTTATGACGCCGAGGCCGCTTATCGTTTCTGGTGCATTCTGCTCTCTTGCGATTCGGTCTTCAAAAAGTTCCGGGGGCGGTTTCTGGGCAAGAGCAGTCCTGTACATTTTTTCTGGGGAAGCTTTGATCTGGCGGTGACGCGCTTTTCCGGCCGCCGTGCGCCAGAACGCCCGGGCGCCGATCCGGTCACGCGTGAGGCGTACTCCCATGAGGTCATTAGCGCGGGCTGGTGGCCGGGCGGCTCCGGGGTGGAGGGTCCGGCTTTTTATTCATACACAGCGCCCGAACCGGCCGGGCTTGCCGGCCAGCATATAAGCCCGAAATCCGCCTTCTACCACCCGGATTTGAAGGAATTCATCCTGATGTACGATGACGTGCGTCAAGCTTCGCAGCCGGAACAGCAACTATTGCAGTTCCTCGAAAGCACTTACGAAGCGGGCGCTATTCTGGCTCGCTGGGACCGCAGTGAGTTGGAGGTGCGTCAGTCGGCAGCGTGATAACAAACTCTCAAGAAGATGGTGACCAAATGACCTGTAAGCATATGAATCAGATTAAGATCACAACCACCGATAAGCATGTTTGCGAGGAGTGCGTGAAGCTGGGTGACACCTGGGTTCACCTTCGGCTCTGCCTATCCTGCGGAAATGTAGGTTGTTGCGACTCTTCGAAGAACAAGCACGCCACCAAACATTTCAAAGCCTCCCACCATCCCCTGATTCGGTCCATCGAACCCGGCGAATCCTGGATCTGGTGCTATGTCGACAAATTGTCACCCGGCGAACTGGACGCCGCCTAAAGAAAACGGGCCGCTCGCGGCGGCCCACTTTCCGATTTCTACTTTTGTCTTCCTAAGCCTCCGACTTGAACTAATCTCCCGCGACCGGCTCACCAACTTCAACCTGCGGCTTCGGGGCGTGATGTCCGTTACCGTTTCCGTTCGGCTTCACCAACGCTCCCAGCGGGATAAACCCATTCTCTGAGACAGGCTGTTTTTCTTTCAACACCACTTCGCGATACAGCGCCGCCATCCTGGCGTTGTACGCAGCGTCATCCTTCTTGGGGCCGCGCTGCGCCGAAAGTTTCGCATCTCGCGCCCGCAACTTTTCCTCGCGCGCGTTCTTGGCGATCCCCAACTTGTCGAGATCGTGCTGCTCTTCTTCGGTGACAATACCTTCACGCAACACCAGCGAGTGCTCGGTCGACTCCATCTTCACGTTCTTGCCGCCCGCGAAGATTTCGTGCCGACCGTGTTCTTCGTACCACTTCGTGAGCGTGGCTGTCATGTGCATCTTTTCGATGATGTTGCGCCAGCCCACTCCCGTGTTGTAGGCGCAGAAGGAAATTTCGCCTTCCTGCGTGGCGTACGGAATAATGCACTGCTCAGTCCGCCGGAAATCGTAGTTGAATAGATCCTGGAACCACATTCCCGCGATGAACAGGAAATTCCACCGGTCGGTTCGGCGCTTCATCACATCGTCAATGGTCCGCTCCGGTCCCACTTTTCCGTAATTGCGTCCGGTGGCGTTGTAGTTCTTGTCAAACTTCTGCAGCAGGTCGATCAGCTTGAAATGCGTGGGCGCTTGGAACGGATCGTAGTTCTTCATCAGGCACAGCGCCATTCCCACAATGCTCAGGAATTTTCCTCGCGCCGCATCGTTCACTTTGGCAATGTCTTTCGCCAACTGGTCGCCATGCAGGAACGCCGTCACCGGCACGCTCTCCTTCGTTTCTTTGTCAATCATCACCGCCATCCCCGTCCCGCAATTCGGATGGCAGCCGCAGGAGAGCTGGCCCCAGTTGTTGTTTGAGTCCGAGGCGTGCATGATGTCGGCCCAATCGGAGAAAGTTCCCATGAAAGAGATCGGGAACCAGTCGCGCGCCGGTTCGCCAAGGCCAGTCTGATTTTTCACGTCGTGAGCGAGGTGAGCGAGCGTGTAGCGTTGCGCGACTCGACGCTCGTCAGTGATGGCTTCGTCCCGTCCGGTGAAGGAAACCGGCTGGAACGACAGGAATCCGATTTTCTTGGGATTATCGAGCGCGAATTGAATAATCCGCCCGACCTGCTCGTTGTTAATTCCGTTGACAATCGTAATGACGGGAACAATTTCGACGCCCGCCTTATGCAAATTGTCAATGGCCTTTAACTTCACATCGAACAGGTTGCCGACCTTGCGGTGGGCATTGGCGGCGTTGCCGATGCCGTCGAACTGCAAATACGCGTAGCGCAAGCCCGCTTCGGCGGCTTGCTGGGCAAATTCGAAACTCTTGGCAAATTCAATTCCGTTGGTCGCGGCCTGCACGCTGTTGTATCCGACTTTGCGGGCATAACGGATCGCGTCCAGGAAATAGGGCGACAGCGTGGGCTCGCCACCGGAGAACTGCACCGACATCTGGCGCCGCGGCTTAATGGTGATGGCGTTGTCGAGCATCTGCTTGATTTCTTCCCACGTCAGCTCATGGACAAAGCCGACCTGGTTAGCGTCCATGAAGCAGGGATCGCACATCATGTTGCAGCGGTTGGTGAGGTCGATGGTCAGCACCGATCCGCGGCCGTATTTGATGGTGCTGGTGCCGTGGTGGTGCAGCTTCTCGTCGTTGTGGGCCCGAATGTCGCGGCCGGGGAAAACGGTTTCCAGGTGCTTGGTGAAATCGGTGTCAATTGACATTACATCTTCGAAGTGGCCGTGCTTGGGGCAATCCTTCACCATCAGGATCTTGCCGTCGCGCTCCATAATCTGGGCCTTGATTTCGCCGACTTTTTCGTTGAGCAGAACTTCGTAGGGCAGCTCGCCATCGAGAATGCGCTGGCGAATCTCCGGAACGCAGCGCGGGCAGAGCGAATCCGTAGCGCGCGGCCAGCCCAGCGGCGGCTTGGATTTCTCGTAGGATTTCAGCAGTGGCTTGTCTGACCACTTGGGAGTGGGCGACGGGTTGGGCTTAATGCGGTTGAGCCGAGCGAAAACATGCCACGCACCCGTAGCTGCGACGGTAACAGCCTTTTCTACATACTTAATCGGCTTGTGCATTTCCTCTCTCTTTCCACTGCCTGTGGAGTCGTACAAATCACCGCCAAAACGCGGCCGGCGTCCCGAAAATCAGCTTTGTTTTTGACCTTCACCCGGAAGAAAGCCTGGAAACTTTCCCCTGGAATATGCTGACAGTATCTTATTGACCCGGACCGGGTAAGGCACGGACATCCCAATAAGAGGGTGAAAATCGGGGTTTAGCGGTGATTTTGCGGTGGTGGACGGGGCTAAGTGGTTGAGGGAGTAGTGGGTAGATTGATCGAGGTTGGCGCTGTAAAAGGCAAAAGCCCCGTTTTGTCGAGGCCTTTGCCGCAAACCATCGCGCTACTGAGCGCGCCCGCCAAGCAACTTCAGATTATGCCCCGGTCGAACCTGTGTCAAGGAACGAAGGTTCTTACCGACCACCGAATTCCCAATTTTGGCTGGACAGCGGTGCGGAGGACAGGAGAATCGAACTCCTCGGGCTGCAAGCAGCCGTCCAGCGCTTGGCAGGCGCGCTCAGTACCCACACTGAAAGTGTCCTCCGAAGCTGTGCCCGCTACGAAGAATAGTGTGCGTGCCGGCCCGAGAAATTGTTTGTGACGAACAGCACAATTTCAACCAGGCATTCCATTTCGGGATAGTTGGTTCCGGCATTCCGCAGTTACAGAACCGCAGAGTTCATGGAGTGTAGAGGAGGTGCCAGGCTTCGCGGAAGCGCTCCCAGCGGGCGCGCTTGCAATCGATGTCGGGATAGAAACGGAGGCTCTTGCAGGGAGCGAAAGCTTCGACGGGGAGCACATACCAAGCGTCTTTGGGGATGATGTGGGCCACCAGAACGTCGATCTGGTCGGCGGTGTAAACAACTTTCCCCTGGCCGTAGATGGCGTAGATGGGCTGAATGTCGTAGCCGCGGGCGCGAACGACTTCGGTGCATTTGAGTTGCACGCGCCAGAGGCGGGAGCCGGTGTCGAGAATGAAATCGTAGCGCTCGCTGTCTCCCCAGGGGCGGGAGATGTGGAAGCCGAGGCTTTCTGCCTTTAGCAAAAATGCCGCTTCCGATAATTCGCCGGTACGCTTGGTGTTGCGGTGAGTGGGTTCGTGTATTTCGGGCTCTGTTGTAATCACGGATGAAAAATCCTCTTGGAAATGACAAAGGCGCAGCCGGTGGGCTGCGCCTGATTAGTTTACTTCTAAGTATAGGATAGCAGATTTGCTATAGCTTTTATGACAGAGTTTAGAGAAATTTTTTCGGAATGGAATGAGGGAGTTGGGGGAAATTCGGGGGATTTGGGGGCTTGACAAAGGTTTCCCGGAGTGGGAATTTCGCGGCTGAGCGGGCGGAGATTCCCGAATTGGGAGGAGAATTTGGGGTTGGTGACGAAGTTGGGGAGTTGCGGGGCGTCGGGGCCCCGCGGGCCGATATAGGGGCGACTCTCTGGCGCGTCGCCGACGGGGCTGGGGTGGTACTATTTTTCAACGCGCGCGTGGTGGGGCGGAGGATTGGGCGTCGTAGACAAAATATTCGCCGAGGAGCCAGCAGGCCCCATCTATCACTACACTTCCAATGAGGGCTTCCTTGGGATCATAGAGACAAAGACGCTTTGGGCCAGCAAGCTCCATTACCTTAATGATTCGACTGAGTTTGCGTACGCGCTCGGCTTGATCAGGGCAAATCTAGAAAACAGGTTGAGGCACGAAAGAGGGCCTTGGAACGGGTTTTACGGGAAGGCGCTGGAGGGCATCTCCGCAATCGAGAACGTTCACGTGTTTGTGGCCTGTTTTTCCGAGGTAGGAGATCTTCTGAGCCAATGGAGGGGTTACTGCCCCGACAGCGTGGGCTACAGCGTGGCCTTCGAGCGTCAGCAGCTCGAGGAGCCTATGCTCCGACAGGGATTCCGGCTGGTTCGGTGCGTCTATGACGAGGAGCGACAGAACGCTATTGTCAATGAGATCATCAATTCCGCTGGACAGGGCCTGGATCCGGCAGCGCCGGGTGCCGCTGCAACGCAGCTGGTTCAGCGCATACCGGAGGTCGCGCCAGCCCTGAAGCATCCGAAATTCTCCGAGGAGCGCGAATGGAGGCTCGCAAGCATGAGCGCCGTCAGTATCCTCGCCCCGCAGGTTCGTTTTCGACCGTCGCGCTGGAGTCTGGTCCCCTATTACGCCTTTGAGCTGTGCGCGGCGGGCCAGCCTTTAACGCTATCCCACGTGTACGTGGGGCCGAATCCCCATATGCAGCTCGCCGAAGCAGCTGCCTTTGGCGCTTTGTGGAACGCGGGTGTGAAATTCGCGGGGAGTAAAAATCATCCTCCGATTGACGTTAGGCCCTCGTCGGTGCCGTACCGCGGCTGGTGAACCGCGTCCGGCCTGCTATTTGGGCTGGGGCTCAAGAGACGCGCTGACGTTGATTTGGCCAGCGGATACTGCAATCTTCCTCTGCCATGGTTTGAAGCCGGGCTTCTTAACCGAGATTTCGTGTTGGCCAGCGGATGCGACGACGGTCGAAGGCGTGTTCCCGACATAGTTGCCGTCGATTTCGATGTCGGCGCCGGCTGGTGTCGAGGAAATCTGCAACTGGGCGACGGCTGAGCTTTGTTCCGGCGATCGGGGCTGCGATGTTCCCATGCCGGTGTCGGCCTTTGTTGCGGCTGCAGGCATGAGCTTTGCGTCTGGGGCGGGTGTCGCGCCTGGCTGCGGCTTAGCGTCAGCCTGCATCGGCGTCTGCCCAGTTATGGCTTGGCAATCGGTTCGACCCTGCTTTAGTTCATCGGGCGTGTAGTTTTGGTTTAAAACGATGACCTCGGCACCACGAGCCTGCAGGTTTCGCACGTCGTGGTCCGTCATTCTCCCGTGAAACGGGAATCCCTCCGGGAGCTTACCTTCAATGTACTGAAATTGCTTTCCCCGAATGCCGAATGAGTAGAGTCGACTGGTGACCTGGTCGGCCGGTCCCATGCGCTTGAGCAGCACGCAACTTGGCTTCTGCGCGTGTCCAGCTGCGGCTTTCTCGGGAACGACTGCTCCGGATTGCGGGAAAGAGCGGCTTGTGACGAAAAGAGCGCAGACGGCGAAAAGGATGCGCCGCATATTGCCTCCTTGAGGAGCAGACGAGGGTTTCCAGTGGGGGAGTTAGTGCGGGGCCCGGTACAAATGAAAGGGAAAATTACTCCGGGGGCGAGTCTGCTGTCAAGGACTGCCGTAGAATCCCTCGGCGCGCGCCCGTTGTCACAAATGCAGAGATCCAAGCTCCCTCGACTTCGATCGGGATTTCGGCAGCGGGCTTAGACGCCCGCTAAGCGCCTCAACTTCGACTGCGCAACCGATTCGCAAAGCGAATCACATCGCTCCGCTCAGGATGACAGTCCGGGAATGCAACAGAACTGCAGATTCCTCGGGGCTGAGGCCCGCTCGGAATGACAACAAAATCCCGTCCAAGCAAAGCCGGCTTGGGTGGGGCACCGGTGCACGGCTAAAGCCGTGCCTTCCACGAATCATCCCACGTCTCGCAAAGGACGCGAGACATGGGGCACCCGGCACCCGCACGCCTATTTTGATTCGGGTTCCAGTGAGGCGTTGACGCTGATTTGGCCGGTGGAGACGGTGATCTTGCGCTCCCAGGGTTTGAAGCCGCTCTTCTTGATTGAAACCTCGTGCTGGCCGGCGGCGGCGCCGATGGTTGAGGGCGTGCTTCCCACGTAGTTGCCGTCGATTTCGATGTCGGCGCCGGCGGGATCGGAGGAGATTTGTAGTTGGGCCTGCTGAGGAGCGATGGGAGGCGGAGCCGAGGTTCCGGTGGTGGTTGCGGGCGCGGCGACGGGTTTCGGGTCAGAGCCTGCGCTTGCGGGGGAGGCTGCGGCGGCGCGAATTTCCCTGGCGTGGGTAGCCCAGTCTTTGGTGATGGCTTCACACGCGTCCTGCACGGAGCCGCCGAGGGAGAGCGTGGACTTGCTGACGATGGAATCGCCGCTGATGCGGTTGAAAACGGCGACCTTGTTTTTGTGACGGACAAAGCTCTTGCCGCCTTCGTGATCGAGCACCACCACGTAGTCGGATTTTTCCAACTTGTTGTTGGTTACGGTGTCAGGACAGCGCTGCCCAAAGGTTTTGACGATTTCGGCGGTCTGGGGACGCGCGCCTCCGGCTGCGTGTGAGGCGAATGCGCCGCCTCCGCCGCCAGCGTTGCTGACATATTCCCAGGATTGGCTGTCGGTGATGAAGACGCGAGGCTTGTCGGCGTCGGTGGCAGGGTTGGCGGACGGCTTTTGGTCGGCAGCGACGGGAATGACTAGAAGCGGAAGGATCAGCAAAGGCAGCTTGGACATTCGGTTCTCCGGGACGAAACCCGATTGGGTCTGATGGCGGAGAAGTTACTGCGAGTTCCAGTGGGTGTCAAGGGCGGCGAACCAAGTTAGAGATGATGCTACGTTTCGCATGGAGCGCAAAACATGAAGCACCCAGCGTCCTGCTTAGACTTCATCGCTCTCCTTAAGTCTGGAGATGACGCTGAAATCTTCGAGAGTGGTGGTGTCGCCCTGGACTTCGCCGCTGGTTGCTAGTTCGCGGAGCAGGCGGCGCATGATTTTTCCGCTGCGAGTTTTGGGAAGCATGTCGGTGAAGCGAATGTCGTCGGGGCGGGCGAGCGCGCCGATTTCTTTTGCAACCCAGCGGCGTAGTTCTTCTTTTAATTCGGGGCTGGGATTGCGTCCGTGCTCCAGGGTGACGAAGGCAGCGACGGCTTGGCCTTTGAGATCGTCAGGGCGGCCGACGACGGCGGCTTCGGCGACGGCGTCGTGAGCCACGAGCGCGGATTCGATTTCCATGGTGCTGAGGCGGTGGCCGGAAACGTTGAGCACGTCGTCGACGCGTCCCATGATCCAGAAATATCCATCTTTATCTTTGCGCGCGCCGTCGCCAGTGAAGTAAGCGCCGGGAATTTGCGACCAGTACTGGCGCACGTAGCGGTCGGGATCGCCGTAGATGGTGCGCAGCATGGCGGGCCAGGGCTGGCGCAAAATCAGGAATCCGCCGGAGCCATCGGGAACTGGCGTGCCTTCGATGGTGACGATTTCGGGGACGACGCCAGGAATGGGGCGGGTGGCGGAGCCAGGCTTGGTGGGAATTGCGCCGGGCAAGGGGCTGATCATGATCATGCCAGTTTCGGTTTGCCACCAGGTGTCGACGATAGGGCAGCGCTCGCGGCCGATAACTTCCCGATACCACATCCAGGCTTCGGGGTTGATGGGCTCGCCGACGGTGCCGAGAAGGCGCAAGCTGTCGAGGCGGTGCTTGCGGGGCCACTGCTCCCCCCACTTGATAAAGGTACGGATGGCGGTTGGAGCGGTGTAAAAAACGTTGACTTGATGGCGATCGATGATGCTCCAGAAGCGGTCAGGCTCGGGAAAGTTGGGCGCACCCTCGTACATCAGGCTGGTGGCACCGTTTTGCAAGGGTCCGTAGACGATGTAACTGTGGCCGGTGACCCAGCCGATGTCGGCGGTACACCAGTAGGTGTCTTCTTCTTTCAGATCGAAAACCCACTTGGTGGTGAGATAGGTTCCGACAGAATAGCCGCCGGTGGTGTGGACGACGCCCTTGGGTTTTCCGGTGGTGCCGGAGGTGTAAAGGATGTAGAGCGGATGCTCGGCGTCGAGCGGCTCAGCGGGACACTCGTCGGAAACGGATTCCATTAATTCGTGCCACCAGTGATCGCGTCCGGGCTGGAGGTTAATATGAGAGCCGGTGCGGCGGTAGACGATGACGTGCTTCACCGAGGGACAGGATCTTAGAGCTTCTTCGACAGCGGGATAAAGCTTCACTTCCCCGCCCCGGCGATAAGAACCATCCTGAGTGATGACCGCGACGGCCTGGGAATCGTGGATGCGGTCGACGAGAGCGTTCGCGGCAAATCCTCCGAACACGACGGTGTGAGGCACGCCAATGCGGGCGCAGGCCAGCATGGCAATGGGCAGCTCGGGAGTCATGCCCATGTAGATGGCGACTCGGTCACCTTTCTTTACACCGAGCGACTTCAGGACATTGGCAAATTTCTGCACTTCACGATGAAGCTGCTGATAGGTGAGGGTGCGGACTTCGCCCGGCTCGCTTTCCCAGATCAAGGCGGCCTTGTTCTTGCGGGCGGTTTGTACGTGGCGATCAAGGCAGTTGTAAGAAAGATTAATCTGGCCGCCGACAAACCATTTTGCCCAGGGATTGTTCCATTCGAGAACTTTGTCCCATTGCTTGAACCAGTGGAGCTCCTGGGCAATGCCGCCCCAAAACTTGTCCGGCTGCTCAATCGATTCGCGGTAGACGCGCTCGTAATCTTCCACTGACTTGATGTGAGCCTTTTCACGGAAAGTGGCGGGACAATCGAACTTGCGGTCCTCTTGCAGAATGGAGTCGATGTTGGTGTTAAGCGCGGCGGCTTTTTCTGCCATGGGAATCCTCGCAACGTCGGGTTATCGGGCCGACGGCTATTTTACGCGAAGAATGGCGGAACTTGTGCCGAGGGTGCGCTGTGCCCGGTTTAGAGGGTGCAGTGAAAAATGCGAGCGGGAAGAATATTGAGAGGTTGAAAGCGCTGGCGAACCGAACTAAAGCTCGACTGCAAGTAAGGCAGGATGGTACCGGTGAACTGATAAATCAAAAGCGCTCCGTTGGCATGCAGGGCGGCGCGGGACTGCTCGGAAATGATTTGCCGGGTGGAATCCGCCATGTTCGTGTAAGGCAGTCCGGAGATGATGTAATCGGCGGAGCCGAGCCCGAGGCCAGCCAGCACATCTCGAACCGCCGCGGCGGAGGCATTTACCACACGCAGGCGCCGGTCAGCGAGTTCAGTCTGTAGAAAGCGCACGAACTCAGGATTCAACTCAATAGCAATCAGGTTGGCCTCGGGATGCATGCGGCGGAGAATTTCGCGAGTCATGGTGCCAACGCCCGGGCCAAATTCCACGATGACTCGCGCCCGCTCCCAATCCACGGCGGAAAGAACATCATTTACCAAGAAAGGCGAACTGGGAATGACTGATCCGAGCATGGCCGGTGACTTGAAAAAATTGCGGGCGAAGAGCCACAAGCGCGCGGCGGCCGAAGCTGGCCGCTGATCCGCCGAGCCCCGCAACAGCGAGCTTTCCGTTTCCGAAGATGCCATGATTCCTTCAACCATACACGGCCTCGGGGAAGATTTCAGCGTGCTTCGCGTTGCAAAAAAGGTACTTTGGTCATCCTGGGGTGAGTACTTGGACGAGCGACATCTTGCAAGCAAAGCGGCATGACCGCGAGAATTGCATCTTGCGGCTTCTTAACACCTTTTTCCGGCTGACCTGGGGAGTTTATCTTCTCCTTACCTCGATCTATTGCCTGCTGGCATTCCTTCCCTACACTTTTTTTGCGCTGGTCAAAGCGCCACCTTACGGCTGGATACCGGTGTTTGCCCGCCATCAAGGGATTCTTTATCTCGCAACACTCGCGCCACTGGCCATCCTCCGATTGCGAAAGCAAAGTGGCATAACCGCGATTCCGGCGTTCAGCTTGCTGGGAGCGGCGGGAATTTATCTGGTGGCTCGGCCGTTTATGCCGCATCTGGAAAATGACTGGCGAGCATACTGGTGGGGCCTGGCGTCGTTGGCGCCACTGATTGTGGTCGCAGTCCTCGATGTGTGGGAGCATTGGCCTAAAGGCCAAAACGCGGCAGATGAGCAATCTCCATTTGTTTACTCCAGCGCTCTGCTGCTGGGAATTTGCGCAGCGGTGGTCTATGCAATCGGTGCTGCGATCCATGGTTCGGGAGAAGCGCAAACTGCGGGCACAGATTGGGCGCGGTGGGAAATGGGGGCGTGGAGTGTGCTGACCCACGTTGTGCTGGCCATTCTCGTTTTTTCGATCCTGAACCTGATTGGAATCGTAAGTTGGCGAACACGACGGCCGCAAACCGTGAACATCGCGCTGGTGGCCGCAGCGGCTTTTGCCGGGTTTTGGATTGTGCTGCTCCGGTTCGTCGATAGTGCGCTCACCTTCTCGGGTGTGGCTGCGTATGTTTATACGGCATGCCTGAGTTTTGCAGTGGGTATGTTCGGGCTCTCGTTGGTTCTGCCGTTCCTTTCGCCGCAACCGAAAAATCCTGGAGCGCAAGAAAACAAGCTGGTGCCTTTGGGGATTGCAGCGGCAGCATCCGGCATGGCGATCGCTTTCCCCAGCTTGATTGGAGGCGGCGACTGGAATGGGGTGCTGCAGAGCAGTTTGACGCTGGCTTTCTGGATGGTTCTGGGCGCGTGCATTCTCGCTCTGCGAACCAGTCGTCGAGGATATTCGGCGGTAACTGTAATCGCAGTGCTGCTGCTATCAGGCCTGGCATACAAATCTTTGCAGGCCACTGAAATTTATTGGGCTAAGCCGCTGGGGGCGACGGACGACGAAGTAGGGCGCGCCATGGAGGCATATGCCGCGCACGACGCCTCGTTTCAACTGGCGCACCACATTTTAGGAAACGGACGCAGCGAACCCTGCGCGGAGCTGTGCCGGATCATGCGGGAGTACACCAACATCCGCGATGCACACGCCCAGGCCGAGGTAAACCTGGTGGATTCGCTGATTCCATCAGGCGGAGTGCGGCCAAATATCTTCCTGCTGGTGATCGATTCGCTCCGTCCGGATTATCTGGGCGCTTACAACCCCAAAGTGGACTTCACGCCGAATCTGGATGCCTTTGCGCGCGAGAGTATTGCCGTACACAACGTTTACACGCAGTATGCGGGAACCACCTTATCGGAGCCAGCCATCTGGTCCGGAACCCAACTGCTGCACGCACATTACATCCAGCCTTTTTCGAAGGTAAACAATCTGGAGAAACTGGCGCGCGTGGATGGATACCAGATGGTTGTCAGCTACGACACGGTGCTGAGGCAGATTCTGTCTGCAGAGGATGATCTTATTAAGCTTGATGCGGACAAGCCGCTCTGGAACCAGTTCGAAGTGTGCTCAACGCTGCGGCAAACGGCAGGAGTGCTGGATGCGCGCGGTGACAAGCCACAACCGGTACTGTTTTATGCGCAGCCGATGAATGTCCACCAGTTCGCGCGTAATGACATGCCGTCGAGCCGAGAGGACCATTGGCGTGAGCGGCCGGGTTTCAACAACCGAATTGCGCATGAGGTTTCTCAGGTGGACGGTTGCGTGGGAGAGTTTGTCAGGTTTCTTAAGGCGCGCGGCTTTTACGAGAACAGCATCATCATTCTGACTTCGGACCATGGCGATGCGACCGGGGAATTTGGCCGCTATAGTCATTCGCTTTCGATTTATCCGGAGGTGATGCGAGTACCGCTGATCGTGCACCTGCCTCCGGAAATGCGGCGCAGCATGGTGTATGACGAAAGCCACCTATCTGCGCTGACGGACATCACTCCCTCGCTTTACTATCTGCTGGGCCATCGCCCGATCCGGCAGAATCCGCTTTTTGGGCACCCTTTATTTGTAGAGCACGAGGCCGAACTGAGCGAATATCAGCGGAACGAGCTTTTTCTGGCTTCGGATGAACGCGCGGTCTATGGCTGGTTAACGGAGAATGGCAGGTATCTGTATGCGACCTACGATTCTCCGGCGCAAAGTTTCTTGTTTGATCTGAGCCGCGATCCTGACGCGCAGCACAACATACTTACCGCAGCCTTGAAGCAGCGCTACGACGAAGAGATCATCAACCAGCTTCACGTCATCGCGGAATTCTACGGATACCGCCCGGGCGTGGGGTCCCTGCTGGCTGCGAAGTAGTTTTGCACCCCCGACCCTTCCGGCCAGCTTATTTTCTTAACTTGGCAGCCCAGTTGAGGACGACGGACATGGGCATGGTTCCGGACTTCAATTGCGTGTTCACGAGAAATTTTTGGCCGTCGGCAGTAACGTCGTAGCTGACCTGCTCGGAGGTGGCCACCAACTCTCGCGGATTCGCCTGAAAAAGCGCGGTTGGCGTGCCGGCATCGAAGCTGATACCGGTACGCACAGCAGTGACCATGATTTTTCCATCCGGCGCCAGATAGAACAGCTCCTTGCCATCCCTTCGCCACCGGGGCTGATCTCCGCCATCGTTCGAGACCTGCCATTTGCCGTGAGCGTCGGGAAAGGAAGTTACGTAAATTTCCCAGCGCCAGTTTCATTGGAGGCGTATGCCACCCACTTGCCATCGGGTGAAAAGCGCGCACTCTTGAGGCTGGCGGAGGCTTTCAGAAATTGAGTGGCTTTGAGTTCGGGCCAGGTCAAGAACCACAGATCCAGGCCTCTCTCATAGAGCACGTACTTGCCATCACGCGACCAGTCAGAGGGAAAGCGATCGGACGCATTGTCCTGGACCAGCTTCTCCTCCTGGGCTCCATTGGCATCCTTGAAATACAAGTCGAACTTCAGGGCCCGGTTAGAGGCAAATATCAGCCGTTTTCCATCTGGACTCCAGACGGGCATGGAATCGATGGAAGGATCGAAGGTTAGCCGTTTAGCGCCGTTGGTTGGGAGATCGTAGGTCCAAACGTCGGTGTTCTGGTTGGCAGGATCGGTGGTATCGGCGGCCACGAACCTGCCGTCGGGCGACAAGGAGATGTTGCCGTAGATGCCGGGCTTCAGTACTAGCCCCACCTGCTGGCCCTCGCGATCGAACCACAGCAATTGGGAAACACCGGTATCGCCGGTTTTCTGCGCCACCAATACACCTGTGCTGGTGGCCCCGAATACCGCCCGCGAGATTCTCGGCGAGAACTGAATGTCATTTAAGAGCGGAGTCGGTTCCCCGCTTAACTCAAATCGGGTTCCATCGAAAGGTTGGGCAAAAAGGCTTTGATAACGATGGAAGAGCAGATATCCGGGCGCAGCATAGGAAGCATTGCCTCTGGCTCTGGTAATCAGCCGCCTTTCATTGGAGTTCAATGAACCCAGGTAGATGGAATACAGATTTTGCCGCCCGGAGAGATTGATGGCGGAATACAAATAATGAGTTCCGTCGGGCAAGAATAACGGCCAGCGGTGGCTGTCTTCGTTCAGACTTTTGTCCGGAACGGTCACAAGAGTGGGAGTTCCGCCGGTCGCCGAAATACGATACAGACCGACTCCCAGTAATCCATTCGGGGTAAAAAGGATTACGCCGTCTTTGTTCCAGGCGCCGCCGCGACCGGTGGGGGCATCGCACAGGGTTTGCACTGGCCCACCCGACAAATCGAGTTTCTTAAGTTTGCCATCCGCGAAAAAACCTAGCGAACGTCCATCAGCAGACCAGAAGGGAAAGTTGGCGCCCTCGGTATTGGGAAGAGCGGTTGCATCCTGCGAACCGGGTTCATAAATCCAGAGAGCATTCTTTCGCTCCGATTCGCGATAGCCAACCACGGCGACGGTGTGACCATTGGGAGAAACGGCCACATCCCGAGCCGCGAAGGGCAGCGGAGCAGAAAAATACGTAGTCTGCTCGGGAGTTTTCGAAGTGCTCCACCAGACGGCAAGAACGATCAGTGTCACGGCGAGTGCGGCGACAATGGCCCAAGCCAGCGGTTCACGGCTTTTGCTTGTCCCTTGTGGCTGGCGAACGGCCTGCGCCCCACTCTGCGCGATCCACTTCAACTGAAGTTTGACATCGTGCGCCGACTGAAGACGTTCGTCAGGATTCTTTGCCAGACAAGTGGTGATCACGTGCTCCAGCGCGGGTGGGGTAAGCGGCTGGGTCGCCGAAATGGGCTGCGGATCTTTTTCCAGGATCGCGCTGGCAACGCTGATCTGGCTTTTGCCTTCAAACGGCCTGTTGCCAGTCATCATTTCATAAGCAACTGCGCCGAAAGCGAACAGATCGGAACGTGGGTCTGCCTCTTTGCCCTCAATCTGCTCCGGCGACATGTACTGGATGGTGCCGAGGATTGTGCCCGCAGTGGTCAGCGGAGACATAGGACTGGCTTCGCTCATGGTGGGTGCTGCCGACAAGAGTGGTCCGCCAGAGGCCGGCGCATGTATGGCAGCAGCCGTAGACTTTGCCAGGCCGAAATCCATGAGCTTGGAACCGGCTTTGGTCAGCATGATGTTTCCGGGCTTGAGATCGCGATGCACGATGCCCTGGCGATGCGCGACCTCGAGCGCTTCGGCGACGGCAATTCCGATGCGCAAAACCTCTGGCAACGGGAGCGGGCCTTTGCGCAACCTTTCGGCGAGAGTTTCTCCTTCGAGAAACTCCATGACGAGGTAACTGCTGTCGTTCTGTGAACCAATGTCGTAGAGATGGCAAATGTTCGGATGGTTGAGCGCAGAAATGGTGCGGGCCTCGCGCTCCATGCGTTGCTTCAGTTCCGGCGAACAGGAAAGATGAGCGGCGAGAACTTTGACCGCGACGATGCGGTCCAGACGAGTGTCACGGGCACGATAGACTTCACCCATACCGCCCGAACCAAGCGGGGCTTGGATTTCATAGGGGCCGAGTCTGGTGCCAGAATTCAGCAAGCAGATCCCTCGCTGCGCTCGAGATTTCGCCTGGCGACTCCCGCTCGCCGCTGCGCGCCTCTCTCAGGCCGCCAGAACGGGCCGAGTCTGGTGCCGACAGAGAGCACCATCGGTGCGCGCCATTATAACTTGGGCGCAGGAAGTCGTTCACGAGCAGATGGCGGAACATTGTTGAAAGCATCTCACAGGGGGTAAGATTCCAAAGGCTGAACCAACCCAATGCGGTGCAACTCGCTGTCCCGGGCGAGTTGAAATAATCGGAGGAATAATGATGCCTAGGATTCGTCACGTTGCCGCTGTCGTTGCAGCGCTCTTTCTTATCACAGTCGCGGTTGCCCAAGAGATGCCCAAAGATCAGCCGCCGCTGTGGAGTACAAAGCCCGACGTGGCGGCATTCGAGAAGATGGAGGATGCACGGCTGGCGGCGGCTCAGGGTGCCGTCGATCAGATCGTTGCCGTGAAAGGGTCGCGGACGATCGAGAATACACTGGCACCCTTCGACGAAGCGGTTCGGCAGCTCAATGCGGCGATTAATTTTTCTACATTGATGCAGCAGGTCCATCCAGACGCGAACTTCCGCGACCATGCGACCACAATGACGACCAAGGTGAGCAGCGCGCAGACGGCGCTGTCGCTTAATCAGGATGTGTATCACGCGCTGGCGAGTTTGGATGCGTCAAAGGCCGATCCGGCGACTGCTTACTACCTGAAACGGCAACTGCTGGAGTTTCGTCTAGCCGGCGTGGACAAAGACGATGCGACGCGGGCGAAGTTGAAAAAACTTCAGGACCAACTGACAGACGCGCAATCGATGTTCGACCGCAATATTTCAGATGACGTGAAAACCGTGGAAGTGACCGCCTCCGAACTGGATGGCATGCCGCAGGATTATATCGACAATCACAAGCCAGGTGCCGACGGCAAAATCCGCATCACGACGAACTATCCGGATTTGTTCCCGGCATTGGATTTCGCGAAGAGCGATGCGCTGCGGCGCAGCCTGTGGGAAGCATGGACGAGCCGAGCGTACCCCAAGAGTCGCGAAGTGGTGATGAATATGATGCAGACACGCTACGAGATTGCAAGGCTGCTGGGCTACGCTTCCTGGGCGGATTACAACGCGGCTGACAAGATGATGGAGAACGGGGCCAACATTGCGAAGTTCATCAACCAGCTCGACGCGGCCACCCGTCCGGTCGCACAACGCGAATTTGCAATGCTGCTGGTGGAGAAACAGAAGACCGATCCCGGCGCCAAAGAAATTAAGGGTTATGAATCCTTTCGCTTGAACGAGCTCGTGCGGCGCTCGCAATATAACTTCGACTCGCAAAGTGTTCGTCCTTACTTGCCTTATGCCCAGGTGAAAAAAGGCATCATGGACACGGCTGCGACGCTATTCCACGTCAACTTTCGCCAGGAAACAAATGTGGCCGCGTGGGACCCTACGGTCGAAACCTGGGACGTGATTGAGGATGGGAAGGCTATCGGCCGGTTCTATCTCGATATGCATCCCCGGCCGGGGAAGTACAGCCATGACCAGATGTCGCCGGTACTGGATGGAATTCGCGGCAAACAGCTTCCGGAAGCCATTCTGGTTTGCAACTTCCCCCAGCCTACGGCAACCGATCCCGGCTTGATGAATTATGGCGATGCGGTCGCGTTCTTTCACGAGTTTGGCCACCTGATGCACCACATTCTGGGCGGACAGCAAGAATGGGCGGGAATCAGCGGCATCAGCATGGAAGCCGATTTCGTCGAAGCGCCTTCGCAGATGCTCGAAGAATGGATGCGCAGCCCGCAGGTGCTGGCTTCATTCGCGCATCATTACAAGACGAGTGAGCCGATTCCCGCTGATCTGGTCGCGCGGATGAACAGAGCTTCCGCGTTTGGGGCGGGCAATTCGGTCGAATTGCAGAACGCCTTATCTGCAATTTCTTATGACATTTATAAGGAGGACCCAAAGAAAGTTGATTTGGACGCGATAACCTTTGGCGATCTGCGGGACTATACCTTGTTCGTTCCGATTGCCTCGGACGCGCATTTTTACGCAAACTTCAACCACCTGGCGGGCTACTCCTCGGCTTACTACACCTATATGTGGGACAAAGTCATTGCCGAGGATTTCTTTCAGCAGTTCGATCAGAAGAATCTGCTGGCCGGGGATGCGCCGATGCGCTATCGGCGAACAGTGCTGGAGCCGGGTGGATCAACGTCGGCCAATGATCTGGTGAAAAATTTTCTGGGACGCCCGCAAAATATGACCGCCTTCGAACACTGGATGATGCGGGAGTTTGCCCCGGCACCGGAAGCCAAGACTGCGACCGGTCAGTGAACGGTGGGGCTGAAACCCCTTAACGAAGGTCTTGCATCACCTCTTCGAGCACTTCCCTGCCCGGGCGCACAACGGACTCAGGCAAAGTGGCCAGCCGATCGTCGACCACATTGAGCACGTCCATAAAAGTTGGGGCGGTCGGATTGACGTAGAACACGCCGGTGAGAACCTCGCCTTTGTCGCGCGCCTCGTGCAGACGAGTGATTGCACGGACCCGATCAGTGGGATCGTAATCCTCCTCGATCTTGTGTAACTGCAGACGGGACCCGTCGTGCATCGTGACCTGCACGGTGGCGCCGGGGTCGTAGTCAACATCGATTTCTTCGAAAGCGGGGATGAAATTGATGTCCTGGATTGGCTCCTCGTGGTCTTTCATGTATTTGTAAGACTTCGTCGAACCTTCGTGATCGTTGAAAGTCACGCAAGGGGAAACTACGTCGAGCATGGACGTACCGCGATGCGAGATAGCCGCTTTCAACATGCTCAAGAGTTGTTTCTTGTCTCCGGAAAAGGAGCGACCAACGAAGGTAGCGCCCAGTTCAATGGCCATGGCGCAAGTGTCGATGGGAGGGAGTTCATTGATGACGCCGGTCTTGAGCTTGGAGCCGAGATCGGCTGTCGCCGAGAACTGACCTTTGGTCAGGCCGTAAACGCCGTTGTCCTCAATGATGTAAATGACCGGCAGATTGCGGCGCATGAGGTGAACAAACTGACCGATGCCGATCGATGCGGTGTCGCCGTCGCCGCTCACTCCGAGGGCGACCAGCTTGTGATTGGCCAAAATCGCGCCCGTCGTGACAGACGGCATGCGGCCGTGGACCGCGTTGAAGCTGTGGGAGCGGCTCATGAAATAGGCCGGAGTTTTCGAGGAGCAGCCAATGCCGCTGGGCTTGATGACGCGCTCTGGCGGAACGCCCATTTCGTACATGGCGTCGATGATGCGTTCAGAGATCGCGTTATGTCCGCAGCCCGCGCAGAGGGTAGTTTTGCTGCCGCGATAATCGAGCACGGTCAGGCCAATGCGATTGGTCTTGGGCGGCGGCGTAGTGGTGGGTGTGGTTGCCATTACTTTCCCTCCATGCTGGTAAGTTCGTCGGTGACCGAACGGGCGTCCAGCGGCAAGCCGTGGATGTGGGCGATGCTGCGCAGGCGGGTTATCAACTCCGGCGTAATGTCGAGTTTAAGCAAACTCAGCATCTGTGCGTCGCGGTTCTGTTCGACCACGTAAATGCGCTCGTGGTTCTCGATGAAATCGTGGACTTCGCGGGTAAAGGGATAAGCGCGGATGCGAAGGTAGTCGGTTTCAATGCCGTACTCGTCGCGGAGTTGATCGCGGGACTCGATGATTCCCCAATGTGAAGTGCCATAAGCGATGATCCCGATTTTTGTCTTACCGGTGTTGACGACCTCGGGGCGCGGCACAAAGGAACGGGCAGTTTCAAATTTCTTGTTGACGCGCTCCATGTTGCGTTCGTAGTCGTCGGGGCGCTCGCTATAGCGGCCATGCTCATTGTGTCCACTGCCGCGGACGAAATAGGCAGCGGCAGGATGATCGGTGCCGGGCAGAGTGCGGTAGCCAATGCCATCGCCGTCAACATCTTTGTAGCGGTCAAATCCGCCGAGCCGGTCGAGATCTTCTTTGGTGAGAACTTTGCCGCGCTTAATCGGGGCAGTCGGATACTCGAACGGATCCGACATCCAGTTATTCATGCCGAGGTCGAGATCGGACATCACGAAGACCAAGGTCTGGAAATGCTCGGCCAGATTGAAGGCGTCCTGGGCCATGCTGAAACATTCGGCAACCGAGCTGGGGAACAACATGATGTGCTTGGTATCGCCGTGCGATAGGAATGCAGTCGAAAGGATGTCGCCCTGCGAAGTTCGCGTGGGCAAGCCGGTGGAGGGCCCGACGCGCTGGATGTCCCAAACCACTCCGGGCACTTCGGCGTAATAAGAAAGACCAGCGAATTCGGCCATCAAGGAAATGCCGGGTCCGGCGGTGGCGGTCATGGCGCGCGCACCCGCCCAACCCGCGCCCAGCACCATGCCGATCGCGGCCAGCTCGTCTTCGGCTTGAACGATGGCGAAGGTGGCTTTGCCATCCTTCGTGAGGCGGTACTCCTTCATGTAATCGATCAGGGTTTCGACCAGCGAAGAAGATGGCGTAATCGGGTACCAGGTAACCACCGTGACCCCGGCGAACATGCAACCAAGAGCAGCGGCGGAGTTGCCGTCAATAATGATTTTGCCCCTGGTTTTGTCCATGCGCTGGATGAAGTACGGATCCTGCTTGGTGAGATTGGCGGTGGCGTAATCGAAGCCGGCCTTTGCCGCAGCGAAGTTCAGGTTCGCGGCCTTCACCTTGGTGGCAAATTGCTTGCGGATGGCTTTCTCGACTTCGGCCATATCGACTTCGAGCAGGCGGGCCATAACGCCCACGTAGAGCATGTTTTTGACCAGCTTGCGCAGCTTGGCTTCGGGGCAAACCGGGGCGACGAGCTTATCGAACGGGGCGGAATAAAAAGTCACATCGGAGCGGAGCTTGCTCAGGTTGAGAGGTTCATCGTACAAGACGGCCGCGCCCGGGGAGAGCCCCATTACGTCTTCCTGGGCGGTCTCCAGGTTCATGGCGACTAGAAAATCGATCTCTTTTTTGCGCGCGACATATCCGTCTTTGTTGGCGCGGATGGTGTACCAAGTGGGCAGACCGGCGATATTGGAGGGAAACAGATTCTTGCCGGAAACCGGCACACCCATCTGAAAAATGCTGCGGAGCAATACACTGTTGGAACTTTGCGAACCGGAACCATTCACCGTCGCCACTTGAATGCTGAGATTGTTGACGACGCGCTTTCGCTCCCATTGCCGCGAAGCTTCCTGGAGCGCTACATCAGTTGTGGCCATTCCTTCTTCCTTCCTTTAATTAGGAGCAGATTTCGCCCTGCCCGGGTCCAAGTGGAGTGTCAAAGCGTATTTACGATTATACGGCACGGGAAGTGGAGCGCACAGGCGCGGAGGGAGGGTTAAAGCGGCTTGCGTACCTGATTTCTCACCCCTCCACGCGAAAGAACTGCGCCATGTGGCGGAACTTATTATATCGTGAGGCGACCAATTCTTGAATGGGCAGCTTTTGGACTTCCGCCAGATGTTTGTGCAGAGCCGCATCAAGCAATTTGGCCGATGCATCGTAATCGTTATGGGCGCCACCTTCGGGTTCTGAAACGATGTCATCGATGCAGCCCAATTCGCTGAGATCGCGAGCCGTGATGTGGAGGGCCTGGGCGGCTAGTTCCTTCTTAGCGGCATCGCGCCACATGATGGAAGCGCAGCCCTCGGGGGAAATCACCGAGTAGATCGCATTTTCCAGCATGAGCACACGGTCGGCGACGGCAATGGCGAGAGCGCCGCCGCTGCCGCCTTCGCCGGTGATGGCCGTAATGATGGGAACGCGCAGACGTGCCATTTCGCGGAGATTGCGGGCAATCGCTTCGGCCTGGCCGCGTTCCTCCGCCCCCAGCCCCGGATTGGCTCCAGTGACATCGACCAGGGTGATAATGGGACGGGAGAATTTTTCGGCAACTTTCATGACACGCAGGGCCTTGCGATAGCCCTCGGGGTTGGGCAAGCCAAAATTGCGATACATGCGCTGCTTGGTGTCGCGGCCTTTTTCCGTGCCCACCAACATGACTTCCTGATCGTGGAAGCGAGCCATGCCGCAGATCATGGCGGTGTCATCGCCGAAACCGCGATCCCCGTGAACCTCGCTGAAGTCCGTAAAAACCCGCTCGATATAGTCAACCGTGTGGGGGCGTTGCGGATGGCGGGCGAGCTCGGTCTTCTGCCAGGCATCAAATTTGGCAGCGATTTCCGTGCGCAGCCCATGAATGCGGCTGTGCAGCTGTTGAATCTGCTGGCGCGTGTCTTCGTTTTGCCCGGGGAGGGACTCCAGCTTGGCGAGCTGCTCTTCGATCTTCTCCAGCTCCTGCCTGGATTTGAGTTGCGACTCCATTTTTCTGACGTCCCCGTTGCGGGAGGCCCATCGGTCCTCGACCATGGTCAAGAGGAGTTCGGCGCCCTTTAGAGCTAATTCGGCATCGCTGGCTGCGGGAGCGGTGGCCGCGGATTTTTTTGCGCCGGTTGCCCTTTGGCTAGGTGTCATGCGCCGTGTTCTCAGTCAACGATACGAACCGCGCCGCGTCCGCAAAGCTCCTCGACGCGAGCCATAAAGCTGCGGTCTGGTTGGACATTATAGCCTTCCGCCTCCATCACCACCATGAAATCGCCCTGGCGCTCAACATCAAACAGGACCTTCGCCTCACCTGGACTCTGAGTAAACAGCTCATGCAAATGGTCGATGGTGGAGTCATTCGCCAATTCGGCGGGAATGCGAATGCGCAAGGCGCGAGGCAGCGGGACCTGCGCGTCCTCGAGGGCAATGATGTCGTTCACGGTGAGCTTGGGATTCACGCCTTCTTCGACGCGCAAGCCGGCGCGCACCAGAACCGGAACTTCGAGTTTCACTTTGTCCTGCAGCTTGCGAAAGGCTTCGGGGAAAACGATCATCTCCACCGAACCTTCCATGTCTTCCAGCGCGCCCTGAGCGTAAAAATCTCCCTTCTTGGATTTCAGCACGCGCAGGTTGGTAATGATGCCCGCAGTGGTAATGCTTTCATCTTTACCGGTGGAGGATTTGACCGCGGCGATGCCGGTGGTGGTCAGGGCCTGAAACTCGCGCAGCTTGTCCTGGTATTTTTCGAGCGGATGCCCGGTGATAAAAAATCCCAGAATCTCCTTTTCGGCAGCCAGGCGCGTATGCTCGTCCCAATCGGGAGCTTCCGGGAGCTTGTCATTGTCGGTGTGGGATTCTTCCTGCTGGAATACTCCGAACAGGCCGTGCTGGCCAGATTCGGCGTCGCGCTGAGTTTTGAGGGCGCGTTCGATAGCTTTGTCTAGCACCGCCATCAACTGGGCGCGCCGGCCGAGGGAATCCATGGCTCCGCTCTTGACCAGGGATTCCAGCACACGCTTGTTCAGCAGGCGCAAATCGACTTTCTCGCAAAACTCGTAAATGGATTTGTAACGACCCGGTTCTTTGCGGCCGGCGATAATGGATTCGATGGCGTTGTGGCCCACGTTCTTCACGGCGGCCAGACCGAAGCGGATGGCGTTGCCATGAGGGGTGAAGTTGGCATCGCTCACGTTGATGTCGGGGGGCTCGACGGCGATTCCCATCTCGCGACATTCGTTGATGTACTTCACCACGTCGTCAGTATTGCCGGTGACGGAAGTTAACAGTGCGGCCATGAACTCGACGGGGTAATGAGTCTTCAGATAGGCGGTGTGATAAGCCAGCAGGGCATAAGCCGCAGAGTGCGCCTTGGGAAAACCGTATTCGGCAAATTTCGCCAGCAGATCAAATATCTTTTCGATCTTTTTGGGAGGATAGCCGCGCTGTACCGCGCCTTCGACGAAGCGTTCGCGCTGCTTGGCCATTTCCTCCGGCTTCTTCTTTCCCATGGCGCGCCTGAGCAAATCGGCCTCGCCCAAGGTGTAGCCGGCCAGGCGGTGGGCGATCTGCATTACGTGTTCCTGGTACACGATGACACCAAAAGTCTCCTGCAGGATGCTTTCCAGCTCCGGCAACTCATATTCAATTTTCTTACGGCCGTGTTTGCGCTCGATGAAATAGTCAATCATGCCGCCCTGAATCGGACCGGGCCGGTAGAGCGCGTTCAGAGCGGTGAGATCTTCCACAGTGTTCGGCTGATAGCGGCGCAGGACGTCGCGCATGCCGTGGGATTCAAACTGGAATACGCCCGAAGTCAGGCCGCTGTGGAAGACGCGTTTATAAGTTTCCTCGTCATTGAGCGGAATATCGTCCAGGGCAATCCGGCAGCCCCGGGTCTGAGCGATCAGTTTGAGCGTGTCATCGAGAATGGTGAGGGTAGTGAGCCCGAGGAAATCCATTTTCAAAAGGCCCATCTTCTCGATGGCAACCATGTCAAAGGCGGTGACAATTTCGTCGTTCTTGGTTTTGTGGAGGGGGACGAGTTCGATCAGCGGCCGGGGAGAAATCACCACTCCCGCCGCGTGTACCCCCGCGTTCCGTACCAGACCCTCAAGCTTTCTGGCGGTATCAATCAATTCACGAATCTGCGGTTCGCTCTCGTAGGCCTGCCGTAACGCGAAAGAATCTTTGACCGCCTGATCGAGCGTGATGTTGAGCTGGGTGGGCACCATTTTGGCGATGCGGTCTACATCGCTGTATGGCATGTCCATCGTCCTGCCGACGTCCTTGATGGCAGCTTTGGCCGCCATGGTGCCGAAGGTAATAATCTGCGCAACGTTGTCGCGGCCGTACTTCCGTGTAACGTACTCGATCACTTCACTGCGCCGGTTCATGCAAAAGTCCATATCGATGTCCGGCATGGAAATGCGCTCTGGATTCAGAAAGCGCTCAAAGAACAACTCATACTGCAGCGGATCCAAATCGGTGATCCCCATCGAATACGAAACCAGCGAACCGGCGGCTGATCCGCGTCCCGGCCCCACGGGAATATTGTTTTCCCTGGCATAACGGACAAAGTCCCAAACAATCAGGAAATATCCGGAGAACTTCATCTGCTGAATGATGGAGATTTCCCGTGTCAGGCGCTGTTCGTATTCGACAAGGCTATGCTTCAGCTTGCCTGCGGCTGCCCTCGACTGCAATTGTTCCAGACGGCGTGCGAAGCCGCTGCGCGTGACATGCTCGAAGTAGCTGTCGAGTGTGTAGCCCTGCGGCACGTCAAAGTGCGGGAACGGATCGGTCACCTTTTCCAATCGCACGCTGCAGCGCTCGGCAACGGCCAGCGTGCGCGAGAGCACGTCCGGGGCATCCTTGAAGACGCGGTACATCTCGTCGTGGCTTTTGACATAGAAACCGGTTCCCTGAAACTTCATGCGATTAACGTCCTGGATGGACTTGCCGGTCTGAATGCAGACCATCACGTCCTGCGCATGGGCGTCTTCTTCGCAGAGATAGTGGCTGTCATTAGTGGCTACCAGCGGAAGCGCGAGCTCTTTTTCCAGCCGGAGCAGGTGGGGATGAATGCGGCGCTCCATCTCCAGGCCTTGGTCCTGAATCTCGAGAAAGAAATTGTTCTTTCCGAAAATGTCGCCATAGGAAGCGGCTACGCTGCGGGCAACTTCATATTTTCCTTCCATCAGCAATTCGGCGACTTCGCCTTTGAGGCAACCGGAAAGGCCAATCAGTCCCTTGGCATGCTCGGCCAGAAATTTCTTGCTGACTCTAGGCTTGTAATAGAAGCCGTGCAGCGAGGCTTCGGAGGTGATCTTTACCAGGTTGCGGTAACCCTCTTCGTTCTCTGCCAAAACCAGCAGATGGTTGTAGCTGTCACCTTCGGGCGGAGTGCGCTCCATGTTGTGATCTTCTTTCTTGCAGATGTAAAGTTCGCAGCCAATGATGGGCTTCACGCCGGCTTTGTGAGCGGCATTGACGAACTCCACTGCCCCAAAAATGTTGCCGTGATCCGTCATTGCCACGGCGGGCATGCCAAGCTCTTTTACCCTGTGGACCAGCTTGTCTATCCCACAAGCGCCGTCGAGCATGGAGTAATCGGTGTGAAGGTGGAGGTGGACGAATTGGGACATTAGCACTCTATGTTGATTTTACGTTGGCGTCATTGTAAGCGGAAGTATTAGGACGGATAGGCGAGAATTATCCACAGACTGTGCATCTTCCAGGTACTACTTCGGAAGATCAAATTCTCCGCCGCGATCTTCGTTGGCTTTTTTGGTCGCGGATAGATCCAAATCAGAGAGCGGAATTTTTCTGGCGCGCTCCGCAGTCAGCACCCAAAGCGTCTGCCCGACGATGGCGTAGTTCTGTATCTCTTCGGTATGTTTGTCGCTAAAAATTAGTTGGGTGGGTTTTGACGAAACTGCGGAGGGCGCCGCTTGACGGGATTTTTGCATTTCCTGTTCGCGCTCGCGCAGGCTGGCAACTTCATCGTTCAGGCGATCAACTTCCGCTTGCAGCTCTTGATCGAGTTGGTTGTTTGGGGAGTAATTCTGAGCGGAGTAATCGTATTGAGAATAGTACGGCTGGGAATAATAAGGCGTGTCATACCAGCCGACGTTGCCGTACAACCAGGGATATCCGTATCCGCCCCAGCCCCAAGGGTAACCTCCCCAGCCCCAACCCCATCCGGGATAGAAACCAGGACGCGGGTAGTGGCCGGGAAAGACTGGCCCGCGAGGATATCCATAGCCGGGATGGAATCCAGGGCGGGCGCCGATGAAACCTGAGGTGCGGACTCCGATGGCGGGGGCTCGCATGCCGCCTGCAGCGCCATGCGCCGCGAAACCTCCGCCGCCATGACCGCCGAAACCTCCACCGTGCCCGCCACCAGCGTGTTGCGCGTAGGCAGGCATAGCCAGAAGAGCCGCGCCCAATGCCGCAACCGCCAGCGAGCACCGCATAGCAATATTATAGACCCGAGTCTGGCCCGCGATTGTCAATTCTCGCGGCTGCCGGTAAGTGCCTCAGTTTGAATTTCTCACCCTTATTATCGAGACCACACGGGACCTGTACTTCCACGCGAGGTTCGTCGCCCCGCTGGCGAAAGCGCAGGGCTTCGCAATGACGCCTCAATACCAAGGGCGAAAAATTCAAACTGGGCCACTACTCCTGAACTGCTTCCTATCGCTTCTTCTTGCTCTTCAACTTCCTGACGGGCGGCTTGGAAGCTTTCTGCGAATGCGTGTGCTTCTCTGGCTTTCGTTTGGGAGGAGTTGCGGGCTTTTTGGTTTCGGGCACGGGTTCGGCTTTGGGGGCGATCGGCGGGGCCGGAGGAGCAACCTCGGGCTGACCCTTTCTTTTGCCGGCTGGAGCGGCGGCTGCTTTGGCCGCGCGTCCACGCTTGACCGGGGGTGGTGGCGGAGGCGGAGGCGGAGCCAGCGGTTTCAAGAATTTCAAAATCTCGGTGCGGGATCGCATTTTGCCGTCCAGCAGCAGCATGAAAACGTCGTGCGCGATCTTCGGATACTCCGGAAGTTGCGCGGTGATGTGCAGCTCCGTCATCTCAGGCAATGGAATCTTCTGCTGGACCTGGCGCCATTTAGTGAAGAAGTTCTTGATTTTTTGCGCGACGGCCTGCTGGCGCGCAGTCACCGATAAGAACAAGACCATCTCAGGACGCGCTTCGGAAAGCAGCTTCCAGGTGCGGGAAGGCGTGGCAGCTTCCTTGCCAGTCAGTCTCTTGGCAAGATCTTTGGCGTTGTCCTCGAGGTCCTTCCATGCGGCGACCAGGTCTTTGCGGGGAATCAATTTGCGCATGTCGGCGATGTCTTTATCGCCAAGGCGCGAGGTAAGGAAGTAAAGAACCGCTGGAGCGGGATCGGGGGAGTATCCCAGCTCGTTCATTTGTTGCCGAGTTTTTAGCAACTGAGCCAGGCTGACGGTGTCTACTTTGGCGGAGCTCCAGCGCGGATTCAGCACCTTCAGCCAGTCTTCCTTTTCGAGCGAGCGCAGAATATGGAGGGGATCATCTTCGTAGGCAATCTGCTCGATCTCCTGCCCGATAGCGCTGTCGCTGATGTACTCGATGTAGTTGTTTTCTTTGGCGGACTGGTAGCGTGATTGCGTGCGTTCTTCCAGCGGCCAGTGAAAACGCGCGGCGAAGCGGGTGGCGCGGATCAAGCGCGAGGGATCCTCCACAAAGGCGTAGTTGTGCAGCACGCGGATGAGTTTGGCTTCGATATCGGCCGCGCCGTTGAAGGGATCCATCAGCAGACCGCGCGAGCCCGGATTCAAGGACAGGGCCATAGCGTTGATGGTGAAGTCACGGCGACGCAGATCCTCGATGATGGTGGCGGGAGTGATGATCGGGGGCTTGCCGACTTTCTCGTAGCGCTCGGTTCGGGCGGCGCTGATTTCAGCCCGCACGTTGCCGGGCAGCACCAGGTACAGGGTTCGGGTGTCGTCGTCGATACCGGAGACGACGGTGCCGGCACGTTCCAGTTCTTTTTGCAGCCTGAGAGGATTGCCCTGGACGGTGAAATCGAGATCGCGGATGGAAAATCCGCTGATAATGTCGCGCACCGCGCCGCCGGTCAGGTAGATGTTCATGCCGGCATTGCGGGAGATGTCCTGGACCAGGGTGACGCCGCGTAACTGATCAGGCGTCAGCCTGATTTCCATAGTGTAGATGTAGTCAGCCATGCCTTGCTCAGAGCTGAAGGGCGGCCATGGGGCGGCGGAGCCTGGCGCGGGCCAAGATTTCCACAGGCCATGCCGCAAGCCGTCCGAAGCTCCGGGCAGCCTCCTCGTAAACTACTCTGCACAATAGACTTATATTCGTTAAGATGGGGTTCGGCAAACTACAGAAAATACCACACCATTGACAATTTGGCTACTGAGAATGCGATGACTCGCGATGTTCGCGAGAAAAATGTGAGAATCTGGTGGAGCGAAAAGCCCGGACGCCTTCACTGCCGCGGGTTTTCCCAGCAGCATGCCTTCGACCCATAAGAAAGTGGTAGTCCGCAAGCTGGACCGTGATTCGGTGAACGGTTATCTTGCCCCGGCCAATTTTGTCCGCGAAGGCAAGCTGGAATTACTGAATACTGCGGGCAATGTGGTGGCCATCGATCTACGCGAGATTAAAGTGGTGTACTTTGTGCGGGAGTTTGGCGAAACCGAATCGCTGAGCCGCAAGACGTTCACCACGCGTCCGCGCACCGAAGGTCTGTGGGTACGGCTGAAGTTCAAAGACAACGAGACGATTGAAGGGCTGATGGCCAACGATCTTTCGTCGAATCTGGCAGAGGGATTTCTGATCAACCCGCCCGATCTGCGGTCGAACACGCAGCGCATGTTTGTGCCCAGGAGCGCGCTGGAATCGATGACGGTACTGGCGGTGATTGGCGCGAGCCGCCGGCGCCGGCGCGGGATGGCGGCCGACACGAGACAGGTGCCGATGTTTGGGGAATGAGGCGGCCGAATATTCGGGGTGATCGGGCCGGTCCTTGACAGTGCAGTGGTGAGCCTTGACCCTCGTACGATCCTTCACGAGCTGAAGCTCGTTCAAGATGACATTCGAGAGATTGATAGATCGCTTTACTCAGGCCGCTCTCATCCTGAGAAAAGCGAAGGATCTATGCATCAAAAGGTCAAATGCATAGATCCTTCGTGGCCTGAAGTCGACTCAGGATGACAAGGCGAAACTTTGCGCTACGCGGCGCGAGCGGTTGCGGCTGTCACTGGACGATAGCCGCACTCCCCGGCTTTCTTCATCGCCGACATGGCCTCCTGCTGGGTAAGCAAGGGGGTGGTATGGACGGACTTGCAAGCACCTCCACCGGCAAATGCGATAGCAATGGCGGCTGCGCTGACATTGTCCGGCATCTCGGTGATGGCCACGACGTCGTAATCTCCGAATGCAAACCAGCCGGCTACTACTTTTCCGCCGAGCTTCTCAATAGCTGAGCGCACCACTTCCAAACGGTCCTGCGGGTGTGCGATCAGCGCTTGCCAACCTTCGCTCGTATATGCGACTTGATGCAAGAAACTTGGCATAGTGCCCTCCTCAAATTTTGCTTGTGCGGCGAATCATCCCACTGGGGCTGATACAAGTCAAGCGAAGTTGCCGGTGTCCTTTACAATCAGCTCGGACTATTCCTGGGAAAACAATTATGAAACTCGCCGACATTGCTTCCGCCCTGAATGCACGCCTGGAGAATGGCTCGCCGGAAACCGAGATCAGCAGTGTTGCCGGAATTGAACAGGCCGGCCCGGGGCATGTCACCTTCATAGCCAATCCGAAATATGCGGCCACAGCAAAGAGCACGAAGGCTTCCGCGGTGATTGTGACGGAAGACTTCCCTGCTGTTGGAACAGCGATGTTGCGCAGCAAGAATCCATACCTGGCTTTCGCGCGCTGCCTGGAGTTGTTCTATGAGCCGCCCCGCTACGCGCCCGGTGTGCATCCGACGGCGGTGATCCATGCTTCCGCCAGAATTGGCGCGAAGGCGCATGTTGGACCTTATGTGGTGGTCGAGGAAGGCGCGCAAATTGGCGCGAATGCGGTGTTGCTGGCGCATGTGGTGATCTATCGCGGTGCGCAGATTGGAGACAACTTTCTTGCGCACGCGCACGCGGTGGTGCGCGAGTATTGCCGCGTGGGAAATAATGTGATTCTGCAAAATGGCGCGGTCGTCGGGGCGGATGGATTCGGATTTGCTAAAGATGATGCGGGCAAGTGGCACAAAATTGTGCAATCCGGGCCGGCGGTGATTGAGAACGACGTGGAAGTGCAGGCCAATGCCTGCGTAGACCGCGCCAGTGTAGGAGAGACCCGCGTCGGGCGTGGGACGAAGATCGATAATTTGGTTCAGGTGGGACACAGCTCGTCGGTGGGCGAAGACACTTTGCTTTGCGCCCAAGTGGGACTGGCGGGATCAACCCAAGTGGGGGACCGCGTGATTCTGGCGGGTCAGGTGGGCGTGGCGGGACATTGCAAAATCGGCGATGGCGCTATTGCCACGGCACAGAGCGGAATTCCCAACGACGTTGCCGCGGGCACGACGGTGAGCGGGTATCCCGCGATCGACAACAAGCTGTGGTTGAAGTGCTCGGCGGTGTTCAAGAAGCTGCCGGAGATTGCGAGGGCGGTGAGGGAGAAAGATTAAGCTTCGCCTTCGCGCATTCATTGGCGTCCTGAGATGCCGTGTCATCCCGATGCGCCATAGGTGCGAGGGATCTTACGAGACACGCCGTCAGCCCGGAGGCTTGCGAGAGCGCAGTCCCGTTTACGCTATTTATGCTTCCAGCTCCTGTAAGATTCCTGACCTACTCCAGACCCAGCTCCTTCCACTTTTTATCGACCAGAACTTTGGTCTTTTCGTCCATGAGGATTTCGTCGGGCCAGGGGCGAGTGAAGCCCTCGGCTGGCCATTTGCGGGTGGCATCGATCCCCATTTTGGAGCCGTAGTTCGGCAGACGCGAGGCGTGGTCGAGGGAATCTACGGGACCGAGAGTGAACTGGATGTCGCGTTCGGGATCGATGTGATTGAGGGCTTTGAGCGTGACCTCGGCGATGTCCTGAACGTTTACATCTTCATCTACTACAACGATGCATTTTGTGAACATGGCCTGACCAAGCGACCAGATGGCGTTCATCACCTTGCGGGCCTGACCGGGATAGGACTTCCTGATCGAGACAAGCATCAGGTTGTGGAAGACGCCTTCGACCGGAAGATTGATGTCGACGAGTTCAGGGATTGTGAGACGCATGAGCGGGAGGAAAATGCGCTCGACAGCTTTGCCCATCCAGCCATCCTCCATGGGAGGCTTGCCTACGATCGTGGTGGAGTAGATCGGGTCTTTGCGATGAGTAATGCAACGGAGGTGGAAGACGGGATAAAGATCCTCGAGCGAATAGAAACCAGTGTGATCGCCGAACGGGCCCTCGGAACGAAGTTCGTCGAGGTGAACGTGCCCCTCAAGGACGATTTCGGAAGTCGCCGGAACTTCCAGATCGACCGTTTCACATTTGACCAGTTCGACCGGCTTCTGGCGCAGGAATCCGGCGATCAGATATTCCTCGACATCGGGGGGTGCGGGGACGATAGAAGAGAAGGTGATGGCAGGGTCAGTGCCGATGGCGACCGCGACTTCCATCCTGCCGGAGGGAAGCTTTTGGTCGGGAACCTGGGATGCGCCGGAAGTGCGGGCCATGATATCGACGGCGGCGCGGCCAGCATTATTGAACTGGCGAGCTTCGCTCGCCCGGACAGCCGAAGGCGGCTGTCCCCACGTGGACTGTGCGGCGGCGCGTCGCAACATGTCGCGATAGTGCTCGGCGCCGATTTTTTGCCGCTGCCAGTGCATGCCGGTGCTGCGCGCATCGTAAACCTGCATGCGGTAGCAGCCCACGTTGCGTTTGCCGGTATTCGGATCACGGGTGATCACGCAGGGCAAGGTAATGAAACGGCCAGCATCTTCGGGCCAGCACTGGAGAATGGGGAAATCAAGCAAGGAGAAATTGTCACGTTGGATGACTTCCTTGCAAGGGCCGCTGGAAACGGTCTTGGGAAAGAATTTGCCCATCTCGGCAAGCATGGGCAGCATTTTCACCTTATCGAGAAAACCTTGAGGTGATTTCACATCCATAAAGGCGCGAATGCGTTCGGCGACTTGGTCGAGGGAATCAACCTCTAAAGCGAGATTCATGCGGCGGGGCGAGCCGAACTGGTTGATCAGGACCTGGGAGCCGGGATAGCCCTTGACATTTTGGAAAAGGAGAGCGGGACCGCCCGGCCGGACAGCCCCTTCGACTGCGCTCAGGGCAGGCTTGAGCGGCTGTCCCCACGAAGACATCTTGCTGACGCGATCGGTGATTTCGGTGATTTCGAGGATGGGATCAACTTCGGTGCGAATCTTCTTAATTTCACCGGCGCGGTCGAGAGCGGCGATCCACGCCCGCAGGTCGTCGTAAGCCAAGAGTCCTCCGAGGAAGTAAGGATTATAGAGCGTTTGGCATGGGCGGCACACAGAGGACGTTCGGCGGGAGTGTCTCACCTTTGGATTTTTCACCCTTAGTATCGAGGCGTCATTCCTCGCCCCGCTGGTGAGTACGCGGGGCCTCGGGATGAGGACCGCGTATAGGAGAAGGTCCCGCCAGGCAATCCTCATTGCTGCTCTCGACGAATTTGGGTGTAATGCCTATTATTGGAGTCCACATCTTCCTGTGAGGGCGTGAAATGGCTGAACCAACCTATGAAGAGTTAAAAGCGCGACTGGCGGAACTGGAAAAACAGCAAGGTCAGCGCCGTACGGGTGCACTGGAATTTCGCGTCGGGGAAAAGGGCGGGGTCAGTGTGTACGGGTTGGGGCGTTTTCCCGTAACTTTGTATTACGAACAGTGGACCCGGCTGCTCGACGCCGCGGACAACCTCCGTCAGTTTCTTGAGGAGAATAAGTCCAAGCTCAAGCTCAAGGGCCAGTGACGGGGTGGAAGCGAGGGAGCAGCAGTACCTGTATCTGACCACCCAGGGACGAAAAAGCGGGCTGTCTCGGGAAATCGAAATCTGGTTCACCAGCCGCGATGGACGTTATTATGTGATCGCGGAGTATGCGAGCTCGCACTGGGTGCAAAACCTACAGGCCGACGCCAGGGTTCATGTGCGGGTTGGAGGAAAAAGCTTTGACGGCATGGCCCGCCTGATTGTTCCGCAAAGCGAGCCGGAACTCCATCGCGCCGTGCAGGAACTTTCGCGAAAGAAATACGGTTGGGGGGAGGGGCTGGTGATCGAGTTGGCGCCGGGACGGCTGCTAGCTCCTATTTCAAACCTGCGGCCTTAAACACCAAGAACCGGAGCAGCGGTTACTGCTCCGGTTCGGCACTTCGTCATCTCACTTACGCCGCCAGGGCGTTGACGAAATGCTCACACAGAGTGGTTTCCACGTTGTAGAGCTTCCAGGTGATCGGGGTGGTCAGATAAGGTCTGACGATGTCCTCGACTTTGGGGAACACTTCCTTTTCATAGCGCTCCGCATCGCGCTTTTCCATCCATAGGGTGATGTGTACGGCTTTCTCATTCTTGGCCTCCGGGAACAGAGGAAGGATGTCAAGGAAGCCGGCTTGTTTCTTGAGGATCGGCAGAACTTCATCTTTCATCTTCTTGATGAACTCGTCCTTTTTTTCAGACCTGGGAACAAATTCCACAATACGCGCAAACATGGGGAGTCCTCCTCTCAAATTGTTTGGTCATTTGGGCCGGGGGTTGAGGCTCGGAAGGCGCCGCTGCCGGGCGTAGGAAGCCGAGCCAATTTCAAAGTCCTAAAAACCATATGCTCGGGCGAAGGCAATGTCAGTGACGGTTGACTGCCGAGGCTGTGACAGGGCTTGAGAGATGCGGTTGGTGGGAAATCGAACCGTGGGAATGACAGTGAAATCAGCTTCACGTTTAGACTGTGTTTATGGATTCTGAAGACATCCTGAAACTGGCTCCGCCTCCGGCGGATGCTCGTGTAGCTTATGGAACTGATCCCAACCAGTTCGGCGAAATCCGGGTGCCGAAAACAAGCGGCCCGTTCCCGGTGGTGATGAACATTCACGGCGGCTTCTGGCGCGCTCAGTACAACCTTGCACACGCGGGACATTTGTGTGCCGCGCTGACCACGAAAGGGCTAGCCACATGGAACGTGGAATATCGCCGGGTGGGCAATCCGAACGGCGGCTGGCCGGGAACCTTCGAAGATGTTCGCAACGCATACCGCTTTGTTTCCCAGCTTGCCCAGCGCTATAAGCTCGATTCGGCCAAGGTCGCGGTGATGGGACATTCTGCGGGAGGACAGCTAGCGTTGTGCCTGGCCGCGCACGAAGTTTCGCTGAAACATGTGATCTCACTGGGCGGGGTGGTGGATTTGCAGCAGGCCTGGGAGCTCCACCTGGGGAACGATGCCGTGGTCGCTTTTCTGGGTGGCAAGCCGAGCCAAGTCGCCGATCATTATCGCGAGGCCGATCCGATGCGGCTGAGCGTTCCCCGTACTACGACACAATGGCTGATTCATGGCGCGGAAGACGATGTGGTGCCGTCCGTTTTGAGCCGAAACTACGCCGAGCAAAAAAAGAAGCATGGCGAGGACGTGCACTACCTTGAGATTTCAACTGCTGGACATTTTGATCTAATCGACCCACGCTCCAGGGCCTGGCCGAAGACTGAGAATACGGTGCTGCACGAGTTGGGATAAAGGTGAACGGTCGCACTCAACTGTGACTTCGGTAATCTTCTGCCCGTGGTGGGCGAAGAACATAATCCATCTATGGAGCGGCGGAAGGCAAAACGAACCAAGATGGTCTTGCCGGTAAAAGTGACGGTCGCGGGGGCCTCTCATCTTGCCCACACCTGCGATCTGACCTACAGCGGCGCGCGGCTGGGCGGACTACACACTCAACTGAAAAAGGGGGAAATCATTTCCCTGCAACGGGGTTCAAAGAAAGCAAACTTTAAGGTGGTTTGGCTGCATGAGTTGGCCCCGAATGAGATCCAGGTCGGCCTGCAGGCGGTCGAAAGGCAAAGCAACGTTTTCTGGGGGGTGGACCTTTCCGAGCAGGACCGCGAAGGCAAGGGTAATGTGGATGCCCTGATGTCATTGGTGGGTAAGAAATCCTGAGGCCTGGCCACTTTTACCTTTTCTTTAAGCAGAGCTTCGTATCTCCATCTCAAAAAGATAGTTAAGTGATATACTCTGGGGACGCAACCGAGGCCGCCTTCGTCTGCCACCGCGGGGTGGAACAAAAACCGGAAAAGAATCCGGACAACTAACAGGCGCAGGGGTGAAGTAGCTCCCGTTCCACTCAAACACGCTGCGCGGAGATAAGGTCCCACATGAGTACCAGACCCACCTTGGACGTTCCTTCCTTTGAGAAATTGTTAGCCGCTGCCTGGATCCTGCAGTGTGAACGGGATCGCATCTTGAGCGGCGGGGATATTCCGGCGGTTGAACTCGAGAGGCGAATTCACTGCCCCGATGTGGAATCGCAAACTCCCTCGGTGAATCTGTTCCGAGAGACCAACCCTAGTGCGCCGGTGGACCTAATTGCGTCCGAGGTCGCGGAGTTCTTTACTCCTGTGACTGGGACCGTTCTGGCGGAGCAGCCTGAGCCCGTGGAAGCACCGGCCTTGATGAGCAGCCCCAGTGGCTCGTTCATGCCTGGCGCGGTTCCGACTGGGCGTTTGCGCAAGGCGGCAACCCAGGTGCAAAACTGTGCGGTTTGCGTCACTCGCCTGGTACGCGCGGTTTCAAAACCGGTCCAACGGCGGAAGAAAGAAGGTTTGACGATCAGGCTGAGATTAGTTATTCCCGAGCGCACACTGAGGCTCGTGAAAGCCTCGGTTGCGCCGATATCTCTACTGCTTATCATCGCTGGGTTCCTGCTTTCCTTGCCCTTCGGCCAGAGACCTGCCCAGGCCAGCCCGAGGACGGAGACTCAGGGCAGAGAGGGTGGACCCAGACAGTCGTGGGACAGCAGCAAAATCAACTACGCGGAACCGGCGAAGGCAGAGCGTGCCGAGATCGGCGCCACATCGAGTGTGCTTTCCCTGGAGGCAAGCCATTTGCGGATAACCGACGCGGCGACGGCATCAGTAGTCAACGATTTAAGTCCGTACGAAATGCAGAGCCTGGAGCGGCAAGCAGAATACGGAGACCAATTCGCAGCTCTGGCTTTGGGCATGGCATATGAGACCGGGCACCACGTGCATCGAAGCTGCACCAAGGCGGCGGAGTGGATCGCATTCGCGGCAACAAGCGGCAATGCCGCGGCGCAATACAATCTCGCGTTGCGCTACCTTCAGGGAGATGGGATACCTCCGGATTCACAGGCAGGCCAAAAGTGGCTGCAAATTGCGGCAAATCGCGGATATCCAAAAGCCACGCTCGCTGTAGAGGCACGCTCAGCTTTCCCCGCTGGCGCACACTAAGCAGTTTCGGTTAGCAAACTTCCCTATCGCCTGAGCTTGCCGGAGAGGAGAAGTCCGGAACGCTTTAAGGGCGTCATTTGCCATGGGAATTGGTTTAGGCGGATAATTTTGCGCGCAACAAAATATTGGAGGCTTTTCCTATGAGGACAGTGTTGAAGTTCACCATCCCGGCAGAAGCCGGCAATGCCGCCATCCGCGAGGGCACGCTGGGTAAGATCGTTGAATCCGTTCTCAACGATTTGAAACCGGAAGCTGCGTACTTCTTCCCCAACAATGGTGAGAGGAGTGGGTTCGTGGTTTTCGACATGAAGGAGCCTTCGCAGATTCCCATCATTGCTGAGCCGCTGTTCGTAACTCTTAACGCCAAGGTGGAATTCCACCCGGCGATGAACATGGAGGATTTGAGAAAAGCATTGCCTGGAGCTGAAAAATCAGTAAAAAAGCACCAGCAGGCGACGGGCAAAGCAGCCTGATTTCGGCGTGAATATTACTCTGTATTTGGACAGCCCTCGAACGAGGGCTTTTTTCATCTGTGAAGGAATCGAGTGGCAGGTGCAGGTTTGCCGACAACTGTGAGCGAGGGATGTACTATGATGTTTCTCCTTGTCAACAAGCTTCCGACCTTCGCTAATGAAGTCATTGGCATGAAAACCATCACGATGGCAACCCCGGGCGAGCCAATTGTGACGCCCTACAGTGCGGAGAGCTTCAGTACCGATGTGCAATTTCTGGAAGCAAGCTGGAAGCGGGCGCCGGGTTGTGATGTACCGGTCATCGATTTCGGCCGGGGAGAGCCGCTGGTTTTTGTGCCGATCCACGAGCACCTGGAATTTGTCTATGCGCGGCAGGTGCGAGCGTTCAGTGGGTCGCGGCGCGTGATTCTCTACCGTCGCCAAGAATCGCGTACCAAATTTGTGAGCCGGAGCGACCGCGTGGAAGAGTTGCGGGAGGTAGTCGACTGCCTGGCAATTCGCTCGGCTGATTTCGTGGCACATGGCGATGCGGCGATGGTGCTGGCCGAGTTTGCCTTGCGTTATCCCGAGCGTTGCCGTTCGGTTGTGTTGGTTGGACTGGGGGCCGATTATCGTATCGCGCCGCATCCCTTGATCTGGATTCTGCACGAGATATTTCTGCGCCTTCCCATTGAAGGGCTCGTACCAACTTCCCTGCTGCTCCGCACCATCATGCGCTACATTACGCACTTTGAAGCGCCCGGGCAGGCGCAAGCCGTTTCCAGGGAAGACAGTGCCGTACTGACTGAAATACCTCGTGCGCTTATCGAGGGCCAATTTCGCAAGATCGCGAAGTGGCCTGCCATGTACCGCTATTCAGTTCTTCCTGTCATTCATTCCTTTGATATCCGTGGACGTGTTGCCGAATTTGAGATGCCCATTCTGCTGATCAATCGTTGGGACGACGCCCTTGCCCCGGAAGCGAAGACTGCATGGCTGGCGCATTGGCTGCCCAACTGTGTCTATCATGTTGTGCCGGGGCGTGGCCGTTTTTTTATGTATTCAGAAGCTCAGCGCGTTAATCCAATAATCGAGCAGTTTCTGGCGGCACAAAGTGAGGCCAGCCGATTGCGGACGTACGCTGACTGAGTCGCGTAGCGGCAGTTTGGTGTAGGATGCCATCCTTTGCATGATTTGGGGGAATTCATGCAATCCAGACGGGTCGTGATCACGGGGCTGGGGGTGCTGGCTCCGAACGGCTGCGGCAAAGAGGCCTTCTGGCAGGCTTGCCTTTCGGGACGCTCGGGCGTTCGCCGCGTAAGCGGACTTGTCGCCGATGACCTTCCCACACGGATTGCCGGGGAAATCCCTGACTTTACGCCAGCAAGCTTCGGTCTGACACCGCTCGAGTGCGGGTTTATGGATCGCGGTACACAGCTTGCTGTTGCGGCAGCAAACCTGGCACTCGAGGATGCCAATTTGAGCAGCGCAGCTTTGCGCGATAAGGAGCGCCAGGTCTTTGGAGTGTACATGGGCACAGCCATGGCTTCGGTTCAGGAAGGGGAACGGCTGTGGGGACTGCTCACTGGCTGTGCGACTCATGAGCCGCGGATTCCGGCGGAGGGGATCGATCCTTCAGCGTTCATGTTGAGTTTTATGCCTTCGTCAGTAATCGCTGCGCGCCACTTGCTGCGTGGCCCATGTTTGACAGTTGGTACCGGGTGCTCGGCGGGCGCTGATGCCATCGGCGAGGCATTCCTGCATATCCAGCAAGGCCGGGCTGATCGGATGCTGGCAGGGGGAACTGACTCGGCGCTCTGCCGAGCCGGCTTTACGGTATTTTGTGCGATGCATGCGCTGAGCCGGCGCAATGATGAACCGGAACGTGCCTCGCGCCCTTATGAAGCGCAGCGCGATGGGTTTGTGTTGTCGGAGGGGGCCGCGGTCGTGCTGCTGGAGGAGCGAGAATTGGCTCTGGCTCGTGGGGCGCATATCTACGCCGAGGTACGGGCGTACGTTACTAATAACAACGCTTATCATATGGCGACGCTGCCAGAGGACGGCGCGCATTTGCAAATCCTGTTGCGCCAGGCGTTGCAGGCATCCGAACTTTCAGCAGAGCAACTCGGCTACATCAACTCTCATGGGAGTTCGACTCCCAGTAACGATGTCGCCGAGACAGTCGCCTACAAGAAGAGTTTGGGCGCGCAGTCCTATCGGGTTCCCATCAGCTCCACCAAATCCTTGATCGGTCACGCGCAGGGAGCGGCGAGCGCGATTGAGGTGCTGGTCACTGTACTGAGCCTGGATCGTCAGGTATTACCGCCGACGATCAACTTGGATGTGCCAGATCCCAGCTGCGACCTGGACTATGTTGCGAACGTCGCACGCGTGCTGGACAGCGATCAGCCATTGCGGTTTGCGCTAAGTCACTCCAGCGGTTTTGGCGGCGTGAACACGGCCCTGGTGCTGGCCAGAAATGAGGCAGATGGCCAGGTGAGGGGGATCTCGGCGGAGAGCCTGCCGGATGCACCGGTGTGGGCGCAGGCTGTGCCACGGCGGCGCGTTGTGATCACCGGTATGGGAGTGGTAGCGCCGAATGGCATTGGCAAGACTGCCTTCTGGAAAAGTGTATGTGAAGGGCGTTCCGTGATCGGGCCGTTAGGGCGCTACGACCGTACCGAGTTGCCGGTTCTCTATGTGGGCGAGGTAAAGGACTTTCATCCGGAACGTTTTCTTGATCGCAAGATTGTCCAGCGCACCGACCGCATGACGCATTTCACCTTTGCGGCGGTGCAGGAGGCGCTACGCGACGCGGGACTCGAGATTGAGCAGGAAGATCCGCTGCGCACCGGAGCGGTAATCGCAAATACGATCGCCGGTGTGGACTATGTTACGGAACAGCTCAAGCGCGTGTATCGGCTGGGCCCGCATTTCATGAGTGCACACACGGCCCTGGCCTGGCTGCATGTCGCCAATGTAGGGCGGGTTTCGGTGCATTACGGGCTGCAGGGGTACTGCAAAGTGCCGATCAACAGTACGTGCGGGGGCCTGGACGCGCTTGGACAGGCGTATCAGGCCATTGTGGGCAACACCGCGGACGTGCTCATCGCGGGAGGAACGGAAGCGCCTCTGCATCCCTGCGTTCTGCAGATGCTCGATGCGTGTCCTCCGTTCCATGGGAGAAGTGATCCTTTTTCCTACCGCCCTTTTGACTTGCGTGCGGATGGACTGGTGATCGCAGAGGGAGCAGGCATCTGCGTGCTGGAGGAGTATGAGCATGCGATGCAGCGTGGCGCTCCGATCTATGGCGAAATTGTGGGCTACGCCCAGACTTTTGCGCCCGGAGACCTGACACCTTACGCAGTTCCTGACGTTGCGGCTTACGTGCGCGCTCTGGAGCTGACGTTGTGTGAGGCGGGGATACGTACCTGTGACGTTGCTTGCGTCCTGTCTGATGGGCGAGCAATCCCTGCGTGGGATGCGATGGAGACGGCAGCGCTCCACAAAGTTTTTGGAGCGGAGTTTGATACTCTGCCGTGCAGCGTGCCCCGCACACAATTCGGTCACACTCTTTCCGCTGCTGGAGCGCTCGATACCATTTGCGCACTTTTCGCACTGCGGGAGCGGCTTGTCCCTCCCACTATCAATTGCGAGACACCGAATCCTCGGCATTGCCCTCCCGGTCTCGTACGGGGAGTGACGGCGGGCATGAGCAATGGCTTCACAGGAGGACTCATTTGCGGGCGCGGACTGGGTGGTAGTCATGCGGTTCTGGCGGTTAAGAGTGCGGCGCCTTCCTAGGCTTGACCTGCCGAGGCCTCATCGGGACGACTCAAATGGCCGACAAGTTTGTGCCAGTTGTCATCATCGGCGCTGGTCCAACAGGGCTTACAGCCGCCAACCTACTGGGCCAATACGGAATTGAAACCCTCCTGGTGGAACGCAACGCCGCCTTGAGCGATCTTCCGCGTGCCATCACGATCGATGACGAGGGGCTGCGTATTTGTCAGGCGCTGGGACTGCGCGATGAAGTACTGAAGCACGTATTACTGGACGTCGGGGCGCAGTATTTCTCGCACGGGCAACTGGTAATGCGCCTGCCTCCCGGGATGAGGCGCAACGGATATCCACTCATCTCAACCTTCAGCCAGCCACAACTGGAGGCAACACTGCTGGCAGGAGCGCGGCGCTTTGCCAACGTTCAAGTTCTCTTCGAGCACACGCTTGAAGCCTTCACCCAAACAGACCAGGAAGTGCTTCTGAGTTTGCGCACACCCGCCGGAGAACTGCAGCGGATTGCTTGCGCCTATCTACTAGCGTGCGATGGCGCCAAAAGCGTGGTACGCCGCATCCTGGGCATTCCGATGAAGGGTGTAACTTTTCCGCAACGCTGGCTGGTGGTTGACGGGCTTGTGGGGGAGGACGCTGGTTTGGGAGGGTATGTCAGCTGCTTTTACGATCGAGATCGACCTGTGGTCAGTATTCCTGCACCGGATCGGCATTGGCGTTGGGAGTTCATGTTGCGGCCGGAAGAGGGCGAAGACATCCTGGGAGAAGCGCAAAACGGCTTCCCTTCAGACCGGTTGAGGCAGATGCTTCGGCAGATTGGCGATCAGCGCGAACCCCACATCGTGCGGAAGAGTGTGTATACGTTTCATGCGTCTTATGCCACCGACTTTGCGCATGGGCGCGTCTTCCTGCTGGGTGATGCCGCTCATCTGCTTCCTCCGTTTGGAGGCCAGGGCATGAATAGCGGTCTGCGCGACGCCTTCAATCTGGCCTGGAAGCTGGCAATGGTGCTCCGCGGGGAGGGTCGGGCCGGCATCCTACCGACTTACCAACAGGAGCGCATGCCACATGTTGTCCAGATGCTCCGCTACGCGACGTTTCTGGGCAAGCAATTGGTAATGCCGCGAAGCCGCTTGGGGACATTTGTGCGAGACACGGCTCTACGCGGGGTGATGAAAATACCGGCCGCTGCCCGCCGTGCAAGGGAAATGAGGATGAAGCCGGAATCCTTTTACAAACAAGGCCTCGTTGTAGCGGATGAACGCGCAGAGCGGTCCGTTCGCGGCCGCTTGCTTCCTCAACCGACCGTTGAGCTACCGGACAGGCGGGCGGTGTTGTTGGATGAGCTGTTGAGCCCCGGCTTCGCGTTGGTGCGCGTGCACGATGATCCGGATGAGGCATTCAAAGCGCTTCGGGCGGATATCTGGAAAAAATTGAGCCCGCGGAGGATTTGTCTGGTACCTGCGATCAAGCACGCGCGAGATGTAGGTCAGAAGGTGACCTGCGCGTTTGACGGCCAGCGGGAGATTTTCCGTTTCTTAAACGGCCGAAGCGATCGCTTTGTCCTGGTTCGGCCGGATCGCCACGTTCTGGGTACGTTTGGTGAAGACGGAGAGCAAGCCTTCGCGGCGGGCTTGCAAAAAGAGCTTTTCGCCTGAAGAAAGGTATGGGGTCAGTAAGTGCCGGTTGACAACGAACTCTATAACCGCCTGAGCGAAACCTGGTGGGATGAGAATGAAGCTTTTGGTCTGTTGCGCACGGTCTTAGGGCCTGTTCGTTTTGGTTATTTCCGGCGAGCTTTGATCGAGAAATATGGGCGAGATCCCCAGGGGATCAAAGTGCTCGATGTGGGATGCGGAGGCGGTCTGCTGGCAGAGGAGTTTGCGCGGCTGGGATGTAAGGTAACCGGCCTCGATCCTTCAGAGGCGTCTTTGAGCACCGCAAGCAGGCATGCGCAGCAATCAGGCCTGGAGATAACCTACCGCCGGGGGGTCGGTGAGCAGATTCCTTATGCCGATGCTTCTTTCGATGTGGTGATTTGCTGTGACGTTTTGGAACATGTAAACGATGGGGCGCAAGTGATTGGGGAGATTGCACGTGTCCTCAACAGGGGCGGGATTTTTTTCTATGACACGATTAACGCGACATGGCGGTCATGGCTCATGGTGATCAAAATGGCGCAAGAGTGGAAATTGACCCGGTTTTTTCCACCTGACCTGCACGATTGGAAACATTTCATCAAGCCGCGACAGTTGCAACTATGGATGCAACGCTCGGGTTTGCAGAACGAGGAAGTGAAAGGGATGAGCCCACGGGGCAATCCGTTTGTGATCATGAGCAGGTTCGCAAAATACAGACGCGGGTTGGTTACGCTGGGAGAAATGGCCGAGGAAATCAAATTCCGGGAGTCAAGAGATGTTTCCGTGCTGTATATGGGGCATGCGGTGAAACAGCGGAGTTCCTGAGCGGGGAACGTTGCAAATGGGCACTGCGGGAGTTGTTGCGAAGCGTAATCCGGCGGACGTTCTGGTTGGCTTCTTCTGGCTTTGCCACCCGGGCCCGATTGTCTTCAACGGGATTGCAGTTACGGTGTTTGCGCTGCTTGCCAGTTGGGGAGATATTCACTGGAAGATCCTGGCTTTGGCGGTGAGTGCACACATCGCCATGCAGCTCTCCATCGCGATTCTCAACGATTATTGTGATCGGGAGCGCGATGTGTTGAGCAAGAAAAACAAGCCTATCGTGCGAGGACTGGTCCTGCCCCGGGAAGCGCTGTTCACTTCGTTGTTCATGATGTTGGTCATGGTGGTGCTGCTCATCCCTCTTAATCGCGCGGCGCTGCTAATTTCTGTGATCTACCTTGCTCTTGGGCAAAGCTACAACCTGGGGTTAAAAACTACGCCCTGGGGTGGGGTGGTGTTTTCACTGGCGATTCCGCTCCTGCCGGTTTACGGGTTCGTTGCGGTGAATCATTTTGTGCCGTTGGTACTGTGGCAAATGCCAGTTACAGCCCCGCTCGGCCTGGCCTTGCATCTGGCGAATACTCTGCCAGACATTGAGCAGGATGCCGCTAATCAATTGCGGAACATTGCAGTTGTGCTGGGGGTGAGACGGTCGATGATTGCCACTTCCCTGCTGATCCTGCTGGCCGCCGCGGTAATCATGGTTCTGAAAATCACTGGCCTGATCCCTGCACAGGCGTGGCTGCTTTTCCCTACGTGGATTACGGCGATTCTGTCAGTCGCTGTCCTATATGTTGTGTTTGGTTCAAGAACATCGCACCAAGCGCGCCAGACTTATTTCTATTTTGTGGTATTAACCTGCCTTGTGCTTGCCGGGGGATGGATCGCCAGCGCTCTGATCAACTGATCGCTCGAACACCTGCGCGTTGGGTTCGGAATTTGTGTGATAGCGGGCCGGGTGCAAGCGAACTGGCGTTGCGCCAGGAAACGTAGAAGCGAATTCCGCTTCTTCTGCGAAAATGCGAAGGCGCTCGAGAAGTTTTGGGTGATCGGTGCGCCGCTCGAACCAGCGATAGAGTGTGTAGACGCTCACCAGCAGACGCTCGGGAGAGTCCCATTGAGCAAATTGGCTGCAAGTGAATTCTGTGCTGTGTGCGATGTCATAAGCGGCCTTTTTCGCACCCATTCCAAGGTTGAAGCGTTGACGAACTTCCGTATCTAGAAATGTCCAATAATCCCTTAGCTGACGAATACCAGTCTTATCCGTAACAGGCCCATGACCCGGGATGATCACATCAACATCCATCTGAAGAATCTTATCCAGGGTGGAAATCCACTGCTCAACCGGGCCTGCCCACAACACTGGTGTGACGTCGATAAAAGCGGCATCACCGGCGAAGAGCGTCCTTGCATCTGGAACATAAACCAGAACGTCTCCCCGCGTGTGCATAGGGCCCACTTCGAGCAAATGCACCTCACGCCCACCGACGTCGATCCTGCATTCACCTGTGAACCGGCGTGAGGGCAAAGTCAGCTTTACCGGACGAGCATCATACGGGGCCAGCATGGCCTGCCACCATGATCCGATGCTCCGATATCTGGCCACCCCGGTCAGACGACCTACAAGCTTGAGCAGAGAACCAAGTTTTCCCAGAGACATGAAAGCTTTGGGAGAGAGTTCCTGCATCTCTTCGTAGCATGCCTGTGAACTAATGATCTCGGCGTCAGCCACCAGTTCGTTGCCCCAGCAATGATCGCCATCGGCATGCGTATTGACGAGATACCGAATAGGGCAGGTAGCGGTGAGTGGCCGCATGAGTTCGAGCATGCTGCGGGTATGCGGAAGATCAACCTGGGTATCAACCAGAAGAGATTCGCCGCGGCCAACAATCAGGCCGGTGTTGGTTTCGTTCCAAGACCCGTTAGGAGCTAGAAAGGCGTAGAGATTCTGACCGAGGTCGTAGACTCCTCTCGCGTAGCGGGCGCGTTCACGATAATTGGTGCGATCGGGCAGCGCATCGGCATAGAGCAGTGTCGATTTTCTTGCGCCGCCGTCTCGTTGCAAAACCTGGTCCTCCCCGATGGGTATCGCAGCATCCGAAGGGGCCTTCCCCGGCCCACTTGTCAAAAGCTAAGGGAGGTAGCTGTGCCCATGGCTTCGGCCAGGTCAATGCGCGCATTAGTGTAGTCGAACAGTGCATCGACTTTCTCCGTCTTGGCAGTTTCCAACTGAGTCTGGGCATCAATTACCTCAATGCTGGTGGTCAGGCCGACTTTGTACAGGCGGTTGGCGTGTGCCAGCACATCTTCTGCGAAGGAAACGGACTGTTCAGCGACCTCAACCTTCTGTCGTGCGGATGCCAAGGTCGCCAAAACCTTGCGGATATCCAATTCGACGTTCTTTCTGAGTTCCGTCTCCCGGATTTCTTCCTGGCGCATAAGAGAAGAGGCTTCGGCACGGTCCGCATCCATCCTTCCGCCATCGAATAAGGGAATCTTCAGTGTGGCTCCCAGAACGTGAGTTTGGACACCACTCAGCAGGCCATAATCCCCGTATCCGACGAGCGATGGCATGCGTTCGAGTTTTGCGGCGGTGTTTTTCAGTTTCGCGCTCGCGGTGCGCTGCCCTTGCTCCTTCAGGTCCGCTCGTGAGTTGAAAGCCGTTGTCAGAGCTTCGGGTACGGTAGGCATGTCTGAGGGAACGACCGCGAATGCACCGGTGAGTTTCAATCGAGTATCCCAGCTCAAATTAAGCGCGTTGATCAGGTCGAGGTGGATGCGACGGAGCTCAGTCTCGTCCGAGATCAGTTGCTGCTGATGGCGCGCGACGGCAAGGCTGGTGCGGGCCAGGTTGCAGAGTCGCCAACTTCTCGTCAAAGCTCTGCTGCATGCTCGCAATTCGATCTCCGAGCACCTTCACCTGTTCCTGCAGCTCGATGGTTTCTTTGTTGCCGCCGTGAGCGGGTACGCCATAGGCAAATATCAGCGCCAGGAAGATTCCGATCATCACATTGCGTTTCATCGCGATTCCCTTTTGTGAGGCTTGAATCCAGCTCTATTTAGGCTACTCCGAAAAGGCTGAGTGTCAACCCTTGCTGCTGCGTGGTGAGAGCCCAGTTCGGAGAGAGCTGGCTAGATACGCCTTTGATCTACTGCTTTTCGCTTATACTCGTTCATCTTCATGGCCCTGCCCACGGTTCAATCCCGTCCGCAACTGTTGCGCGAACTGGGTATCAGCGAGGCCTGCGCGGTAGTGGTGGGCACGATCATCGGGAGCGGGATTTTCCTGGTTCCCGCTGAAATGATGCAGGCAGTTGGCTCTGCGAAGCTGGTGTACCTGGTATGGCTGGTGGGAGGGTTGCTGTCGTTTTTCGGAGCGCTAACCTACGCCGAACTGGGCGCTATGAAACCGCAGGCCGGCGGCGAGTACGTCTACGTGCGTGATGCTTACGGGCCATTGGCCGGATTTCTGTATGGCTGGACCTGGTTTGTGATTGCGAAGCCGGCATCGATTGCGACCATTACGACCGGCCTGGTGCGAATCCTGGGCACGTTTTCGATCTTCGGTTTCGTTACGCGGTCAATCATCGGTCCGATCACCTACGGACAGTTGGTCGCCATCGGCGCTGCAGTCCTGATTTCGTTCCTGAATTACGTCGGGATCAAGAAAGCCGGAGAATTCCAACTGATCTTCACTTTATTAAAGATCGGCATCATTCTCGCCATCGTCGTTATCGGGTTCACATATGGCGCGGGAAGCTGGCGCCACTTCGCTGAAAATTATGCCGGGGCGAAAGGTGGTATTGCGGGATTCATGGCTGCGCTGGTAGCGGCACTTTGGGCTTATGACGGCTGGAATGATCTGAATATGGTTTCGGAGGAAATCCGCGAACCGGAGAGAAATATTCCGCTGGCACTGATCGTCGGCGTGGCGACGGTGGGTGCGCTCTATATGCTGGTGAACGCGGCGGTGCAGTTCGTGATGCCTGCGCAGGCCATTGCAGCTTCGCCGCGCCCGGCCTCGGATGCGATCGGTTTGGTTCTGGGTTCGGCGGGAGCGGCGATCGTTTCGGCTGGGATGGCCGTATCAATGCTAGTAACGCTGAACGGCACCATTATGAGTGGTGCGCGCGTACCGTTCGCGCTGGCACGCGACCGCTACTTTTTCTCGACATTGGCCGAAGTTCACCCCCGCTATCACACGCCTTCCGTTGCCCTTATTGTGCAGGCCGTGCTCGCGATCATTCTGTTGTTGCTGGGCGGAAGCTTTCGTCAGTTCTTCTCACTCGCCATTTTCGCTGAGTGGCTCTTCTATATGATTGCGGGGAGCACAGTGTTTGTTTTCCGCCGCCGCGATCCGCAAGCTTGCCGTCCTTACCGCGTTTGGGGATATCCGGTGGTTCCAGTGCTGTTCGTGCTCGCCTCTGCCCTGCTGCTCTACTACACCTTTACCGACAATTTTCGGAATTCAGCCCTGGGTTGCCTGGTGATTCTGGCGGGGGTACCGGTTTTCTATGCTTTTGCCCGGCAACGCCGTAACTGATCCCTCCTTTGCCGATTTTTGCGTGCGCCTGTCGTCCATGATCTAGGCGGTTACCGAAGTACACGGGCAGCAGGCACGTTTACGGCTAAACAAGTCTCTCGTAGCTTGAGATTTACCCGCGCGTGAACCTCCCCGGAGTGCGGGGTGCCTTCGGGAGCTCGAATAGCTATGCCTGACAACTTGACTTTGGGCCTTCTGCCCGAGCGCAAGAGGGACTGGCGCAAATTTGCCGCCAGCTACGGCCTTGAAATTGTCTTAATTCTGCTTCTTCTGGGCCTCAGGCTGGTGTTTCCCGACCAACTGCAATTTCACCCAAGAGAAGTTACCGAACTAATTCCGCCGCCCGCACCTCAGCCCGAGCCGATAAAGGCTGAAGCGCCCAAACCTGCGCCCGCGCCGGTGCCATTGCCGACGCCGATAAGTCCGCCAAAATTGATCGTGCCGAAGGAAGTTGTGGCTCAACCCAAGAAACTGCCCGAGCCTCCGAAGATTGCAACTGAATTCAAACCGCCGCAGTTCGAGCCGCCACGCGCAGTCGTGCCCAAGGTCGTATATACGGGTTCGTTCACCAATTCATCTCCCGCGGCGGTTAGCGCTCCGACGCAGAAGGTCCAGACGGCAGGATTTGGCGACCCCAATGGCCTGCCCGGTTCCGGCAAGGAGAATGCCCGACTGACTGCGGCGGCGCTTGGGTCTTTCGATTCCATGGGAGGGGGGCTAAGTGGCGGGACCAGCAGTGCCAGAGTGGTGCAGAGCGCAGGCTTTGGCGCACAGGAGATCGCTCAAGCCAAGCCGCGGCAGACCGACAATGGCCCTCCGACAACGCCGGTTGAGATTCTTTCCAAGCCGAATCCGGTTTACACCGAGGAAGCCCGCCAGCTCCGCCTCGAAGGAGAAGTGCTGCTGGAGGTCATGTTTGGAGCCAATGGCCAGTTACAGGTGAATCGCGTGGTGCGCGGATTGGGTCACGGTCTGGATGAAGCCGCGGTCGCGGCAGCCAGCAAAATTCAGTTCAAGCCGGCCGCGCGCAACGGATCGCCGGTAGATTCGACGTCGATCGTACATGTGATTTTTCAGCTCGCGTATTGAGAGAAGAGAGCATTAAGCCATGAAGAATTGGAGAGCAATCATATCCGCCACAGTGCTGATCACGATCAGCGCTGTCGCGCAGCAGCCGCCGGCGAAAAATGCGGAGCCCGCGAAAGTGCAATCAGCATCCTCAGCCGTTGGCGACGCTTCCAGCACTTCTGCCGCGAAATCCGGAAGCGCGCCCATGACCATGGAACAGGTTGTGGACCGCACCATTCAGCGTGAGCACGCGCTGATGGGTTTTCTGCGCACGCGCACGCCGCTGGTTGAAACTTACCTGCAAAACCTGAAACGCGATCCTGAACTCGGCGCTACCCCCAAGGATGATCGCTATTTTCTTGGCCGCCTGGACCTGGCGACCACGGTCGAGCGCCGCGACTATCTGTTTAAAGAGGAAAGTTTCGAAAAAAATCTGCTGGGCGGCTTCACCAAGCTTTTCAGGCTCGAATATGACCCGATGGGATTTTCCTGGATGATCTTCGCCGACCGCGAGGAGTTTGACCGCGCCCACTACGATTTCAAATATCTGCGGCGCGAGTTCCTGGGAGATGTGCGCTGCTTTGTGTTCGACGTCACGCCGAAGAAAGACGCCGGAAAAGGACGCTTCCTGGGCCGCATCTGGGTGGAAGACCAGGATTTCAATATCGTGCGCTTGAATGGCACTTATGCTCCCCGCCCCAAGAACGCCTACTTCTTTCACCTGGATAGTTGGCGCCTCAATCTGATTCCCGGCTACTGGCTGCCCGCTTACGTCTACAGTGAAGAAGGCGATTTCAGCTACGGCTCCAAAGACAAGGTGGCATTCAAGGCACAGACCCGCATATGGGGCTATGAGATCAAGAAGAAAACTCAGGAGAACGAACTGGCGCAGATCACCGTGGATGCTGTAAAGGATGAAAGCCCCACGGCAACCGATCCGTCGCCCTTGGCGGCGCAACGGGAATGGCAACAGCAGGCGGAAGACAATGTGATTGAACGGTTGGAGGCGGCCGGATTGCTCGCTCCCAGCGGGGATGTCGACAAGATTCTGTTGACGGTGGTCAACAATCTAATGATCACAAATAATATTGATCTTCCCGGCCAGGTGCGCACCCGGACCATGCTGACAACTCCGCTGGAGACGTTCAGCGTGGGCAATACGATTGTCGTCAGCCGTGGTCTGGTTGACGTGCTGCCAGACGAAGCCTGCCTGGCGATGGTGCTTTCGCATGAACTGGCGCACATCGCTCTAGGGCACAATCTGGGCAGCAAATTCGCTTTTACTGATCGCATGCTGTTTTCCGATCAGTCGACGTATCAGAATTTCGGATTCCGCCACAGCCCTGAGGAAGAAACTGCGGCCGACGCCAAGGCTCTGGAGATGCTCAAGAAATCTCCTTACGCCGCGAAACTGGATTCCGCCAGCCTGTTCCTAAAAGAACTTTCGGCGCGAGCGCCGGAGATTGCGGCGCTGCTGACTCCGCATCTGGGCAACAGCTTTACCAATGACAAAGGACAACTGGTGCGTATGCCGGAATTGGCGAATGCCGGGCCTGAACTGAAGCCCGACAAGCTCGATCAGGTTGCCGCATTGCCCCTGGGAGGGCGCCTGAAAGTGAATGCCTGGGATGATCAGGTGGAACTGATCAAGGCCGCGCCGGTAAGTCTTCTCTCCGCCCGCGATAAAATGCCGTTCGAAGTGACGCCGTTCTTCCCGCGCCTGAGCCGGTTGGAAACTGGCAGCAGGGTGGCGCCAACGACCGTGGCGAATCGTACGCCGCAAAAGTAGAGCCGGTCACGTCTTCGGATCCCATCCTTCGAAAACCGCAGCGGCGTGGCGCTTGACGGCTTCCCATATTTCTGCAAATATAGAAAGATGCAGAGTGCCTCGGTTACGCGGTACGCGGATATGTTCTCCGCCATGGGGACGGAGCCGAGGCTGCGCATCATGCAGCTCCTTCTGTCGGCGCACCCTGAGGGGTTGGTAGTCGGCGAGATTCAAGGGGAACTCGGAATTCCCAACTCCACCCTTTCCCATCATCTCGACAAGCTCAAGAACGAAGATCTGGTGTGCGTGCGGCGCGAGAGCACGTTTCTGCGCTACACGGCGAACACGGAGGCGCTGCGCGAACTGCTGCAGTTTCTTTATGCCGAGTGTTGTACTCGCAATCGCGCTTTCAAACCGCAAGAGATTGTGCAAATAGGAGGGCAGCGTGGCCACTGATGTCAAGACCGTCGTCAAGGAAAAATACGCGCAGGCGGCGTTGCGGGTCAAAACCGGTGGCAGCGCTTGCTGCGGCGCTGCTCCCGCCGGCATCTCGGGCTGCGACCCAATTACTTCCAATCTCTACGACACCTCTCAAACGGCGCAAGTTCCTGCTGAGGCTCTGCAGGCTTCGCTCGGCTGCGGCAATCCCACCGCGCTCGCCGAATTGCACCCGGGAGAGATTGTTCTTGACCTGGGATCAGGGGGCGGGATTGACGTGTTGCTTTCGGCCGCGCGAGTTGGGCCAACTGGCAAGGCGTTTGGCCTGGATATGACGGACGAGATGTTGGCGCTGGCGAATGAGAACAAGCGGCGCGCGGGTGCCGAGAATGTGGAATTTCTGAAGGGCGAAATTGAGCACATTCCCCTGCCCGACAAATCAGTGGACGTGATCGTTTCAAACTGCGTGATCAATCTTTCTGCCGACAAAGACCAGGTCTTGCGCGAGGCTTACCGCGTGCTCAAGCCGGACGGGCGATTTGCGGTTTCCGACGTGGTGACAAAGGGCGAAATTCCTCCTGAGATTCGGAAAAGCGTGCTGCTTTGGGTGGGTTGCGTCGCCGGGGCACTCGAAGAAAGCGAATATCGTGAGAAATTGGCGTCTGCTGGGTTTGAAAGAATTCAGATTGAGCCGACCAGGATTTATCGCGTGGAGGATGCCCGCGAATTTCTATCCGGCCACAACATCGACGTAGATGCGCTTGCGGCGCAGGTCGATGGAAAGTTTATGAGCGCGTTTATCAGGGCCGTGAAGCCTGCCGCCTAGGAATCTTGCTGTCCTCCAAGCTGTTGCAGGTAAGAGTCGTGCGATGAAGCCCCGTTACAACGTCTTGTTTCTCTGCACCGGCAACTCGGCTCGCTCGATCATGGCTGAGGCGATCATGAACTTTAAGGGCCAGCCGCAGTTCACGGCCTACAGTGCTGGAAGTCACCCCAATGGAAGAATACGCCCCGAAGCATTGAGACAGCTTGAAGTCGCACACATTCCGACCAGCGGTTTGCGCAGTAAGAGGTGGGACGAATTCTCAAAACCGGACGCCCCGAAACTGGACTTCGTATTTACCGTTTGTGATAACGCTGCAAAAGAGATCTGCCCGGTGTGGCCTGGACAACCTTTAACTGCCCATTGGGGAGTTGCAGATCCCGCGGCCACCGTAGGTACAGCGGAAGAAATACAGAAGGCTTTCCGCGATGCCTTCTTTTTCCTGGAGCGGCGAATCAGCCTTTTCCTCTCTCTCCCGCTTGCGTCCATCGACAGGCTTGCTCTGAAAAAGGAACTGGACAGCATCGGACGCGCATAAGTTTGCATATCAAGCCTTCGAAAACCCCGAAGGATGAGGCATCCACGCATCCGTCTGCTCACCTGTTGAAGCTAAAAAAGCTGATCAAGTGGCACATTTTGGGGGTACGATGGTCACGATTTGGGGTGATTCGGGTCACCGCGTGAATCATCCCTGCAAGTCTTTAATGGACTGTAAAACCGGTGTCGCCAGACACAGTGAATGCGCGCATCCACCAGCCTCATCGGAAAGCCTTTGTATACATAAGGAGGGTACTATCATGAGTGTAATGACACCGCCCAGCGTCAGATCGGGCGATTATATTGAAGAAGTTTTAACCACCGTAAAAGCCAAAAACCCCGCCGAACCTGAATTTCACCAAGCCGTACAAGAAGTGCTGGAATCGCTGCGCCTGGTTCTGCAGAGACATCCGGAATACCGTTCAGCCAAGATCCTCGAGAGGGTCACAGAACCGGAGCGGGTCATCATGTTCCGCGTGCCCTGGTTTGATGATCGCGGTGAAATCCAGGTGAATCGCGGCTTCCGCATTGAGATGAACAGCGCGATCGGCCCCTACAAAGGCGGGTTGCGGTTCCACCCCTCGGTTAATCTCGGCATTCTGAAATTCTTGGCATTTGAGCAGGTCTTCAAAAACTCGCTGACCACTCTGCCCATGGGCGGCGGGAAAGGCGGATCGGATTTCGATCCCAAGGGCAAGAGCGACAACGAAGTGATGCGCTTCTGCCAGAGCTTTATGACTGAGCTCTGCCGTCACATCGGGCCGGATACGGACGTGCCCGCCGGCGACATCGGCGTGGGCGGACGCGAGATTGGTTTCCTCTTTGGGCAATACAAGCGGATTCGCAACGAGTTCACGGGCGTGCTCACCGGCAAGGGTCTGACCTGGGGCGGATCGCTGATTCGTCCTGAGGCAACCGGCTATGGCTGCGTCTATTTCGCAGGCGAAATGCTGAAGACCCACAAGGACACGCTGGAAGGCAAGCTCTGCCTGGTTTCCGGCAGCGGCAACGTTTCTCAATACACGATCGAGAAGTTGCTGCAACTGGGGGCCAAGCCGATCACCTGCTCCGATTCCGACGGCGTGATTTTTGATCCGGAGGGCATCAATCACGAGAAGCTGGCCTGGATGATGGAGCTGAAGAATGTGCGCCGCGGACGCATTCGCGAGTATACGGATAAGTTCAAGAAGGCCGTCTTCATGCCCACCGATGTCAAGCTGGATCACAATCCGATTTGGAACATCAAGGCAGACTGCGCGTTCCCAAGCGCGACGCAGAATGAAATCAAAAAGAAAGATGCGGAGAATCTGCTGAAGAACGGCTGCAAGCTGGTTGCCGAGGGCGCCAATATGCCCAGCACGCTCGAGGCCACCAGAGCATTCCTCGACGCCAAGATTCTCTACGGACCGGCGAAGGCGGCGAATGCCGGTGGCGTGGCGACCTCCGGCCTGGAAATGTCGCAGAACAGCCAACGGCTGAGCTGGACGCGCGAGGAGGTGGACGATCGTCTGCACAAGATCATGATCGCCATCCACCACACCTGCTTTGAGACGGCCGAAAAATACGGCACGCCAGGCAATCTGGTGAACGGCGCTAACATTGGCGGCTTCCTGAAGGTCGCCAATGCCATGCTCGACCAGGGGCTTGTGTAGCGTTGTGGGCCTTCTGCAGTATGATGCGGGGTGGAGTGATCCACCCCGCGAGTTTTTTCTGGGTGTCATCCTGAGCGGAATGGTTGCTTCGTGCAGGATGAAAAAATTAAGAGTATGGCTGTTACCTACACTCCCGACCCGATTGTTGAAGCCGAGCGATTGTTTGAGGGCTTCGAGAACCTGATGCCCTTCCGGGTGCAGGACATCCTGCTCGTCTCCAGCCTTTACGATTCGTTCATCCTGCGCGAAGACGGACGGCTCAATGAGCTCTTGATCGGGGAGTCGCTCGAACTCAACCTGCAGCAGATTCCGGGGATCACCCACGTTTCAAGTGGGGCTGAGGCGGTGATGATCGCCCGCGCGCAGCCGCGATTTAACCTCATCGTGACCAATCTTGAGGTTGGAGATATGGACGCGGCGCAGCTCGCCGCCCAAGTCAAAGCTGCGGGGTTGGATATCCCGGTGGTCGTGCTCGCCTACGATTATCGCCAGGTCAAGCGATTCATCGAGCGCAATCCGGTCACGGATCTGGAATGGATTTTTCTGTGGCAGGGCAACATCCGCATTTTGATCTCGATCGTCAAGTACATCGAAGACAAGCGCAACGTGCGGCACGACACGCAGGCCATCGGGGTGCCGCTAATTCTCGTGGTGGAAGATGACATCCGCTATTACTCGTCGTTTCTACCGGCGATTTATACCGAGCTGATTACGCAGTCGAAGCGGGTGATCCGCGAGGGTCTGAACGTCGCGCACAAACTGATGCGCATGCGCGCTCGGCCGAAAATCCTGCTGAGCTCGAACTACGAAGACGCAGTGCGGGAAGCGATGAAATACCGCGAGTACCTGCTGGGAGTGGTGTCGGATGTGGAGTTCCCGATGGGCGGTGAACTGAGCGCCGAGGCCGGCTTCCAACTGGCCCACCTGATTCGTGAAGAAGTGCCCGATGTTCCCATCGTTCTGCATTCGAGCCGGACGGAGTTTCGCGGGCGGGCACAGGCAGAAGGATTTTCTTTTTTGCGAAAGCGGTCGCCCACGTTACTGAAGGATCTGCGGCGTTTTCTCATGGATCAGGGCGGTTTTGGAGATTTTATCTTCCGCCTGCCCAATGGGGCCGAGGTGGCGCGGGCCGCCGACTTGCACGAACTGGAGACCCGGCTGGCGGAAGTTCCGGGGGAGAGCATCGCCTTTCACAGCGAGCGCAATCATTTTTCGCGCTGGCTGCGGGCGCGAACCGAATTTGCCCTGGCACAGAAATTGCGCCCTCGCAAAGTTTCAGATTTTCCGACGGTCGAGGATTTGCGCCACGATCTGATCGACTCCATTACAGAATATCGCGCTGAGCAGAGCCAGCTGCTCATCGGGGATTTCAATCCTTCGACCTTCCAATCCAACGACAATTATTTTTTGCGAATCGGAGGCGGCTCACTGGGAGGAAAAGCGCGCGGTCTGGCATTCATTCGGCATCTCCTGCACAACAACCGGATGGCGCGGCGTTTCCCCGGCGTGCGCATTGCCGTGCCGCCCAGTCTGGTGCTGGCAACCGATTTCTTTGACCGCTTCCTCAGCGAAAATAATCTGCTCGATTTCGCCATGCACAGCACCGATGACGCGCAGATCCGCGAACGTTTCCTGGGTGCGGCGTTGCCACCTTCTCTGCGGGAGACCCTGCTGGCGTTTCTGTCCGAGGTGCATTATCCGCTGGCGGTGCGCTCGTCGAGCTTGCTCGAAGACTCGCAGTATCAGCCATTTACCGGAGTTTATGAAACCTTCATGTTAGGTAACTGCCATCCTGACCTGGTGGTACGCCTGGAGCAGTTGATGGAGGCGATCAAGCGGGTTTATGCGTCAACCTTTAGCCAGCATGCCAAAGCTTATGTGCGCGCCACGCCCTATCGCCTGGAAGAAGAAAAAATGGCGGTGATTCTGCAACGGGTAGTGGGCACGAGTCACGGCGCGCGCTTCTACCCTGACTTCTCCGGGGTGGTACGCTCCCATAATTTTTATCCGGTAGCACCGATGAGCGCGTCGGACGGAGTGGCTGCGGTTGCCCTGGGCATGGGCCGGACCGTCGTGGACGGCGGGAAATGTTTGACGTTTTGTCCACGGTACCCGCGAAACATTGTCCAGTTTTCCTCGGTGGAAGATATCCTGGCGAATTCGCAGCGGGAGTTTTGGGCGATGGAACTGAATCACGCACAGCACCCCGCCGACTCGGTGGCGGAATTGAGAGAAGTGCGCTTCGGGCTGGAAGTGGCCGAGGGCGACGAAACTTTGCACCATGTGGGATCGACGTATTCCGTGGATAATCACGCGGTCTACGACGGGATCGGCCGGCCGGGCGCACGTATCGTGAGTTTCGCGCCAATTTTGAAGCATGGCGTGTTCGCGCTGTCCGGAATTCTGGATCAACTCAACAAAGTCGGAGAAGACGCCTTTGCGCGGCCGGTGGAAATAGAGTTCGCGGTGCGCTTGCCGCGTGGGCCAGGCGACTCTGCCGAATTCGGATTTCTGCAAATCCGGCCACTCGTATTGTCGCGCGAAGGCGAAGAGCTGCGCATGGCAGAGGTGGCTCCGGAGCAGCTTGTCTGCCAAAGCTCCAAGGTATTGGGCAACGGCCGCATTGAAGATGTACAGGATGTGGTGGTTGTGGACGTTCACCGTTTTGAGCGGGCACGTAGCCAGGAAGTGGCCGAATGTGTCGCCCATCTGAACTCCAAGCTGAATGACACCGGCACGGCCTATCTGCTGGTTGGCGTGGGGCGTTGGGGATCGAATGACCCGTGGCTTGGAATTCCGGTGGAATGGGATGAGATTTCAGGGGCGCGCGTGATCGTGGAGGCAGGCTTCCGCGATTACCGGGTGACTCCCTCGCAAGGCAGCCACTTTTTTCAGAATCTGACGGCGTTTCAGGTGGGGTATTTCACCGTCAATCCAGATGCCGGCGAAGGTTTTGTGGATTGGCAGTGGCTGGCATCGCAGGCCGCCGTGGAAGAGCGCGGCTGCGTGCGGCACCTGCGATTTGAGAAACCGGTGGTCATCGTCATGAATGGCAAGACCAGCCAGGGGATGATCTTCAAACCGGAGACGACTGCCTAGGCCTGCGCTCGCCCTCCGGAAGTTTCTAATAGCGATTTTCCTTCACCCAAAGTCTGACCATTTCTTCCACCGAAAAGCCCGCGCTCGGATTTTGCGCAAATCTCGATTCCAGGGCGAACGTCTGGGCTTCCAGGGGCACGGTGAAGTGGGCATTGGTCCGCAGAAAACCAGAAACAAACGCACTGACGTATCGCTCCAATCCGAGGATTTGAAATTGGACGGCATGCACTAATCCATGGAACAGGGCCCGTTCCGTCATGGTGTCGTTGAATACCACGACGTCGATGAAGGTGAGAGAAGCCATATGGGAAATCTCGGGCAGATCGGTGAAGCCGAGAGCTCTGGCGTCCTCGTAAAATGCGGGATTCGGTATCCGCGCTCCCCGCAGCTCGAGAACCCTTACCCGATCCAGAATCCCGGCAGAGAAGAACGGCCGCATCAGGGCCTTGGCTTCGGCATTGAGCGGCTCGCCGACGGCATAATAGCGGTCGCGCTGCTCGCGCAGGTAGGCCAGCACTAAAGCCGTGGCTTCAGCCGTTTGCTGTGAGGTGAAAAGTGCGCCATTGCTCTCGGCGTGGACTGAGCCACCCGGGATATGCCTTTCCACGGAGGAGTAATAATTATTGAGAGCGCTGGCTGCTGTGATCGCCTTTCGCAGAACATCGCGTTCACCATAACGGGCCAGGTTTTCGGAGGAGAAACGCAGCCGCAGTTGATGAGTGGCACATTCGGCGCTCAACAATTCTAATTGCGCGTGGCGCAGTTCGGCGTTCATCTGAACAATCGCAACCCTGTCTTCTGGATCGTCCCAAGAAAACATCACTGAACTCCTAATCAGCTTGCAAAATGGGGAAGGGAGCCTATACTAATTAATGTATACAGTGTTACGTTTACGCTGTCAACAATATTGTTACGTTTTAATGCTTTGAAATAACCATAGTTGCGCGGAGCCTCCATGCCCAGGCGACCCGATCCTGATGTGGAAAGACGCATTTTGAGCGCGGCCAGCAGGTTATGGAAGAAGGGCGGCGAGAGAGCCCTCACAATGCGCGCGGTGGCTAACGCTGCCGGCACGAATACCCCCGCCGTGTACCGCCGTTTTCACAGCCGCCGTGCTGTCCTGCAAGCCATATTGCGCCAAATCCAAAAGGATTTTGCCGCCGCTGTAGCGCCCAGCCGGTCGCCTGAGGAAGCCTGCGAGCGCTATCTTGAGTTTGCCCTTAGCCATCCCCATGAGTACGAACTTTTCTATGACTATGCTTACCAACTGCCTCGTCCAGTGGGCGCTGACCGCAAGGTTCCGCTACGCGAACAACGCCCCACCATGGCCTTGATGGGAGCAAAACTGGCCGGCCATCTCGGTGGATCTCCCGCGGACCACACCCGTTTGTCGATGGCGCTTTGGGCAGTCTCCCACGGTACTGCCATGATTCTTATCTCGAGGTCCATCCCTACGGAACACGTGGCAGAATTGCGTTCTGTTTTTTCCTCGGCTGTGGAGGCCATGATTCGGGCCGCTTCAGTTTGAGGAACACACCCTCTGCAGGTAACTTCGACCCTGGGTTACGCTCGTGACCGGTGCTTCCCTGCCGCGTGATTCGTGTCACAGCCGTTTGTATTGGTGTCTTTGACAATATGGCGTGTAGTCATGGACACGTATGTTCAAAATCCTACAGGCTGAGTTCATCGCGCCGGGAATCAAGCGGTTTGTGATTCAGGCCCCGCGCATTGCGCGCAAACAGAAACCAGGGCAGTTCGTAATTCTCCGGGTTTACGAGGAAGGCGAGCGCATCCCCATCACCATCGAGAAGTCGGATCCGGCGCGCGGCACGATCAGCATTGTCGTGCAGTCGTTGGGCAAGACCACCCACTTGCTCAATTCTCTGGAGACTGGCGACAGCATTCGTGATGTGGTTGGGCCGCTCGGCAAGCCTTCGGAAATTGAAGAATTTGGCACGGTCGTAGTGATGGGTGGCGGGGTCGGCACGGCAATGGCCTATCCCACCGCCGCGGCGCTCAAGCGTGCCGGTAATTGCGTAATTTCAATCATTGGCGCGCGCAGCAAAGAACTGGTGATTCTCGAGTGTGAGATGCGCGAAGTCAGCGATGCAGTGATGGTCACGACCGATGACGGGAGTTACGCCGACAAGGGATTCGTCACCGACAAGTTGCGGCAGTTGATCGAGACCGGCACGCACATAGATCTTGTGCTGGCAATCGGTCCCATTCCCATGATGCGTGCCGTTGCCGACGTGACCCGCAGCCACAATATTCGAACCGTTGTGAGTTTGAATCCGATCATGATCGATGGAACCGGAATGTGCGGCGGCTGCCGTGTGCTGGTGGACGGCAAGAGCCAGTTCGCGTGCGTGGATGGTCCCGAGTTCGATGCGAGCCAGATCAACTTTGACGTGCTGGTGCAACGCAATGCCATGTATCGCGTGGCGGAGCAGAAATCGATGGAGGATTTTCAGCGCGAGCGTGAGTCGCTGCTTGAAAAAGTACATGCCGAGCAGGAAACGGAGTGCGCATTGCAAGGAGGCGGACGGTGAGCCCGACTGCGAGCAAATCACTGAATCCGGTTCCGATCAAAGAACGGATGAAGGTGCCACGTCAGGGGATGCCGGAACAGCCTCCCTTGCTGCGCGCGGCCAACTTTAGGGAAGTTAACCTGGGATACTCCGAAGATTTGGCGCGGCGCGAAGCCCAGCGCTGCCTGGAATGCGCGAAACCGACTTGTACCAACACCTGTCCAGTGGGAGTGAAGGTCAAGGAATTTGTGCAGTTGATTGTGGCTGGCGATTTCATGGGGGCAGCGGCAAAAATCAGAGAGGATAACGTACTACCCGCCATTACCGGCCGCGTTTGCCCGCAGGAAGATCATTGCGAAGGTGGTTGCCTGATGGGAAAGAAAGTGCAACCGCTGGGCATCGGATATCTGGAGCGCTTTGCCGCCGATTACGAGCAGCGCCACATGGATCGCAGCAAGATTCGCAGGGCTGAACCGAGCGGGAAGAAAGTTGCGATTGTAGGCAGTGGGCCGTCAGGACTGACAGCGGCGGGAGACCTGGTTCAGAAGGGCCATGAGGTGCATGTTTTTGAGGCGCTGCATGAGCTGGGCGGGGTGCTGGTGTACGGCATTCCCGAGTTTCGCCTGCCCAAGCAGATCATTCGCGAGCAGATTGACTACATGCGCGCCATGGGGGTGGAGTTTGAGACGAACGTAGTTATCGGCAAAACGGTCACCATTAACGAGCTGATGGAAGAGGAGGGATTTGACGCGGTGTTCATCGGCACAGGCGCGGGCGCACCGCAGTTTATGGGCATTTCGGGCGAGCACCTGAACGGGGTGTACTCGGCGAATGAGTTCCTGACTCGCATTAATCTGATGCATGCGTACGAGTTCCCGGCATATGACGAACCGATGCTGGATTTTCGCGCCAAGCCAGTAGCGGTGATTGGCGGCGGCAATACGGCGCTGGATGCGATTCGTTCCGCGCTGCGGCTGGGAGCGGGCAAAGCATACGTACTGTATCGGCGCAGCGAAGCCGAAATGCCGGCGCGCATCGAAGAGGTGAAACACGCCAAGCAGGAAGGGATCGAGTTCCACATGTTGACTGCTCCCATCGAGTTTCTCTCCGATGGCAAGGGTTGGCTGACCGCCGCGCGTTGCATCCGGATGGAGCTGGGAGAGCCGGATGCCTCAGGACGGCGCCGTCCAGTGCCAATTGAAGGTTCGGAATTCGATCTGCCGTTGTCGGTTGCGGTGATTGCGATCGGCACCAGCGCCAATCCTCTGATCCAGAGCACCACTCCGGGGCTAGCCACCAATAAGCGAAATTACATCGAAGCCGATACGGAGACGCAGCGCACATCACGCAAGGGTGTGTTCGCGGGCGGCGATATCGTGACCGGCAGCGCCACGGTGATCCTGGCCATGGGAGCCGGGCGGCGCGCCGC
>DASPRY010000122.1:0-7246 GCA_035624215.1 Terriglobales bacterium
TTCCGCTCTCCCAAGGCAACTAGGTGAAAGGTGGTCTTGCCCAAATCGATGCCGATGGATGTGATGTGCATGACGATGATCCTCCTGATGTAAACTGCCGAGCCGTAAATCCTACTCAGCGGCGGACCATCTCATTAACCCTAGGACGCGAACATTTGAGTGCTATGGCGATTTTTCACCAACTACGAGCATTTTCCAGTCTCCGAGTTGCCAACAAACCGCTCGGAACAGCGCGGTCGCTGACTTCCTCGAAGCCCGTTTCTGGCCAGTCTCCGGATTGCCGACAAACCGTCCACTAGGGGACGCGTCTGCTGCTGCTGGATACTCCGTGTAAGCAGGCTCGGGACGGCGAGCGCGAAACTCTTGACTTCATTGACCGAGACTTTCCGAAAGAGTAGTCTCTGCCCGATCAGCGGTTTGCCCTACGAGGTCGTGCATCGAGGAGACAAGCCATGCGGCATCTGGGTCGCTTCGGAATAATGTTTCTCTTTCTGTTTTCAGCAGCCTTGGCGAGCCCTGCTGAAGATTCGCCGTTGCCGCTGGTAATTGCAAACGACAACCGTACGCCCGCTGGTCAGCTCAAAAACGGAGCCTTAGAGCTACAACTCGAACTACGTCAAGGCCGTTGGTATCCACAAGATGAGAGCCGCGGCCATCGAGATATCTATGCGTTCGCCGAGGCAGGTCACGCACCGCAGAGTTCCGGCCCGCTGATCCGCGTACCGCAAGGGACGCCGATTCACGCCACGATCCGCAACACGCTGCCGCTAGCGGCCGAAATCTACGGCCTGCATCGCCATCCAGGAGATCCGAAGGACGCACTGAAGCTGGCACCTGGCCAGACGCAGGAGGTGCAATTCCTCGCCGGCGAGCCGGGAACCTACTTGTATTGGGCTACCACTTCCGGCAAGCCTCAGGATCGGCGCGACGATGCGGAAACCATGCTTTCCGGAGCCTTCATTGTCGACGCACCTGGGACGAAGGCGGACGACCGCATTTTTGTCATCGGTATTTGGAATAAAGGCACACCAGGCACGCCCGGCTCCGACGAAATCGTTTCGATCAACGGCAAGTCCTGGCCATACACGGAACGTCTCACCTACAAAATCGGCGAGACGACGCACTGGCGCGTCCTCAACCCGACTTGGTCGGATCACGCCATGCACCTCCACGGTTTCTTTTTCAAAGTGGATGGCGTGGGCGATGGGGAGCACTTTGAGCGCTACGCCAAAGAGCAACGCCGCTCCGCGGTCACCGAGCATATCGATACTGGACACGTATTCGAGATGACATGGACGCCAGAGCGTGCCGGGAACTGGCTGTTCCACTGTCACATGGTGACCCATTTCACACCGCCAGATGCGCCCAGCCCAGGGGAACCCCAGCCTGCCATTTATATGCCGGTACAGGATCACACGGGGATGATGGGACTGGTGGTGGGCGTTACCGTGCTTCCGGGTACGAGCGCTCCGCCTAGTCCGGCGGTCGCAACCAAAGTGCGCAAGTTGCAACTTGTGATCTCGGAGAATCCGGGGAAGATTCCGCTGTACAAGCTTGGGGTGAACGATCCCCTGAAACCCGCCACGCCGGACAAGGACAAGCCGCCCAGTTTGCTGGGTCCGCCGATTTTCCTTACTCGGGGCGAGGCCACGGAAATCGAGGTCAAGAACCAGAGCACAACCCCGACGGTGATCCACTGGCATGGTATGGAACTGGAAAGCTACTACGACGGGGTCGCGGGCTGGACCGGCTCGGGCAACCAGACTACTCCGTCCGTTGCTCCCGGAGCGTCTTTCATAGCCCGCATGACTCCACCGCGCGCGGGAACCTTCATTTATCACACGCACTGGCACGATACCGCGCAGTTGCTGAATGGGCTGTACGGGCCGCTGATCGTTCTGGAGCCGGGCCAGAAATATGACCCGGAGCATGACAGGATATTTGTGTTCAGCGCGGGTAGGTTTCCTCCGTTTGGGTATCTGTTGCTGGTGAACGGCCATCCCCAGCCGGACCCAGTCGAATTGCACACCGCGACCCAGTACCGGCTGCGGTTGATCAACATCACAGACAACGCCGCAGACCTGCGGGTGCGTCTCACTGACAAAGGCGTGCCAGTACAGTGGAAAGTGATTGCGAAAGACGGCGCTGATCTGCCTCCTGCACAGCTGCGATCCTCCACGGCTGACATGGGACTCACGGTGGGTGAAACCTACGACGTGGAGTATCAACCCGAGACTCCCGGGCTCGCCGATCTGGAGATTAGGCAGCCCAGTTTTCCTACGCCGGTGACGCTGCCGTTGAAGCTGAATGATGCCAAATAGCGGGTCCCGAATCACGGGTAACCCGGAAACCAGCGGCCCAAAGACGAGAACGAGAGATCCCGGCCCGCTGAGCCAGAATCTCCCGCAGTGATGTTCTGAGTTTATGCGTAGAGTGCCAAGCTGCTGCTGTTGGCGTGTTCCTGCGCTTCCTCGGATTCGTCATCCTTGCCATTGAGATAGGCTAGCGTCACGTCCAGCGATTCGTGTCCGAGCCGGATTCGGATGGTGCTCATTGACGCAACCTGGGCTAATTTCCGATTGGCCGACAACCGGGGAGCTATCTCACAGCCTCACACTTATCCCTTCATAAAGGAGGTGTTCTGGGCCTTGAGGAATTTTGAGAAGTATCCCAGGCACAATACTGCACGGTGCGTTGACTAGCCAATGCCGCGTCCGTAAGATGAAGCGACCAGAAAAGCGAGCCAGCTCCCGAATGATTGGCAAAACCATCTCGCATTACCACGTCGTTGAAAAGCTTGGCGGCGGAGGAATGGGCATCGTCTACAAGGCTGAGGACATTAGTCTGGGACGGTCCGTAGCCCTGAAGTTCTTGCCCGAGGAGGCATTGCAGGACCCGCAAGCGCTGGAACGCTTTCGGAGGGAGGCCCGCGCCGCCTCCGCATTAAATCATCCCAACATTTGCACGATCTACGAGATTGGCCAGCATGAAGGAAATCTCTTCATCGCCATGGAGTGCCTGAGCGGCAAGACACTGAAACATATGATTGACGGGCGTCCCCTCGAGTTAGAACAACTGCTCAGTCTCGGCATAGAAGTGGCGGACGCACTGGATGCTGCGCACGCGAAGGGAATCGTGCATCGCGACATCAAACCGGCGAACATCTTTGTGACCGAGCGCGGGCACGCCAAGATTCTGGATTTCGGGCTGGCGAAGGTCACACAAACCACCAGATCTTCTATGGGCGATTCGCAAACCAAGGCGGACGTAGCCGGCCTTGAACTGACCCGCCCCGGAACAGCAGTGGGCACGGTCACCTACATGTCCCCCGAGCAGTTAAAAGGGAAGGAGCTGGATGGGCGGACTGACCTGTTCTCCTTCGGTGTCGTGCTCTACGAGATGGCTACGGGAATTTCGCCGTTTCGCGGTGAGACCTCAGCGGTGGTCACGGACGCCATTCTCAACCGAGCTCCGACAGCCCCCATCCGGCTGAATCCTCAGCTCCCGGCGAAGCTCGAGGAAACGATCAACAACGCACTGGAGAAGGATCGTGAACTCCGATACCAGTCGGCGGCAGAGGTGCGTGCCAACTTGAAGCGGCTGCAACGCGAGATCGGTTCTTGGCGCACTTCCGTGGTTGTCGACAAGCAGGCCACCTCCGATGCCGCCTTAGCACCGGCAAAGACAAGGCGCCAGACCGCTCTATCTCTCCCTGTTTTTGCAGTCAGTTTGCTTCTCGCGGTGGCTGCAAGCCTGTTTGCAGGCAAACTGCTCTTTTCGAAGCCGCTATTGCCGCCGCCAATCTATCGGCAACTGACCTTCCGTCGTGGCAGCATCCGAGCCGCCCGGTTTGCACCGGACGGACAGACAATTCTCTACAGCGCGGCTTGGCAAGGCAATCCCACGGACGTGTTCACAGCCCGTCCCGAAGCACCAGAGTCGCGCTCCATGGGACTCGGTCACACGCAGCTCATGTCGGTGTCCTCTGCTGCTGAATTGGCTGTGCTATTAGACAGCAAAGCTATCGGCACCTGGGTGAGCATTGGCACGCTGGCCAGAGCGCCGCTTGCCGGCGGTGCTCCTCGTGACGTGCTAGAGCAAGTGCAGTGGGCGGATTGGGGACCGGATGGCAGCAACCTGGCGGTAGTGCGTGATTTCGCCGGAAAGAACCGGTTGGAATACCCCATAGGGAGACCGCTTTATGAAACCGGGGGATGGGTCGGGCATCCACGAGTTTCTTCAAAAGGGGATTTGATTGCTTTTCTCGACCATCCCATCCAAGGTGACGATGCTGGTTCGGTGGCCGTAGTCGATCTAAAGGGGAACAAGAAAGTTCTCTCGGGCGAATGGATCACTGCACAGGGGTTGGCGTGGTCTCCAGATGGCAACGAGATTTGGTTCACCGCCAGCAAGACCGGTACGGACCGGACCCTTTATGCAGTTACGCTTAGTGGCAAAGAGCGTATGGTCTTGCGATTGCCGGGTGCCTTAATGTTGTTGGATATTGCCAAGGATGGGCGAGTGCTCTTGATGCGTGCCAGCTGGAGACGCGAATTGATGGGCGTTAATGGTAGTGATTCGAGAGAACGTGAGCTCTCGTGGCTGGACTACTCCTTCCCAGCTGATCTTTCTGCGGATGGCAAGACACTTTTGTTTACCGAAGAGGGCGGTGGAGGAGCGCTGGCCTACTCCAAGTCCAGCGGGTTGTCCTATGCCGTGTACATTCGGAAAACTGATGGTTCTCCGGCTGTCCTGCTGGGAGAAGGTGGAGCGAGGGCTTTATCGCCCGACGGAAAATGGGTGATTACGGTGACGCAAGATTCGCCCAGACAAATGAAGCTGCTGACCACTGGTGCAGGGGAGCCCAAAGATCTGACCAAGGACAATATCAATCACGCGTTTGCGCGTTGGTTTCCCGATGGGAAGCGCATCCTGTTCTCGGGAAATGAGCCGGGAAAGGGAGTACGGCTATACATCTACGATATGGCTTCGGGAAAGAGCCAGGCAATCACGCCCGAAGGGGTGAATGGCACAAGGTTTGTCATCAGCCCCGATTCTCAGTGGGTGGCCGGAATAGGTCCAGACCAAAAGGGATATCTCTATCCTGTTGCCGGCGGTGATCCACGCGTGGTCAATGGACTCAATGCCGGGGAACAGCCAATCACATTTAGCTCGGATGGCCGCTCCTTATATATCTACCAGCCGGGTGAATTGCCGGCTCGGGTCGATCGCCTCGACGTGCAAACCGGGCAACGCACGCGCTGGAAGCAGCTCATGCCGTCCGATCCCGCCGGGGTCGAGAACATCGGCCCAATTCTGTTGACACCCGACGCCGCGAATTGTGTATACGGATATCACCGCATGTTGGCCGACCTTTACCTGGTCGAGGGATTGAAGTAAGTGGTTCTTAAGAAGGGCTGTAGCCCACGACAGGTCGCCTGACAACACCCCTAAGCGCTCCGGCCTGCTCACCTGGCGGGTTACGGGCAAACCGGAAGTTGAAACATGATGAGGAAACCGTGAGCGCGATCTTCAGCTCAGGTGAGAAGAAAAAGCCTCGCCAGCAGACATACTCGCAACGAAGAGACACTCCCTTAAGCAGTTTCTCCCCACCCACGGCTACGTTCAGCAATGGCACGAACGTGCCTCGTGGTTTACCGCAATTACTGTGGCCAATCTGTTGGCCACACGTATGTAATCTGGCGTCGCCCGTCTTGCTTTTCTACTATCAGCTGCGCACTGCACAGACGGTGCCAATATTCCAGAGGGGGAAGTTTTCCATGAAGTGCTGCAAGATCAGTGTCTTTCTGGTTCTGTTTGCGGCCGTTTGTCTTCCGGCTACCGCCCAGACCGGAATAAAAGTGAATGTTCCGTTCGACTTCATTGCCGCCGGCAAGACTCTGCCCGCCGGGCAATACGAAATTATGCCGGTATGGAACAACGACAATGTGGCCTGGCAGATTTTTAACACCCAGGGCTCCGCAATGCTGTTGACCAATTCGATTGAGTCTCCGCGAGTTGCGCATCGCCCGAGCTTGGTTTTTTCGCAGGCTGGCGAACGCTACTTTCTGGTTCAGATCTGGTCGACACAACATTTTGGCCGGCAGATGATGCTGTCCAACACGAAACGAACACTCGTGGCTGACAATGGCCAACTAGTTGAGATCGGCACCGAGTAATCGGCGGAAGCTGCTGCGCAGGGCCTGCCCGCAGGGTGGGTCCTTCCCCGTTTTGCTGGGGACCCTGCTGCATTGGGATCGACTCAGGCAAAGGTGGAAAGCTATCAAAACGCGAACTGCGGGTGGCGGAGCGTGCCGCCCAGGGGCAAAGCAACAAACAAATTGCCGATGAGCTTAAGCTGAGCGAACACACCATCAAAAACTACCTTGTCCGCGTGTTCGAGAAGTTGGATATCTCGAGCCGGTTCGAATTACTCTTCTTGCTGTTCAATGAGCGCCATCAAAGTCCGCCGATCAATCGAGCTGCGGAATTTGAGGTTGCCGGTTTGAATCATCCGATCGAGACCTACCTCAAGGCGGCAGAAGAAGCTTTCATCGCGGCGCAATATCTGGTCGGGCTGGCGCATTTGAGAGGCTCGGGCGTCGAGAAAGACGGCCGTACGGCATATTACTGGCTCCGGATGGCGGAGGAAAGCTCGCAGGAGCTTAAGCAACGCACTCGTGCTCTTACTCAAGAGCTGAAGTCCGCGATGACGGCAGGCGAAGTGGAGAAATTAGAGCACAGTGTTGCGGCAGGCGTGCAACGCAAGAAGCTGCTGACCACCAAAGATTCCTCTACTTTCTTGGAAGCGAAGCGGCGACTCGATTGTGCATAGCACTTCGGCTGATCTCGCACTATTAATATGGAGCGCTGCCAGTTTCTTGAGAACCGCAGTCAGCGGAAGCTGGGATAGCAAAAGCGTAAAGGGATCTTCACGTCCAAACTACCTGCGGAATTCACTGGGCGGAGCTCGAATCCAGGTTCGCTCGGCCGGAGTGCCTAGGTCAAATGTGGCCGGCACCCACACACGGGGCCCTTTTCTGCGCAGTGCGGAAATGGCCATAAACGGGAGTAGAATCCTTAAACACGTGGAGCCGCCATGCCCGATAGCTTTGATGATTTTGATGAAATCGATTCCTGTTATCGAGCAACTGAAGAGCAAAATCGGCGCAAGCTGGTGAAGGACGCCAAGCCTGAATGGCATCTGCTGAAGTGCTTTGTCTCGAGGCTTGCGTTAGAAGGCAAA
>DASPRY010000154.1:0-40836 GCA_035624215.1 Terriglobales bacterium
GCATCGATAAACAGGATCTGGAGAAACAATCGCTCTATCAGATCTTCGAACAGGTCTACAAGCGCAAGCTGCGCTGGGCGGAGGAGACCATTGGCGCGAGCACGGCAACCGAAGACGATGCCGCCGTCCTCGAAACCCGGCCCGGCAGCCCTCTTCTGCTGATCTCGGAAACTACCTACGATCACCAGAACGTCCCCATCGAGTACAGCCGCTCGCTTCTGCGCGGAGATCGCTACACCGCCTCGGTGATCTCGGTTCGAAGAAACTGAAAAGTGAAAATTCCTGTGAACACCCCCACTTTCCGTTGACCGGGACAAGTCGCGGACGTAAGATTCAGCGCAACCATGATCGGCCAGACTATCTCCCACTACCGCATCCTGGAAAAACTCGGCGGGGGCGGTATGGGCATCGTATATAAGGCCGAAGATACTGAACTCGGCCGCTTTGTGGCGCTTAAGTTCCTGCCCGAAGATCTCGCGCAGGATTCGCAGGCCTTGGAGCGTTTCCGCCGCGAAGCTCGAGCCGCTTCCGCCCTGAACCACCCCAACATCTGCACAATTTACGAAATCGGCAAACACGGCGATCAGTCCTTCATCGCAATGGAGTTTCTGGATGGGCTGACCCTGAAGCATTACATCACTGGCAAGGCCATGGAGATTGAAACGGTGACCTCGTTGGCCATTGAAATCGCCGACGCACTGGATGCGGCCCACTCCGCAGGAATCATTCACCGTGACATCAAGCCTGCAAACATCTTCGTGACGAAGCGCGGCCACGCCAAGATTCTTGACTTCGGCTTAGCAAAAGTGACTCCTGCAGCGAGCGCTACGAACGCAGCAGCGGGTCAATCCCAGGCGACGCAAGAAGCTGATCCCGAGCACCTGACCAGCCCCGGTACGGCGGTCGGAACCGTCGCATACATGTCGCCGGAACAAGTTCGCGCCAAAGAACTGGACGCACGAACCGATTTGTTCTCATTCGGCGGAGTGCTTTATGAAATGGCCACCGGCACGATCCCATTTCGCGGGGAAAGCACCGGGGTACTTTTTGAATCCATCCTGAATCGCACCCCGGTGCAATCCGTCCGTCTCAATCCCGATGTACCTCCGGAACTGGAGCGCATCATCAACAAGTGTCTGGAGAAAGACCGCAATCTGCGGTACCAGCATGCTTCTGACGTTCGCACCGACCTGCAACGCCTGAAGCGCGACAGCGAGTCGCACAAAGCCTCCAGTGTGGTGGAGACTGCGGTCGCTGCGCGTAGCGGACGAGCGCCTTGGATTCTTGGGGCAGCGGCGCTCGTCATCATAGCTGTTGTCGCCGGCTATTTTCTTGTACACCGCCCAGCCAAACTCACCGAGAAAGACACCATCGTTCTTGCCGACTTCGCCAACAGCACAGGCGACCCTGTTTTCGACGGCACGCTCAAGACGGCACTTAGCGTTGCCTTGAACCAGTCGCCGTTTCTGAATGTGCTCTCCGAAAATAAGGTCGCGGCAACCTTGCAGATGATGTCACGGCCGAAAGGCACCCGGATTGTGCCTGACGTGGCCAAGGAGATTTGCCAGCGGGCAGGCAGCAAGGCTTACATCGCAGGGTCGATTGACAGCCTGGGCAGCGAATATGTGCTGGGGTTGAAAGTAGTGAATTGCCAGAGCGGGGATACGCTGGCGCAAGAGCAGGCTACGGCCGCTGCCAAAGAGAAAGTACTAGATACGCTGGGCGAGGCAGCTTCCAAGTTACGGAGCGAGTTGGGTGAATCGCTGACCACTGTGCAGAGGTTTGATATTCACCTGGCGGAGGCTACCACGTCTTCGCTCGAAGCTCTAAAGTCGTTTACACTTGGCGAAACTGCCTTCCGAGAAAAGGGCGGGTCCGCTGCCCTCCCCTACCATCAACGCGCAATTCAGCTCGATCCGAACTTCGCTATGGGGTATCAAGCTGTGGGCGATGATTACTTCGGTCTAGCGCAGCTAGGACGAGCTGACGAATACTATGCGAAGGCATACCAGTTGAGCGAACACACCAGCGAGCGCGAAAGACTAACCATTACAGCTGGCTACTATTCCTCCGTAACTGGGGAGTTGGATAAATCCGCACAGGTGTATCAGCAGTGCATTGAGGGCTACCCGCGCGACTATAGAGCACACCTTGATCTGGCTTCCGTATATGCCGAGCAGGGACAGTATGAGAAAGCCGCAGACAGGTATCGGCAGAGCCTCCGGCTCGCTCCGGATAATTCGGCCCCGTATGCGGACCTCACCAACGCACTGCTCGCCTTGCAGCGTTTCGACGAAGCGCGGCAGATGATCCAGCAGGCAGAGGCGCGGAAGCTGGATGAGCCCATATTCCACAATGCTCTCTACGCTCTGGCTTTCCTTCAGGGCGACTCTTCAGCTATGGCAGACCAGCAGCAATGGTTCGCGGGCAAGCCCGAAATTGAGAACCAAGGGCTTTCACTTGCATCCGACACCGAGGTATATGCGGGTCACGTGCACAAGGCGCGAGAAGTAACGAAGCGATCTGTAGATTCTGCGATCCGGGCTGACAGTAAAGAAAATGGAGCGATCTGGCTGGAGAATTCGGCTTTGCGCGAAACCGCCTTCGGCAACATGTCCGAAGCGAAACAAGCGGCGTCGGACGGTCTGAAGCTCGCTCCTACGAGTCCGGGTACATCCGCTGAAGCTGCGCTGGCCTTTGCCATGGCAGGCGATGCAGCACGAGCCGAATCAGCAGCAGAAGACCTTAACAAACGCTTCCCGTTGGATACCCAGATGCAATCTCTCTGGCTGCCTGCGATTCACGCGCAACTGGCACTAAATCGGAAGAATCAGGCTGAGGCCATCAGTGATTTGCAAGCTGCTTCAACCATCGAATTAGGGCAAATTGACTTTGTCTTGAATATTTCCTGCTTGTATCACACATACATTCGTGGCGAGGCGTATCTCGCAGCAGGGCAGGGCACGCAAGCCGCTGCCGAGTTCCAGAAGATTCTCGACCACAGCGGCATCGTGTGGAACTGCTGGACGGGAGCACTGGTGCATCTGGGAGTGGCGCGTGCGAATGCGTTGCAAGCGAGAACTTCCCAAGGTGCGGATGCCGATGCCGCCCGCGTTCGATCGCTCGCTGCTTATAAAGACTTCCTCACCCTCTGGAAAGACGCCGATCCCGATATCCCCATCCTGAAGCAAGCCAAAGCCGAGTACGCCAAGCTGCAATAAGCAAAATCACTCGCATGGCGATGATCTGCTAGGCGGATCTCCAAATTGCCGCCGCAGGGCAGCGCCTTCTAAGTAGCACCCGCCGCGGCCGTCGCCGGGCGTGGCAACGATACCACCATGTCCCCGGTGATCGCTTTCTTCGCGAAGAAATTGTTGAGTTTGAGGATAACTGGAGCGGTAACTTCCTGACCTTTGGAAACCACTAATAACCCGCTCATCGTGCGCACATCCTCCTGCACGATCATTCCGGGCGTGAGTTCATGCACCCAGCAGCGCCGCACTTCGCGTTCTTCGGCATTGGGGTCCAGCTCCACCAGCGCCTGAAATACGCGCGGACTAAATCGCTTGTATCGCCGGGCCAGGGTGTGCGCCGCCTCGGTGCGAGAGATCCCCTGGCTGATCAATTTCTCGTATGCCAAGGTGAGATGCAGTATTTCCGCTCCCATCCGCATATCTGCCTTTTGCCGGTCGGTAATGTCTCCGTCGAATGGAGGCTCATCGGCCTGATATCGGATCATCCACGCGATGGGTTCCAGCCGCGGGATCTTGCACAGCAGATCATTGGCGATGCTGGGGTGTGCATCATACTGCGCCTTCTCTTCCGGCGACAGTTGCTTGCCAGCGTAGACGCTGTCGATAATTTCCGGGGGCAGGGTTACGCAGCCGAGTTGCGACATCAGAGCAGCGATTTCGTATTGCCACGCATTTTCCAGAGATAAAGATTGCACCAAATGATGAATGTAGCGTCGCGCTCTCATTGCCCGGCCAAAGGCAGCCGGATTCACCAGGCTCAGCACTTCGGTCAGCACCTGGATACTGCCGTGCAGCGTGCGCTCCAGCAGCTCCCTCTCAGCAGTCACCAGCCGGTATTGCAGGAGCGCGGCGGTCAAAGTCTTGGCCAACAACTCCTTGTCGCAGGGCTTGGCCAGAAAACGAAAGATATTGCCTTCGTTGACAGCCTGAATCGCAGTTTCAATGTCGCTGTTGCCGGTGAGCATAATGCGCACCGTCTCCGGACATTGGTTCTTGACCTTGGCCAGCAACTGAATGCCGTCCATATTCGGCATCCTCATGTCAGAAACCACAACGGCGTACGGGCCCTTATGCGCAATCATCTGCAGCGCCTCGCTCCCACTCGAGGCTGTTTCCAATTGGAATTCCCGGTGCAAGCTGCGCTGGTATCCGCTCAAAATGTTGAGATCATCGTCCACTAAAAGAATTTTTTCAGTCATGGCGTTCGCCCTTTGCGTTTAAATCCTGGCAAGTCTTCCACCAGATCGCCACCCGGTCCGCCAACCCGAGCGCCGTCAAAAGAGTTTCGTCCAACAACGGATTTTCATTCATGATCGGGTCCGGATGCAGACGGTGGTGGAATGCGTCGGCGGCATGGACCGCGATCACGGGGGAGAAGGCGGATACCCCGGCCCGGGAAGGCGAATTGTGCCAGGCCACCGCTCGCACCACGGAATCAGGAAGTCCCCACAAGCCCAGCAGGTAGGCTCCAACTTCTGCGTGGCTGCAGTTGAACGTCTGCGCTTCCACCTCCCCCAGAGGTGCTTTCCCGGCATGCGCACTTTCGAGGACGCGGTTGTATTGCTCGCGGCACGCCGTCCCCAGAACCAGCCGCCCGACATCGTGCAGCAGCCCGGCGGCAAAAGCATCGTCCTCCACCCGTTGCGGGCTATGTTCAGCTCGGACAATGGCGCGCGCGAAACCTGCGGTAGCCAGGCTATGTGGCCACAGAGCAGCCAGGTCTTCGTTGCCTTGCAGCTCTGAGAAAACGTGCACGGACAACACAACCGCGCGGATGTTGTCGATGCCCAGCAGCGAGACGGCTTGGGCTGGGTTGGAAATCTGGCAAGGCAGGGCGAAAAACGCCGAGTTCACCAGTTGCAATACCTTCGAAGTCATACCCATATCTTTCTTGATAATGCTGGCAATCTTGCACAGAGTGACGTCAGGCTGGCTCAGGGCTTCGGTCAGGCTCACATAGAGCGCAGGCAGGCTGGGTAGGACATCCATGCGTGAGACAATTTCTTTAAGCGTGGGATTTTCCAGCAATTCCCGCAGCCCGAACGCCTGTGCCACCTTTTGCTTTAGTTCTTCCAGATCGCAGGGTTTCGACAGGTATTGGTGGGTTGGGCCGATTGACCGCAAAATCGTTTCGCGATCCGACTGTCCCGAGAGCACAAAGCGAATGGTGCGCGGATATTTGGCTTTGACTTGTTCCAGCAGTTGCGCTCCGTCCATTTCCGGCATGCGCATGTCGGTCACGACCACATCAAACGGTTTGCGGGCCATCGCCTCCAGTGCCTGCCGGCCTCTTGCCGCAAATTCCGTCTCCCACTCTTTGCGCATGACCCGCAGGCTGCGCTCCAGGCCGCTCAACAGCATGGGATCATCGTCGACAAACAGGATTCGTTTGCTCATGAGACTTTGTCCGTGAGCTGCAAAGGCAGCCGCACAAAGAATGTGGTGCCGCGTCCCACCTCGGTCTCAAACCAGAGTTGACCCTGATGGCGTTTCACAATCACCGAGTGGGCGAGGGTTAAACCTTGCCCGGTCCCTTTGCCGACGGGTTTGGTGGTGAAGAATGGTTCGAAGATTCTGGATCGTATTTCCTCGGGAACGCCCGTCCCTGTGTCTTCAATAGCAATCTCAGCCCACTCGCCATGACGGTAAGTTCGAATTGTGATGTTCCCTTTTTCTCGCAGACCCTGGGCCGCGGCGGCGGCTATGGCATGAGCTGCATTCACGATGAGGTTCAGGATCACCTGGTTGAATTCACCGGTTAAACAGGGCACCAACGGGAGGTCTTCCTGAAAATCGGTGGTTACCGTTGCAACGTACTTCCACTCATGACGGGCGACGGCCACCGTGCTTTCGATCGCCTTGTTGATATCGATGGCCCTCTTCTCCTGCGAACCCGGGTGGGAGAAGTCCTTCATGGCTTTAACGATCTTGGCTACCCTCTGCACCCCATCCAAAGATTGTTCAATCGCCCGGGGAACCTCCTGAAGCAGATAATCGAGATCGGAGTCCGCAGCCGCGCTGTCAAATTTTTCCAGCAGATCCTTGGCGACACCGCCGCTTTCCGCCTGTTGCCGCATGGCCTGGCTGATCTCGAGGAGATTGGCGATCCCCTGCCAGCAGTCCTGCAAGAACCTGGTGTTATCTCCCACGTATTGCGTCGGAGTATTGATTTCGTGCGCAATACCCGCGGCCAGTTAACCGATGGCTTCCAGTTTCTGGGCCTGGCGAAGGTGTTCCTCCAGGCTCTTGCGGTCGGTTACATCAGTGCCGGTGATGATGAAGCGCAGGTGCTGATTCGCATCGCCCTCGATCCTACGTATGCTGAAGCCGACAAAGCAGCGATTGTTCTCGATTTGGTATGCCAGGTCTTCGCAGCGGTCGGAAGTTTGGGTTTGCAGCCAGCGCGCAACCTCCGAGCGCATTTCGGGGTGCAGCCAGTGAATGCCGCAATTGTCGATCGGAAGTCCCAGGACCCGATCGCTGGAAAGATGAAATACATCGGCGGCGGAACGGTTCCAGCGCGTGATTCGCCCCTCCGCATCGAGTCCAATGAGAATGGAAGGGATCGATTGCAGGAACAATTCGGTTTCAGCCGAAACTTCCCGCAATCTCCGCTCGGCGCGAAGCCGATCGTCGATGGCACGGGACACCACCACAATGCCGTCCAGGCTGCCACAAAGGCCTCGAACCAACGTGCCACGCGCTTCAAAGTGGCGCACTGAACCATTTTTGTGCAGGCGCCGCACCGAAATGAGTGGGGCCCGGCCCTCCCGCAAGGTCTCGCACATGGCGTTCTGTACCAGTGGCCTGTCTTCCTCGTGCAGCGTGAAAAAAGCGTCCCTGCCAATCAACTCGCTCGGCGTGTATCCCAGAGCGTCAAAATGCGACGGACTGGCGTAATACCACTTGCCTTCGGAATTCACCACCATCACCAGGTCGTCGATATTTTCGATGATGGCATGGACGAAAACTTCGGCGCGTTGCTGCGCTTCCTCCGCCGCCTTGCGCTTGGAGATGTCCTTAAACTGGCAGGCTACGTAGGTGTAACGGCCTTCTTGATCGCGCACCAGGGAAAGCGAAACCTGGGCCCACACCACCGCACCATCCTTGCGCAGGTATCGTCTCTCGAGATGCTCTCCGTTGAATTCTCCCGCCGCCATTTGCTCCAGAAGGATTCGGGAAGGAGGTACGTTCTCGGGATGGCTCACTGCGATGATGTCTTTGGCCAGCAATTCCTCCTGCTGGTAGCCGAGGAAATTGCATAATGCCTGGTTGACGTGTGCGAACTTACCGGTTGACAAATGAATGATCGCCATTCCAGTCACCGATTGCTCAAACGCGATCCGGAAGCGTTCCTCGCTGTCACGCACCGAGCGTTCCAGCCTGACTTGCGATCCGAGTTCAACCTTTCGAGGCATTTGATCGCGCCCCGTTGAGTTGCGCAAACTTTCTTGGGTGCTAGCTTCCATCGCGTTTTGCCACATCGCGGCCGCGCAGCGCCTGGCTTCCACACCAAAAGCTGCCGAGCTTTCGGCAGCCGGCGAGGACACAGTTCATCCTTATGACTACATCGGCAGGAAGTAGCGTGTGCTTGATCAGCTGTGGGAAGCGAGGGCTGCCGTCGCAACCGGCCTCACCACAAAGATTTAGGCGGCTGGCTCAGCCGGGGGTTCGGGTGGGGTCGTGTGGAACGGAACCCGGCCGATCTTGCGGATGCCTTGACTTTGCCGCGATTTGGTATATCGTTGGCGCGTTAAGCCGGACCTGGAGCCCGGCCCGCTTACCGACTACTACCGAGATCGGCAGAGGTTTGGCGTGGGGATGGAGCCGGCCTCGGAACTGCAAAACCTCAGGAGGGTCTTCATGGCTGCTAACCCAGTTCCTCGTCCCGATGAATTGAAACTTGAACCACAAAAAAGAGAGTCGGAAATCTATGTTCGGGCGACCGGTCGGATTACCTCAAATACGGCGGCAACTCTACAGAATACGCTGCGCGAACTCGTTTCCGGCAATAAGCGCCTGGTTCTCGATCTGACCGCTGTTGATTACATCGACAGCGCCGGCCTGGGTGCGCTGGTCGCCGTTTATACCCATGCTTCGCGGACTAACTGTGAGGTGGAGATTGCTAATCCCAAGCAACGGGTCAGAGATTTATTCACGCGAACGGGATTGATCTCGGTGTTCGCAAAAATTCAGGAAGCCGGCGAACGCCACGATGAACTCTTGGGCATGACCCCGAGCTAGTGCTTGGCGGTTCCGGTGTCGTCGCCCACGCGGCCCGTCCTAACCGAGCATTCTCCGTAAGTAGGGCAGGGAAGTTGAGCCCGCAGGCGAAATCCTGAGCGCAGCGAAGGATCCCCTACCCGATGGCGGCCCTTATGGCGCGAGCGTCCCGCTCGTGAGGGCTTGGTAGGGCACGGCTTCAGCCGTGCCGAAAAAAGCACCAACTTGACTCACGCGCCAATGCGGCGCGGCTGCCACGACCAATGTTCGCTACCCAGGTTTCAAAAACAGCGGACCGTGTGGTGGCGGGCTCCGGTTTTAACCGACTTCGTCTTCCAAGAACCGCCTCACGACCTCGGATCGAACGGCGATCATCAACTTACTCTCCCGATGCCACCTCGTCTCAACGCCCGCCAATACTGGATCGGCGGACCACACGGGCTCGTTCTTCTGACGCCGATACCAGACTCCCGTGCCGCTGAACCCGTAAGGCAATGAGCCCCCCTCCTCGGCTGGGTCATAATGAAGCAGGAAGTGCCGGGTCGGATCGAACGAGGACGGGAAGAACCTCGGCACTTCGGATGTAACAACAGCCCAACAGCCGCTCACTTGCAATGCCGAGGAGCGCCAGCGCTGTCCGCCGGGTCGCTGACCCTCCGCGATGGCAACGGCCTTGTCGGTGGGTGCGCCTAGGATTAGCGTGCCGCTGCCATCAGGGGGAACATCGCCAAAGTCCCTCGGCAGATCGACGAACTCAAGGCGCTTGCCAGACTCCTTCGCCCCCAGCACAACACAGGCAAGATCCTCTGATGGGCAGAGGACGATTTCTTGGATGGCCAAGACAACCGCGTGTTCAACCGTTGGCCGGGACGGGCGCGTGCCCCACTCGATCGGTCGGTCTTGTCTTAGGAAAAAGCGAATGTCAGACGGATTGGCCCCTTCCAGTACGTGCTTGGCGGTAAGGACCAACTTCTTACCCTTCCAGCAACAAGCCGAGCCTACGCCGACTCCCTCCGATGAGACGATCTGCCCTTCGGGTGTTTCACCTTCAGTCAGCACACCATTTATGACCGCTGCCGTGTGCGACGCTACCCTCTCAGAGAAGGCATGATGTTTTTCCGAGTTCAGCGCGAGTGGATGCTCAACCGACGACACAGGACCCCTTTTACAAAAAGCCCCGCCTTGCGGCGGGGCTTTGGCAGACAGAGCCTAGCTAATAGCCAGAAGCTGTCCTTAATACATATCTCCCATGCCGCCGCCGTGGCCGCCGGGCATCGGAGCATTCTTCTTCTCTTCCGGAATCTCCGCAACCAGGGCTTCGGTGGTCAGCATCAACGACGCGATCGAGCCGGCGTTCTGCAGCGCAGTGCGCACTACCTTCGTCGGATCGAGCACGCCCGCCTTGACCAGGTCCTCGTACTGGCCGGTCAGGGCGTTGTAGCCGAAATTCGCCTCCTTCGAGTCGTTCACCTTGCCCAGCACGATGGCGCCTTCTTCGCCGGCGTTTTCGGCGATCATGCGCAACGGCTCGGTCAGGGCGCGCTTCACGATGTTGGCGCCGATGTGCTCATCGCCGTCGAACCTCTGCTTGTCGAGAGCGGCGACCGAGCGGGCCAGAGCCACGCCGCCGCCGGGGACAATGCCTTCCTCGACCGCCGCGCGGGTAGCGTGCATGGCGTCTTCGACGCGAGCCTTCTTCTCTTTCATTTCGGTCTCGGTCGCAGCGCCCACTTTGATCACAGCCACGCCACCGACCAGCTTCGCCAGCCGCTCTTGCAACTTCTCGCGGTCGTAGTCGCTGGTGGTTTTGTCGATCTGGCTGCGAATCTCTTTCACGCGGCCTTCGATCTCGCTGTGCTTGCCCTTGCCTTCGACGATGGTGGTGTTGTCCTTGTCGATCGTGATCTTCTTGGCCTGCCCGAGATCGCCCATCTGCACGTTCTCCAGCTTGATGCCAAGATCTTCGGTGATGGCCTTGCCGCCGGTCAGGATGGCGATGTCCTGCAGCATGGCTTTGCGGCGATCGCCGAAGCCCGGTGCCTTCACCGCGCAAACCTGCAACGTGCCGCGCAGCTTGTTGACCACGAGCGTGGCCAGCGCTTCGCCCTCGACGTCTTCAGCCACGATCAGAAGCGGCTTGCTGCTCTTGGCGATCTGCTCGAGCAGCGGGAGCAGGTCCTTCATCGAGCTGATTTTCTTTTCGTGAATCAGGATGTAGGCGTTCTCCAGCACCGCTTCCATGCGCTCCGGATCGGTGACGAAATAGGGTGAAAGATAGCCGCGGTCGAACTGCATGCCCTCGACCACTTCGAGCTGGGTCTCGAGCGTCTTCGATTCTTCCACGGTGATGACGCCATCTTTGCCGACTTTCTTCATCGCTTCGGCAATGATCCGGCCGATGGTTTCATCATTGTTGGCGGAAACGGTTCCGACCTGCGCGATCATTTCGCCGGAAACAGGCTTGGAGAACTTGTCGAGTTCACCTTTTTCGCGCTCGCCTTCTTTGTTGAGCTTGCCGCAAATCAGCTCGACAGCTTTCTCGATGCCGCGCTTGAGCGCCATCGGGTTGGCCCCGGCTGCCACGGTCTTCACGCCCTCGCGATAAATCGCCTGGGCGAGAACGGTGGCGGTGGTCGTGCCGTCGCCGGCAACATCAGAAGTCTTGGAAGCGACTTCGCGCACCATCTGCGCTCCCATATTCTCCAGGCTGTCTTTCAACTCGATTTCCTTGGCTACGGTGACGCCGTCCTTGGTGATGGTCGGCGAACCGAACTTCTTTTCGATCACAACATTGCGGCCCTTGGGGCCGAGAGTCACCTTCACGGCGTCCGCCAGAAGGTTGACGCCGCGGAGAATCGCTTGCCGCGATTCTTCTCCGTGTACGATCTGCTTTGCCATATTTTGTTTTCTCCTTATGAAGTCTTTGAATTCGGATGCGCTCAGTGGTCAGACTGAACACTCGTCGACTGCCCACTGGCTACTTCCGGCTTCCCGCCATCTCTTTCTTGGCGGCGCCGGAGATGATGCCGAGGACTTCCTCTTCCCGCATAATGATGTAGTCCTGGCCATCCAGCTTGATCTCGGTTCCGGAATACTTGCCAAACAGAATGCGGTCGCCCTCTTTCACATCCAGCGGACGGACCTTGCCTTCTTCGCTAATCTTGCCTTTGCCGACGGAAATGACTTCGCCTTCCTGGGGCTTGTCTTTGGCGGTGTCGGGGATGATGATCCCGCCACGGGTGGTTTCAGCTTCTTCCACGCGACGCACCAGGATGCGGTCGTGCAGTGGGGTGAATTTCGCCATATTTGCAAACTCCTTTCTTTTCAAAATGAATGTTGGTTTAGATTTGCCGGGACGTCGCTAACGCACAGCGCGGCTTGGTTGTTAGCACTCATGGTTAGCGAGTGCTAATTGTAAAAAGACCGCTGTCCCCCTGTCAAGTCAGCCTCTTGGGTGTCCATAAGTCTATGAATGGACTTGGGAAACTATTCCTGCGACCGGTGCTGCCCAATCAGAATCTTGATCTTCCATCATCGCTAAGATCATGGAGGAAACATGTCTCAAAACCTGAGCGGCAAAATTGCTATGGTCACCGGAGCATCGCGAGGCCTCGGCGCCGCGATTGCCAAGCGCCTGGCCGCTGATGGGGCGGCAGTGGCTTTTACCTATGGCGCGTCGCCCGATCGGGCACGTGAGGTGGTGCGGGCGATCGAGACGGCCGGAGGCAAGGCGCTGGCAATTCAGGCCGACGCGGCGAAGGAAGATTCCACCCGCGCCGCCGTAAAACAAACCATTGAGGCTTTCGGCGGGCTGGACATTCTCGTGAACAGCGCCGGCGTGCTCACCGTGGCGCCTATCGAAAAGTTCCCATTCGATGCGTTTGAGCGCATGGTTGCGGTCAACATCAAAGGTATGTTTGTGGCCACGCAGGAAGCAGTACGCCATATGCGCGACGGCGGACGCATTATAAACATCGGCAGTTGCAACAGCTCGCGCGTGCCATTTCAGGGTGGTACCGTTTATGCCCTCACCAAGGCCGCAGTCGTGGGATTTACCCGAGCCTTGGCCCGCGATCTCGGACCGCGCGGCATCACCGTGAACAATGTCCAGCCCGGTCCGACGGATACCGACATGAACCCCGCGCAAGGTCCGGCAGCTCCATCCACCGTTCAGCATGTTGCGCTCGGGCGTTTCGCTCAACCTCTCGAGATTGCCAATTTCGTCGCTTTTCTCGCGGGTCCGGAAGCCAGCTTCATTACCGGAGCCAGTCTGCTGGTGGACGGAGGTTACGCCGCCTAGTCTTTCAATCTGCCAGGGGCATTGTCACTGTCCGGCAATCTCTTCAAGGTATACTTGCCGGAACCTGACCAGCCATCAGCGCGGGGAGGCGCAGATCATGGAGCAGAACACACAGAAGATAAAGATCGAGCAGCACAGCTTTCTCGGAGGCATCTGGTTTGCGGCTTGGCTTTTCACCATCGGCTTCTTGCACCTGAGTTTTTGGAAGGGGCTTCTGGCCATCGTCCTGTGGGCCTACTTCCTCGGCGTAACATTCAGTCACCTGGCCCACTGATCGTGGCAATTTTCTATGCGCGCTGATTCTTGCCTTGTCCGTCAGATAACATACTTGTGCAATACCCAACCGCAAACGTCACGGCTGTGCCGATCAGCACATACCAGGTCCAGGGAACTCGTGTGAAGAGCCAGACATAGAGTTCAACGCCAAAGCCACACAACATCCCTAACACCGCTCCTGGCTGGTTGGCGCGCCGGGTCAGAACGCCCAGAAGAAAAACGCCGAGCAAAGCGCCATAGGCTACGGAGGCGATCTGCAATCCTGCCTCGACTACGCGCCCGGCTTTATGCAGCGACAACACGGCTAGTGCGAACAAAACCACCGCCCAAATCAGCGTCGCCAAGCGGGAAAGCTGCAACCGGCGCCGTTCATCCGTGTTTGGCCTGCGGCGGAGATAAAAATCAATAATTGAGGTCGAAGCCAGCGAGTTGAGGGCTGCGCTCAAATTCGACATCGCCGCCGCCAGAATCGCGGCAATCAGCAAGCCGGAAATTCCGTGCGGCATCCGGCTGACGATGAATGTAGGAAAAATTCTGTCCGCCCGGCCGAAGGCTGACGAAGGCATGCGATAGTAGGCAAACAGCATCACGCCAACCATCAGGAACAGGGCAAACTGGAAGAGAATGGCAACGCCACTGGATAGCAGAGCGGTTACCGACTGCCGCTGGTTACGTGCGGCCAGCAATCGCTGAACGATCAATTGATCGGTGCCGTGGCTGGCCGTGGTCAGAAAAGCTCCGCCCAGCAGTCCCGCCCAAAACGTGTAGGGCCTCCAGAAATCCGGGCTAAAGTCAAAGATGCGAAACTTGCCGGCACTTGTGGCAACACTGTGGATGGCCGGCCACCCGCCGGGCACCAAGTGAACGATCATGAATAATCCAACCAGTGTTCCGGCAACATAGATTATTGTCTGGACAACGTCCGTCCAGATCACTGCCGCCAAGCCGCCCTCGAAGGTGTAGATCAAAGTAAGTGCGGTAATGATGACGATGGAGGCAACTTCGCCGGTACCCAAGGCAAGTCCCACCACAATCGAAACCGCATAGACGCGAACACCCTCGGCCGCCGCGCGGGTTAACAAAAAAAGCCCTGCTGTCAGCGACCGCAATCGACGCCCGAAACGCCGCTCAATCAGCTCGTATGCGGTGAAAAGATCTCCGCGAAAATAATGCGGCAAGAGAACAAAACTGATGATCACCCGCCCGACCAGATATCCCAGGACCACCTGCAGAAAAGTGAGGTTGGTATCGTAAGCGAGGCCGGGAATGCTGATGATGGTGAGCGTGCTGGTTTCCGCAGCCACGATCGAAAGCGCGATGGCCCACCAGGGAATCTTGCGGTCAGCCAGGAAATAATCGCGCAGCGAACGCTGCTGCTTGCGAAAACGCAGCCCGAAAAGGGTGATGCCGGCGAGATAGACAGCAATGATCGCGAGATCAGCCGCATTCAAAGCCATGGCGAAGGGATCAGCTTCCCAGAGTACCTGCCTTTTCTCGCAGCACATCGCGCAGGGTATCTATCTTGTCAAGAGAACCCAGCCGCAGCGACGGCTCCCCCGATAGGCGGCGACAAACCGTCCTCATTCCGATTCCCGGCGGTGAGAAATCTGCGGTGCCGAGCGGTGAAGCACAGAAAGATGTCCGTAACCGGACGACAGAGGACCTATGGTAGAACTAGGTTCGTGAGTATTTTTCTGGGGATCGACGGCGGAGGCAGCAAGACTCATTGTGTCATCGGCAATGAAACGGCAATTCTAGGCAGAGGCGAATCCGGCCCCAGCAATGTCGTGCGTGTGGGAGAAGCTGAGGCACGCGACGCCATCACTGCAGCCGTAAAGCAGGCTTGCGCCGAGGCCAGGATCAATCCATCCCAAATTGAGAGGACCTGCGTCGGGGTCGCGGGAGGCGCCCGGGCGGAAAGTGCTCAGATCGTGCGTCGCATCCTTTCCCAAGTGGTGAGCGGGGAAGTCGACGTTGTCGGAGACATGGTCATCGCCCTGCAAACCGCCTTCGGCAATGGTCCTGGCATAGTCGTGATCGCGGGAACGGGCTCAATCGCCTACGGGCGCAATGCGGCAGGCCAGACTGCCCGCGCCGGCGGCTGGGGCTTTGCCATTTCCGACGAAGGTTCGGCGCACTGGATTGGCCGCGCCGCGATTGCCGCCCTGATGCGCGTCTACGACCAGGGTGAAAGTGCCGCTTTGCTGGCCCATCTCCTGCAGGCGTGGCACCTTGCGACTCCTGAACAATTGATTATGGCAGCTAATGCTTCTCCACCGGCTAACTTTGCTGCGCTTTTTCCGGCAATTTTGTTGGCAGCAGATTGCGCCGATCCGCTGGCTCACGAAGTGTTGGTACAAGCCGGCGGGGAACTGGCGCGTTTGGCGATAACTGTCATCGCACGACTATTCCGGCCAGGAGAAGACGTGCAAGTGGCCGTAGCGGGTGGCGTCTTCCGTAATGCAGCTTTGGTCCGCCAGGTTTTTTACAATGACCTGCACTTGACATATCCCAACATGAAGTTGAGCGAAACGTTGGTTGACCCTGTGAAGGGCGCCCTGGAAATCGCTCGCAGGGGATTAAGGGGATAGTGCCTCGCGAGAATTCCAGTTCCACCGCAACCGACCCACCTTCTGCGAACGAAATCGTCTCTTCCGCGGAAGCGTTCAAGATTGCCGCAGCAGACCCTGCCCTGAACGAAGACCTTGCTTTGGCGTTGTTGCAAAGAACCGATCTGCCGCCGGAGTTTTTCAATCAGCTTGCAAAGAATCCCTCGGTTGTGAAGCGCCGCAAGGTAAAACTTGCGATCATCGGACATCCTAAAACACCACGCTACGTCTCGATTGCACTGTTGCGGCAACTGTTCACCTTCGACCTTATGAGAGTCGCCCTGACGCCGGTTATCTCCGGTGACATTAAAGCGGCGGCGGAAGAATTATTGATCAAGCGCCTGGAATCGATTGCCACAGGCGAGCGAATGTCACTGGCACGCCGGGCTACCGGGCGAGTGGCTGGCGCCTTGCTCCTTGATCCGGACGTCCGCGTCATTCAGACTGCGCTGCAAAACTCAAGGCTCACGGAAGCCCTCGTCGTAAAAGCCCTCATGGGAGCGGGATCGCCCGCAGCGCTCGTCCGCACTGTATGCGAACACAACAAATGGTCTTTGCGCCGTGAAATTCGCATCGCCCTGCTGGGCCATGCGAAAACTCCGATCCGATTTGCGGAAGAATTCAGCAAAACGCTTCCCGTTGTTCAACTGAGGGATATCCTGCACTCCTCCCGGCTGCCCGCAGCGATGAAGAAAAATTTGCTCAAGCAGTCCCACCTGAAGACGCACTGAGGGGACAAGCCAGCAGAAGTAACCGTGCAGTAACAGACCGCGGTTGACAGCTTAAAACGCGATGCAATATGATTTCCCAACTTCGTTCCTCGTCGTATTCATGACTGAACGCAACCAATCCGTCGCAAGTTGGTCACAAGAGGGAGTGGCGGGCGTATCGCTTCGGCTTAGTCTGCTGGTCATCCCTATTACAGGGCTGATTACGATCCGGGCCAGCGGATGATGTAGCCGAAATCAAGAGTTCTCAAAGGCCATCATCCAGAAAAGATGATGGCCTTTGACGTTTTGGGAGTGAGTGTATGGACAACTTGAGGGAAAGACTGGAAAAGGTACTCGCAGAACATCAGCGCGAGAACGGCTCGCACATGATCGGCGGGCGGGAGAGGCTCGTTCAGCGTCTCTTGGAAGCGCTGCGATCTTCGCCGTCTTCGCTCGACAACAGTCCAGGCGAACTGAATGGCGCTTGCTGTTAAACCTTGTTTTTTCGGCCGCCCTGTGCGGGCCAAGGGCAGTCAGTAGCTCGAAGCCACGGAAGGAGAACCATGGGTTTCCGATCAGAATATCTCTGGATGAACGGCAGATTGGTCAACTATCAGGACGCAACACTCCATTTCCTGACGCCAGCGCTGCATTACGGGATTGGAGTATTCGAGGGCATCCGGTGTTATTCAACGGCGCAGGGCCCTGCGGTCTTTCGCTTGGAGGACCACATTCGGCGGCTCTTGCAGTCGGCCACCATCCTCGGCTGGCGCGACCTTCCATTCTCAGTGGAACAAATGGTGGAGGGTGTAAAAGCCGTTGTTGCGGCGAATGGATTTTCCGACTGTTACATTCGCCCTCTTGTCTATCTCGCCGAAGGTGGATGGAACCTGAATCTTGACGGCGGCAAACCACACGCAGGCATTGCTGCCTGGAAATGGGAATCGTACCTCGGCAAAGAAGCGCTCGAGCGCGGCGTCCGCGCCAACACCTCCTCCTTCACCCGCCACCATGTAAACGCCAGCATGAGCAAAGCGAAGATTTGCGGCAATTACGTCAATTCATTCCTGGCCAAGACAGAATCGGTGCGGCTCGGTTTTGACGAGGCCATTTTGCTGGACACACAAGGCTATATTGCCGAGTGCACCGGAGAAAATCTGTTCGTGGTTCGTGGCAAGATGCTGCTCACCGCCCCGTTGGCGGAAGTGCTCGAGGGCATTACGCGTCACACTGTGATAACCCTCGCTCATGATCTCGGGTATACGGTTAGCGAGCAGCCGATTTCACGCGATCAGCTCTACACCGCCGATGAGGTTCTGGTCTGTGGCACGGCGGCTGAAGTAATCGGCCTGCGTGAAATTGATTTCCGCAGGATTGGGTCCGGCGTGAGCGGTCCGGTGACGCGGCGCGTGCAGCAGGCATTCTCAGAACTGATCCGCGGCCGCCACCTCCGGTCCAAGGAATGGTTAACGTACGTGGCGAGGGCCGAGAGTGCCACTCAACTCCCGCTGGTTTCGCAGGATACGGCCGCAAATCCCGGAATGGCGTGATCCTCGGTCAGGTCGCTATCGAAGTTATAGCCGAGAGACACGCAGTTCTTGCTGTGACGCTGTTAGCGTCCCCCAAAACTGTATCCAAGGGACACGCCGTAGCGTAGCACCCGATCAGAGCTGAACTCCACATTGTTGTTGATCAGATAAAGGCGTACTTCGGGGCGAAGGAAGGCGTCGTGCCAGAAATAGGCGCGTATGCCGCCGCCTACGTCTCCCATGAAGTGATTGCTGCTGGTGTACGTCGTATATCCGAAAACCGGGCTGAAGTTGAGATTCCCGTAAAACCGCAGATCCTCTCCGCCGATGCCGCCCAGCAGTTCGCCCGAGAAGTTCTTACTTATGTGCGGAACCCAGATCGCATTAAACGACCAGAAGATGGGGCGATAAGGCTGAAATCCCCCGTATAGTCCCTGGCTGGCTTTCCAGAAAACGTCACCCTCGATTCCCACTCGACGATGAACTAGCAAATTGGCAGAAAATCCTGGGTACAACCCGCCGCGTTCGCTGGGAAAAATGCAGGTGCCGGAGGAGCAGGGGCCGGTGGTTGGGTTGGACGACGAAATGCTTCCAACGCCAAAAGCCACATCAAACCCCTGTCCAAAGGCATTGGACACCAGCACAAAAAACGCAGCCGCGATCACAACAACTATTAGCTTTTTCAAGGTTTTCTCCGACGAATTCTTAGGGATTGGATGTGAGTACGAGGCAGCGGAGTTGGATTCCCCAGGCAAATCTTTGGGACAATCTCCTCTGACCTGGTTTCAAACTCTCTCACGAACCTACCTTAATATGATGATGAACCTGAGCCGGAATTGTGTAAAGCCGCTTGCAACCCTGCCCTGAACAAGACTTGTTACCGGTAACCCTGCTAACCCGCATTCGCGCTTAAAGTTGCGCCGGTCGTTACTTTGGTTACCCGCGGCATCTTGGCCGTTCGCTCTGCCTGAATTACCGTTGAGCGCAGCGCCGTATGAACATCCTCGAAAAGATCTCCACCGTTCTAACGGTCGCCGTCCTGGTCGGAATCTTTGCGGGGCTGAAACGGCACAGCCGCTCGGCGCGCCTCCAGCTCTGGCAGGTCGCGTGGTTTCTGGTGTTCACCCACTTCGTGGCCCAGATGTTCGAACCTGCCAGCGGCCCGGTTAGTCCATTTCTGCTGGCGGTTGATCTCGGGGCATTGCAAGCGTCGGCAGTAGCATTCGTGGTATCGGTGTCAGCGGTGGTAGAGAACCGGGTCAGGCGCAGTGCGCTCCTGCTCGTCACCGGTATACCTTCGCTCACCTTTTGTGTGCTGGCATCCTATGACGTGCACGCTCGCTGGGCATATGTGACCACCTTGCTGGCGACTTTTGGCGGTAGCCTGCTTTTTCTCTTCTGGGCAAGAAAGCTGTCCGCATATGTGCTGGCACTAACCGCCGTGGGACTGTCAGTCGGGTTTTGGGCAATTCGAGCCGCTATCCATGGCTCGATGGATGAGGGTGTCACCGCATTGCTGGCGCTGGGATTTGCGCTGCCCGGCGTTTTCATCTGCAAAAACTATTGGCGAGCCTCGCCCGGCATATTGACCATCGCGCTGGGATTCTTCTGCTGGGGTGTCGTGTTTCCCATCGGCATGCTGCTGGACCACTTCGCGCCCAGTCTGCACGTTCCGCCGGAACTCTGGAACACGCCCAAGCTCTTCGTCGCCTTCGGCATGATCCTGGCGATTGTCGAGGACAAGTCGGAATCTATCGAACTGATGCAGCGCAAAGAACGCGCCTTGAATCTTCAGTTGGAGCGCTTCTCCACCATCACTTCGCGGCTCCTCAGTGGTGTGTCCGTCGATTTCCTGTGCGATGAGATCGCCTCCACTATCACGGAAGTCACAAATTTTCGCGTGGCCGCCATCCACCTGGATAATGCCGGTCACGGTTTGCGAGTTGGCGGCGCCAGCGGCCTCGCTCCCGTGGTGTTGGCCGAGCTGCGCCGCAAGGCTGCGGGTTGGACGACGGACGACATTAAAGACTTCTGTTCGCGCGGCCGCCAGATCGGCAAAAACTCATACTTGTTATCGAGCGCAGATGCGGCCAAGTATGAGCCTCTCAAAAGCAGTCTCACTTACGAACCCAATCCCCATTGGAATACCGGCGATGAACTGCTGATTCCACTTTGCTCTGCACGCGGAGGCTATCTGGGCTGTATCGCACTGGATGATCCCCGCGAGGTCGAAGCCGTTAATGCTCAGGAGCTGTCGCGCATCGAGCTCTTGGCCTCCGATCTGGCAGTCGCGCTCGAGCTGAAATCGCTGCAAGGCCAGCTCATCCGTTCGGAGAAGCTGGCAGCTTTGGGACAGTTAGTGGCGGGTGTGGCGCACGAGCTTAATAATCCGTTAACGGCCGTCATGGGCTATGGTGAACTCCTGGCGGAAGACATTCCTGCAGGGGCGATGCGCGAAAGGCTGGACAAGTTAGTAAATGAAGGCCGCCGCATGAAAAAGATCGTGGAAAACTTGCTGCGATTCTCCCGGCAACGCGCCGTGGATCGCCAATCAGTTGACCTCGGCCCCGTACTCCAGGACGTGCTGGCTTTGCGCGAGTACTATGTTCGCACCCGCGGCTTGCAAGTGGTTCTTGAGGTCCAGCAAGACATGCCGAAAGTAGCGGTCGATGAGGACCAGTTCAAGCAGATCCTGCTCAATCTCATCAATAACGCCATCGACGCCGTGGAATCGCAGGAGGGAACAAAGCGCGTTATCGTGAGGGCTTTTGCGACCGGGAATCGGGCGGTCCTTGAAGTAGAGGATTCGGGGCCCGGCTTCGCCGATCTGAGTCGCGCTCTTGATCCCTTCTACACCACTAAGCCGGTCGGGAAGGGCACTGGTTTAGGGCTTAGCATCTGCTACGGAATCATAAAAGAACACGATGGCGAGATCCGGCTGGAAAACCTGGAGCCTCATGGTGCCCGGGTAAGCGTCGAACTGCCTCTTAGCGAACCCGCTGCCGCCTTCAGCGCTTTGGCTGGCCACTTGGGATAGATCCTTCACCGTCATTCCGTTGGTCTTTGCCTTTTAACTCCAGCAAGTCCCACTTGTTTCCGTATAGGTCTTCAAAAACCGCAACCGTGCCATAGTTTTCCACGCGCGGCTGCTCTCGGAATTTTACGCCGCGCTCCCGCATGAGGTGGTAGTCGCGCCAAAAATCGTCCGTGTGCAGAAACAAAAACACTCGCCCTCCTGTCTGATTGCCGATGCGGCTCTCCTGTTCGGCGTTTGCCGCTTGTGCCAGCAGCAGGCTGGTGCCTTGGGAATTCGCCGGACGAACCAGAACCCAGCGCTTGCCATTGCCCAGAGGCGTGTCCTCGACCACTGTGAACCCGAGTGCCCGCGTGAAGAACGCCAATGCTTCATCGTAGTTACGAACCACCAGTGCGACATACCCTAAGTTCTGCGCCATGTTTCTGTCTCAGAAAGTGACAACATCCTGCCGCAGGATTAGAGCACTATCCTAGCAAGAATTGCTGAGACACTTTTCTACGCAATGGGGCACAAACTTGCGCTACAATTTCTTACTGTCCTTAAGGGGAGGCATTCAGCTTCTCATTCGCGCCGGTAGGTAAGGATGCGCGCTCTCTTCTCAATAAACGTTCAGAAGTTTTGTGACTTCCCAACCGCCAAGGAGGAATAGATGGCAACTGCTCTGAAGATTGTTCCGCCGGAAGCAAAAGTTACCGGTTTTATCGCAAGAAAACATAAGATGTTGATTAACGGAAAATGGGTAGACTCCGCCTCCGGAAAGACATTTCCCACCTATGATCCGTCGACCGGAGAAGTGCTCGCCCAGATTGCCGAAGGCGATCGCGAAGATATCAACCGTGCCGTCCACGCGGCTCGCAATGCCTTTGAAAGCGGCCCCTGGCCGCGCTTCACCGTCTCTGAACGGGGACGCCTGATCTGGAAGCTGGCCGACTTGCTGGAAGAGAATCTTGAGGAATTTGCTGAGCTCGAGAGTCTCGACAATGGCAAACCGCTCAAGATCGCTCGCGTAGCCGACGTTCCCCTCGCCGTAGATTTGTTCCGCTATATGGCTGGCTGGGCCACAAAAATCGAGGGCAACACCATTCCCATCTCCGTGCCCTATACGCCCGGCGCCAAATATTTGGCCTATACGTTGCGCGAGCCAGTGGGTGTGGTTGGGCAGATTATTCCCTGGAACTTCCCGCTGCTTATGGCGGCATGGAAACTGGGGCCGGCGCTCGCCACTGGGAATACCGTCATCCTGAAGCCGGCTGAGCAGACTCCGCTGACTGCACTTCGGTTGGGCGAACTCATCCAGGAAGCCGGATTTCCCGATGGCGTGGTCAACATCGTTCCAGGTTATGGCGAGACGGCCGGAGCTGCCCTGGCCGCTCATCCCGATGTTGACAAGATAGCCTTCACCGGCTCGACGGAAGTCGGCAAATTGATTTTGCAAGCCGCGGCCGGAAACCTCAAGAAAGTCTCTCTGGAGCTTGGAGGCAAATCGCCGAACGTGGTCTTCGCCGATGCGGATGTGGATAAGGCTGTCGCCGGCGCAGCCAGCGCCATCTTCTTCAACCACGGACAATGCTGCTGTGCCGGATCGCGGCTCTACGTCGAAAAGAGGATTTTCGACAAAGTCGTCGATGGCGTCGCACACGAGGCCGAGAAAATCACGTTGGGTTCAGGATTCGAGCCAACCAGCGATATGGGCCCGCTCGTTTCCAAAGAACAGCTCGACCGCGTTTGCGGCTATCTGGAAGCCGGCTTCGCCGAGGGCGCGAAAGCCGTCACTGGCGGCAGCAAGTACGGCGACAAAGGCTATTTTGTGAAGCCGACCGTGCTGGTGAACACTAACGACAACATGAAAGTTGTTCGCGAGGAGATTTTTGGACCGGTGGTGACCGCGATGCCATTTGACGATGTGGCGCAAGTGGTTCCTAAAGCCAACAACTCCGAGTATGGCTTGGCGGCAGGCATCTGGACCAAGGACATCCAGAAGGCGCACACGCTGGCTTCTCAACTGCGCGCCGGAACGGTCTGGATCAACTGCTACAATATCTTTGACGCGGCGCTGCCCTTCGGCGGATACAAGCAATCCGGCTGGGGTCGCGAGATGGGTCACGAGGTGCTGGAGGCATACACGGAGACCAAGGCGGTCTGCACCGCACTGTGATTGGCTAATAGAACGCAGATCAATACCCCAGGTTCGCGCCCGGTTTTTCGGACGCTAACTTGGGTTTTCTTCTGTGGACCCGGCAGAATTACACAAGTTCCTAATCGCTTGCGCCCGCCAGCGACGCGAGCCCGAATTGCACGTTGTTCGTTCCTGCGGTCGCGTTGCCTACCACTGTCAATGCCCCCGTAAAACTACCGGTCGTCGGCTGAAAAGCGGCGAGACCATTGCCGTCCGTTGTCACGATAGTTTGTGACGACGACAAGATGATTGGTGTGGGATTTGGCGTAATGGTGGTATCTCCTGCGGTGGTGCTTACACCCGTTCCGCCGCCGCGTTCGAGTGTGGATTGAAAAACTACACTGGCGCCTTGCACCGGGTTGGGCGGCGTTGATAAGTCCATAGCCCGCACAACGATCGGTTGAAAACTCTGCCCCTCAAGCACCATTTGGCTGTTGCCCGCCACGGGCTGCAACTGCAATCCTGATGCCGGGACTGCAGTTCCGTAGAAAGTGACGCAGGGAAGATTTGCAGGTGTAACGCAGGCGCTCACTTGCACGTCGCTCGAAAGCGATGATCGTTGCAGGGTCGTGGTTGCGTATCCGTTCGCATCTGTCACCACGCCCGGTGAGCTGAGTGTCGCCGAACCCTTTATCAGCGCGAAAGCAACGTTTACGCCGCTGAGGGGAGAACCATTCGAAAGCGCACGCGCCGTCAGCGCGATGTCGACACTCGCCCCTTGCGCGATCTGCGCCGTTTGCGGCGTCAGAGCCAAATCAAGAGCTAACGAGCGCGCCGCGAGAGTTGTTTGTACTTGTTTGGCGGGCGAATAGGATGCCGGCGCCAGTTGTGCCGTAATGGTCGTCGCTCCCGCTGCAAGCGGCGTCACATAAGTAGCCGCCAGCCCACTCTCATCGGTTAGCAAAGTGCAACTGGAGGCGCCCGAGCATGCCGAGAAACCCGCCGCCAGCGAAGAGCTGAATACCACGCTCGCTCCCCCACCGGAGTCACGCCATCCGGCGCGAGAACCTGCACACAAACCGGATTTGCCGCTTGTCCTCCGACAGGCGTCCACGGATTCGAACCGGCAATCAAGTTGATCGTGTCGTTCGGGCCTGCGCCATAAATCAGTGCTTCCGTCATCACGGAGCTTGCCGTAGTTGGCGGATCATAGAGCGTAAGGTTCTGCACTCCATCCGGTTGCGGCGGCGCGTCTAGCAGAATTTGGTTGGCGGATACCGATAAGGAAACAACATGCGCATTGCCCACCGACACAGTTGTGTTCGACAGAAAACCGAGCCCTTGAATACTGAACGGCGTCCCGCCGGCGACACTGACTCGATCGGGTTGTACCGTATCACCGTAAAGAATTCGCGCCTGGTATCGATAATCGGGCCGTCCATCTCCGCGTATGTCTGAAATCCCAATGCGGAAGTCGGTTGCCTGCATCAATTCCGCATTCAATATGGTCATTCCCAGATAGGAAGTGTTGAACGCCGACGGTGTATTCGCCGGAGCTGGAAGCGTGCCCGGATCCGACAAAGCCCACATTCCAATAACGGGCTGTGCTTTGCTCTCCGTAGCTGCTTCCAACTCATCCAAGGCGGTCACCAGAACTGAGAGCGTCCGGTTGGCCTGTCCTGAAAACCAGAAATAATCCAGGTCGCCGTAAGGGCTGAGCGCACTGCTCCAGTCACCTCCCGTTGGCACCGCCGCCGGAGATGCATAAGTCGTAGCCGGAAACGGCGGCGCCTGTTCCAGTGCGCTGCCTGACATCACTATGTCTTGCTGAACATTTCCGCCTAACGTCACATTGACAACGATGGGCTGGGTTGATCCGGAGGGTTGCACTTGCCACGGTTCATACGGGCCAACTGTCATGGACCACATGGGATCAATCGCTTCAACCGTCAGTTGATATTGGGCGCTGCTTGCGCCATTCGGGATTTGCAAGCCGCCCAGGTCGAAGAACCCTTCCAGCGTGGTGTCGTTCGAGCCAAAGCGGTTGAATGGCGAGCCGGTGGGATCATCGAAACCCGTGACCGTGTTTCCCACGTTGCCGGCAAAAAGAAATCCTGAAACCGAAGCCGCGGCGTACACGCGGGAAGGCTGGCCAGTCGTAGGATCGATCAGGCGGGCGACCACATTTACACCTTGCATTCCCTGGCCCGGTTGTCCGCTGGCATTGCTGAAGTAGACGCTGCCGAAGATGCGTGCAGAGTTGGCCGAGAAAATCTGGTTGCCGGGAAAGCCGGACAGATTTCCCGCCGTTATCGGATATAACCGCGAAATCGCTGCCTGATCATCCATTTTCGGTTGATTAAGGATTCGGAAAGCAGAGGGTGATCGGAATGCAGTTGGGCGGATCAGTCGGGTGCATCACCGGCAAGCCACTGTAGTCACCGGGAACGGGCGCAGGATTGTGAGTGAAAATGTTATCGTTCACCTGCGACCAGTCGAGTCCCAGAACTCGCCCCAGCACGCGCACCAGCGGTACTCAACATCATTTTGCTGGGAAGAAGTCTGCGCGCAGTTTCCATTGATCACGACCAGGGCGTGCGCAAAGTAGGCGTCAGTTGCAAAATTGTCGATCCACCCAAATACTGCGTTGCTGAAGCACTCGGATTCATCCCCAGCTCCTTGCCCGAGGAATGCATCGGTCACGCTCCCATCCTCGTCGTAAACCACGCCGAGGGGAGTGCCGGTAGCGGAGGGTTGAATATCTGCCGGCATGCTGATGGAACCGTCGGGATTTTCGTAGACGTTGGCCCCACTGACGTTCTCCGCCAGTTGTCCAGAATGGACCGCCGATATCGCGGCGGTTGAAACCGAGGTCCATTGGCTGAAAGAATCCGCCACCAACGCATCCGCGCTGGGCCCAGGAAAAAACGAACTGAGATCGCCCTGGTCGGTGTAATAGTTAATGACCCCTCCCGGCCAGGTCAGAGGTGTTCCCACCGTTCCCGAGTTGAAATAACTCACGCCCGCAATGTACTTCGGTCCGCCGGCCTGCGCGAGCCGGACAAGCGCAATAATCAAGGCGATCATCAACAACAAACGAAAGAACGGATGGGTTCGCCCCCAGAGTTCGAGATCGCCGACCGAACTGGAGTGTGTCATCTCAATTCTCGAGCGCTGCACGTAAAGCGCGTACAAAATCCTCAGGTCTGAGCAAAATTCTCGTCGGGGCTTCTTCCACCGGCGTGGGCGTGTGCGACGGCCCAATACCCATTTGTCCGGGAAGAATGACAATGCGGCCGCCCCGATCCATCGCGAAGCGGCCGCTCATCCCTCCGACCGGGCTGGTCAGCCCCAATTTGCTCAGTGGATACAAAAACAGCAATACCTTTTCTCCCCTGCGGTAACTTTCTCCGGATTGCCACAGTCCGGCGCACTCGTGAATTACCAGTTGCTGACCGCTACGCACGCCGACGTAGCCTTTATCCACCTGAAAAGTGATTCGCATCACCGGCACGCTGCTCGCATTGTTGGGCGCGATGCGCTCGACCGATTTCACCGTTCCGGAAAAGATGTATCCAGCCTTGTGCGCCAAGGAATGAATTTTTGGAATGGCTGGTCGTTCAACCGGTCGCGGCAGCTCGGCGGGTGCTGCCATGGAAGCGAGAAAAAAGATCAAGCAAGCTGTGAGAAATCTTGGCAACGGGGCAGGCATCACGAGCCTCGCGATATCGGATGCCAGCACAGGACGGGAGCAGGTTGATGCTAGATAATCGAAGTGGGTAAGGCAGTGCGCTCGCTCACGGTCGCGCTGTGACTGGTGGACGTTTCCACAGGAGCGGGCAACGACGGGTGGCCTAGGTTCGCGAGCGGTGTCAGCGGGCTAACCTGGGATCAGGCGAAATTGCCCAGCGCTCCTTTTGGCTTTGCCCAGGAAGTGCTGGAATCTCGGTCCAGTCCCCTCATGTCATCCCGAGACCGCGTTAGCAGGTGAGGGATCCTACGGCGGCTTGCACTGTAGGTGGTAGAAACAGGGCCGTCAGTCCCGCGTGCGCCTGCGATGGTTCTGTACTTTTCGTAAGATCCCTCGCGGAGGGCGCATCGGGATGACATCCCCATAAGGGACTGCTAGTTATTAGGCAAGGCTGCAGCGCTCCTTCCACTTTGCTTCTGTTTGCGGTATCTTGACGCATTCCAGAGGAGGGTTCCGGACCATGCCGTCTCACCACTCGCTGACTCGCCGAGAAATCCTGGAAAACTGCATGGCGCTGGGCTCGCTTGCGGTGGTTTCCTCCGCTCCGGCAGCGGCAATGATTGCAGCCTTGCAGCAGCAGGAACTTCGCTACCGGCGGCCGACGCCGCCCAATGAGATTGGTCCGTTCTATAAAAAACGTGCCCCGGAAACGGCCATGCTCCGCGCCCCGGGCGATCCCGGCATGCCTCTGGCCGTCTCCGGACAGGTGTTCAACACGCGCGCCGACAAGCTCTCGAATGCCCTCGTCGAAGTTTGGCAGACCGATCATCTCGGCCACTACGATCTTGAAGGATATCGTTACCGCGCCAAGCTGCCAGTCGACACTAGCGGTTCCTACAAGTTCGACTCCGTGATGCCGGGCCACTACCCGGATCGCGTGTGCCAACATGTGCACTATCTCGTCACTGCTCCCGGCCATAAGCCACTGGTTACCCAGTTATACTTCGCCACCGATCCGGTATTTGAAGGCGACCCCGACCGCAATTTCGGGCGCGATCCGCTCATTCACAGCCGCGAATTGGTTCGGCCGGTTATCCTGACCGGCGATCCGCACGAGATTGAGGCTGCAGTCCGCTTTGAGATCGTCCTGGAGCTCCTGTGAAGCGGGCGCTATGTTTGTTCTTGGCTGTTCTGCTGCTTGCACTATCCGTATTCGCCGCCGACGCAAAACTCGAAAGAACGATCACCGTTTCGCCGGACGCAATTGTCAGCTTCACGGCAATTTCTCCCAAAGGTGATCTCATCGCCGGCGCCTGCCGGGACGGGCAACTGCGCCTGTGGGCCTTCCCATCGGGAGAGCTGCGCCAAGCCTACTCTTTGCAGGACCAGCGGATTTCTAGCCTCGCGTTCTCCGCTGATGGAACCTGGCTCGCCGCCGGTGGGAATCGTGGAGCGGTGAAAATCTGGAGCCTTCCTTCCGGCCAAGTGAAGCACGATTTGAAAGTCGGAGTGAGCGTCCTTGCCCTTGCCTTGTCCCCGGACAAAACTCTGCTCGCGGTTGCGAAGCAGGAGCAGCCGGCTGAGCTGTGGGATCTGGATGTCGGCCGGGTCATCACCGAACTTCCTGCCAAATTTTCCGGCTCGTTGGCGCTGGATTTTTCGCCCGACGGTCAATGGCTCGCCTCCGCCGATGCGGATACGGAAATTCGCATTTACGAATCTCACACTGGCGCGTTGCGGGCCACCGCCAGCGACCTTCTGCTCGAAACCTTCGCCGTCACATTCTCTTCTGACAGCAAATACCTGTACGCGGGCGGAGCTGACAAAACCATTTCCGTGATCGATGTGGGAAGCGGCAAAATTGTGCGCAGTTTTCCCAAGCAGTCCTACGTAATCGGCGAAATGCATCATTCTGCCGACGGCAAATCTCTGGTTGCCGTGTACTTCGATGAGAATAGCGTCAAAAACCCTGCGCCGGCGATGGTCTGGGATGTAGCCGGCCAGTCGGTTCGCGCGACTTTTGCTGAGCCCGGCATCACTCCCAACGGCAGCGGCTTTCTCAAAGACGGCCGCGTGCTGATAACCGGGGGTTCCGGTCCAAAGCTAAACATCTGGTCTCTTCGGTAAGAAATGTGTTCCGGGGCGCGTGCCCAGTTTCTTGAGCGCTTATCACCAGACGAAAATCCCGCAGTATTATCAGAGACTTACAGCCATCTTCTCGGGCGGACGCGGCGGGCGGTTCTGTCACTAACCATATCCATCTCACCTGATTGCGAAAGACAGGATGTGCAACCCATTCGGCTTTTTGAATTTCCCTCTTGCCAGAATTCAACTTCCTGCTATCATGCTGTGCTCGTTGCCACATTTTTGTGGCAGCGACGTTCATAGCTTGGGTTGATCGTTTCGTGTCTTGCAGTCGCAACTCGCGCCACCACCACGGGCTCCGGAGCTTTGTGCCGACTTCCCATCATTTCGGCACAAAACTCAGGAGCCTTTGTTGTTGCGCCGGAAGCGATATCAACGTGTCCGTCCACATCCTTGGAGGGGGTCGTTAAACGTGCGCAACACGAGGGATGTGGAATTCTAATCTCAGCAGAGGCGAAAGGAGTTTTTTGTGAGAGAGAAGGGAACTGTTAAGTGGTTCAACGGGGCTAAAGGATATGGGTTCATCCAGCGGTCCACAGGGGAAGATGTCTTCGTTCATTTCTCCGCCATTCAGGAAAACGGTTATCGTACCTTGAACGAAGGTGAGACCGTCGAATTCGACCTGCTCAAGGGACCAAAAGGCTTCCAGGCAGCGAACGTGGTCCGCGCCTAGCTTCCAATCCGCGCACCGGCCAAAAACCCTCTCAGCGCACTGAGAGGGTTTTTAGTTTCAGCTGCCCGCCTGATTCCGCTAGGCTGCGGTCGGCTCCTCGGCCCTCACCAGGGGAACGTCCACCAGATGCTCACTCAAAAACCATACTTCCAGCTCATTGGTGCGCAATACTTGGCTGACCAGAAGGTCATTGGTGCCGTCGTCCCCCAGCTCTGAAGCCCGTCGCGCCATCTTGCGGGTTTCGCGGATGATCACCTGGTGAGCGTCCAGCAATCGGGACAGTTGAACCGGCACCTCTTCGCGGCCACGCGGAGGACGCTCGATCTGGGTCGTCTCCGCAACATCCGGAGCCATGGCTATGCTGATTCCACCCAGCAACTGGATCCGCTCCGCAATCGCGTCCACCAGCTCCACCTGCTCGTCAAAGTGCTTGTCATAAAGCAAATGGAGCTGATAAAAAGTCGGCCCCGCTACCTGCCAGTGCGACTTCTTGTACAGATCGCGAAGCGTCATAGTGTCCGCAAGCAGCTGGTTTAGTTGTTCGGTCACTTCCAGCCGCACCGGTTCTTCAAGTTCAAGCGGCAACAAATGGCTTACAGTTCCGTAGGGCTGGATTTCACGCGCGCGTTGATGAAGGCGGGGCTGGGCGTTGATGTTTCTGGTTTCCGCTGCACTATGTTTTTTTGCCATTAGTTCGTCTCCTTTTCTTAGAAGTCGCATCTTGCCGCAGAGCGTGGTCAGGTCGCTCCAACAATTTGGCTCGACGACGGCCAAAGGCTACGCAGCTGCTTGCTTCGTCTGCTTAATGAAATCCAGCAGATCGGCGTTGATGAGGTCCTTGTTCGTCGAGCACATTCCGTGCGGCAGGCCCGGATAAACCTTCAGCGTCGCTCCCTTCACGAGTTTTGATGAGAGCATGGCCGACGCGCCGATGGGCACGATCTGATCGGCGTCCCCATGCAGAATCAGCGTCGGAACGTCGATCTTCTTGAGATCTCCGGTGAAGTCAGTTTCGGAGAATGCCTTGATGCAATCGAACACGGCTTTGAGGCCGGCCTGCATCCCCTGCAGCCAGAACGAGTCCCGCAAGCCTTGCGAAACCTTGGCGCCGGGCCGGTTCGCCCCGTAGAAAGGCCCGCTTAGATCCTTGAAGAACTGGGAACGATCGCTGAGAACACCTTTGCGAATTTCGTCAAAGGCCTCAATCGGCAGCCCTCCCGGATTGGCAGGCGTTTTCAGCATTAGCGGCGGGACTGCGCCAATGAGCACGGCCTTAGCCACCCGCTTGGTCCCATGACGGCCAATGTAACGGGCGACTTCTCCACCACCCGTGGAGTGGCCGACGTGGATTGCATTCCGCAAGTTGAGCTTTTCGACGAGGGTTGCGAGATCATCCGCGTAGGTGTTCATGTCGTTGCCGTTCCACGGCTGGCCCGACCGGCCATGGCCGCGGCGGTCATGGGCGACGCAACGATATCCACGTTCGCCGAGAAACAGCATCTGGTCTTCAAAAGCATCCGCGCTCAACGGCCAGCCATGACTGAAAACCACAGGCTGTCCCTTACCCCAATCCTTGTAATAAATCTGTGTGCCGTCTTTGGTAGTGATCGTAGGCATAAGACTTTTTCTCCTTAGGTGAGTTTCGGAACTCAAAGCCCGGAATGGCAGCTCTCTCAGCAGCAGCCTTTAATCCGGTTGACTAAAAAGTTGATCAAGCCGCACGCGACACGACGCGAATCGGCTCATTACGAAACCACTTTACAGCCAGAATAGTGAGTCCCACAAAGACTAGTAATACGACGAGTTGCGCGATGACAAAAGGTGGTTCTTTCTGCGTCGGAGCCAGCGCCTTCAGGGCCGGTATTTTCAGGAACGACTGAACCACTGCAACAAACACGTTCAGATAGAGCGCGATGCTCGCGGACACGACGTAAGTTGCACGCCACGCCCCGGTCAGATAAAAGCCGTACCGCGCCACGATCGCAACCGCCAGCACGACTAACGAGATGATGCCGACTTTGTGCGAGGGTAAGAGGTGTTCGAAGGGAAAACCGAAGCCGGTCAGGCTGGTCGCGGCCGTGGTCGCAAGGAAAATGGCGGTCCAGCTATCCAGTCGTTTGCTGTTGAGCAATCCGTACAGAACGATAAATCCGGAACCAATTCCCACCAGGCTCAACAACACATGCACGAATGTATAGGTCGCAGTCGTCATGCCCAAAATCATGTGCGTCTCCTTGCGAATGAGTTCGGTTCATCTGCTTCTCGTGAAGAGCCCCGTAATGATAGATTACTCGGCCCTGCCAAAGCTTCACAATCCTTTGGGCCTCCAATTGTACTGATTTATGCCGATTTTGCCTCACGTTCGCTCAGCGGTGTGACTTGGGCTTCCGCTTTGGCTGCGTCAGGCTTGGTCGGTGGTTCCAGGGCAAACTGGCAGGCTGCCCGGGCCACTTCCTTTCCCAAAGCACGAAGTTGGTCAGTCAAGCGGCTGTCCACCGGAGCGCCACTCTCATCGAATGCCTTCCACGACTCTGCGATGGGCATCACCAGCGGCACCGCCCATCCTCGCAGCGCGCGTACCACAAATTCCATCGTATTTACAGCCTGCAAGCCCTGCACGCCCCCGGCGGTGCTGATCAGGCCCACCACCTTATCCGTCAAATAGGGCGGCTCGCGGTCGCTCAACAGCTTAAGCCAGTCCAAAGCGTTCTTGAACGAACCGCTGATGGTGCCGTTGTACATCGGGCTGCTCCAGATCAGGCCATCGGCGCGGTACACTGCATCGCACAGTCGTGTGACCGAGTGCGGCGGACTGGTCTCTGCGGGATCATACATGGGAAGCGAAAGCTCCCTTAGATCGAGCAGCTCGGTCTCCACGCCTGCTTCCGCAGCTCCCGCCAAAGCGATCTTCAACGCCGCCAGACTGGTAGACCTCTTTGCCAGAGATCCTCCCAAGCCCACAACCGTCAGATGAGATTTCATAGAGCCTTTTTCCTCCGCTTCGTCGCTCGTATCCTAGCCGAATACGAGCATATCGATTCGCTAATCACCACGTGGGATTCGGAACTGCATCTGATTGTGCCTGTAAGTATGTGACAGGCACCAAGTTGTCGAGTGATCTTTTCTTGACCTCGATTTGATCCGCTGTGCATTGCAGCTTTTTCGGGTGCAGGTGAAATTCACCCGTGGAGGAACAACTTGCATGCCGGATACGATCGCATACGCCGCCTTCGACGACCAGAAAGCTTCGTTTTGTCCCGCCACCCGCATTCAGCAGAGCATTGTCGCAGATATTGAGAAGAGAACATTGATCAGGCTGGCCGAGCACACGCCCGCCAAGATCAACTCCGATCACCTGACCGTTCTGGGTTTCCTTTCCCAGTGCTTGGCGGGGCTTTGCTACGCTCTGGCGCGGCTGAGTCCCGATGCATTGCTCCTCGGAGTCGGCTTTCTGGCTCTGAACTGGCTCGGCGATAGCCTCGATGGCACCCTGGCGCGTTTTCGCAACCAGCAGCGGCCACGTTATGGCTTTTATATCGACCACATCACCGATACGATTGGCGCCTTCTTCCTCATGGGCGGCATGGCCTTATCCGGATATGTGCATCCCGGCGTCGCCATCGGCATGCTGGTCGCGTTTCTGATGCTGTCGATCGAGGCTTATCTCGCCACCTACACGCTGGCCCAGTTCCAGCTTTCATATTGGAAGTTCGGCCCTACCGAGATACGAATTCTGCTTGCTGTCGGGAACCTGGCCCTGCTTCTTCATCCGACCGTTAAGTTGCTTGCTCACCAATTCCTGCTCTTTGATGTCGGCGGCGTCATCGCCATCACCGGCATGGCTCTGATGTTGCTGGTCTCCGCCGTCCGTCACACGATCCAGCTCTACCGGGAGGAGCAGATCGCGTGAGACGGTGCGACTCGCATTACCGGATCTTTAAATTTTCTCTGGTCGGAGCCCTCGGGATCGGCGTGCAGCTAACCGTTCTCGGCATTCTTGTCTCTGCACACATTAACTATCTGCTGGCAACCTTATTGGCCGTCGAATCAGCGATCGTTCACAATTTCCTCTGGCATGAAGGCTTCACTTGGAGCGACCGCCGGGAGCGTAAGGGCCGCGCCTGGCTCAAGCGGTTCTTTCGCTTTCACTTGAGTAACGGCCTGATCTCGCTGGTCGGAAACCTGCTCTTCATGCGGCTACTCGCCGGCGCGTTCCGCCTGCCCGTCATCGCCGCCAATCTGCTGGCCATCTCGCTGTGCTTTATGGCGAACTTTACAGCCAGCGATCGCTGGGTGTTTTTGTCGGAAGATCCGAGCAGGTCTGGCCACGAAAAAGCCGCGTCAACGATCGCTGGGTGGCCGTGAGCGATCACGCATCAATACCAGCGTCCGCTCTGCGAAGGGGACATAGAGTAGAGCTGCGGTTGCTGCCAATGCCAATCCGAGGCCTATCTGCGGAGTAAGCAGGAACGGCGCAAGCGCCCACAATTCATCCAGCACCAAGGTGGGTACGAACAGGCGCAGGAATTTTCGACTCAGATCTTTTACGTCGAAAGAAACCGCGGAGAGCAGATAGAGCCGGATGGGAATTCCGATCGCCGCCGACACAACCAGAACCGCCGTGATCCAGTCCGCCCTGCCTAACTTGCGGTCGAGCAGCTCTTGAACCGCGGAGATGTGCGCCAGGGCTGCGATGTAGAAGCTGAGGTACATTATCTGAATCAAAAGGAAGAGCACCCGCACGTATCCATAGGGTACTGCCGGTAATTCATCCGGATGGGTCAGCAGCGAAGGCGCTGAATTCGCAAATGCGGGAGACGGTTCCGAGTTTGGGAAGTCCGGCCGGTTGGCTTGTCCGTTCACGACTTCTACGGCGGGCAGAAAGCGATAGCCTCGCTTTGCCAGCGTCTCGATAAAACGTGGGCTGGAGGCCGAATCTCCCAGCGTCTCGCGGAGTTTATTGATGATGGTGTTCAGGCTGTGGTCGAAATCGACGAAGGTATCCGCTGTCCAAAGTTGCTGCCGCAACTCTTCCCGGCTGACGACTTCGCCCGGCCGCTCCAGCATCGTGAGCAGCACTTGCAAAGGCTGCTCCTGCACGCGCAGCCGCACGCCCGATTTACGCAGCTCTCCGCTTGCCGCATCCACTTCGAACACCCCGAAGCGAAACAACTTTTTTGCAGGCCCGGCCATCGTTGGTCATCATAACGGCTCTTTGCAGAAACATTCAAAAACAGCCCTCAGGTTTGCCATTGCGATCACGCTCACGATCGCCTTCGTAGGAACCAGTGTCGCGGAACGGCTCAGGCCAGAAACCACAGAAGCATTCGACTCCTACGTGCAGCAGCGCGAAAAGCAAATAGCACAAGAACTGAATGCGGGACCATTCTTGCATCTCGACCGCCTACCCACAGACGAAAGGGAAAACGCCTACGCCCATCTGAAAAAAGGCGACGTGCTGACCCAGCGCATGCCGCCGGGTTCGGACGAGGCAATGCACGTTCCGCATGGCCTGATTCACCACTGGATCGGCACCGTCTTCATCCCCGGTGTAACGCTGTCGCAAACGGTCGCATTCCTTCTGGACTACGACAATCAATACAAGTTCTACGGTCCCGAAGTGCAGCGCTCGAAATTGCTCGAGCGCAACGGCAATGACTACAAGATGTTTCTTCGGCTGAAGAAAACCAAGATCATCACCGTCATCCTGGACACCACTTACGACGTCAAGTATGTTCCCATCAGCGCTGACCGCGCCGTTTCCTATTCCCACAGCACCCGGATCGCGGAAGTCGAAAACGCGGGAAAGCCCAATGAGTCAGAAAAGCCGGTGGGCGACGACGGCGGCTTCATGTGGCGGCTAAATTCCTATTGGGCATTTCTCCAGCGGGACGGAGGCGTTTACCTTCAACTGGAAGCCATTTCCCTGACTCGCGACATTCCCTCAGCCGTTGGTTGGCTGGTGGCTCCATTTGTCACCAGTATTCCGCGGGAATCCTTGGTGTTCACTCTCGCTCGCACGCGGGAAGCGCTTATGAAGCCGAAGCAGTGAACTCTGTCGACCCTTGAACTTTGCCTAATGCACTTCCAGCGACACCAAATCTCCATCCGCCTTGCCTCCGGCTTTGTAATTCACCGACGCCGGGCGATTCGCCCAATCGCACGAGAACGTGTCTTCTCCCACCAGAGTGAGTGATTTGTAGTCAGCCGTGCGGAGCTTCATCGTCCTCCCGGCCGCCGTGATTGTCACCATTGCGGCTGGCGCTTGCGAGCAATCCACTGATACGAGTTTGCCCTTGGCAAAGCGAACTGGCCGCTTATCAATCTGTGGCCCCGCCGGAACCAGCTCGGCTTCGTTGTTTTCCGCCGAAGCTTGCACTGGCTGATTGGCTTCGTTCTTACTCTTCTGCCCAGTGGCCGATGGCGGCGTCGCCGCAGCAGAGCCGCTGCTTGGCGAAGCTTTCGGATTTTCGCTCGAGGCCGAGTCGGCCGGCAGAATTCCGTACTTCTTTATGTACGGCAGGTCGTGCAAGTCCTTCTTCGCTGCGCTTGCGATCACCGCATTTGAGTTTACAGACAGACGCTCCAGCAATGCCGTGGCCGCGTCCCAGCTTTTTCCGTCTTCATAGATCCTGGCCAGTTCCAGCAGGTAATCGATGCGCCGCGGGCTGAGCTGAATGGCCGTGCGAATCGAATCGGCCGCCGCCCGCAGCCCTCCACCCTCGGTCTGTGCCACGCCCAGCATGTAGTAAGCTTCGGCAAACTCGTGCTTCCAATCGAGCACCACGTGCAAATCCTGCATCATGTTTGCCAGGCCCTTCATCTCCTCTCCGCTCGAATGGGCTTGACGAAACTTGCAGAGCGCCAAATAGTAGTGCGTCATGGGATCTTTATTGTCGACGGCCAGCGCGTCTCCTAACTTCTCAATCGCCCCCTCATAATCCTTCTTCTCCATCGCATCCCACGCCAGCGCGCGATGTGCCACCACGTTATCCATCTTGGGCTGATCCATGATTGACGAGAGCTCCTTCCGGGCTTCGTCGCGATGTTCCGGGACGCGGAGCTTCATCTCCGCCACTAACGCCTGGGCTTCTCCTTCTGCGACCTCGTGGTTACTCATGCCAACGACATCGGCTGTAACCGGAGCGGGCACGCCATTTGGAAGCGCCCCTGGCGGCGTTTTCGGCGATGCTCCACCGAGTGTAGGAGGAATCGAATGCAAATAATCCTTTACTGCTTGTAGCAACTGCGCCGAGCTCATGCCAAATGCTTTTTGAATTGCTTCTTCCACGGGAAGCTTCTCATTTTCGAGCGCGCCGAAGTAAGCGCCCGCCGCAGGCAGCTTTTCTTTATTCAGCAGATAATGCATCACTATCCACGATTCAGCCCGCAATAACGGCTCGGTCGCCTCTTGCCGAGTGGAGTTCCCAGCCGCGAACAATTCAGGCAGACTCAGCCAATCTGAACCGTTCAGCACAGTCGCAAATGATGGATTGTCGCCTGGATCGCCGCCGATCTGCATCTGCGTGTCGCTGAGTCGCAAGCTGGAAAAGTATTCGCTGAATCCCACATCGAACCAGCGCTGCGTCGGCGGATAGTTGTAGTTCAGCAGGACCTGTGCGAAATCGCCCGAAATGGCGCGCCAGCTCCCATCTCGCGACAAATTCAGAACAAAGTAATAGTGATCTTCGCCGGCAATGAAAAAGGCTTCGCCCAGCCCGCTCCCTTGCCGAGGTGGCGCCGCCTTCTCATATTCGTCCTCGCTGCCGACGGCAATGATGTCGATCGGCTCCGCCATGTTTATCCGACTCTTGTACAGCAATTGCCCAAACGCCGCGCGCATCTGCTCAAACCGTACGAGGACCTCCCGTCCCTTTTTTTCCCCGCCATCCGTAAGCACGGAAAAATGGTCGGAATCGAGCCGAATCCAGTGGGGTGCGCTGCTCGCCTCGAGATTGCACGGCAGGAACGATAACGCGGTGAGGACAACCCAATACAAAACGCGGCAAAGGGATGTACGGCACATACCGGCATTGCTGCAAAGGCCTGAAATCATGCTAGCACGCATGAAAGTGCGTGCGTTGAAGACGATTGCTCTATCGCCACTCCAGCGCCAGCTACGACGTCGCCAGCTTGCGCATTGCCCACTTCGCGTGCTCCGCCACTGTCAAATCCTCATCAGCAGCCAACCTTTCCAGCAGAGGCACAAAGCGCCGCTCGCCGCTATTGCCCATCGCGACTACCGCATTTCTCCGCAGGCCGGTGCGCTTGGCCCGGCGGATCGGCGAACCGCGAAATTGCTCCCGAAATTCCTCCGCCGCCATTTCTGCCAGCCAATCCAGGGCCGGATTCACCAGTCCCTCTCGGGCTTGAAACTCCGGTGCGTTGGTGACCGGTGATTTGCGGTTCCACGGACAAACATCCTGACAGATATCGCAGCCAAAGACATGCCGCCCCATCCCCTCACGCATCGCTTCCGGAATTGCATCCCGCTTTTCGATGGTCAGATAGGAAATACAGCGGTTCGAATCCAGTTGATAAGGCCCGATGAATGCATCGGTGGGACATGCCTCAATGCAGCGGCTGCACGTACCGCAGCGATCGGGGGCAGGGAAGTCAGGCATAAGTTCAACGGACGTCAGGATCACCCCCAAAAACAGCCACGAACCCATCTTCTGATTCAGAATGCACGTGTTCTTTCCGATCCAGCCGATCCCCGCATACTTGGCGTATACACGCTCGACCAGCGGTCCTGTGTCCACATAACACCGAGTTTCGAGCGTCGGTGTCCCGTCGGCATTCAGAGTCTCGTCGCATTTATTTCCCTCAGCATTTCTATGGAAGGGCGCAGCTTCAGCCATGCCCCTCGGATCTGATAAGGGCTGGGCTTTACCCGCTGACCTGACTTGCGAAATCAGCTTTGCCTCCACCAAACGCAACCGTCGCATCACGGCTTGGTGGTAGTCCTCGCGGCTCCAGGCATAACGCGAAATCCAGCCACGCGCGGGATCCTGCGCCTGGATTGAATAGGGATTCGCACTGTTGTAGTTGATGGCGCACACGATGACGCTCCGCGCCCAGGGCGCCGCCTTGCGCAGCTTCGCTCGTGTTAGATCTCCGTTTTGGTCGCGGGCCGCCATGTATTTCATTTCGCCCGCGTGTCCGGCTGCGATCCATTTCGGAAAATATTCCAGCTCCGCGAACTCGCGCACCGGAGCGATCCCGGCCAGCTCAAAACCAGCCTCCCGCGCCGCTTGCTTCACTAAGGTCGTGATCTCGCTAACGGAATTCAACCTGCGTCCCCGGCGTTATTATTTCAGGGTGAAGCCCAGCCAGTCACGGCAGGGTCAAGAAAAGAAGAAGGGAAGAAAGGCTTGCGGAGCCGGGCGACGCCAGTTTACCGTGACTCCATCACCGCGCGCAGCGACTCCAGCCGCTTGTGAAACTCGGCAGTGTCGAAGTCGTCAGCTGCCAGCGCAGCCTCCTCGGCGCTCCATTGCTGCGATTCGGTGCGCTCCAGCGTCCTCACCAGGCGCGTTGCGCAAACATCGCAGCAGAACCCTTTTCGGTGTGATGGCTCTTCTTCAGGCCTTTCCGTGGAAAGCTCGAAGTGAAAGACCGGAGGTCGACTCTCGCACAGTTGGCAGAACTCCGGCGCGTCCCGGAGCGGATCAAAAGTAGTGAAATGAAGGCTATTGTGCATAGGCGCTCCTCCCCACAACGAGCTGCGCTTTATTCCTTCGGGCTTCGGCTGAAAACCAGCTTTTGCGGATTCCAGCTGTGCACCTCTTTTTCAAAATTGCGTTGTTCGGTGGCGCACGGCGCATCCGCCTCACCGCCGTGCTGCTTCAAGCAGGCTTCCAATTTCGACCGCAGGTTGCTGTCATTCAGCAGACCCAACAATTCTGCACGGTGCATGGCATCCAGCCCTTGTAGCAATGGGCACTTTAGCAGATCTTTTTCGTCCATGATTTTCTCCCAACTGGGCCGGCCATCCTGTCGGCCACGTTCCATTACAGTCGCCTGGCAACCATCGGGCAGTGACTCGCCGCACATGCGATTGTGAGGAGCATCACACAGAGGTCGTGTATGGACTCAGGCTTTGAGTGCTAATGCCTGATTACAGAAGTTAGGAAAACAATCGCGCCCGACAGACTGATCGTTGCTCGATGATTATTGCAGCTTCGCGTACTCCGCCTTGGCTTGCTTCAGGATGGGGATGTCGGGGTCGGCGTCTTTCCAAATGTTGAAGAAGTCCTGGTACGCAGCTTTTGCTTTGGCGGTGTCGCCAGCCATCGCGTAGGCCCGGCCGATTTGAAGATGGGCCAGCACTCCCGTCACGAAGTTCAGCACGATTCCCCTGTGATCCAGTAGCTTCTGGAATTCAGCGGCTGCAGCGTTACCGTTGTTTGCCAATAGGTAAGCTTGCCCACGCAGGTACGCCGGGTACAAATAGTTGACGAACAGGGCTGCTTGTCCCAGTTCGTAAGGACCTGCGGCTTCCAAATCCACAATCGCTTGGGAAAAATCGCCCGTGTCAAGTGCGCTGGCTGCGTTGACGGTCGGCAGCCAGTAGAGCTTCAGCATCGTATTGGTAGGGTAGTTCTTCTCCAGCTCTCCAACCAGCGCCTTGGCTCGTGGCGCATCGCCGATGCGAGCCAACGCGAGAGCTGCAATCACCTTCACATCCCGCCCCGGAGACAGCGCCAGAGCCGCTGCAACTCCTTGTCTCGCGAGAGCTGCATTGCCCAACTCCGCCTCGCGCAGCGCGGCATTGACCTGCCATGAGGCTGCGGTTTCCTTGGAGTCGGCGCGAACTGCCGAGTCCATCGCTCGGCGGGAAAAGTCTCGCGCCTTGTTCATCTGTCCGTAATAAGCTTCCGTATCAGACTGTATTGACAGCAGAAGGTCTTCATCTCCGGGCTTGCCCGCACCCCAAGCTACCTGCTGCTCCATCTGTCCGGCATCTCCCCGCAGAAAAGCAAGAAAATACATTTGCTGGCGCAGAAATCCGTCATCTAACTTGCGCGCCAATGCCTGATCGAAGGCGGCCTTGGCATCATCCAGCCGGTTCAGGTCGACGTATGTTGCCCCCAGATTTGCATAGCTGGTGACCTGATCAGGCGAAAGCCGCAGCGCTTCCTGAGTTTCCGCTACGGCTTTGTCATATTGCGCCATGTTGACATAGTTCGAGCCCAAGTTGACGTGAGGAATGAAATCCCGAGGATAATTTGCTTCCCACAGTTCGTAGGTCTGCGCCTCCTTGTCGAATT